>DATKYR010000238.1:0-20056 GCA_035528395.1 Sedimentisphaerales bacterium
AACCTAACCAATGTCAATACGATTGCCCTTGGTTTCGGCGATAAGACCAATCCGCAAGCTGGCGGTTCAGGTACAGCGTACTTTGACGATATTCGTCTGCTTCTGCCGCTTCCAGAACCGGAACCAGAGCCGGCACCTTAAGCAGAGATTTGGCTCGCCCCCATTGCTTCTTGCAAAGCAAGAAATGGAGCGCGCGGTTGATATATAGCAGATTCGTGTCACTTGTACCCGCCTGCACATGGGGGTTTCGCAGGCACAGGTGCGGTTACGCGAGTTCAGGCAATTCAGGGCCTATACCGATTTGGTATAGGCCCTTTTCAAAATGATAAATGATTACGCCGTGAGTGGATTTCGTCCGGAGCGAATTTTCAACTTCGATATTGATTATTTGAGATTGCCGTGTGTTGTTTGGCGATGCTCTGAATCGCAAGGGAAATATCATATTTCAGATTACAAGAATCGGGTGAATTGAAGTGCCTGCCTTGCATAGGTTTATAGGTTACTTGACATGGTTTTGTTCGTTGGATATTATTACGTTTATTTCACGGTAAGATAACGTGTCGTATTCTTTTACCCAGCTCACGATTACGATAGTCAAAGATGTTATTTTGGAAGAAAGGCCGTGAGTATGGCTGCATACAGTAGATGATCTCACAGATGCTGTTGGGTTCTACCCTGCTGATGGAGGTAAGTATCACATGAAAGTATGGAAATGGCTTCTTGTCCTGGCAATTGTCGCCGTAGCTTTTTTTGCCGTGTTCAAAGGCCTTGCCGGCAAAGAACAATCGGACATCCGTTATGTCGAGGTCACCCGCGGAACGATTGAACGGCAGGCTGTTGGCACAGGAACGATTGGTCCGGAATTCGAGGTGGAGGTGAAGCCTCAGATATCGGGCATCATCAGCCAGGTCTACAAGCGCATGGGTGAAAAAGTGCGTGTGGGTGATCCTCTTGTGAAGGTCAAACCTAATCCTACCCCCTTCGATTCTGTGGCTGTTAAACGGTCGGTTGAAACAGCGAAACTGAACGAAGAAAGAGCAGTGGAGTTCAGGGATAAGGAGAACCTTCTCGCGAAGATAATGAGTGTGATGATGGGCAAGAAGGAGATGGAGCGTCAGTACGAGCAGGCGCGGCTGGGTCGGGTGCGGGCCGAAGAGCAGCTTGATCTGCTCAAGGAGGGGAGAGTCGTCATGGACGATGAAGTGATCGATTCAGTGGTGACATCTCCCATCGACGGCTATATACTCGAACGCCGGGTCAATATTGGAGACCCGGTCGAGGCCCTGGGGTCTCGGACCGGCGGTACAGTCCTATGCGTCCTGGCGGACATGGATACGCTTGTCTTTCAAGGAACGGTCGATGAGATCGATGTGGGGCATCTCAAGGAAGGTATGGAGGCCCGTATTCAGGTCGGAGCGCTGCCGGAGTGTCTGCTCGAGGGGACGCTTGACGAGATAAGCCTCAAGGCCCAAAAGAGGGACAATGCCACCGTTTTCGAAGTGCGTTTTTCTTTCGAGAGGCCCGAGGATGTGGTTCTGCGGGCGGGATACTCAGCTACGGCGAACATCCTGGTTCAGAAGAAAGATAACGTTCTGCTTCTGCCTGAACGTGTTATTGAGAGGAGAAAAGCCGAAGCCTTTGTCCAGGTCCTCAAAGAACCGACCGGCAGCGGCGAAACAAGGCAGATCGAAACGGGATTGAGTGACGGACTAATGACTGAAATTGTATCCGGACTGGATGAGGGCGAGCGCGTGCTGGAGCGAACCTACGAGGAGATAGAGTGATGAATCTTTTACCTTCGCTTGTTCTCTTTGCGCGAGACTTACGGACTCAGAAGCTGCGTACCTTCTTTGCCTTACTTGGCATCACCTGGGGAACGGTGGCCGTGGTGTTACTCCTTGCGTTCGGTGTGGGCTTAAAGCGCTACCAATCTCGCCGTATGCATGGTATGGGCGACGGTATAGTCATCGCCTGGCCCATGAAGACCAGCTTGTCATTTGAGGGTCTTCCAAAAGGCCGCCCCATTCGTCTGAGAGCTGAGGACGTCCTGAAGCTGGCCTCCGAAATCCCTGAGCTTGAGGCGGTCAGCCCCGAGCTCAGCTTGTGGGACCAACCGATAATTCACGGCAGTCGTGATGATCGGACTTATGTTGGGGGCGTTTACCCTTGTTTTGGCGACCTGCGCCATATCTATCCACAGTCCGGAGGGCGCTTTATAAACGAACAGGATATTGAGCAGCGACACCGAGTTATTTTTATCGGCAACGGCATCAAAGAAGAGCTTTTCGGTGACGCCAAAGCGGTCGGTGAAACGCTGTTTATTCAGGGCACAGGCTTCGTCGTCATTGGCGTGCTGAAACCCAAGTTACAGACCAGCAGTTACGACAGCGGGCCGGACGAGCGCATCGCCTATATTCCCGCTTCCACGATGACCTCTGTTTTTGGAAAGGATTATATCAAGAACTTCGTGTACCGCGCCAGGGACCCTCGGAAGCAATCCTTTGTCACACAGAGAGTCTATCAGGTCTTGGCGCGAATCTGTAGCTTCGATCCTGCTGATACCGAAACTCTTCTGCTTTGGGACATCTCCGAAGCAAATAAGTTCATATTCTATTTCTTCCTTGGCTTTAACACCCTGCTGGGACTGTGCGGGGTGTTTACATTGCTGGTAGGCGGAATCGCCGTGGCGAATATCATGTATCTGCTCGTCGGGCAGAAGACCGGCGAGATAGGAATCCAGATAGCCGTAGGTGCCAAGCGGCGCCATATCCTTGCCCAGTTCCTGTTGCAGGCCCTTGTGCTTGTTATAGCAGGTGGTATGGCTGGTTTTTTAATCTCGTGGATTGTGACAACTATGATGGGCATAGTGCCACTGCCTGAGCAGCTTGGTGTGCCGGAGATGTCACCAATTGTGTGCTTTGTTACCGTGGTCCTGCTCGGAGGCATCGGTTTGTTGGCTGGTTACTTTCCCGCAAGGCGGGCGGCGTCCCTGGACCCGGTCCGCTCTTTAGGATTTGGAGGCCTATGAGTTCGGTATCGCATTTAATTCGACAGCTCAGGCAAGACAGAATCCGAATTGCCCTGACTCTATTTGGTATCGTCTGGGGCACGGTGAGCATTACCGTCTTGTCAGCTTTTGGAGAGAGCGTGCATCGAGCACTTTTGAAGGGACAAAAAGGACAGGGCAGCGGTTTAGTGCGTATAGCCGCTGGTGTGACATCACGACCCTATGCCGGTTTTCCCAAAGGCAGGAGGATTGGATTTGTCCGGCGGGACGGGCAGCTTATACACAACAAAGTCCCAGAGGCTGAACTCGCTTGTACTGAATTCGGGACCACGATTCGGGAAATTGCCTGTGGCGAACGCACCATGAGTGAGCAAATAGTGGGTGTGGAACCTGCTTTCCGCGATCTTCGAAGCTGTTTTCCACAAGACGGGGGACGCTTCATCAACGACCTGGATATACGTGAACGCAGGCGGGTTGTCTTCTTAGGCAACGATATCAAAGAGAAGCTCTTTGGTGGGGCGTCCGCGGTAGGACAAACTGTGCGAATCATGAACATGCCTTTCACGGTGATCGGTGTCATGCGTCCCAAACTGCAGTTAAGTTCGTATTACACAGTCGACAGGGACTTGATTTTCATTCCTGCTTCGACCTTCGAAAACCTGCTCGGGTGGCGATATGTCAGCGGGATTCTCTATAGACCCAAAGACCCCGCTGCCGCCCAGAGAACAAAAGCCACCATAAAGGCGCTGTTGGCCGCCCGGCATGGGTATGACTCACACGACCCTCGTGTGTGGAACATCTTCGACACACAGGAAATCATTGAAATCATTGATGATGTGGGTATTGGGATGCGTGTGTTTATGCTCCTGATTGGGGCACTGACGCTCATTGTAGCCGGCGTGGGTGTTGCGAATATAATGTTCGTGCTGGTCCAGGACAGCACTCGCCAAATTGGAATCAAAATGGCGGTCGGGGCAAAACCTGTGCATATCCTGCGGCAATACCTGCTGGAAGGATTCGCTCTTGTGCTTGCCGGCGGTGTGCTTGGGCTGCTGTTTTCATGGGTTGTGTTATTGCTTATCCGACAAATCCCAATGGATAACGAGGGGCTGGCATATCTGGGTCGGCCGGAGCTTTCCCTGGCTACTGCTTTGATTATCTCTTCGGTCCTGACATTGATTGCTTTGGCCGCCGGGTTCTTTCCGGCACGTCGTGCCGCTTCAGTTGACCCGGTCGAGGCCTTGCGATATGAGTAGGTGGATATGAACCACGAACAATTTATGGTACTGCGTGATGTAACCAAAGTGTACCCTATGGGTGACACTGAGGTGCATGCTCTGGGAGCAGCCGACAAGGCCGCAATCCAACGGGTGGAAGTCCCGTCGTGCCAATTACCCGATTCAGGCACGTAGCGATACCACTGCTCATGTTGGGTAACCACATGAGTACTGCGTGGCGTAAACTGTCCGGCCGCCCTGGGAATATAAGTAGCTCAGTGGTGGGAGCAACCTGAGGGCATAGCAAGTATGGGAGCCTGAACATAACGGAATGACTGCAGCCCCGAAATTATCCTCGCCATTGAAGTTGCCATGTGGCGGTAATCTGGTGTGCCGAACTGCTCAGAGCTACGGTGAGGCCGCAGTCCTTTGGGAAGAAACGGGTATGAGCACCAAAGGAGCACCACGGGGTAGGGGTCCAAGCACCTATACAAGGATTGTGGAGATAACGTCGGGAAGGGCCAACTCCCAGCAGGGACTGGTGACAACCTGCAAAGACCCATCGTACGAGGGAAACGAGGCGATGGGAGGGGCTTGGTCTGACGCATGAGCCCGTAGGAGCTATGAAGGGAGAGTAATGTCTTCCGAGATGACTCTTGAAGTCATCCCTGACTTGGGTAACTCCCATGCAGGGCAAAGGGGCTCTGGGTACTCGGTGGTTCCAGATTAGCCACATATGTCCAGACACAGAACTGGGGTAAGTGCGTCTGTGGCTTCCTGGGACGAGGATATTGGTGAACCATGGAATCTCGGGGTGTATGTGAACCAGTGCTTAAACCTCAGACTCCATGGGAAGACCCTTATCCGGTAAATTGCGCACAGAGCCGAGACCAGAACCGGACTCGGGAAATCCGACCGTCCGGAATCGCAGGGAGGCTTGTGGAAACGTGGGCTATGGTGAAGGCTAAACGGGCACGTAAAGTGGAAACGCTGAAACAGCCAAGCCTTTGCCTAAAGTTGCGCGCGCCATACTTCTATCCCGACCAGGGTGTGGATTTGCAGATAGAGGCGGGGGAGTTTATTGCCGTACTTGGCCCATCAGGTTCGGGCAAGTCCACCGTTATGCACATTTTGGGCTGTCTCGATACCCCTACGTCCGGGACGTATCACCTCGACGGCGTTGCCATACAAGGCCTGAACCCCAATGAGCTGGCCGAGATAAGAAATCGCAGGATTGGCTTTGTTTTTCAGAGCTTCCACTTGCTGCCCAGGGCTACAGCCTGTGAAAATGTCGAGCTTCCAATGGTTTTTGGGGGAGTCAACGCAACAGACCGCAGGATTCGCGCCAAACGTGCCCTTGAGCAGGTTGGTTTGAGTCATCGAATACGTCACCTGCCTAACGAGTTGTCCGGCGGTGAACGCCAGCGTGTTGCAATCGCACGTGCTCTGGTAAATGAGCCTTCCATCCTGTTGGCTGATGAACCGACCGGTAATCTTGATTCGCATTCGGGAGCTGAGATTCTTGCAGTTTTCGAGGAGATCCACGCCGAGGGCCGGACCGTCATCCTTGTGACACACGATGAGATGATCGCCCAGAGAGCACATCGTGTGATTCACATCTTTGACGGTAAGATTGAATAAAATATAGAGGGAAGTTCACCGCTTTCGTCTAAGCTTCAGCCAACGCGCCTGATGGCACAAAATCGAATTTATATATAATACTTAATTTTATCTTAGAGTCACTACGGCTTGTGTTTTTAGTGGAAGTATGGTATTATAGAATAGTAAATGTGGAGCAGTGAAGTGAAATTTATTGTAAAGGGGGAATATACGGGAAGAACGAAATATTGTTGAAGGAGGTGTAACAGAAATGAAGGTCTGTAACAATATCACAAGCCGGCAGCTATTGCTTCTGCTGTTGTTGTCATCCTTAATGTCTAACCGCGGGGACGCCGTTGAAAATCTCCTGGTCAATCCGGGCTTTGAAGAAGGGACCGCGGGTTGGGCCGGCCGTGGCTGCGACCTCTCAACGTCGACGTTCAGTCGAAGCGGAAGCTACTGCGGGTACGCCACAAATAGGAGCTTTTTCTGGGAAGGAATTAAACAATCGGTGTTAGGCAAGATGCTTCCGGGAGAAACTTACACCATTTCCGCATGGATGAAACTCGAAGGTTCCTCCATCGATCAAATCATTGCGACTATCGAACAAAGAGATGACCGCGGCGTCAGCTATACCCGTGTGGATCAAACAAACGGATATGATAACCAATGGACTCATCTCTCAGGCCGGCGCCGGAAGTAAATTTCTACCTTGACGATGTAGAGGTATTGGGAGGAGTTCCTGAGCCGCCCGAACCTCCCAAACCTAACGCTGCCGGCTCTGTGGATATGGGTACTGTATATCAGGAGCTTGAAGGTTTTGGCGCCTCCGGTACCTGGTATCCGAATTGGTTGCTTGCCCACCCCTTGAAAAATGAAATCTACGATGTACTCTTCGGACAATTAGGTCTCGATATATTAAGTTTACAAAACACTTACGATATTAGGGAAATCTATTCCAATGAAATCATTGCTGCGGCGGAATCTTCCTTAGGTCGTCCGTTAAAGATCTTGCTTATTTCCGGGGCACCGCCCGCTTATCTTATAGGCAATGAAGGTACAGCACCGGGAACTCTCGCTCGATATCCCGGCGGCGGTTATAAATACAGAGAGTTCGCCAAGTGGTGGGCGGACAGTCTGGAGGTGTATTCCAATCATGGCATAAACGCCGATTATGTGAGCGTTCAAAATGAGCCGGATTGGCAGGTCAACTGGGATTCCTGCAAATTCACACCTACCGAGACGGCAGAATGTGCAGGCTACAACCTGGCTTTCGAGGCGGTATATCAGGAGCTGGCTTCTCGAATGACCGATATGCCAAAGCTACTCGCTCCTGATTCCTTCGGCTGCAGCGCCTCACGGGCATTTATCGACGCACTTATTGATCCCAGTCATGTCTATGGATATGCTCATCACCTTTATCCTGATGGTGACTATGA
Organism: Sedimentisphaerales bacterium; assembly: GCA_035528395.1. GTDB lineage: Bacteria > Planctomycetota > Phycisphaerae > Sedimentisphaerales > Anaerobacaceae > NIOZ-UU13. The sequence goes on from DATKYR010000238.1 coordinate 7,263, forward strand.
CAATCCCGACTCATTCATCCCGGCCATGCAGAGTTTTGCTGCTAAGTACGGTGACAAGCCTTTGTTCCAGACAGAGTATTCACGGGGGGGCAATGAAAAGCCATTTAGTGTGGCATTGAACACGGCACGCCACATCCACAACAGCCTCGTCCACGAGGGCGTATGCTCATATTTCTATTTCAATCTGTTCTGGGGAGAAGAGTTCGGTCTGGTAACACTCGATTTCCCCTGGCAGGCCAATCCCAGCTATACAATTAACCACACATATTATGCCTTTAAGCAGTACACCGCATTTACAGACCCCGGCTGGTATCGCGTCGAGGCCTCGACCGATTCGAGCGGCCTGCGCATCTCGGCCTTTAAGAGCGACAATGATACAGAGCTGTCCGTTGTAATCATCAACGTCTCGGATATTGATATCGATCTAACGCTTTCATTGGGAGGTTTTTCTCCGGACAGCTCCAGGGTATACCGAACCAGCGAAACAGAGCATACGAAATATTCAGGAACTTTCGATGAGTCACAACCGTTGGCGCTTGCACCACAGACAATCACTACCGTCAGCCTGACGGGTAGCTACTCACCTGTCATCCCATCTATAGAAGAGTTTGAAACAGGCGATTTCAGCAGCGTTAGCTGGAAGTTCTCTGGTGATGCTAACTGGTTTGTTACTTCAGAAGAACGGAATTCAGGCACTTATAGTGCAAGGGCCGGCTCAATTGAAGACGACGAACGTTCAACTTTGAGAGTAGAACTTGATTGTACTTCGGGTGAAATCAGCTTTTATTGCAAAGTATCTTCTGAGTCAAGTTATGACTGTTTGAACTTCTACATTGATGGAGTAGAGCAGGACGAATGGTCAGGTGAGCAGGATTGGATTCAGATATCCTTCCCCGTGACAATGGGCACAAGAACTTTTGAGTGGACCTATTCAAAGGATGGTTCGGAATCCGGAGGCGACGATACTGCGTGGATTGATGATATAATATTCCCGAAGCCCCTTTAGTAGTTGCGTTTTATCACGTCCTTCCTTAGAATTAAGAGCTTATCCGAATAACTGGGTCGTTATGAGGCCGAGCGAAAAGTCCGAGGCCAAGGCGGCAGGCCAAAAAGGCTCGCCAGAAGTGGTTTTCTCCACGTTGAGAACATTTTTGGCCGACAACGCAGGCATCGGGCTTTGCAGCCGGCCGCAATAGAGCGGGTTATTTGGATAGGCTCTAAGTCAAGGGGCGACACACCCGAGAAAGAATTAAGTTTCCCATGCTTTATAGGGATTGTTGAGGAACGAATGAGTTCTAAAACAATATTAAAGATAGTTTTTGCATTTCGAGTAAAAATGGCTGGAGGCAGTAAAGGAGGTAATTTTATAATGATTAAGAAATGTATCCTCATCGGTTGTCTGGTTACATTATGTCAGACGTTAATGTTTCAAGAATCTCTCCAGGCACAATCCATTCCAACGCCGAATTCATATTTCGGATTTGATTTGGGCGCCGATGGTAAGTTGGCATCGTGGAAATCGATAGTTGATTATTATCACAAATTAGATTCCGCCTCAGACCGTATACTGGTAAGAGATTTAGGCCAGTCAACACTTGGCAATCCTTTTATTCTTATAATCATTAGTGCGCCGGAAAATATGACCCGTCTGGAGCGCCTTTCTGAGATTAGTCGCAATTTGGCCGACCCAAGAGGGCGCTCCAAGGCGGAAATCGCTAAGTTGATTGATGAAGGCAAAAGTGTCGTTGCGGTCAGCGGTGGTTTGCATGCAACGGAAATAGCCGCCGTACAAATGGCGCCGGGACTCGCTTATAGACTGGCAACCGCCAACGACAAGCAGACAAGGGAAATATTACAAAACACCGTCTTTCTTCTCTTTGGTTCTTTTAATCCCGATGGTGCAGAAATGGTCTCTGAATGGGTTGAAAAAACACGAGGCACCAAGTATCAAGGCTCGCCTCTGCCGGATCTTTACCATCATTATGCCGGACATGACAACAACCGGGATTCATATATGCTCTCTCTCAAAGAATCGCAAATGTTCGCTAAGGTCGTATATCATGAATGGATTCCGCAGATGTACCTCGACATCCACCAGATGGGAAGTTACGGAGCAAGATTATATGTGCCTCCGTATCACGACCCGATTAATCCGAATGTTGATCCTTTGAACTGGATGGAACATGAGCTGGTCGGAGCGAATATGCAGATTGCTTTAGAGCGTGCGGGTATGACAGGTATTGTAGCCGGAGCGCCCTATACCGGCTGGTGGTTTCCTTCTTTTCATATGTCAACAAACCATCGCAATATCGTAGGGATGCTTACCGAGACAGCCAGTGCGCGTTTAGTCTGGCCGATTTATATCCATCCACACCAGCTCAGGCCTCACGGCCGCAGTCATGCTGAATATGAGCCGATGCAGGTTTTTCCAAATCCCTGGCCGGGTGGATGGTGGCGGCTTTCAAATATGGTTCGGCAGCAGGAAATCAGCACCTATGCTTTACTGGAAACTGCGGCCAAGAACAGGGAGCTATTATTGCGTAATAAGGTTTTCAAAGCGCAACGTATAATCGAGAAAGGCAATCAAGGCCCGGAATATACCTACATCATCCCTGCAAAACAGCATGACTGGCTCACGGTGGATAAAATGGTCGGTATTCTCATACAAAACAACATCGAGGTGCATCGCGCCAAAGCGGATTTCGAGACCGGTGAGCGGACTTATCATGCGGGCGATTATATCGTCTCCCTTGCTCAACCCAATGGCGCTCTGGTGAAATCGCTTCTTGCAGAGGCCCATTATCCGGACAATGCTACCACACGCCGCGCCGACGGCAGTATTCTTAGACCCTATGATATGGCTAACTTTGTGCTTGCGGAACACATGGGGGTGAATGTATTTCCTGCGGACCAAACAATAAATACTGAGCTGGAACAGTTGACCGACCCCCCCAAATCACCCGGTCGCATTACTGGTTCAGGCAAGGCCGGCTGGCTGCTTTCCCATGAATTTAATGACGCATTTCTTGCCGTAAACGAAATTCTCGCCAAAGGTGGTGATGTTTACTGGCTAAAAGAAGCAGTCGACAATGAATATGGTCATTTTGCGCCGGGAGCAATCTGGATTTCGGCAGGGAGTACTTCCGGCAATCAAATTTCTGCTATTGCAAAAAAGACCGGACTCGTTTTTCACGCCCTGACGAAATCAACGAACGGTCCGGCATTTAAACTAAAGAAGCTTCGTTTGGGAATGTATCGGCGCTATAAGGGCGGCAATATTGATGAAGGCTGGACACGCTGTCTCTTTGACAAGTGGAATTTCCCTTATCAGCGCGTTGATGTCGATGCTATAAAAAATGGCGCTTTGAAAAAAATAGATGTTTTTCTTATTCCGCAAGACAGTACGACAACACTCATGGGTGATAAGGACGCGAAAAAATCCGAAGAAGCTGAGGAAGAAGAGTACCCGGAAGTATTTTTGCCTCCTGAATACAAAAATAATCTCGATGACGATTCAATTAAAGAGCTCAAGGCGTTTATTCGACAGAGCGGAACATTAGTGCTTATGGGAGATGCTTCACTATTTGCTATCGATAAACTCGATGTTCCAATCAGGAATGTTATCAAGGATTTACCGAATACCGAATACTTTTGTCCCGGCTCTAATTTGTATGCCGAAATGGATATTACTCATCCACTGGCTTACGGCATGCCCCAAAAAGGTCTAATTCTCAACTGGAGCAATCCGGTATTTTCAATAAACCCATCGGTTCTAAACGAACAAATCGCTGCTCCGGTTATCTATTCTAAAAAGAATATACTAAAAAGCGGATGGCTGCTTGGTGAAAAATATCTGGCCGGCAAAGCTGCAGCGCTGGACATTCAATATGGCAAGGGCAGAATAATCATGCTCGGTTTTCGCTCGCAGCATCGCACACAAACACACGGCACGTTTAAGATATTGTTTAATGCCCTTTACTACGGCGCTGCCGAGGAGACCGTTCTTTAAGGTGCAAGCTGTATATCAGAAATCAGAATTCAGATGTCAGAAATCTTAAATCGGAAGTCAGAAATCAGAAGTCGGAAATCAGAAGTCGGAAATCTGAAATCAGAAGTTTGCTCTGTTGAAAAGCCACAAAAACTGTCATTCTGAACGGAGCGCAGCGGAGTGAAGAATCTCTTTATGGCTCAAGAAACGAGATTCTTCGGCCCTTCGGCTACGCTCAGGGCAAGCTTTCTTTCGCCTCAGAATGACAGTCCAAGTTTTCAACAGAGCATCAGAAATTGGAAATCAGAAGTCAGTTGTCCTATGTTTTCTGTCCTCTGTTCTTTGTTTTTTTGTAGCTATCGGACGGCGACGCACTTCATCTGTTTCTGGTCGCGGATGAGCAGTTTTCCGTCGGCCAATGCCAGCGGGCCCCAGCATTCTGTCGTGTCGAGCAAATCCACGCTCGCCAGCCGCTTAAAACCTTCCGGATTGGGCTCAATGAGGTTAAGGATACCATCCCTGCCATCCAAGCTCAGAATAAGATCATCGACAAGAATAAATCCTCCCTTATCGAAGACCGGCGAACGCCCCGTCTTCCACTTGACATTGCCGGCGAGGTCCATACACACCATCCCATCCCGCCGGGTATTCGTCGTGCAGTGGGCGTATAGATGGCCCTTGTAAAGAATCGCCGGATGCACGTGCGTCCCGAAGTCATCGGTCTTGTAAAGCTCGGCAGCGCTGTAAGAATCACCTTGCTTCTCGATTTTTAGCATAGCCGAGCCTGCCTCGTATCCGCCAGTAACAAACAGCCGACCATCTCCGATTTCTGTGATATTGGGAACTGGAATCATGCAGTTCCAGCCTTCATATATCCAAAGTTGCCTGCCGTTTTTAGGATCCATTCCTATCACCGCACCTCCCCCGACGCCTCGCCTGCCGGCCGTAATCATAACCAGATTATCATTGCCGTTAATTTTCACGATTTTCGGGCTAACATAACCAACCCCGCCCGGTAGAGCCTCGGAGGTCCACTTAACCTTGCCGGTTAGCTTATCGTACGCAACGACGCCGGCCTTTTCAGTCTGCGAGGCCAGGATCAGTGAATCCCCATAGATCAGCGGGTTCTGGGTTATGGCCCACCTGGGTCCCTGGCCATTGTCGAAGTCCTTCCATACGTTTTTTTTCCAGACCGGCTTTTGCGTCTTTATAACAAAGCAATATACATCGCCGAACGATCCACAGGTATAGACGTAGCCGCCATCAACCGCAGGGGTGCTTCGCGAACCCGGGTGCTGCACCCTGCCCGGCGCATCGTACGTATAGGACCATTGCTCCCTGCCCGTCCCAAGATCAAGGCAGCGGAAGATGTCCTGCTCATTGCCAATACGATCCAGCAGATAGACCTTGCCATCGCTCACAGCCGCTCCGCCGAAGCCCGGTCCCAGGTCAATCGTCCAGAGAACCTTCGGGCCTTCGGCCGGCCACGACCTCAGCAAGCCCTTCTCATCGGAAGTAGCGTTTCGATTCGGGCCAAGATACTGCGGCCAATCGGCCCGGACGCTGCAAACTCCCAGCATTGTGATAAAAATAACCAGCAAAACACACCTTTTCATACTTTTTACTCTTAAAATTTCATCAATCTGACGTCTCCAGCTCAACATTTCTGCAGGAGACAGCTATACTCTTTATTTTTAGTTCAGCTATAATATCAGAATCTGCTATGAATTGCAACTGCTATAAACACGTTATTTCAGACATTCGGCATCGGACTTCTGTTCTACCCCTTTCGGCCCATTCGACTACGCTCAGGGCAAGCTTTTGTTCGCTCAGGGCTACGGCTATTTCAGGGCAGGCTCTGATCAGGGCATTTGAGGGTAGGTAAAATTGGGTTTGTTTTTTCATAGCCCATATCCGCATTATTCTTCATAATCCTTTGTAAATACACACTATGCATCAATTTTACCCTCTGGCAAATTGGGTTTGATTGGGTTTGAATTGGGTTTGTTTTGACCAAGTGTCCAATTGGATTTGTTTTCATAATCCGTTGTATTATATAAATTTACATTCATTTGGATGTCTTGGAAATTGGGTTTGTTTTGCATAATTGATAGTGAAACACACTCTCTATTTCTCCGCTATTTTGGACTGATATGACAAAAAAGCCCTGTTTTCCGGCTTTTTGTACGATGATGGCCATTAGGAACCCCCTGATGTCAGAAGTCAGATGTCAGAAGTCAGATGTCTGATGTATGTTTTCTACGAACAACGAACTATGAACTATCCATAGTTAGATATGTATTATACGATAGATAGTCCAAAAAACAAGTGAAATCCGCATTTTTATGGAAAATTGTCCTTTACTCGGAGATTCAGGGCATATCGTATTGCGTATTGCGTATCGCGTGTTTCATGCATGGTGAGTTTAGCGGCGGATTAGGAAATCAGCCTTCCTTCATCTCTTCGAATTCCTCAGGGCAGGCTCGTATGAGCAGATCTGGTAATGTCTGAGCGGGCGAGGGTGAAGGGGAAGGTGAGGTTGTTCAAGGTTGTCGCTTATTGAGGTGGTGGATAAAAAGGTTGACTATTTTGATCAAAATCATACTAAATCCAAAATGAGTCCTTGATATATCTGTGAAGCTGGGTATAATAGAGAATTTAGGATGATAAGTTCAAGCCCCTGCCTATCTCAATTGGAGGAGGAGTGAAAAGCAGGGGCTTGCTTCATTAGCCAATGGTGCCATGGGGCAATGGAAAAGCGAAGGTTAGGCTGTTCAAGGTAGTCGCTTCAATGAGGTTTACCGGGTGAGAGAACGCAACTTAGATGCAATTAGTTTGTCGAATTGCCCAAAATTAAGTGATAATCCAAGGATTAAAACGGTTGAGTACACCGTTTCCTAAGTCAAATAACTGTATTAAGAGCCTATCCAAATAACCCGCTCTATTGCGGCCGGCTGCAAAGCCCGATGCCTGCGTTGTCGGTGAAAAAACGTTCTCAACGTGGAGCAAACCACGCCTGGCGAGCATTTTTGTCCTGCCGCCTTGGCCTCGAACTTTTCGCTCGACCTCATAACGACCCGGTTATTCGGATAAGCTCTAAGCGAAAAGAAACCATTTATTTATTTGTCATTTTTTAGTTGATATATAAAAAATTTGTTTGTATTTTATGAGAGTACAACAGCGGCTGGGATTCCTCTGAGTGACGAGAATTTCGGGATGTTATACGGAAACCATATATACATAGTTGGCTGTAGCATAATTTCGAAAAGGATTCGTGCACGTATGCGTCCTTAAGATTAAATGAATTGGCTCCTCTGGCGGTCGTATTATTGGTGGTTAACAGAATTAGGAGAGTCCACAGGAATCAAAGGAGTTTTGTATGACAGGCACAAGAATAATCAGGGCTGTCTTCGGCTGTTTGATAATTGGTTGTGGAATTATTTGGTCAATCATGTTTCCCAAAACTCGCGAGATATTTCGGCCAGATTTCGTGCTTTCAGTGGCCCTAGGAATTGGTTTGCTTGTGACTGGCATGCTCTGCTTTTTTATAAAGAGATCGCGAGTTGTAGTTCTGCTTTTATCTATCATTCTCCTCTGGTCTGCACTGGCTAATGTCTTTTTTCTTGCTCAGCTAAAATCACTTCGTGATATCGTGGTTGACATTCCTTCTATGGAGGCCCAGAGCGCGCAGCAATGGCTCAGCATATTGGAATCAGATAGAGAAGATAAAATTGAGTATCTTTCCTCTCGCTTGAAGGAGGCTATACAGACTGGTCAAGAAATGTCCATAGCGCTAAAGCAATAGGCTATGTCTTTCCAAGGAACCAGCCAACAATGGCATTCAGTCGGACCCTCGTACCTCGGCCCGCTGATGCCAAACGTTAGATCACACAATTTGGAGAGATTCACATGAAACGAAAACTTTACAATCCTATGAATCTCGTTCTGCTTGTATTGATACCACTAATCGCGTTCTCCGGAACAGAACAGAAAGCATCAGAGTCTTACTATGAGCAGTTGAAATCTCTATTGACGCGAAAAACCTTGAAGGTTCGACCTAACGCATCAAAACGAGATGTAAACTTAATTGAGGTTGAGAAGGGAGCTGCAGGAGTGCTCTTTGGCGCATCTATGGATGACGTGGTGGCTATCTGGGGAAAGCCATGTGGCATCGATACATATAGGAGTCGTGATATCTGGAGCCTGTATATAGGCGCATGCAGATTTGGTTTTATTGATAACCAACTGGTCTCCGTCAGTATTCATAGTGCCACCCTAAAAAAAGCCCATCTAGGAAACGGTATCAGCTTTAAGTCCTCTTATAATGATGTGAAGTCTGCTTTCGGCGAACCAATAGAGGCGACAGATTACAATCTTAAGTTCGTAACAAAGAATGGTTATGTTATTAGGTTCCATTTCGTCGCAGACACATCTTCTATAGGTAAACGTAAGCTCATATCCATAAAAATCAGTCATCCAGATTCCGGTGAATAGGCCAATGTAAAAATGATCTAACAAATCGCTCAACTCTGACCGGAAAAAACTCACGCTTTTCCCGTCCGGTTAGCTCATCGTTACGCGCGGTTCAACGGAATTCAATAGAATACACGAAGTTCCCTGCTGATTAGGGGAAAAAGCACACTTTACCAGAACAGTATAAATCGGTCTTGGCTCTGAGTGACGCTGGTCTGGTTGTGCCGGGAGAGGGAGATTTATGCCACCGGGGTCTCGAACGCAGCGAGCCATCCCCAAGCTTGTGCCCGCGAAAGCGGGTACTGCGCTTGAGGCTGCCACCCATCGCAACTCAAAAGCAACCAGAATCTGTGAGAATTTAATAACTATGTTACAAACACCAACTTAAATAACGATAAAAACGGTTAGAACGACCGTTGCCTTTAGGGAAGCCGTAGGGTACACTTGTTAGAATGTTCCCTGAATCATAATAACATGATAGTATAAGAAATGTTAACGGTTTCGGAAGCATTTAGGTCAATCCAACCCTTCCGAACGAGAAATAAAAGAAGTAACTGCTGCCGAATTCCTGGATCAAACGGTTGAGTACGGCCTGGCGGTTTGCAGTCTGCATGGCCTTTCTGAGTTGAACAAATTTCATATAGCGTTGAATGGTTTCACGCCTTATGTTGAACTTATTAAGGTCGATCTGCTGTCCCTGAACGCCAAAGTAGATGAGCATAGCCTCTTCATAAAGGGTCGGAATGCCTTTATATCCAAGGTCATTGAGGCGTTCTATATTCTCCACGACCTTGTCGGCCCGGCCGGTCAGCAGGTAACACGCCATCAGATATTCAAAGGCCATCCGGTTGCGTGGATTTTGTTCTAACAATCCCAGCAGTATTTCATCGATGGATTCTTTACCGGTATTCGGATATTCCTCTTCGTGCATATACGAACGGATTTTGTCAATATAGGCCGTTTGATATGGTGCAAAGCCGTTGTTCAGGCTGCTGAGCAGGGCATCTGCAGTGTCACGAAAGACCAGGTCTTTTTTCAAAGCGTTTAGGTAAATCCTTGCAGTGTCCGTTTGTCTCTTGAGAATGTTAATCCAGGCCAGTTTTTCGAGCGTGATGCCGTAAGGGCCCTTAACGGCCAGCAGTTCGGACGCCTCTTTCTCAGCCATATTGACTTGCCCCAATTCCATAAAGACATCGCATAATTTCAACTGTGTCAGATATGATTCCTTTTTTTCGTGTGTGAGCAGAAGTCCCTGCGGCGTCTGTGGGAAGTGAAACATGTCATAGGGCAGCCTGCCGGTATGATACAAGGCCCGAATGATGTCATGATTGAAATAAGGATTGCTTTTCCCTTTGGGCAAACTGTGGCTAAGCTCAATGACCTTGTCCCATTGCTTCTGACGGGAATAGGTGTTTGACAGGACGAATGCCTTGCTCATCTGGTCGTAGCTGAAGTAAAGGCCCATGCCCATCAGTACGATTGGAACGGCTATTAAGGCCGGTTTCCTGAAAGACTTTAACGATATCTTCTTTTGCCCGGCAACGGCGTGTGTTTTTTCCGCTTTTTTCATTTGTAAACGGACCTTGCGGATTTGTTTGCGCTTACTGAAAACGATGTTCCCCATGAACATAAGGGACACAGCCAAAGGCACGAATCCGTACAGGAGGAAAATCAAGACCCTCAAGAAGGTCTTCATGCCCAGGGTGACATTCGGAGAAAAGGGTGTCAAGCTGAGCAAGGCCTGTTGAGGCGGTACAACAAACAGGTATTGAGCAAGGCCCCAGGTAATTACGACACTTGCGGGAACGGCAAGAATAGTCAGTCCCCAATTTCTGTGAACAAAAATCCCATATATTACTGTCATCAACAAAAAGACCAACACACCTCCTGCGCCCATTAGCCAGAACCCGACTGCTGCCAAAAGGCAATAGACTACAACACGAATAGAAGTTTTACGTAAAGGCAGCTTTTCGAAAACAAGGGAAAAATACAGCCCCAAAGACACGACCAAACAGGCAGACAGAGGATGCTTATAGCGGTTATACAGGAGAAAAATCATGATCCCCGGAAAACAGGTCAGAACTGTAGAACGAGGATGACCGGCGACTACGAAATGCCGTCTGGATAGCTCACTTAGACACAAAGCAGTCAGTACAATTATCAAGGCGCCCAGCCATGAGTGATAGTATCCCTGGGAAAGAAATCCTGCTATGTAAACAACAAATCCACCGGGCACGCCGAGGGAGTCTTTCATAAACGACCAGCCGGTCATAAATGAGGGGGCATCCAGTATGATGGTGCCGAAACAGTGATAGATTAGATGCGGCTCAGTGAAGAGCCATAGATAGACGTAGCAGAGCAAAAAGAATATCAGATTATGTGGAAATCGTTTTATTCTTATTTGCATGCCTTAACGCTCCTAATCCGGAAAAGCCTCATTCACGTTCCTGCCAAGGCTCGGATTGAACAGCCTTGGGGCTGGCCCCAGTAATGGGAACATCAACGGTTATAGACCGCTCGGAACGGGCCGCGCGGGCCAGGGAGGATTGACTGACCTTGATGCTGCCCTTGACCAGCTCAGGAACGCTGTATGTCTCCAGTAGCGAATCGTAGTACGCAGGGTCCTTCTGCGGCAGGACAAAAGGCTTATGTACCGTACCTGTGTGATCAACGTAACTGAAATAGGTCCTGGTCAACGAGCCTCCCTGACGCTTACTGCTGAATGCTATCCACCGGCTGTTACTTGACCAACTGTGCCACGATTCTGAATACCGGCTGTTTATCGCCAGCTTGCGATATTGACCTGTGCCCAGCTCCATGAGATAGAGGTCGCTGCTGGGCTGATACACCGGAAAACAACCGTACCGACACATACAAAACAAAAGAAATCGGCCGTCCGGCGAGACCCGCGGCAACAGGATACTCAAACCGGTTTCTTCCGCGGACAACACGGTCTCGGCAGTGCCCCATTGATCTGTGTCCACATCATAAGCGATGCGGCAAAGATCATACCGGAGTTTGTCGTAGTTCTCGGGCGGCACCGTGTCCCGATCTTCCCACAGGATGGGCGCGCTGCAAAAATATAGATACCGGCCGTCCGGTGACCATGTTGGATATGTTTCGAGCCGAGCTTTGTCCGACAGGGCCGGGGGACATACTACCTTTTGGCTTTCAACGTGGTAGCACGCCAGGGCCGAATCAAGATCCACCACGTCGCGGACTTCCAGGCCCCCGACGTGAAAGAACTGCCGCACCTTGTTCAGTGAATATACGGCTAACCGGCCGCTGGGATGCCAGGCCGTGTAGCCCCATTTGGCACCGATTTTACGGACTGAGCCGTTCCGGGCCAGCAGGGTATGACTGCCGTACGTTGCGCTGCGCAGGCCGATTGTCATAGAGTCGGGTGCATTACCCACAAAGCTGTGACAGTTAAGACAGCCTTCGCCGAAAGACCGGCCGTGCATAATTAGAGACTCATGGTAACCGGCCAGATTACGCTGATATATCCTAATGTCCTTCCACCAGTTATAGATAGGTTTCATGAACCGGTACACCACCACCTCGTCGATATCCTCCGGGGCTATGGTGTTTGTGATGGGCTGAAAGCGCCTCCATCCCTGATTCGGGTCATTGACATAAACATCAAAGTAAATCTCATGGCCTTTGTTGGCATTGAGTAAAGTTCGCCATTTTCTAAGAGGAATTCGCATTTGGCCGGCCTTGCTGTAAATATCAATGGCCCGGCCACGAGCCGAATGGATGTTGATGCGGTAGGCCCGTCCTTTTTCGAGGATACGGAAATTCAATGGGGCGATATTGGGCGGAATAACGAGTCCGGAGTAGTCAGGGCTGATATTAGGCTCATAGGCGGCTTGCACGTACTTCTCAACGGTCTTGGGAGAGCAGGACACCATCCACAATCCCAGTACGAGAAAACCGCTACATAAAGACACTGTTATATTTGATCTGATTGCCATATTTCTCAGCAGAAGTCACTGGCATTACGCATCCTTGAATTCGCATACTCAGGTGATTATAAATCAGTCGACATTTCACAACAAGCCCTTTAATAATAAGAGCCTATCCAAATAACCCGCTCTATTGCGGCCGGCTGCAAAGCCCGATGCCTGCGTTGTCGGCCAAAAACGTTCTCAACGTGGAGAAAACCACGCCTCCGAGCATTTTTGGCCTGCCGCCTTGGCCTCGAACTTTTCGCTCGGCCTCATAACGACCCGGTTATTTGGATAAGCTCTTAGCTTCGTCCCGACGCATGGATGCGAGATATTACTCATCCGCATTATCGGTTGAGACGTACTCTCGCTGCCCCTCACTT
>DATKYR010000239.1:0-15893 GCA_035528395.1 Sedimentisphaerales bacterium
TGGTGATATCGTCGATTTCGCCCAGGCGGATGCGTGGCCTCGCTTCACAATGAACGCAACGCCGATTTCGTTTGATAATGACGTGGCATACGCTCACTATCAAGTTCTATTCCCGGCCGTTCGAGACGCCGGAAGTGCCAATAGTATGCAGATCGCCGAAGTAGAGCTATTAGGGGTCCCAACTGGTCCAGTGGGGCACTGGAAGCTTGATGAGGGCGAAGGGGCCGTAGCGGTTGATTCGTCCGGCCGTGGCAATGACGGCACGATCAGCAACCTTAATGGAGGTCTGGGGCCGGACGGCTCGGTTTGGGTGGACGACCCGGTACGTGGCACCGTCATTAGTTTTAACGGCACGGCGGACGGTGCTTTTGTTCGCGCCGGCAACATTCCTCAAATGACACTGACCAACGATTTTACCTGGGCCTTTTGGGCGAAACATAACGCTGAAAACACGGCGGACAATGATATTATTCTCGGTAATCGGATGGACAAGAATGGTGTCGATTTTGTGCCGCGTCAGTTCATTAAGTTCACTCCGACTAAATTCGAGTGGCACATGAATGGCAACGGCGACGACAACCTGGATTATGACGACATTCCCGCCGACGTCTGGCTCCACCATGCGGTAGTGAAAACCGCAGATCAACTGACCTATTACCGCAATGGCATTGAAGCCAGCTCAGGGACGTTCACACAACCCCTGGACTTTCCTCAACCACTTTTCTTTGGCGGTGACAACGAGGGTGCCGAGGGAGAGAACTGGAGCGGATTGATGAGTGACGTGCGTATCTACGACAGGGCGTTGTCTGCGGATGAGATTAGTCGCTTTGCTGGTCCGATAGTACACTATAAGCTTGATGATGGCGAAGGAGTAATAGCAGTTGATTCAAGCAATGGACTTGACGGCATCCTCATGGGCGACCCACAGTGGGCGATAGGGATAATCGACGGTGCGCTGGATTTCGATGGTGACGGCGACTACGTGGACTGCGGGACCAATGATGTACTCAACAACCTTAGCAATGCGATAACCGTCTCGGCCTGGGTAAACATCAGGTCGGTCACCACTACCTGGATGGGTATTGTTATGAAAGGTGAAACCGCCTGGAGGCTTGGTGTCAACGGCGATACCACAGGCATTCACTGGGGATTCACAGGTGGTGACAGGGGCTGGCAGGCGGCAAACTCGGTGACTGAGCTGCCCTTGGATGAATGGCACCATATCGCTGCAACGTATGATAAAAGTGTCGGTGGCACCAACTATGTCGACGGAGTTGCAGAGACTGTAAATCCGGATCCTGATGGAGTTGCTACCAATGAAATGCCTCTTCTATTAGGCGAGAACCCGGAAGCGCTCGGACGTTTATTTGACGGCCTCCTTGACGATGTACGTATTTACGACAGGGCGTTGTCTGCGGATGAGCTTCTTGAGCTTGCTACTCTTAAAATTGAGAACTTATTGCAAAATCCCAGTTTTGAAGAGGATGAGCCTGTCCTTGACGACCCGGATTGGGTAAGCTGGTGTACTTGGAATCCAGCAGAGGGTGCAGGTAGTAACGCCACGATCGTCGATACCGAGGCCATTGATGGCACAAGAAGCCTTCTGGTTGAGCCAAAAGGAGTTGAAAACTGGCATTTCATTTTGGTGAATATATCCTTCCCGGCCAACCTTGATAAAAACTATACTGCCAGCTTTTGGGCCAAAGCGATAGCACCACGTCCCCTGACCGTACAGATGAAAGCATCGGATAACTCTGTTGATGCCTGGGGAGCAACAGACTTTGAATTGACGACCGAGTGGACTGAGTATACCTATACCTCAGAAGTCTTGCACCAAGATGTAAAGCTTGAGTTCTTGTGTGCCGGCTCTGAACTTCCATTCTGGTTGGATCTTGTTTCTGTCTATGAAGCCCACTAAGTACCTTCTGATTTAGGAAATTGATGTGAGGCTAATTAGATTCCCACTTTAGTGGGAAGGATGTTAGGTGTTGTATTAGTTCGGGGCCTATACCGAATTATTCGGTATAGGCCCCTTTTTAATTTGCTATTTACTATTGATTATTTGGGTTGTGGGCTGTCAACTCAAACAGTTATCAGCTTTTTTCTTTTCTGTGTCTTATTTTTGTGTTAGACTATCTGTACTTTTGTTAAGGAAAGAATGCCACAGAAAGGATGCTATGAACCAGCCGAATGAAGAAACTTACAATAATATGGATTCCCTCCCCAGATCGGAGTCGAGGACAGGCCTGCGCGGGAATGACAAGGAGAGTGTAAGAGCTGCTAACGAACATGGAACGGCAACCATACACAAAAAACTAAACGTAGAGGGGATGAGATTCCACTTCATCGGGGTAGGCGGTGTCGGGATGTGTGGGCTGGCGCAACTTCTGATGAAACACGAGGCGATTGTGACCGGCTCAGACCAAACACTAAGTGATGTTATAGACGGACTTCGGCTGAGGGGAGCTGATATAAAAATCGGCCACCGGGCCAGGAACCTCGCACTGGGAATAAATGCGGTCGTTATATCGGCGGCGATAAAGGAAGATAATCCGGAATTGAAACTGGCGCGGGAGCGAGGATACAAAGTCTATAAATACGCTGAGGTTTTGGGGGAGCTGATGAGCCGCTATGATGGTATCGCTGTAAGCGGCACACACGGCAAAAGCACAACGAGCGGATGGCTTGTCTATTTGCTCAAACAAGCCGGCGTCGAGCCGAACTTTATCATCGGGGCCAGAATCAGTCAATTGGGCAGCTCTTCAGGTGTGGCAGACAGTAAATATTTCGTGGCCGAGGCGTGCGAATACGATAGAAGCTTTCTGAATCTAAAGCCGAAAATAGCCTGCATACTGAATATCGAGCAGGACCATCTGGATTACTATAAGAATGAAGATGAGATAGTCAAAACGTTTGGTGAATTCGCTCTTGGCGTAAAGCCGAAAGGCGTGGTGATTGCCAACGGAAAAGATGCAAATGTGGCAAAGATTATCAGGCAGACGGCATCCAATCTGCGCTATGAGACTTTTGGGCTTGATGAAAATTGTAATTTCTACGCTAAGAATATCTCATTAGATGACGGCCTTTATAGCTTTGACGTTTATCATAATGGTTCATTGTTGGGAGCGACCCGGATCTCGCCGCCGGGCAGGCATAATATACTCAACGCACTGGCAGTGGTAGCAATGGCGGTTCACGCAGGGCTGGAACCAGAGCAGATACTCGAGCTGCTGCCGGGCTTTACGGGAATCGAGCGTCGGCTGATGTTTAAGGGGCGGTTCGGCGAAATCACAATTCTTGACGACTACGCACACCACCCGACGGAAATAAGGGCATCGCTGCAGGCGATACGGCAAAGGTATCGGCCGAAACGAATCTGGTGTATTTTTCAGCCGCACCAGTACAGCAGAACAAGATTTTTGCTTGATGATTTCTCAGAAAGCTTTAAGCTTGCCGATGTAACTATTGTGCCGGAGATTTATTTCGTCCGGGATTCGACCTCGGCCAAAAAAGAGGTTAACGCCCGGATACTTGTCGCAAGGATGCGAGCCAACGGCACTGAGGCGTTATTTATCGACAATTTCGGGGCTATTTGTGATTATTTAGAGAGCAACGTAACCGCCGGCGACGTCGTAGTTAGTATGGGCGCAGGCGATATTTGGAAGGTAACAGATGAAATCATTCGGCGGTTTAGAGGAAATAGTTGAGACTGATTATCCGTTGGCCAAGCGGACGTGGTACGGTCTCGGGGGGCAGGCTGATTATTTTATCAAGCCAAAAACAGTCGAACAGCTCAAAGATGTTGTCCGGCGATGCAACAAGAACAATATCCGGATTTACGTGATGGGGTTCGGCTCCAATCTGCTAATCAGTGACAAGGGCCTGCGGGCGGCGGTGATAAAGCTTGAGGCAGAGCAGTTCGCACAAATAGAGTTTGACGGTGAGGAGGTTACCACCTGGGCGGGGGCGGAATTGAGCAAGCTGGTTTTAACGTGTGTGGAAAAGGGGCTTTCAGGCATCGAGGCCCTGACAGGGATACCCGGTTCTGTTGGCGGAGCTGTGAAAATGAATGCAGGGGGCAACTTCGGAGATTTCGGTGCAGCGGTAGAAAGCGTCACGTTGATGGACAGCGAGGGCAATGTCTTCGAGAAGAGCAAACCGGAACTGGTATTCGACTACCGCAGAACAAATATCACTGCAAAATTCATTCTCAACGCCCGGTTGAAACTTAACGCGGCTGACTCGGAACAAATCATGCGGACGGTAAAAGAAATCTGGATTTATAAAAAGAACAATCAGCCGCTGAATACGAGAAATTCCGGCTGTATTTTTAAGAACCCAAGAGGTGTTTCGGCCGGTGCTTTGATTGACAGGGCCGGTCTAAAAGGGCTGCAAATCGGCGGGGCTGTGGTCAGTGAAAAGCATGCAAATTTCATAATCGCCGAAAAAGGCTGTACAAGCCGTGACGTTATGAGATTGATAGAGGCCATAAAACAGAGAGTTAAAGAACAGTTCGACACCGAGCTGGAACTTGAAATTGAAGTTTGGGATTAAGGAACTGAAAAAACAGTGAAGAGTAAATTAAAAGTGGCCGTCCTTACAGGGGGAATAGGGTCCGAGCGCAAAATAAGTATTCAAAGTGGCGAGTGTGTTTCAAAAGCGTTAAAAGAGGCCGGCTTTAATGTGCTAACAGCCGACGTTCGACCGGACAATCTTGATATTTTAGAAGATAGCAGCATTGATGTGTTTTTCCCCGCCCTGCACGGCGAATTCGGCGAGGACGGGCAGCTCCAGCAAATACTCCACGATAAGTCCCTTGTCTATACGGGAAGCGGGCCAATAGCAAGCAAACTGGCGTTTGACAAAATGGCGAGTAAAAAGCTCTTCTCCGAAGCCGGTGTGGCTACACCTGCAGCGGTTGAGTTTAACGCGAGGACTAATATCAACCAGCTTGAAAAAAAATTGCAGTACCTTGCAGACGAATATGTAGTCAAGCCCGCAAAGCAGGGAAGCAGCGTTGGTGTCAGTATTATTGCCGAGGTGCACGAAGTCATTGACGCGGTACAGGAAACCTTCCGTGAGTTCGGCGATTGTATGATTGAAAAATTCATCCCGGGTAAAGAAATAACAGTCAGCATCCTGGAAGACGAGGCGCTTCCAATTATTGAGATTAGAAGTCAAACCGGCTTTTACGATTACCAGGCAAAATATAATGATGAGCAAACGGAGTATCTGTTCGATACGATTAGTGACCCTGCTCTGAGGGCACAAATCGAACAGGCGGCGATGGATTGTTTCTATGTGCTCGGCTGTCGGCACTTTGCAAGAGTTGATTTTATGCTGAGCGATGAGGAAATTGCCTACGCACTGGAGCTTAATACAATTCCGGGCTTTACAACGCATTCACTTTTGCCCAAGGCAGCAGCGAAGGCGGGATTTACAATGAGCGAGTTATGCTCGAAAATCGTCGAGGCAGCATACTCACCGCTCGTGAGGGGCCAAGCGTGAAACGAGATTATGGCAGCGAGAAGGAAAAGAAAAAAAAGCAGGACGGAAAGAATATCATTTAAGCCCCGTACCTCAAAAAGAAAGAATAAAAGACAAGTCGGCAGACTCGGTCCGAGTTTGATAAGAATTCTAAAAATATTGGCAGTGGCCTGTGTTTTTGTGTGCGCCGCAGCCTGCATTGTGGTGGGGATAGTGGTCGGCTTTTCCTTCTTGGAAAAATACGTAAAAGAAACTACCCCCGTTTCGGACGAGACAGTTCGTCTGGAATTGGCGGATGTCCCAGCCTGGGTGAATGACCAGCTTAAGCAAAAGGTACTGGCCGCTGCAAGAGGTGACGGCGATGATTTAAGACTTGATGAAAATGCCGCCGGCCCGGTGCAGCAGAATATCGCCAGAGAGGTCGTATGGCTGGATGAGGTAACAGTGCAGAGAACGCACGATGGGTTCCACATCGAAGGACGGTGGCGAAGACCTGTGGGGCTGGTAAAATCGGGTCTGCGCCGATTTTACGTGGACGCCGAGCAGGTGGTGCTCGATTTTGTTGAGATGCCGCATCTGCCGATAGTAAAGATAACAGGACTGCCGCTGATAATAAAAATACCACCTTTGGGTGAAGTTTGGGTGCGCGACGACCTCGCTGCAGCCATAGAAATAATAAAGCGGCTCGAACAAATGGACAAACTTGTTACGCCTGACAAACCGCTGCTGTATGAAATCGACAGGGTCGATGTGAGCAATTTCAACGGCAGAGAAAATACTCAGCACCCGCACATTGTTATGTACGCCAAGGACAATACGCAGATTATATGGGGAGCTGAGGTGGGCAAATGGCAGCGGCATCTGGAATCTACCGATGAGCAGAAATTGGCGAAACTTTACGGCTATTACAAAGAGTACGGCACACTGTCAGGCGGAGCAAAATACATCAATCTGCGGGACCCGCAGGACAATATCCCACTGCCGATTGATAAATATTAGGCGTCTGCAAGACTGTTTAATGCGGCGGCCAGGTCGGTATAACGATATGGGATTTGGAATTCTGTGCAGAGTGATTTAAGCTTCTCCAGGACTGATTCGCTCAATTTGCTTTGGAAATTCACATCGGCACTGCAACAAAAGATTCTACAACTCGCGAAACGATATTCATATACCGTGCACTTGCCGTCGATGTTGTAAGGACATCGATTTGTCGGCATTGACTTGATGTTTTCGGCGCCCGGATTTTCAGCTTGCCGCATAGCGGTCAGATACATCAATTCAGGCGGAGTAACAAAGAGAAGGTGGTCGAATCCCTGCTCGGAGTCAGGGGCAGGCCCACCGAAATCACAACATTTACCACAAGCTTTGCATCGGCCGGTCAGCTTATTATTATCGCGGATTTGAGTGTCCAGCCAGGTGTAAATTTCAGCTACTTTTCCGAGGAGCCGTTTGTTTGTTCCGCATCCCGCCACCATTTTTTGCTCCTTTTGATTTTTTCTATTTCGTCGCAGGTGTAGAGTCTGCCGTGGTTGATGCCGTGACATTTCTGAGCGGCTTTGTTCCAGGCATTCGGATCGGTTAAATTGTCAGACCAAAAGGGCCAGGCCCTGCACTGGCTCGGGCGAACAGGGTAAATCAAACATCTTTTCTGGCCTCCGTGTAATCCGCGCAATCCGTGGTTCAGGAATATGCAATCTTTGGTGCCGGGGTGCTCGATAATCGTTGTCCTCAAGCCGGCGCGCTTCAAGTACTCTTGTCGCAACTGTTCAACAGATATTTTCAAAAAATCCGCAATGAACTCGATCTCCGGCCTGGTAACCCAGATATAGCCCTCACCCGGCCCGGAGCAGCACCATCCGCACTGCACACATTCAAAATGCAGACCGGCAATATACCACGGAGTTTTTTTAATCACAGATTTCACAGATTAACACTGAAAGACGAGAAATAAAATTTTTATATCACCATTTCAGGACGGCGCCGGTGGCGGCGCTGGTAGCCATTGAGGCGTATTTTGCCAGGCAGCCTTTTGTTATTCTCGGCTTGGGCGGCTTCCAGGCCTTTTTGCGTTCAGCCAATTCGTCGTCGGACAGCTTTACGCTAATTTTATTGTTGGGGATGTCGATTTCGATTATATCGCCGTCTTTTAATAATCCGATGGGGCCGCCGACCATAGCTTCGGGACTGATATGGCCTATGCAGGCGCCTCTTGTTCCACCGCTGAACCGGCCGTCAGTAATCAAAGCAACGGATTCGCCCAAACCTGCGCCTACAATATAACTTGTCGGGCTTAACATCTCCTGCATACCGGGGCCGCCTTTGGGGCCTTCGCAGCGAATCACCACGACATCACCTTCTTTTACCTTACCGGCCAGGATGCCTTCGCAGGCGTCCTCCTGACTCTCGAAGATGACCGCCGGGCCTGTGTGCGTGAGCATTTCAGGGGCGACGCCGGCGGCCTTGACCACACAGCCTTTCGGGGCAAGATTACCCTTAAGGATAATTAGTCCGCCGGTCTTCGAGTACGCATTATCTAAGGGATGGATAACTTCAGGATTTTTAATCTCGGCATCTGCAATATTTTCACCGAGCGTATTAGTAGTAACTGTAAGACAATCGGTGTTCAACAGATTTGGAATCTTGCTTATTTCTTTTAGTATAGCGCTTATGCCGCCGGCGGCGTCAACATCCTCGACATGATATTTGCTCGACGGCGAGACTTTACAGATGTTAGGACATTTTTCAGAAATTTCGTTTATACGGTCGAGATCATATTTGACGCCGGCTTCATTGGCCAGTGCCAGTGCGTGCAGTACGGTATTGGTCGAGCCGCCCATCGCCATATCCAGAACAAAGGCGTTGTCCAGTGATTTTTTGCTGATTATATCCAGCGGCTTGATGTCCTTTTCGATAAGGGTCATAATCTGTTTGCCCGTCGCCTTATAAAGCTGTTGGCGTTTCGGGTCAACAGCCAGGATTGTGCCGTTGCCGGGCAGCGCTATCCCGATTGCCTCACAAAGACAGTTCATCGAGTTGGCCGTGAACATTCCGGAACAGCTCCCCTCGCCCGGGCAGGCGGTGCATTCAAGCTCCTTTAGCTGGTTTTCATCGATTTTGCCGGCGTTAAATTCGGCAACACCCTCGAATATGCTGATAAGGTCAACGGCTTTCCCGTCTTTTGTTTTTCCGGCCGCCATAGGCCCACCGGAGACGAAAATCGTCGGGATGTTCAGCCTGACGGCGGCCATCAACATTCCGGGTATGATTTTGTCGCAGTTGGGGATGCAAACAAGGCCGTCAAAGCAGTGAGCCCGTGCCATAGTTTCAACGGAATCGGCGATGATTTCACGTGAGGCCAGGGAATATTTCATACCGGTATGGCCCATAGCAATGCCGTCGCAGACCGCTATTGTATTAAATTCAAAGGCAGCTCCGCCGGCCTTACGAACAGAATCCTTGACCACCTGTGCCACCTTGTTGAGATGGACGTGGCCGGGGACTATCTCGCAAAAGCTGTTGGCGATGCCGATGAACGGCTTGTCGATATCGGCGTCTTTAAGGCCGCAGGCGCGAAGCAAGGCACGGTGAGGGGCCCGCTGGAAACCCTTTTTGACTGTATCACTTTTCATAATCCGGTTTCTCCTATAGTGGTTGGCAAAATAATCCGAAAAAACCAAAAGCTGGATTTTAACCGCTGGTTGAAAGCAAATAAAGAAAAATCGGTTGTCTTTGAAAAAAGCAAATGTATAATCAGGATTTGACACAAAATTAAAGGTAATTGGTTAACTGGTTAATTGGTCATTCTCCACTCACTAATTGACCACTCACTACTAACTACATTCGTGCTTGGGAGAATAAATGATGAGCCAAGCCAGAATTTATGGTTTCACAGCGAGCGCCGTAATTTGCGTACTGCTTTTAACAGCAGGCTGTTCGGATTCAACCAGGGAAACTGCAACAACCGAAATCAAATCCCAGGATGCGCCCCAAATCTGGGTCGAGCCGGTAGAAACCGCTGACGCCGAGGTAGAACGTGAAGAAACCACCGAAAGAAGCATCAAACCCGAAGAAATCATCAAAGCCGAAGTCGAGCCGGAAGAGCAAAAGCCAACGGTAAAGCTGGCACTGAAATTCACGCCGGAGGACTTAACAGCTTATAAGGTAACAACAGAAACCGAACAAAGCGTTTTATGGGAAGGCCCCGAGACAAACAGACCCAAGAGCTTTATTGGTGGCCATAGCGGCAGCAGAATCGAAATGACCTTCACCCGGCGGATACAAAGCGTTGACGGCCAGGGCAAAGCCGTTGCTGAGATAACAATAAAAGGGCTGAAATATTTAACCAAGGTTAGGGACAATATCGTTCTGGATTTCGACAGCTCGCGGGAAAAAGACCGAAATGATCCTTTATGCAAGCTAATCGGGCAAAGTTATACGATAGAAATAACCGCTTCCGGGGAGGTTTCAAATGTCATCGACGTAAGCGGAGCGTTGGCCGCCGTCGAGGGCAGCACCTCAGCAAATCAAAGGGCGGCACAATTGCTTTCAACCAAGGTAATCGAAGAACAACACAGCATTCCGGCCCTGCCGGCGGCCGAGAATAACCAGCTACAGACGGGCGGGAACTGGAGCAATATAAAGACCTTCTCTTTTGGTCCGTTGGGTTCAAAATCATACGAAAGAATTTACGAACTAAAAGAAATCAAGGATGCAGATGAACGCCGGACCGCCATTGTCGAAATGAGCGTTGTCCCCTCATCGGAAAAAGCGATGGAGATGCATAAAGAGCAAGCAATAGGTTTCTTTTCACAAATGTTCGATAATCCTGTCGAAACATATACAGGGCAGTTAAAGTTGGATTTGACTGCGGGCAAAATCGAACAATACTTTGAAGAATTCAGGTCCGAATGGGTTGCCGTTGACCAGTTTACTGGAAAAAAAAATAAAGAACCTGATACGTTGCGAATGGGTGCGATTCGTCTTTACCGCTTTGAAAGAATTGATTAGAGCCGTTGATTAGGATTGTAAGGCCGGGATACATCGGCCAAGACCACTCGGGGCATTGAAAAGGAGTGAAACTGAAAACTGCACTAACAATTCTGATGATTGTCATTATGAGCATCTCCGGAGGATGCAAGCCTGGCCTCGGGGTAAAAGAGCCGTTAATTAAAAACAAAGAACTCTTGACCATAGATTGGCAGGAAGGTCGGAGACTGGAATACAAGTTCGTCTCCAGAAGAGAGATAACCCTTGACTGGGACCCAACAGGGAAGCTATCCAAATCGGACAAGAGCGCTCCTGATAAGTCCAACGAGTCAATGGAAATGGTCGTTGCATATACACCAGCCAAAATAGATCCATACAGGCTTACAACTATTGAGGCAACGTGTAAATCAGTTAAAGTGACACGAAGCAAAGGGCAGCGAAAAGACGCTGTGGAACATCTGGCCGGTAAAACTTTTACGTTTACAGTTGGGCCTACCGGAAAAATTGAGGACTATTCACAATTGGATGAGCTGGTTAAAGAGGCCGGCAAAAAAGCATTTCTACCGGACACCGGCAGGGGCAGAATTAAAGAACTTGATATGATTGGCGATTTTGTCGCGACTCAGTGGTTTCTGTGGGATTCGGTTTCCAGTCTCAAAAACCCATCCGAAGGGGTGGCGGTGGGGCAAAGCTGGACGTCAAAACTGTCCGTGCCTTCACCGATGGTTATGCGAAAGGCAAGAGATGTTACATACCGGCTCGATGAAATTCTACAGAGTGAAAAGGGACGGCTGGCTGTGATAAGCAGCTCTTACAACGTAGCTGACTCGGCTCCCCAAAGCTGGCCCATACCTTATTCCGGTAGATTCCAGATGAAGGGAACCTACGGCTTTCTCAGCGGCTATAAGCTCCTAAGTTTGGAAGGCCAAGGCGAAGAGCTGTTTAACATCGAGGCTGGGCGAACAGAGCAATATAATCAGCAGTACCAGATGCAGTTAGAGGCCTCTATACCGATGGGCATTAGTGTAAAACCGATGATAACAATCAAACAAAACCTGACGATGGAGCTAAAGTGACACGGAGTGTCATTGCGAGGAGCGTAGCGACGTGGCAATCTCATTGCTTAGGTTTGAGATTGCTTCGCTCCGCTCGCAATGACGTGGTGCGTCACTTTAGGCACTTTTTTTCTATGGAGGTAATTGTAGATTGGAACGCAAAAATCTATGGGCGCCGTGGCGCATTAAATACGTTCAAGGCCTGAACGAAAAAAGTGATTGCTTTATCTGCCATAATCTGGAAAACCCGCAGGACGACGACAAAAATCTTGTACTGTGGCGAAAAGAAAAAAGCATCGTAATATTGAATCGTTTTCCCTATAACAACGGCCATTTACTAATAGCGCCGACCCAACACATCGGCGAGCTTGAGAAGGCAAGTGAGGAGGAACTGCTGGAGATGTTCAAGCTGGTCAGAGAATCACAAAAAGCACTGTCACTGGCGATAAAACCTCACGGCTTTAATGTCGGTATGAATTTCGGCCGATGCAGCGGGGCAGGACTGCCAGAGCACCTGCACATTCACGTCGTCCCGCGATGGGACGGAGATACGAACTTTATGAACGTGTGCAGTGACACTGATATTATCAGTCAAAGTTTGATTGAGCTTCTTGAGCTATTAAAACAGATAAGCAAAGAACACAATCTGCCCGGCCTGTAATGTCCGAATTTGTTATATACTATAGTGCTCTCGATTGAAAATTCCCGTTTGTGCACGGGTAAGTAGCTCTACAATGATAGTTTATGATTTTACACACGGTAATTTACAACCCTTCAAGGGTATATTTGGTATATGAATTCTACTTTTTCGTTCTGTCAGCTTTCTTGTTATACCCTTAAGGGTATAAACTTGCATGAAGCTGTGTAGGAGTTCGGCACCTCATTGCTGTTGTTCTCCTTATGAGCCATACTTCTTTGACTGCCTAAAGGATTCTCTCTCATATCGAATCCCTTCAACAATAACCCCTAACAATAGCTTTATCAAACGGTCAAGCTCAGTTCCACTCTTATAATCCGCCTGAGCAATAAAATTCACTCTTTCGGCTTTCAATAACTGTTTGCATATCTGCTTACCCCGAGAGCTGTAAGGCTTATAAACTGCAATAGCATACCCGCCATTTTTTCTAATCACCGTCATACATGGAACATCTGTCAGCCCATCGCCGATATACAGGATGTTCTGAAAAGGTATGGGCCGCAGATGCATAGGCATATGAAGATTAATGTTTTCATTCAAGTTCTCTTTCCCTTTATTAATTCTGAAAATGAACTGGGTTTTTAGCGTGTCATTCACTACTACATTTGGGAAAGTTGCTGCTCCATACTCGTTGTAATAATATTCTGAAGCAAATACTTTATAAAAATACCTGGCTATACTTGCCCCTGAGATTATCTCCTTTAAGCCCGCTGAAATTACGTAATGCCTGACTTCTATACCGCGGCCAAATTGCTTTTTAGTATAGTCATTTATTCGTTTAAAATAAGTTTGAACACCCGGGAAATAATTTATCTTTTTCGCCAATTCTCTCAGCATCTCAGCAGTGACTGGAAAATGTCTGGATTTGGATTTTTCAAGCATCAAACGCATATAGGCTACAATTCCTTCCCCATTCGTTTGCGCAGACTCCTGGTTTACCTGCTTCCAAAACTTCTTTCCGTCCTTGATACCGATTTCCGGCAAAACGGTATATTCCTGCATTGGCTGGGGAGTCAGCGTTCCATCAAAATCATAAACGATTGCGATAACATTATGCTTAAATTCTTTGCTCACACTTTATACCCATAGCATCATCGGGGAATGTAATAGTTCTGAAAAGCGAATAGTATCCACTTTAGGGCTGGTTTGTCAAATGCCATTTTCAAAGCTGCTTCTCTTCAAAAATTCGGTAGGGTGTGCACTGCACACCAACTTTCAATTCAATCTTTTCAATCTTTGCGAATTCGGTAGGGTGTGCACTGCACACCGACATTTTATTTATTCCCCGAACATATCCCCCGTGAACAGGAAATCTGAAATAACGGGCTTTTGCACATCGCAATCGCAAAGCCAGTTATGTTTGTAATAACCTTGTTTTACACATCTTTCAAAGCTTGAATATGCCCAGGCATGAGGACATCGAACCAAACCATGCTTAACGGAATTGAAATGTATATAATTGACATGTCGCATCAGGTCTTCTTCATCGCGGATTCTGTGTTCCCAAAACCTCTTTTGCCATATACCGCGCTCGCGGTGTTTACTCCGGGCCTGCGAGATTTGGGCTTCTTTACCTCCAGTATCCATCCACAGTTTGGAAAACCTGCTCTTTATGCGGCCCCACTTTTTCGAGAAATCACTGTCATTGTCGGGCAATTCCCAAATGCAGTGAAGATGATCCGGCAAAAGGACAATAGCCGACAAATCAAATGTGTGGTTTTTTTGTTCTTCAACAATCGACTGCCGCAGACATTTGCGGGCCATTGCTGTTGAAAACAAATGTCGCCTGCGATGTGTCACCAACGTAAAGAAGAACATCCCTCCTCGTTCAAATGTCCGCTTATAATTCGGCATCGTTTAAATAATATAATTCCAAAAAAGCTTTCCGTCTATACACGTTGTCATTTCGATAGGGTCTGCACCGCACATCGATATCCAATTCATTCTTTACAACTTTGTAGGGTGTGCATCGCACACCGATATTAAATTTATATCATTTCCATATAAGAATTAAATTCCCGCAAATTTGCCGCTCTAAACATAACTTCCAAGCAATATTAAAATAGATGAGGATGTAAAAATCACCGGGCACAGCTTAAACGGCAGAAAATTTATCTTAAAACCCGTCAATAGAGAAATCACTGATAACGTATTAAGCATTACAAAAGTAATCCAGTAGATTGTTCTCGAAATCGTATGCGTATAGTCTATACATGTAACAGATGCCACAACGGCCCCTATGAAAATAAGCGCAGCACCTTCGATTATCCATTCCATTGTAATAATTCTTTTATTATCGAGCGATATCTCACCGAATCCTTTCACTACACCCCCGGTGGGAAACAAATGCGAGACTCCCCACAAAAAAGACAGCAATGCACCCGAATAAATAAGAACATAATGAACCATTAAATACCTTTCTTTTTCATGTTACTATATTTATATGGCTAACAAATATCTTCTCCTATCCCATTAATAGAATGTCTCTTCAATTCTTTAACTTCGTTCTCAAGTTGCTGAATCCTTTCCCACATAGAAAGAGTCAGCCTGTGTTTATTTTTAGTTACACCTGCAATCTCAATAATTAGTATCCCGATAATAAATCCTGTAGCTAAAAAAAAGTGCCATTGATAAATCATCAACTTAGCTAAATCCAGCACTCTAAAATGTTCTGGTGTCATCGTCCTGGCAAGTTTGTTACCCATCGACATCATCCATATTGAGATTGATACTATAAAAATAAAAAAAAAGGTAATCCCTGCTATACGACTTTTTCGTTGCTTCATATGTATTTTGATATTGTGAATGATTTTTTCTTCTCTTGACATCTTACGAGATTTAACAAAAAAATAACGCATTGGCTTTATTACCAAAAAACAAAGAGATAATCCGACGGATAAAGTCAAAACAGCCAAAAAAAAGTAAGGTAGGTATTTTGATAAATCATCGGGAAGCTGTACTAAAAAACATAAGCCAAACATAATACCAAATATTGTAAGTACTCCACCAATACTGCATATCGCTATCCTAAATATACTTTTCATGATTTTTGTGGTTAATTGTCTCATTTCAGATC
Organism: Sedimentisphaerales bacterium; assembly: GCA_035528395.1. Lineage (GTDB taxonomy): Bacteria > Planctomycetota > Phycisphaerae > Sedimentisphaerales > Anaerobacaceae > NIOZ-UU13. The sequence goes on from DATKYR010000239.1 coordinate 15,302, forward strand.
CTCTGTTTAATATATTGTCTCGGCACAATAAATATCCTTGAACGTAATATCTATATCACCCGAAAAGCTTAAAACGTACTGACCGTACTGCCGAATTTAATACATCTGCGTCTCTCTTATATCTGCTCTCTAATATATCTAATCTAACAAACCATATACTCACTCGTCCACTATAATAAAAGACGCAAACCAGGCCCAAAAAAATCAACAAAATCCATCGATTCTTACTTTTCAGTAAGCAAGGATAGACGTGGTAGTAGTGCGGTTTCAGGCGTCAAGTTAGTTAAAATGTCCGCAAATTTTCGATCAATTTCGCTGATAGGTAAGAACAAAAATCAAAATTTTCAAAAATTTTTTAACTTACCTTCCCACATCGAGTTACGAGAATCAGGAATCGAGAATCGAGGACTTTTTTCGCATCAAAAGTGCAGGTAGCTCTAATTATAGAGGGAGTGTTTTTCTACCCTCTGGCAATAAGAAGACAAATAACCATATTAACTAAATTAACCAATGAACCATCACAACCATCGAGAATCCAGAATCGAGAATCCAGAATCGAGTATCCAGTATCGAGCATCAAGCATCGAGCATC
>DATKYR010000240.1:0-8553 GCA_035528395.1 Sedimentisphaerales bacterium
CTTGGGTGGTTGACCTCGACCACTATATGCCGGAGGATCACTCTCAAGGTCGCGAAGGCCGGTATTGGATGGAACCGCCAGAATATACAACTCTTCCAAATCCCTCAAATCCCTGCGAAAACGGCTCGAACGGCCCATTTCGTCGTCTCCGGCTATCCAGGCATGGGGCAGATACTTGCCATTGTTTCTAAGCATATCCAGAGCCAACTCATGTCGGGTTTGATAGCGAATGTGTTTTGGCACACCGCACTTCTTTCGACGTTTTTTGGTTGCAACGAAAATCGGGCTGAAATCTGGATAAATAAAGTAGTTGGAATGGGCGTTCAGATAGAGCCATTCATGCTGAATTGAAAGGCAGGTTTTCATGGGACATTATTGTTGGGTATGTGAAAGTATCAAGCCTAATGAGGTGTTTTCGGGAAAAGGCCGTAAACAACATATCTGTAAAAGATGTGCAAAGAAGCCGCGGGAAGAAAGAGAGCGAGTTAAGTCACTTCGAAATATACACGGGTTCCTGGCCCAGCATAATATTTCTGAGAAGAATATATCGTATTTGAAAAAGCAGTGTAAATCTCAGGATGAAGAATTACAAAAGCTTGCAAAATTGGTTCTGGAAGTTGCCCGCATCACACCACACAAACGCAACCGAATTAAGTTTTTAGCCAAACACCACCCAGCCCTTCTGGCAGAACTTGAGGAACCCGGGTTGTTGTATTACAATTAAAGTAAATTTGGGACTCTTGGAAGTGAGGTTTTGTCCGCATTATTTGTGATAATGCGGTCACGCAGTTGTGCTCATTCTTTATGAGGATGAGGTTATGGTTTTTAACTTTGGTGTATTTAAAGTGAGGTCTGCGTGAATTCGCAATTCAAGGTTTTGACAATGAACATGACAATCAATCCATACGTCTTTTGTGTTAAGGAAGTATCAGATTGTCAGTCTGATACTCAATAATTATCTGTGCTACCTGGTAAAGAAATCCGATGGCACGGTAATAATGATACCAGTTCTATCGTTTCTGCATTGAAGTTTTAACACTTGATAAATCGGAAAGTTATGTTAATCTTACATATGGTTTTTATGATAATAGGTTGTTGGTACCGAATTAGAAATAATGAAGAACATCGCTGAAAAAAGTGAAAAGCTTCGGATTCTTATAGTCGATGACGAAGCAAACATACGCAAAACCCTGGGGATTTACCTTGAGGGTGAGGGGCATATTGTAAAATCTGTCAGTAATACTCAAGATGCTTTGAATGAAGTTGCACGTGAAGTATTTGACCTTACATTTCTGGACTTACGGCTGGGACAAACTAATGGGTTGGATCTTATCCCGGAATTTAAAACAGTTGCTCCATGGATGAAAGTTGTTGTTATTACTGCTTATGCGTCAATCAATACGGCTGTAGAGGCAATACGGCGGGGAGCAATCGATTATCTTGCCAAGCCATTTGAACCTGACAATGTGGCATTGGTTATCAAAAGAATAACGCAGGTCAGGTCAATGGAACAGCGTATTGCCCAGCTGCAGAGCGATCTTGTGAGATCAGGGCCGGATCCAATCTTTTCCAGCAAGTATACCTCGATGCAGCGTGCGATTGAGCAGGCCCATCAAGTAGCACAGTCTGATGCAGTTGTATTATTACGAGGCCCCAGCGGAACCGGCAAAACTATTCTCGCAAAAGCCATACATAGCTGGAGCACCAGAAGCGAAAAACCTTTCGGTATAATTTCATGTCCGGCTTTGCCGGCTGAGTTATTGGAGAGTGAACTTTTCGGCCATGTCAAAGGAGCTTTTACGGGGGCAGTCAGGGATAATCCAGGTCGAATTGCAATGTGCCAGGGCGGGACAATTCTGCTGGATGAAATCGGAGATTTACCTTTATCATTACAGCCGAAGCTTCTGCGATTCATCCAGGAAAAAGAGTATGAACGTGTTGGCGATCATCACACATTAACTGCGGATGTAAGACTGATTGCCGCAACCAATGTTGATCTTCAAAAAGCTGTAAAGGAAGGTTGTTTCCGTGAAGACCTCTACTACCGATTAAATGTCTTCGAGATTTTTATACCGCCGCTAAATGAGCGGCCTGATGATGTACAAACCTTAGCGGAGGGCATGCTAACTTTCTTCAATGCCCAGAATCATAAAAGCGTTGTCGGCTTTACCGATGATGCGATGACTGCTTTGAAGCAATACAACTGGCCAGGAAATATCAGGGAACTGCGAAATGTGGTCGAGCGTGCAGTAATTTTATGCAGCAATGATAAAATCGGCACAGAACACTTAACAGAAACTATCAAACCAGCTAAGACCCAACTTAAACTGGGTGATAATATTCCACTTAGCCAATTGGAAGAAGAACACATCAGGCGTGTATTAGCTTCAACAAAATCACTACAGGAAGCATCTGATACCCTCGGTATCGATCAGGCAACTCTCTGGCGTAAACGCAAAACCTACAATATCTGAACAAATTTGCTCCGATCGCTGATAAATAGTGGCCTTGCATTTTGCAAGGCCACTATATTCCTTTTTTGCATTTCACAAGGTTGTCTTCACAGATAACCTCTTATTAGGCCTAAAAAGCGGGTTTTCATTCCGGCACTATATTTGCACTGTTGTGATTCAAGTCTTTGTCTAATTTACAGACAGCAAGATAAAAATTTGAGATAAAATAAGCATATGGAAAACATAGTTATCATAGCAATATTCTGGCCGCCGTTGGCTGTATATATCAATCGCGGTTTTGGAAGAGAGTTCTGTAAAAACCTGCTTTTCAGTTTACTTGGATTTTATCCTGGAGTTATTCATGCCATAAGACTTGTAAGTCCGGACAAGGATGAACGAAAGTATCAATAAGGAATTTCAAAAATGGAACGCAAAATATACTGGACGTTAAGAAAGAAAGTGTTAATCGGCTATAGTCTCGCGATATGCCTTATCATTGCGGTGATTGTATGGTCTTTGATAAATATGGTTCGCCTTGGTGATGCTTCTGAAGCAATCCTCAAGGAAAACTACAAAAGCATCCTTGCTGCGGAAAACATGGTCGATTCACTTGAACGGCAGGACAGTGCCATTTTACTTCTTATGTTGAAATATCCTGATGAAGCTACAAAGCAATTCAGGGAAAACGAGAATCATTTTCTTCTCTGGCTTGGAAGGGCTAAAGACAATATTACAATTCCGGGCGAGGAGAAAATCGCAGAGAACATCGATACCGGATATTCAGAATATCTGGTCAAATTTTCGAGTCTGCAAATGATAGTTCATTCCGATACTGGTAAAGCCGCCCAGTTTTATCATGAAACCGTACTGCCGTCTTTCAAGTCTGTAAGGGAAGAATGTATTCGGCTACGGGAAATCAACCAGAACACAATGTTTGACGCCAGCAACAAAGCCAGTAATGTTTCTGACAGAGCCTTCTGGTCTGTTTTTGCAATCGGTTCGATATCTGTGGTTGTCGGTCTTGGATTCAGTCTTCTTTTAGCAAGTCTTATTGTCAAGCCGGTACATCAAATTATAGAAGCTACGCAGAAAATCTCAGAGGGAGATTATGATGTGGAAGTAAAATCCAAATCCAGAGATGAAATAGGAATGATGGCTAAAGATTTTAATGTGATGGTGAAAAAACTCAAGGCATACAGAGACCTTAATTTCAAACAGATATTAAGTGAAAAGCATAAAAGCGAAGCAATCATACGCAGTATTGATGATGGTTTGATTGTGCTTAATTCAGAACTGAAGATAGAGGATGTAAATCCTACAGCGGCGAAAATATTTGATAAGAAGGCCGATGAGATCAAAGGACGTCACTTACTCGAAATTGCCAAGGACGAAAAACTGTTCAATTATGTCAAACAGTCTTTTACGTCCGAAGCTGTTTCCATACCAGAGGACCCGGACGCGAATATTCTAACAGTCGATAGAGGTCAATCACAGCAGCATTATCTCTTTTCTGTTACGCCAGTTCTTGTCGGTGAGGAAGCTGTAATAAGCATGGTTTTACTGTTGCGGGATATAACCCGGCTTAAAGAACTGGACAGGCTTAAGAGTGACTTTGTTATGGCTGCTTCACACGAACTCAAAACTCCCCTTACCAGCATTGGAATGAGTATCTCTCTTCTGAAAGAAAAAGCAATAGATAAACTTGACGCCAAAGAATCCGAATTACTTAATGTTGCAGACGAAGAAGTACAGAGACTGAAAGCCCTCGTCAATGATCTGCTGGATGTTTCAAGGATCGAGGCCGGGAAAATGCCTATTGATTTTGATTCTGTCTCAGTCGAACTAATTTTTGATAAGGCTGTTGGTGTCTTGAAGAATCAAGCCGATGAAAAGAATATAGAACTGTCTTATAACTTGCCTGATGATTTACCTCCTATCGAGGCTGATGTAAATAAAATCACATGGGTACTGACCAATCTTATCTCAAATTCACTGCGTTATACGGATGCAAACGGCTATATCAGGCTATCTGCAGAGCCGGCTGGTTCACAAATTTATATCTCAGTTGCAGATAATGGTACCGGCATACCCTATGAATATCAGTCCCGAATATTCGATAAATTTGTTCAGGTCAAAACAGAAAAAGCTCTGGGCGGTAGTGGTCTTGGCCTGGCTATATGTAAAGAGATCGTTCGAGCACATGGTGGAACTATATGGGTGGATTCGCAGCCAGACAAAGGAAGCACTTTTACATTTACCATTCCGGTAGCAGGTTAATTTTTAACAATCAGGAGACACCAAAATGAAAGCTAACAAAATACTTATAGCAGATGACGAGAAAAATATCCGGATGACAATTTCTCAAGCATTGGCAGATATGGATGTCGAAACCGATACAGCCATCAACGGCGAGGAAGCTCTTTCAAAACTCAAGGACACCGAGTATGGTCTGGTATTGCTCGATTTGCGTATGCCTGGAATGGACGGTATGGAAGTACTTGAGAAACTGAGAACAGACCGGCCTGACATCCGGGTCGTTATTATCACCGCTCACGGAACTATTGATTCTGCTGTGGATGCTATGAAACTCGGTGCCGTAGATTTTATTCAAAAGCCCTTTACTCCAAAAGAAATCAGGCAACTTGTTTCAAAAATCATCAAAAGAGAAACTCTGGATGAGGAAAAGATTCAAGATTATGAATCCTGCCTTGAGTTTGCGAAAAGATGCGTTGCTGACAGACATTTCGGGGCGGCAGCAGAACATGTAAAAAAAGCAATATCAATAGATTCCTCTCGTGCGGAGGCCTTTAATTTTCTAGGAGCTTTATGTGAGGTACAAGGCGACAAGCTGGAAGGACAAAAAAACTATCGTGCAGCACTTTCTCTGGATCCAACCTACAAACCTGCCCAGGATAATCTGAGTCGTTCGACCGGTTCGAAACCTGAGGCGGACAAGAAAATTATGTTCGATGATAAGACTGGCATGTAAGAAAAATGGCTCAAGCAAAGAATATGTACATAATTGTAATCGGTTGTGGCAGACTCGGTTCTTTTCTGGCTAACAGGTTGAGCAATGAGGGCCATAGTGTAGTAGTGGTCGATGTAAATTCGAACGCCTTCGATGCACTTACGGCGGAGGCGTTCAGTGGTTTCAGGATAGAAGGTGATGCAACCGAACTTGCCGTCCTCAAACAGTCAAAAATAGACAAGGCCGATGTTGTCATAGGTGCAACGCATGATGAAAATGTAAATATCATGGCCGCCCAGATCGCCAAAAAAAGATTCAATGTACCCAAAGTATTTGTCAGAATCTTTGATCCCAACAAAGAGTCTTTCTGTAAAGCGATAGGTGTTGAATGCGTCTGTCCGACTTCCATAGCAGCAGCAAAAATGATAATTGCTTTAAATGAAAACCAAAAAAGTTAAATGGTGTAATCGATATGAATACTTTAATCATAGGTGGTGGTAAAATCGTATATTTTCTGGCCAAGGCTTTTTTTTCAAAGGGTTACAATGTAACCATCATAAACCGCAAAAAAGAGGAATGCAGCTGGCTCGCAAGACAATTGAAAGCGACGGTTGTTTTTGGCAATGCAACTGATCCGCAGGTTCTAAAGGAAGCCCAAGTTTCCTCGATGGATGCTGTCCTGGCTATAACGCCGAACGATGAGGATAATCTTGTCATTTGCCAACTGGCAAAATTGAACTTTGGTGTTCAGAGAACCCTGGCCCTTGTCAATGACCCTGATAATGAACAGGTCTTCCAGCAGCTTGGTGTTACCACGGCATTTTCAACAACACGTATGATTTCAAGCCTGATTGAGCAGCGGACAGGTCTTGAGGAAATTGTCGGCCTCTTTTCAGTAGCGGAGGGTAAAGTAAACGTAACTGAGGTTATCCTTACAAAAAATTCCCCCGTTCTCGGCAAATCACTTATGGAAATCAACCTACCTGCAAATTGTCTGATTGCCTGTATTCTAAGGGACAGTGAACCGGTAATTCCACGCGGTGCTACAACTCTTTGTGCAAATGATCGACTGGTACTGATCACTTTGCCTGAAAACCATGGCCCGGTACTGAAACTGCTGACCGGCAGCAACATATAGGAATCAATGACGTGAAAAAAAGACAGGAAATTCTACGCTCTTATGCAAACATCATTCATTATACCGGCCTGATATTGATATTGGCTGGAGTGTTGATGCTGTCGCCGCTGTTGTGTCTTTTCTTTTATCCAGAAGAGATTACTCAGTTATGGGGATTCGCCATTCCGGCTATTATGATAATTTCTCTTGGAGCACCGTCGTGGTTTTTTTTTAGGAATAAAAACGGTCAATCTCTTGATATTCAGCAAAGTGCTGTGATTGTCGTTTTAAGCTGGATAGCTGTCTGCCTTTGTTCCGCCTGGCCTTTTATGGCAATACAGAAACTTAACTTTACCCAGGCGATATTTGAATCTGTCAGCGGATGGACAACAACGGGGCTCTCGGTTGTAGCTGTTGAACAATCCAGCCATCTTATATTGTTGTGGCGAAGCATAATGCAATGGGCTGGCGGTGCAGGCCTAGCGATTATAATGCTTGCTACTATAGTGGGACCAACCGGACCTGCTCTTGGTATCGCTGAAGGCAGAAGTCAGCAGCTTGTCCCGCAGGTACGTCACTCAGCAAAAATCGTGATGATGATCTATGCCGGTTATGCCATCATCGGTATCATTGCTTATAACCTTGCCGGTATGAATATCTTTGACGCTATCAATCATACTTTTGCCGCCATATCCACTGGCGGATTTTCAACCAAAACAGACAGCATCGGCCATTGGAATTCACTCTCCATTGAAGCGGTAACCCTGCCGTTAATGATTCTGGGTAATTTGAATTTTCTGACAGCATATTTGCTGCTGCACGGTAAAATAAAGACCGCATCTAAAAGCGGAGAGGTTCGTTTAATGCTTCTTCTGATTCCTGTATGCTCAGCGGCATTATTCTTTCTGGTCTGTACAAGTTTGTATCCGACCTTATCAAAAAGTGTGCGAGTTGCTGTTTTTGAAACAATTACTGCCTTGACTACCACCGGTTTTTCAACGGTCAATTACAGTAACTGGAGTTCATTCGGAGTACTTTTAATTATTGTTCTAATGCTTATCGGCGGCGGAACATGTTCAACCGCAGGAGGCATCAAGCAATACAGAATCTATGTTCTGTATAAATCGTTTGTTTGGGAAATCAAAAGCTTCTTTCTACCGAGAAATGCTGTTACTGAGAACTATATCTGGCAGGGAGAACAAAAAGATTTTATCAGCGAAGCAAGAATCAGGCAGATAGGTACGTTTTTATTTCTCTATCTGGCAACTTATGCAGTAGGAAGTCTTATTATTGCATCAACTGGCATCAGTCTTAAAGAATCGTTATTCGAGTTTGCATCGGCATTGGGAACGGTGGGCTTATCTGTTGGGGTGACGGGCCCGCAAGCTTCACCTGTTATCCTTTGGACTGAAATTTTCGGAATGCTGCTGGGCCGTTTGGAATTTTTTGTCATAATCACAGGTGTTACGAAAATCGTACGAGATATACTTTGTTCTGCAAGATAAGTTTCATATTGATGGTATATGCACAACGTAATATCGTTTCGATGACTTTAATAAGTCGCTTAATCTGACGCTCTTTCCGTACAAGCAACTCGTCTTGCAGCACCAGTTCAAGGAACTCAGCGTGAGTCAGACCATTACCTGCCGCCTCCTGTAAACGCACCTCGTAGGGTGCAAATATTATCCCCACATAACTCCTTCTACAGCAGTGACATAAGGTCGTCGCGGATGAAAGTGATTGCCTGTTGAAGGAGGATTTCGTAGTGTATCCGGACTATGAAACAGAAAATGTGGATTACACTCGCCACTTGCCTGGCCTATTGCATCGATAAAGAACTCTACAAAGCCATTGACTATCTCCGGGAACAGGTACGAGTCCTTGTGGAGCATCAGGAAAAGCAGAATAAATGTATTCGACTGAACAACAGCCAGCGGATGAGGGTGGCGGCTAAGGCCAAACGGCTCAGCCGAAAGATGCTGGAGCAATGTACAGAGTTGTTCACGCCAGACACT
>DATKYR010000241.1:0-10725 GCA_035528395.1 Sedimentisphaerales bacterium
CTATCAGCAACTGTGGATACTGGAGGCAAAGCTGAAAGACATGGCCGAAGATGAAATGGTTGACGTAAAATCACAGGTAGCATAAACTATGAACCAAGGGAGTAGCCAATAAACCTCCAACTACGACAGGGACAACGTCGACCATATTAATTAAAATCACACTTTAATCGACTTTTATGGTGTACTGAAGTTACAGGAAATTGTTGATATTGAGATGAAACTGCGTTACTATGAGACTTGAGGCTTGCAAGAGTGTTTCAGTGAAATATAAATGGGAAATCTCGGATAAATCGGAATTTTATTCTGGTTGTAAAAAATGGCAAGAAAAATAAGAGTAGTACGTGCGACAGTTTTGGTTGTTATTTCAGAAGTGATGTTCATGCCGATTATGGCATTTTCCCAACAGACACTGGATCTCGCGAGTAAAAATACTCGAGTGGAGCTCAAGCCGGACAAAATCCTGTGCCGGGCAAAAGAATATCAAGGGATGCGCGGAACGCTTTATGTGCCGGAGGATAGAACCAAGCCTGACTCTCGAACGATAGAACTGCCGGTCGTCGTGGTGAAATCTTTGAGTTCGGATCCGGATTATCCGATATTCCGGTTTGCCGGCGGCCCGGGCGTTTCGAACATGAACCTCGGAGACAATATCAACGAATCGGACCTAGCCAAACACGACCTGGTCGAAGTCGGGTACCGTGGAGTTGACGGGCAGCCCAAACTAATGCACCCTCTTTTCAATGAGATTCTCAAGACCCCGGACTTTCTTTCCGAGCCCGGCCTAAAGGAAATAGGCAGAATGTTCGCCGAGGCGTGCAAATCACTGACGGCGGCGGGAATTGACGTCAGGCAATACAACATCCTGAACGTGGTCGACGATACGGAAGCGGCGAGGGCCGCTTTGGGGTATGAAAAAATAAACATAACCGGCGGAAGTTACGGCGGGTCGGTGGTTATGGTCTATTGCCTGAGATACCCGCAAAGCATTCACAGAGCCATTATGGCCGAGGCGGCTTTCCCCTATGACATCGCGTTCGGAAAGCCGTCGGAGTTCGATGAGAGGCTGAATCATATAAATGAGCTTTGGAAGAAGAACGCAGAGGCGGTAAAAAGGACGCCGGATATTGTGAGGACGATGAGAAATGTACTTGCCAAATTGCCGAAAGAATATAACGGCGTTCCAATAGATTCCTCGAAACTCAGATTGATGACCTCGTTCGGCATTACCAATCAGCGGTCTTACGCCAATATGGTCTTTGACGCTTACATTTCAGCCGAGAAGGGGGATTTCAGCAGCATCGCTGCGATGTGTCTGATGTCTGAGATGTTCGTGGGTTTAATCCAAACCGGCGACCTGATGGCAAAAACATTCAGCAGTGTCACCGACCCGAACAGAGATTTTGTTTCCGAATTAGACGACCCCGATTCGTTAATCGGCTCTCCCCTGTCGATGCTCGCATGGGGAGGCTTTCAATACAGCCGTTGGCCGGCAATTTCACTTGTAAAAGAGCATCCGCCAACGCAAAAATCGAACGTAGAGACATTAATCTTCTACGGCAGCAAACAGACGGGCGAGCCTTTTAGAAACAGGTACGAGGCTAATTTCAACCACGCCCATTGGGTGATTCTCGATGACCTGGGCCATACCGACATCTGGACAGTCACCTCCGATGGTACACAACATCTAATGCGCACGTTCCTGAATGAAGGGGTTGTGGACACCTCGAAATTCGGATCTATACCAGAATGGGATTTCACGCCCCAGACAACGTTCCACCAAATGGTGCAGAAGATGATGCAGCAGGGCGGGAAGAGTTGAGTTCTTAAGATGGATTTGGTATTCTACCTGAAACGAGGTTCAGCAGCGTAGCCTGGCGGTGATCAATAGGAGATATGCCATGCGCTGTGTAATCATCTCAATCGTATTGTCACTGTTGTTATCGTCACCCGGATTATGTCAGATTAATCAGGGTAATTCTCTCACATGGAATAAGCAGGATCAAATTGACACGGCCGATCAACTCATTATATTGGGCAAAGCGCCAGTGCTTTAGGACAAGCATTTTGTCCTCGGTGCGGATGTAGATCTGGATCCTGGTCTGCAAGACAGACGTGTCTACGTACAGGCGCCAATTCAAGTTTTCACGGGTGTTTTCGACGGTAATGGTCACGTGATCTCCAATATGACAATTACAGGCACAAACTACCTTGGATTGTTTGGTCGGTTGGAATCAGAGGCCGAGATCAAGGACTTGGGCATCGTGGATGTTCAGGACCTGATAGTTCTTGCCGATCATTTGTTCGAGGAAGTTCCACCAATTGAGTAGATTGTCAATTGAAAGCAGGAGTAAACAAAGCACAAACTCAAAAAAACATGACGTCCAATATACCAAAGAGCTGGCAGCTTGAGAAAGTTGTCAGCCCTTTTTTGTCCCAAAAAGAATTACATGATTGTTATATTTCTTTCTCACCATATACTTAATCCGATTACACACCTAAAATTCCGGAAAAATCTTCACTTTTTGAAAAATATTCGAGGTTGGGTGCTTCCATCAATCCTCATATTTGATATTTGTAGTGACAAAATGGAGTCACGAAGTCACCTGAAAATCAGGGTGTTTTTAGCTCATGAAAGAGGTGGCTTTTCGAATAATTCTGGTATTTTGGAACTTATGGGAAGGGCAACTTTTTTTGCGAGTTCAAGTAGGTGACGTGTTCGCTGTTTGAATGGCCTGTAGGGAGCCTTAAACACAACCACATCAAAAATAGATACCCACTCAAATCCAAAGATTTTCCTTGACGGGAAAGTAGGTAATATGATATAGATAATATTAGTGAAGCTTGTGCCTGCGTAGTCGGGCATCTGTGGTTTTGGGATCATCCAGCGAGCGTAATTCTCGCCGGGCTGCGGTGGGTTTTGCCCCGACGAGTAGTTTTCCGAATAGAGGAGGAGTTATTATGTGCGACATAGAGTTGTAATTGAGACTTTGTGCTCGCAGTTAAGATTGTACAATTCAATTAACAACCTATATCTATTTTTTAAGGAGGACTATTATGTATAAGAAATTGATTTATTTAGTTTCTTTTGTTTTTGTGTTAAGTCTGGTTCTACCGAACGCACTGGAGGCAGACCTTGTCGGTTTGTGGAAGTTTGATGAGGGTTCCGGCAATACTGCTATGGATTCTTCAGGTAATGGCTTCGATATACTGCTGCCTGATACTACTACGTGGGAAGATGGGTTGTTCGGGGGTGCGGTACACTTTCACGGTGTGGGCGAAGGAAACGTAGGGAATTTCAGGTACAGGTTACAATGGTCAAGCAACTTGTTTGACATTCTTAACCCTTAAAAGGAGGAAATCTACCATGACGAAATTCACATTCACCCTGATAGCGGTTATCGCCCTATCAACAACCGTCGCCTTTGGAGGCGAATGGATCATATTCAGTGACGAACTCCCGCCCGGCGCTGATTTAGCGGTGCATGGTAACAGCCAGTTTGTCGTCAGCAACTCGAACCCCTACCAAGGCGCAAATCACTTGAAACGGGACTTTGCGACCTGGGGAGACTGGGGCTGGATTACGGGCGTAATGAGTCTGAATTTAAACCTGTCCAGCATCGACTTCGACACCGCTTATCTCGAGTTCTACATCGATGGCGGGACGAACGCTATCGGCTACCTGGAACTGAGGCTGGGGGGCGCCGCGTGGGATCCGGACTTCCAAAATACCAGCGTCACTGTTGATGACCAGCCCGGCTATGAGCTGATTAAAGTGATGCTCAAGGATTTCACAAGGACAGGCGGTGGAGCCAGTCCGACGAACCTCGATGAGTTCACGGGGGGAACGGGCATGATTGACCGAATTTCGTGGGGCTTTGGGGCGGCTGGTGATCTGTTCGTTGATGAGGTTCGAATCCTCGATGCGGCAGGCGGGGTCACCGCTATTGCCTCTAATCCCGGTCCGGCTGATGGTGCTTACCATGAGGATACATGGGTGAACCTTTCCTGGAAGCCGGGAGATTTGGCAGTCTCGCACGATGTCTATTTGGGCAACAATTTCGACGATGTTAACGATGGCGTTCCCGAAACATTCCAGGGCAACCAGACCTCGACGTTTATTGTTGCCGGCTTTCCCGGATTCCCTTTTCCCGATGGTCTTGTTCCGGGTACGACCTATTACTGGCGAATCGATGAAGTCAATGACACCGAGCCGAATAGCCCGTGGAAAGGAGAGGTCTGGAGCTTTGCGATTCCACCTAAGACAGCTTATGCACCCGACCCGGCTAATGGTGCCGAGACAGTAGATGTGGACGTGGAGCTTGGTTGGACGGCAGGTTTCGGTGCGAAACTGCACACCGTTTATTTCGGTGAAAGTTTTGATGAGGTTAACAATGCCTCCGGTGGTCCCCCCCAGGGAACTACGACTTTTACTCCCGGCACACTTCAGATGGCCAAGACTTACTATTGGCGAGTTGATGAGTTTGATGTTCTCGAAACACATAAAGGCGACGTATGGAGCTTTACAACCGAAGGTGCCGTTGCGGCACTTAACCCGGCTAATGGTGCTGTGGATGTAAAGCAAACACAGATTATTACCTTCTCGCCGAGTGTCTTTGCTGCTTCGCACCAGTTATACTTCGGCACTGATAAAGATGCCGTGAAAAATGCCGATACCGGCTCGCCGGAGTATAAAGGCACCAGAGACCTTGGTGCTGAGAGCTATGACCCCGGAAAACTCGAGCTGGATGCCACCTACTATTGGCGTATTGATGAGGTCAATAACGCCAGTCCCGACAGTCCGTGGCCAGGCATCCTTTGGAGCTTCACGACAGCCGGCTTCCTTGTCGTGGACGATTTCGAGGACTACGATTCCGGGGACAACCAGATATGGTATTCGTGGAAAGACGGGCTTGGCTATGCCGCGCAAGGTACTGAACCAGCCTATCCCGGTAATGAAACCGGCTCTGCAGTAGGTGTCGAAAGCACTGCTTCTTTTACCGAAGAAACTATCGTTCACGGAGGCAACCAATCGATGCCATTCTGGTACGACAACAGCATCCTCATGTATTCAGAGGTAGAGAAGACGCTGACTTATCCGCGTGACTGGACTGAGAATGGCGTGACCACATTAACGATTTGGTTCACAGGCGATTCGGCTAACGCCGCCGAGCCGATGTATGTTGCTCTCAACGGCAGTGCAGTGGTCACTCACGATAATCCTGATGCAGCACTGGCAACTAGATGGACGGCCTGGAATATCGACCTGCAGAAATTCGCCGACCTGGGAGTAAACCTTTCCAACGTAAATTCGATTACTCTTGGCCTTGGTTCTGTTACCGGCGGCACAGGTATCATGTACTTCGATGATATTCGTCTGTATCCACCGGCACCATAAACCGTTTGATTTGGCTGGCAATTACAACTGCTTAATTGATATAGCGGATTCGCAACAATTTGGGGCTTATATATAATGATTCGGTATAGGCTCCGTTCGTTTATCACCTAAAAGAATTACGTGATCGATTCATTTCTTTTCACCCGGATACTTAATCCGGGAAAAATGAAAAAATCTTTATTTTTTCGACAAAATATGGGTTTTAGTGCTTCCATAAATCGTCAAATTTGATATTTGTAGTGTCAAAATGGTAACATAATGTCACCTGAAAATCAGGGTATTTTTTAGCTCCTGAAAGAGGTGGCTTTGTGAGTAATCTTGAGCCATAGCTGTGGATAACCAATAGTCGTACCCACTCAATACTTGAGCCTTGTTCTCTACACCAATTTCCTCTATAATATACTCCAGCGAACTTAGATTCGTTTTCACACCTCCGATGCAACATCTGAACAAGATACAGGAGGCCAAAACATGAGAGAAAGATTTGCAAATCAGGCCGTGCTCGGGATAGTGCTTATTTGTCAGGTCTCTATTTGCCTCGCCGTCGAAGCCCCCGATCCAAACGACAGCTCCAAATACCTCAACGCTGTGTGCGAGTTTGCTGACAATGTTCTTAAGTACGGAAGAGATACCTATGGTCCTAAGCATACCCCGTTATTTGTCGACGGCTTAAACATCCATACCCACGAGCCGGTGAAGTGGATAGACCTGGATGGAACAAAGTGGATTCTTTCTAATCTGGCTTCTCAGCAGAATCTCTTCCGTGTCGACTACATGGCTGCCATTTTTGCGTAACCACCTGGATATATCTTGGGCAATCGACTTCTTCACTGTCACGACCATCAACTTCGCCACGTATTATGTATTCCTTGTTTTTGATCATGGCCGTCGCAGAGTCATACACTTTGCAGTAACAAGAAATCCATTTATGAATTGGGTTATCCAGCAGCTACGTGAGGCGATGCCATTTGGTCTACAGCCAAAATATCTCTTCCGTGACAATGATGGGATCTATGGCAACGGCGTACGAGCTTTTCTGGACAGCTGTGGCATAGAGGAAGTTCGCACAGCATACCGAAGTCCTTGGCAAAATCCATTCGTAGAGAGATTCATCGGAACGCTACGGCGAGATATGCTCAATCATGTGATAGTGCTTGGTCAGGGACATCTTGAGCGGCTGCTTCGGGAATTCATCGAAGAGTACTATCACGTGGCACGACCACACCAGGGTCTAGAAGGTGACACGCCTGTCTTACAAACGAAACAACCACAAATTTTAGGCCCAAGCAAACTTATTTCTATTCCCGTTCTCGGAGGTTTGCATCACAGGTATATCCGCGTAGCTGCATAGGTCAGTGAAGAAGTTTTTTGATAGTTGTGTCAATATTGCCTGCCGATTCCCCGGTCTGCTGTGCGAGAAAGGCTTTTGGCAATCAACTCACCTCCACGAGTTCGATCAACGTTTTATAGATTTCATCGGTTCTGAATCTCGTATTCCAATTGGATGAGGTTTTTCTGGGGGACACCCTAATTCCCTAATAGATGAGCTATGAGAACTACGAATGGACCTCAATGAGAGGGAGAAATAAGTAAGGTGTCCCCTGATTTTATCATAAATGATTCGTTAATCAATTCCCCACTCATCAATCAGATCGTTAACCATTGAAATGACCATTGGGTTTGTACTAAACGTAAGCTTTTTAAGTTGAGCTACTGCAGCAGGTCGATCATGCTCCCATAGGCCTTTCACTGCATAAAAGCTAATAATTTCATTTTTGTTTCTTAGATACTTTCTTAGTAGTTCTTCGCTTCTTTTTACTGCTTTGTTCGTTTTCTGATTTCTAGCTTCATATAATGCAGACCATAAATATTTCTCGGATAAACAAAGTTTAGGATAGTGCTCTATAACCATTTCTGAGATAGCTTCAATTAGCAAGACACGCATCTCATCACTGCTAGTAGAGTAAAATTTGGAGTCTAGCCCTTCTACAACCTCTGGGTAAGGGAGAGCACGCGATATGGTTTTTAACTCCTTTGTATCGTAGTCTCCTTTTTCCAATATGTTACATACTAAATTGTTAATAAGTGCTGTGCGAACAAACTCTGTTTGGTTTTCAAAAGCTCTTCTGGCATTTTCTTCACTTGCATTTATCAACAACCAAAGAAAAGTGGCACCACTCCGTTCATCTAGCAAACCTAGTGCAATTGTGTAGGCCGTATCCCATACCTTGTTCATCAATCGTTGTGTTAAGTATCTCAGTTGAGTTTTATCACCTTCGTCCCAAATTCGAGCATACTCAACTCCGAGGAAGTAATCGCGAATGAGTTGATGCAACCATTCAACAGAATGCCCATTTACTGACTTGATGAAATTAGCTGACAACATACCTTGCCATATTTCACCGAAAGTTACAGCGGCAGTGATAATTCCGCGAGTTTTTAGTATCTCCAGTATTTCTATTATTTGTTTATGCGCATAACGTTCTGGAAATCTCAATGAATAACCTGATCCGATTGACCGAAAAGATAATCCACCTAACAAGTATTCATTTGCGAGTCTATCCACACCAATATTGCCACGGACACCCTCACGATCTAGAATTCGATCAACAAGCGCTTTAAGTAACATCACTCTACCATCTGGTAGACTTCTCGTTTTACGAAATACATCCAAAAATATTTGTAGATATAATGGAATCCGAGTTAGCTGAACAGATGCTGTAATATCCTCCCAGACAACATCATCATTGATATGAAGGCGGTCAAAAAACTCCTCTGATAACATTGAATATTTAGTGAAGTATGAATTTGAGTATTCAATTACCTGATTCCTGTCTAAACGACAGATCTCATATACATCAGGATCTGGCAAAGGAGGTTTGCATTCTTTTGTTGGGATTAAGCTCGCATTGAAATCAGAACTTCTACATGCAATGACATAACTATTATTTCGGTAGGAGGAGATAAAATTAGCAATATTGAAGTAACAAGCTGTTTCATTTGCCTGCAGAACTTCGTTAAAACCATCTAAAAGCAAAAGGAAAGAGCCGCACTTAAGATGATGCTCAATAACTGATCTCGGTATGTCCAACAATGAAAATTGTTCTTGTAAAAGTTCGCGGCACCTCTTTTCAGGCGACCAGCCCCTTAGGCTAAATAAAACTGGCACGCTAGTATTGCCACCCTCGGTCAACAGGCGACAAAACCGTACTACAATTTCCCACAAAGAGATGGTTTTTCCAGCTCCAGATTCACCCAGCAACATAGATATTCGACCTTTTTCGGGTATATCAACAACTGGAACTTTTGACAAAGTCTCTGTTTCACCTTGCAGTCCCACAAAGGTATCGATTTCTCTGTGTTCAGCTAATAGTGGAGTGTATTGTTCAACCCACAATTCGTGCAATCCAAGCATATAGCCAGCGTATTGCTTTGGATTAAAATCCTGACAGGTCTCAAGGCCAATTATTTTTGAAGAAATATGAAATATATTTGAGTGAAGGCTTATCAAGTCTCGGTGGTGGTTATCTATAAGCGTTGAAATTCGTTCCAGATCATATATATCTAGATCCCATCCATACGCTTGCTTAACTGCTCTCTTTTTCTCGTCGAATTTTGTCGCCGATATTGGAGAAGTGAAAACAAATACAAACTGATCGCATTCATGTGCATAACGACGTACCGTTTTTAGATCCTCTTCTAGTTTTATTTCCCAATCTTTTCTAACGCTGTATGCAAACACCGTCGAAATAGATGTCGATTTATCGAAGTGAATGGCATCTCTACCCTTGTCGCTGGTTCCGCCAAGCGTCTGGATGGATTTGTAGCCTTCACGTGACATAAGATCATGACAAAGCGACTCAAAACCTAAGTAGTCTGTGGCTTCCGTTAGGTCATATTTTGTTGTTTTTGATGCCATGCCACTAGCTTTTAGCTTTGATTAATATTTATTAAAGTTATCCCCTTTTGGTCGAAAACGGTCATTCCCAAAACACACAAATAACGCCGCGGCTCAGTGGCCGAATCATACAGCGTTCAGGCAGAAAAGCAAGAGAATATCGGGGGCGTTGGGGCTGTCGTCTCTGGTTTCCCAGGAGCCGCCTTGCTGTCAATGCGGTTCACTGCGTCAACCTTCCTCACAATTTCGAAAACTGAGCCCTGGAAGCGGTTACCTTTGGTAAGCTCGGAGATGACCTCATCGAAGAAATTCTGAACTGTAGCTTTAACCAACACACGCTTAGTCTGAGTGCTTTCAGTAATTCGGTCGACAAGATCTTTCTTTGTGATCGTTGACATAGGCTACCTCTATAGTGATTTATTATAGCGGCGGTTACACTCCGACGAGTACTCAGAGTAGTCTAATGAACAAGGCCCTTGTAATCAAACATTTTATCGTTTTGGTTCTGACATGCCTTTGTTATCTTCCTATATTAGTAGCCAGATGCGGGACAAATGTTGACGATTACACTTAGCCCTTATAAGAAGTTCTTTAAACTATGGGATTCATGGTCGAGTGTCTCCAGTATAATCCGCTCCACAGCTCTGAAACGGTCGAAACCAAAAGACGTATCAGTTAATCACCTTGGCACTTTAGAAATAATTTCTTTCATCTCCGATGAATTAAAGGCTCGCAACGTTTGTGTCCTCACATTGCCAAGCGACCCCAAGCCCAGCATTGCTGCGGTCACAGTTTCGTCATCCGGAGCCTCCAAGATGAGCACAACATCATGAACTCCCATGGTCCAATAGACATCCTTGACTGTTACTCCTACCTTCTCGGCCATGGATTTGAATTTAGCCGCTCTGTCAGGAGAATCTTTGAGATCTCGAATCCCCTGTTGGGTAAGATTCACTAGGGAAATGAATGTGGCCATAATTAAGTTCCTTTCTTTTTCATCCGGCTTAACAATGAACGATTAAAACAATTGGTGAATATTTTGGTTTTTCAATGCTTGCACTGCTATTGCTATTGTACTCCAAGCCGACCGAATTGAAAAACTCTTTCTTGCGAACCCTGATATGTTGCAATGGTACAGACAGTCTATAACCACCGTGCTTATGCGTACCTCAATTGCTCCTCTTTTGTAAGTATTGAGGCGATCGTCCTATCCAGAATGGTTTAGCAACGTGCAAATTCACGACTGGCTCCATTCAATGCCAGGAAAAGACAAGTCGAAGCGTTGGATGGGTAAGGCTTTAAGTTAGAGGAGAGCTTAAGTATTTTCCTGCATGCAGGAAAATACTTGAAAACGCAGATTTCAGCTCTATAATCGGGACCTTAATCCCGGAAAGGAACTGAGTAAATGGAAAAATCAAAAGACGTAGTAAAA
>DATKYR010000242.1:0-14680 GCA_035528395.1 Sedimentisphaerales bacterium
TTCGATGGCCTTGTGGACGAAAGCAAGTCTCTGTGGCGAAAGCTCGCTTTCAGAACAGAGCTTGCCGAGAACACCAAGCTGGCTAAAACATAATCCGTGTAATCGGTGCAATCCGTGGTTAAATATTATTGAATTCTCTGAATCCTCCCTGTCCCCGCGTTTTACCCCTACTGCTTCGTTTTTGTGAATCAGAACGGTGGGGGTAGCGGGGATGTGCCCTCTGTGGCTAAAAAAAGTGCTTTTTTATTCATTTTTTTGTTGACAATGTTTGAATATATGTTAAAATACCCGTATGTTAGCCAGCAGGCTAACATAAACCGCCAGTAGGCGAAGATGACATTTCAGTTTGCATGTCGTAAGCCAACGAGTGGCAAGGACTTAGAGCCAGCCAGCCCAGTCAATGAACCATGAACTATAAACCATGAACTAATTACCATTATCCAATGAACCTTGAAGCGAAGCGGAAACCCCTTAGGGGATGAACTATGAACTATGAACCATTTACAAGCATCGAGAATCCAACTTTAGCTCACTTTAGGCACTTTAGCTCACTCTTCACTAACTTACCTGCCTATAAGGCAGCAGTTATTTACGTGACTATAAGGCACTACATTTGTCGAGAACCCTCTACAAATCACCCCTTTTTATGCAAAACAAACCCAATCTTGTCCGCCGTAGGCGGATTGCAAATGAACCTAAGTATTTTATCGAAACAGGCTTACGAAAATTTTATCCCGCTGTCGGGGCACAAAAACAAACCCAATCAAACCCAATACAAACCCAAAACAAACCCAATTTACAAAAAGACCCAAAATGAACGTAAATATCTATTATATAAAGGATTATGAAAATGAAACCACCCTCAGGCTCCAAAAAAACAAACCCAATCAAACCCAATTCAAAGCCAATTTCACCTACCCCCATTTTTAGCTCAAATACGAGGATTTGCACCCAAAATCGAAAAAAACCTGAAAAACTCGTCTTTCCCCACATTTCGGGTACTTTTTGATATGAATTTTACCGATGTAAGTTGTCTATTTCACTGCAGTGCTGAGTCCTTTTCGAGCACCTTTTTTTCCTGTGCCTTTTTGAAATCAGCTAATTTTTCGCTCAGTTTATTATCTGATAACGCCAGGATTTGCACAGCCAAAATAGCGGCGTTTTTCGCCCCCGCCTTCCCGATAGCAACAGTTGCCACCGGCACGCCGGGCGGCATTTGCAGTGTGCTCAGCAGCGCATCGACCCCCTCCAGTCCGGAACTTGAAATCAATGGCACGCCGATGACCGGTAATGTCGTCTTTGCTGCTAAGGCGCCCGCCAGATGTGCGGCCATACCCGCCGCTGCAATGATTACTTGTATCCCGTTTTTAGCTGCCGTTTGGGCAAATTCAGCAGCTATCTGCGGCGTACGGTGCGCCGAAATTATCCGAACCGCAGGCTCAATACCGAAATAGCCGAGCTGCTCAATACAGCTCTGCATTACGTCCATGTCGCTGTCTGAGCCTATTACTACCGCCACAGGAGTTGATTTTTCTTTTTTAGATACCATTTGTTTTTTCTTTTTAAAAAGTTACAATATTACGCAGTATCAAATTATGCGGTAATAATAATGGCCAAGTGCCCCGAAATGCAAGTTTAAATAATGGCATAGGGTGTAGCGGGATAAAATTCTGTAATCGGGTGCAAATCTGAAATAAGAGTCGCGCATCAGTTAAGGGAGTGCCAAGGATGCAAAAAAGAAAACCTATTGTCGCAGGTCAGTTTTATCCGGGCCAGCACAACTCCTGCATAGACGAAATCAACGAGTGCCTTGATGCAAGAACGCTGAGCGAGCCGTTGCCTGAAACGATAGTAGCGGGCATTGTTCCGCACGCCGGCTGGACTTTCAGTGGCAGTCTGGCTGCTATGGTCTTCTCAGCCGTAAAGCAGCAGCACGAAAAGGTCCATACCTTTGTAATATTCGGGGCCGCCCACGGTTACTTCGGCCAATCGCCGGCTGTTTATGACAGGGGCAGCTGGATAACGCCCCTCGGCGAGGTCGCCATTGATGAAGAGCTGGCCGATGCCGTATTGAGCACCGGCTCGGCCGTCAGCGACACCAGCGCCCACAGGGCCGAGCACAGTATCGAGGTGCAGGTCCCGTTTATGCAGTATCTGTTCCCCGGTGCGAAGATACTGCCCATTATCGTCCCGCCGAGAGAGCAGGCCGTAGCGTTGGGTACGTCTGTTGGTAATATTATCAACAAAGACGTGCACAAGAAAATCGTTTGCATCGGCTCGACCGATTTGACCCATTACGGCCCGCGTTACGGCTTTACGCCGATGGGCGTAAGTGCGGACGCTTTGAAATGGGCTGACAGTGTCAATGACCAAAAGTTTATTGATTTGGCCCTGCAGCTTGAGCCGGAACGTTTGCTTGCAAGTGCCGCTGAGAACTGCAATGCCTGCGGTCCCGGCGCAGCCGCAGCAGCAATCACGGCCGCAAAACAAGTCGGAAAAACAGAGGGTTTATTGCTTGCCCACGCCAATAGTAATGAGGTAATGCTCCGCAAAATGGGCACCACAAGCGCCGACAGTGTCGGCTACGCGGCTATAGTCTTTTAGATTTTGCTTTTTAGGCGTTTTACAATTCGCCGGAGTCGGGTGCGGGCTAACGTCCTCGCCGCTCGTGAACTGCAGGGCTATTGCAGGCAAAACTTTTAAACATAGTTAGAGTGGGGAAAGACATGCACGGGAGGTGATTAGAATGTCTGAAGAAACTAAGAGGTTGGAGATTGCGATTTACCGGAAAGATCCAGAAGAGAATTGGTACGTAAATGAGGTTGACGTAGGGCCACTTCTCTATGGTTTGACAGAGGAACCATTTAATCTAGCGAATGTTGGCGAGAAAGGCACTATTAAGCTTGAGGTTCAACGGACTCACGAGTGGGAAATCATCATTGGGTTAGTGCTGGCTGGCAGCGGTATATTCTTAGCAGGCGCACTGACCGAGATAGGAAAGCGCTTTGGTGGATGGTTGACCGACCAAGTTATTAAACTCAGTACGAGTACTAACCCTGAAGCTCGCGCTCGAGGCATGACTACCGTGAAGATTGCCCCGGGTGATTTAGAAGACGCTGGTAAGGGTATCACAAAGTTACTCAGTTACGCTTCTGAAAGGAACGTTCGCGTACAGTTAATTGTGGAGCCTAAAAAGAAACGAGGATAACGGTCAGCCATCCAAACAAGCAAATCCAGCCGACCTTTTATCTCAGTGGCTGATTTGCATAGGTTCGGCAGGGAAATGATTAAGGCCAAATACAAACACACAAACATCGTTGCCCGGGAGTGGCGAAGGCTTGCTGAGTTCTACCAGCGGATTCTTGGCTGTACTCCAGTTCCTCCGGAGAGGGCCGGTACCGGAGAATGGGTCGAGCGCTGTACGGGTGTGCCCGGCGCTGAGGTGCGCGGCATTCATTTACGGCTGCCGGGTTATGGTGATAACGGGCCCACGCTCGAGATATTCCAGTACAATATAGCAGAGAAGCGGCCGGAAACAGCAATCAATCGTCCGGGCCTTGCGCATCTTGCCTTCGAGGTTGACGACGTCGAAGCAGCCAGGGACGAGGTAATCGCAGCAGGTGGCAGGTGCGTTGGTGAGCTGGTCACTGTGGATATTTCTGGTGCCGGCAGAATCACGTTTGTATATCTGAGCGACCCCGAGGGAAACATCATCGAATTGCAGAAGTGGGAGTAACTTTGCCGAACAGCGGCGTCGAGCCGACGGTCTAAGGCTCGTGGCTCGTGCCGAGCGTTGGGCAGGATGAAAAGACATGGATGAATCACAGAGAGCAACGGCAAGGGAGATCGCACATCGGCATCTGACCAACGGCGATTTTTTAGGTTGGTTCGAGGATCTTTACGCATGTGCCGATGGAGATGCGTCGGTGGTACCTTGGGCGGATCTTGCAGTGAATCCGAATCTCGTATGTTGGCTCGATGGGCACTGTGTGAGTGGTGACGGAAAACGGGCGCTCAAGGTCGGGTGCGGATTGGGCGATGATGCGGAGGAACTTACTAAACGAGGATTTGACACCACCCCCTTCGACATTTCAGAAACAGCCATCGCCTGGTGTCGCCAACGTTTTCCGAACTCGAGAGTCAAATATCTGGTGATGGACTTGTTCCAGAGCCCCGAGGATTGGCAAGACTGTTTCGACTTTGTCTTAGAGTCGTACACCCTGCAGGTCTTGCCTGCGGAATTGCGCATGAAAGCAATCGCAGCCATTAGTAAGTTTGTGACTGTGGGCGGATCCCTTCTTGTTATATCGAGAGGCAGAGAAGCTGCGGAGACGGAAGGGAAGATGCCCTGGCCCTTGAGGCGCTCAGAACTTCTTGAGTTCCAGAAATGCGGCTTGACAGAGGTGTCATTCGAGGATTACATTGATCAAGAAGAGCCTCCAGTTCGGAGATTCAGAGCTTTCTATACGAGGCAGTAAAACGCACTGCCCAACTGCGTGCTGCACATGGACGGCGATTCCAATACGCTCTATTGCGGCCGGTGAGCTTTTCGTTATACGGAAATCATATAATCAGTAGTTTAGCAATGAAAAGGAGTACTATGAAGCGAAGGCACATTTTTGTAATGGTATATCTCGTCCTTATTTTGGCTTCAACAGTCATAGCACAGGCGACAACCTCCCTGGGGGAAGTCAAGAAGAACGATCAGTCATCTACTGAATACAAGCTGTTTTGGGCGGATGAATTTGACAAAGATGGTCGGCCGGACCCTTGCAACTGGACCTATGAGCGCGGCTTCGTCCGGAATGAGGAACTCCAGTGGTATCAGCCGGATAATGCGCGATGCGAAAATAGTCTGCTTATCATTGAGGGCCGACGCGAACGCAAGCCTAACCCCCATCACAAGCCCAACAGTAAAAGCTGGAGAGAGAACAGACAATATGCAGAGTATACGTCTGCCAGTCTTACAACCAAGGGATTGCACAACTGGATGTACGGACGCTTCGTAATGAGAGGCCGGATCGACACTCGTGCCGGCCTCTGGCCTGCCTTCTGGACGTTAGGTATCAAAGGCCGGTGGCCGAGTAGCGGCGAGATTGACATCATGGAATACTATCAAGACATGCTCCTGGCAAATGCAGCCTGGGGCACAGAGAAGCGATGGGTACCCAAGTGGGATGACATCAAAATACCTATCACCGACTTCAACGACCCCCACTGGTCCAAGAAATTCCATATATGGCGGATGGACTGGGATGTGGACAGCATAAAACTCTATGTTGACGATATACTTCTGAATACGATCGACCTCAAGAAAACGTTCAACAAAGACAAAGAGGGAAAGAATCCATTCCGGCAGCCACACTACATAATCATGAATCTCGCTATCGGCGGTTCAGCTGGAGGTAATCCCTCAAATACGAAGTTTCCGGCAAAATTTGAGGTGGACTATGTTCGTGTCTACAAAAAACAACCTGAGAATACGGCTGCTGCACCAAGCGCTACAGAAGACACGCAATAAGGCACGCCGCTGAGCTTTTCGTTCGATATCAGGTAACGGGCGGCGAAGGATTTGATATTCAATATTAATCATTGGTATAAGGAGGTGTTTGCGTATGGGCATTAAAGCTTTTATTACTGCAGTGTTTTCATTTGCGGCGCTATCAACAGTTACCGCGAAATCGCTCCCCGTCTATTTCGGAACGTATACGTCGAGGGGAGAGAATTCCAGTAAGGGAATCTACCGCAGCGTGCTTGACCTCGAGACGGGAAAACTCTCCAATCCGGCTCTTGCGGCTGAGGTCAGGAATCCATCATTTCTCGAGATTCATCCCGACGGGAAGTTTCTGTATGCGGTCAGTGAGTCCGGCGGAGCCGGCAGTGTCAGTGCGTATGCGATTGACAGGGACACGGGAGAACTCAAGTTGCTCAACCAAAAGCCCTCGGGCGGTTCGGGTCCCTGCTACGTCAGCATCGACCATGCGGGGGAAAATGTGCTCGTCGCCAACTACGGCAGCGGGAGCGCTTCGGTGATTCCAATCAAATCGGACGGCGGACTCGGAGAACCGGCCGGCTTTGTGCAGCATGCCGGTTCCAGCGTGAACCCCGGGCGCCAGAAGGGGCCACATGCACATTCCATCAACGTCAGCCCGGACGACCGCTTTGCCTTTGTTGCCGACCTCGGAATCGACAAGGTTATGATTTACAGGCTGGACATTGAAAAGGGGACGATAGTCGCCAATAGTCCTGCGTTTGCAAAGGTCAGACCCGGCGCCGGGCCGCGACACTTTGCCTTCGGCCCGAGCGGGAAGTACGCCTACGTAATCAACGAGCTCGATTGCACGGTAACCGCCTTTGCCTACGAGTCGGCTTCGGGCGCTCTGACGGAGGTGCAGACCATCACGACGCTTCCGAACGCCTTTGACGGGTCAAATTCATGCGCTGAGGTACGCGTGCACCCGAGCGGGAAGTTTCTCTACGGCTCGAACCGGGGGCACGACAGTATTGTGGTTTACCGGGTTGACCCGGCCAAAGGGACGTTGACTTTTGTCGAGCACGAGACGGCTGATATCAAAACGCCGCGGAACTTCAACATCGACCCGACGGGCAAGTTCTGCCTCGTCGCCAACCAGGGCGGGGACAGTGTCGTCGTCTTTCGTGTCGACCAGGAAAGCGGCGCGCTTGAGCCGACGGGGCATAAGGTATCCATCGCGAGGCCGGTCTGTGTCCGGTTTCTACGACCGGCGTCGTGACGATTCTGACTGAGCGGGTGAATTTACCTTGATGCCTTGGTGGGGATACGGAAGAATCCTTTTTGACCTGCTTTGGGAAATAACAATAGAGTTATGCAAAATGGAGGTTAGGCCCGTCTTGGCTCGGCCGAGCCGAGACAGGCATATATTATTTAAGAAAATCTGCTCCGGCATTTTTTTATTCGAATATCAGCGCAGAACATCCTTGATAAAACTCTGATGCCCCCTTAAATTAAGACGGGTAGTTATTGAATTGTCTATTAACAAGAGATTGCGAATTCGGTTCAAAACGGATTTTCTGAAAGGTAAAACACAATGGAAGATAAAACCACACAACTTCCCTGGGAGGCCTTAAAACATGCAGAAGGAGACATCCCCTGGTCGGCGTTGTATAAGTTCGCCGCGGAGGTAGTAGTTGATCCATCGGTAGTAGATGCACTTATCGAATTGTACGAGCAAACCCTGGAATCCGGGTACGAACACGAACATTACGAAGAGTTTTATGTTCCGGCGATATTCGCCCTGTCGGCGCCGCAGCTTAGCGATGAGAGGCGCAGTGAAATTGGCACCTTCTTAGTTGAAAAACTGGCTGAAGCCGGATGGGAAGATGCTGACATACTAATGGAGGTTTTGGCGGCGGCTTGCGGCTCAATGGGTCCTTTGATTCTACCGGCTGTTCTGGATACGATAGCTAAAGAACCAGACCATGAAGGTGCGTGGTTCCACTTGTGGGGCCTTACAGAATTGGCTGCAAAAAGCAACGACACTGAAATTTGTGACCGCGTAATCCAGATATGCACAGAATCACTTCAACAGGCAGATCGTGGAGAGATTGAACCGATAGAAGCTATCAACGCTGCCTGGACTATAGCTGCTATGAAATACACCGAGTGCGGCAAGCTTCTAAAGCGCTTGAAAAAGAAAGCTGCGAGGTCGTTTTGCAGCGGTGATTATGCAGATGCCTTAAAGCTCTTGAAGGGGCGTTTGGATTATACTCTTCCGTTAAACTTATGGGAAAAGCCGGTTAAAGAATGGTTTGAGCCACGATGGCAGATGGCAAAAGACTGGTATGCCAGAGAGGAAAACACAGACGATGAGTATGAGAGTGATACAGTGATTCTCCGAGCCGGGGAGTTGACCGAGCGTTTTTTGGAGTCTTCGGAGGCAGCAGAACTTGCTCAGGAACTCTTCGAGGATGCAGGCTTTATTGCAAATCATGTGCTGGAATATGCCTGGGTTTATGCCGGCAGCAGCCCGGAGGAGCTTAATGAAAACACGCTGAGAGAAGTACTGCTGGAGATATACCCGCGTAAAATTAGCGCCGAGCGGGACCTGTTTGAAAAAGTAGCCCCCGTAACCGAGGTTTTCCTGAGGTGGCTGGAATCTGAAGGCATACTGACCGATACTTTTAGCTTAGTTGAAACTATCCGTGGCTGGGCTGACACAATTGTTGCTAATGGCATGAATCCACAGTATTGGGGGATGGCCAAGAGTTTTATAATGCAAGCGAGAGCCGATGGGGTAGATACGCAAGACGAACAAGCTGTGCAGCGGTATATGGTCGAATACAATCTTCGGCGTATGGGGCGAAAGTTGTCTGCCCAACCTGACCTCGGAGACCTTTCACCACCGATCCCTATAGTAGAGCAGTTACCCAAAATCGGCCGCAATGCCCCTTGTCCCTGTGGTAGCGGCAGGAAATACAAGAAGTGCTGTGGCGGAATAAAGAGTGCGGGCATAGACAGGTAAAGTCTGGTTTGCATTTGTATTTTGTTTGACCTTAGACTGTGCAGGCGGGGTGAAATAATAGAATAGTCGAATAGCCACCTATTATTGGCTGTGGACAGTCCACAGGAAACGGTGACTGTCCCTAACAAATAACCTTAGCTGAGATTTTGGTCCACCTTTGCGAAAGCTACGGCGGATCTGCGATTTTTAGTTTTGAGTTTTTTAACAGTCTAAGGAGAAGCTATTACAATTCTTCGGCATATTGGCTTCCTGGCGGTAATGCTCCTTGTCGTAAACGCGTCGGCGGCGGTGTCTGGTGAGAAGCTCGCGTTTTGGAGCGAGCAGGGAAAAGGGCATGAAGAGCTCGTTCGGCGGTGCGATAATCCCCTTTGGGATGTGTTCAAAAAAGAATTTGTAGAAAAACAGAGAAGCGGGGGGCGTTAATTTTGTCCAATATCTGGGAAAAAAACTTCCAAAATTTATTTGACGTGTGTCCATGGCCATACTATATTCTGAATTTCCTGTGTTTCCAGTATTGATATGCTTGTTTTTGGAGGTTAAACAATGGAGCAGAAAATCCAACTGAAAGAAAGTGATATTCCTCGACAATGGTATAATCTGGCGGCGGATTTGCCTACGCCGCTGTTGCCGCCTCTTGGCCCAGACGGCAACCCTGTTTCGCCGGATATGCTTGCCCCGGTATTTCCGATGAATTTGATAGAGCAGGAAGTCAGTGCCGAGCGCTGGATAGACATCCCGGAGGAAATTCTTAATATTTTGTACCGCTGGCGTCCTGCGCCTTTGAAGAGGGCTGTGTACCTTGAGAAGTATTTGGAGACCCCTGCGCGTATTTATTACAAGGACGAGAGCTACAGTCCGCCGGGCAGTCACAAGCCCAATACCTCGGTCGCACAGGCCTGGTACAATAAGCAAT
Source organism: Sedimentisphaerales bacterium (assembly GCA_035528395.1). GTDB lineage: Bacteria > Planctomycetota > Phycisphaerae > Sedimentisphaerales > Anaerobacaceae > NIOZ-UU13. Next base: position 9,415 of record DATKYR010000242.1, read on the forward strand.
TCGGGATAAAGAAGCTGACGACCGAGACCGGTGCCGGCCAATGGGGCAGCGCTCTTGCCTTTGCCTGTCAGTTACTCGGGCTTGAATGCAAGGTCTTTATGGTAAGGATAAGTTTCGACCAGAAGCCCTTCCGCAAGATTATGATGCAGGTCTGGGGCGCCAATTGCGTTCCCAGCCCAAGTAACGAGACCAACGCCGGCAGAATGATTCTGGAAAAAATGCCCGATACGCCGGGCAGTCTGGGCATAGCTATAAGTGAGGCTATCGAAGAAGCTGTAACCGATCCTTCCGGCAAGACCCGTTATTCATTGGGCAGCGTGTTAAATCATGTCCTGCTGCATCAGACAATAATCGGTCTTGAGGCGAAGAAACAGCTGGAGACGGCAGGAGAGAAACTGCCGGACATAATTATTGGTTGTGCCGGGGGCGGTAGTAATTTCGCAGGTTTGTCTTTCCCGTTTGTCGCTGATAAAATCAACGGCGCCGATATTCAAATCATTCCGGTAGAGCCGACGGCCTGCCCGACTATGACCCGTGCACCTTTTGCTTATGATTTTGGAGACACAGCTTGTACGACACCGCTTTTGGCGATGTACACGCTCGGTCATGCCTTTGTGCCGCCTCCAATTCACGCCGGAGGGCTGCGATATCATGGCATGGCACCACTGGTTTGCCAGGCAATCGTAGAGGGTCTGCTGGAACCGAGGTCATATCATCAGCTTGAGTCATATCAGGCCGCTATGACGTGGGCTAAAACGGAGGGTGCTATCGCTGCACCGGAAACCAGTCAGGCGATTGCTGCCGTTATTGATGAAGCCAAGAAGGCAAAGGAAGAAGGCAAGGAAAAGGTCATTCTGTTTAACTACAGCGGCCATGGCCTGATGGACCTTTTGGGCTATGATGCATTTCTATCCGGAAAACTTGTTGATTACGAGCTTCCGGAAGAAGAACTGCAAAAGAATCTCAAAGACCTTGAGAATCTGCCTAAGGCGGAAATGAGGAAAAGCGGCAAATGGTAGGTCTTTTATGGGGTTTATGGATATAAAATTGTAGCAGGGTTTTGTTTTGTATAGAAATGCGGTTTTTTGAAAGGAGATTGTTATGAAACAGATAGTGTTGTTTGTTGCCATTATTGTAATGGCGGCAGCTGTTCCGGTGTGGGCCCAGGGAGAGCTGCATGGAGCGGTCGATGTAACTTATCAGAGTAAGTATCTCTGGCGCGGCATCGATGTTTACAACGACAAAAGCGCAATTCAGCCGTCGGTTATCCTGGATTTGTATGGCACTGGCTTTGGTGTCAGCGTCGAAGGCCACAGGGCCAATTCAAGCGGACACGAGTCTACAGAACGTTGGGACTATACGCTGTTCTACAAGAACGCCCTTTTCGCTGACGAATCTTATGCCACACAGTATATGCTCGGATGGAGGTATTTTAACTTCCCGGATATGAGCAGCCAGATTGCGGACTTGCAGGAAATACACGCGGTTCTTTCCTGGCCGGAAGTTTTACCGGTGGAAGGCTTGGTTCCCACTTACGTTCTTGTCAAGCTGTGGCCGTCCGAGGGAGGTTCGGCGGTGGGTGGAAACGCTTCGGGCTTTGCCCATATTTTTATGTTAGACTACGGCTTACCCTTAGAGGACCTTCTGCCTAACGTGCCCGAGCAGATTTTAAGGCTGCACGGGGAAGTTGTTTATAACGATGGTGTGGATCCCAGGGGTGGAGTTGTGGACCATGATTGGACAAATGCGGTCTTCGGTATCGCTACGGACTTCGAACTGGCCGAGAACGTAACTCTAACTCCGGGAGTGTATCACCAGGTAACAATGGACAGTAGCATCAATCCTGATTCGGACGAGACCTGGGCTACTGTGGGCGTAAAGTATGAATTTTAAGAGTTATGTATTTAATGTCGTTGCAAAAGGCCGGTTCTTAGCCGGCCTTTTTTTCATGTGGTCCACCCGGCAGGTTGGTGTAATACCAATTGTAATTAAAAGATGCGCTTTATAAAGAGCAGCGAGCCATCCCCAAGCTGCGCTTGAGGCTGCCACCCTTTTGTGCTAAACACAAGGAGCGCAGTAATTAAATGCAATTGGTATAATAGTGTTTCTGTAAATTTGGTATAGCAAGATGTGTGCTGCCACTTAGGCGAGCTTAGCGAGCCGGAGCGACTCCTGCGAGCCTGACCATGCCTGGGAGATGTTCCCGAATATTCTGGTACCTAATAACAATAGTAAGGGGTAACTGGTCCACTCCTTATTGTATATAGGCTTGTTGGACGGCGGTGAGGCCTACAACCACGTCAAATATCGCCACTTCATCTATGGTGCCTGCAAAGGTATTGTTTTCAGGGCCGTGTGTCCCGCCAATGCGTACATTTTCGATACAGCCGGTGTTTATCTCCGCCTCTTCCATCTTGTAAGTCGTTCTGCGTTCGCCGTCCACATAGAGTAAGACATCGCTTATGAGGGGACGTTCGGTGTCAACCGGATCGAGTACAACGGCTACATGATGCCAATTGCCGTCTCCTACCTGCTGTTCGTTCGCGGAAATGAATCCTGATTCGCAAGATAGCCTGAGTCTTTGGTCCTCATCGACCTCCAGCAGCCAGTATGCCCCCGGTTGCTTCTGCCCCCAGGTGACTATAGGAAGCTTGCCGATAGGAATTCCCTGCGTTTTGAGCCAGGCAAAGACCGCACGGTTTTTTTTGCCGCAGATGCCGGGCCAGCCTTCTACTTCCACATAATCGTCCGTGCCGTCTAACTCAAGGCCACCGCCCAAACGGCCGGTCACCCACTGAGAATCATCCGCGGAGAAGCCCAACAGAGAACCATCGTAAGGGCCCGCGCTGTCCGCAGCGACCATACCCGCAGTCTCGTTCAGCGGCCAGTACGCTACCGGTGCCGGGCTGGCGGCATCTTGGCCCCATACCCGACCCAGGATTGCAAAGTCTTTGTTGTTTATCCGGTCGTCGGCAGGGTCTGACACATCACAGGAAGGATTCCAATTCGTCTGGTCCGGCTCACTGAGCCAAGCCGAGGAAAGCGCCAACAGGTCATTTCCATTGATGATTTGGTCGCCTGTACAGTCTTGTGGCATCGAGCCATCTGTTGAGAATTTGTAAGTACGCGTAAACGTAGCGTGTTCTCCGGGTGCCAGGGTGACGATTAAGAATTGTTCGGGCGACACCTGGTAGGAGGTGGTCCAAACGCCGACATAGGCCGATCTGAGCGATGAATCAATTATGACCCGCTGGCCGGTATCACTCTGCTCTATCGCAATCGTATCAGGACCGAGGTAATCATCCGGTTTGTAGACCCAGATCTTGGGAACACTGGAGATGGTTTTCGTATACAGGATCATATTCTCCAGGCCCACCATTGGTGGATTGCTGTCTGCAAACTTGAGCCCTCTGCCCACCATCTTTAATACCGGTGGTTCCCATTCCTGTACCTGGGGCGATGTCGTCATTTGGTACGGAAAGTACACTCTATAATTGGGTCCCACATTTCTTTGACTAAAGGTCAGGAAATTATGAAGGTACTGCTCTGTAGTGAATGTCTTTGTGCCGGTATTCGTTAAAACATAGTGCATGAGGATTCTGTCATTTTTGACAATCACGTCTTCCTCAAGCTGGTAGGAATATCCGTTGGCTGTTCCGGATAATGTCTGGACGAAACGGACCCTGTCCGGCTCCCAGGTGGTTGTGGTCTGAGCCAGCTCCACCACCGGGTAGCTGGAGCTGAAATTGTATGGCGAGGCGTTGCGCTTGAGGATGCCCACGCCGATTTTAATGAATGCAGAGCCGTTAGAGCCCTCGTTATATCCCGGAGGGTCGGGCTGAAATGACTCCTGCCCGATATCAAACTCCATGGGCAGCCCACCCAGATAATTAAGAGCACCCCCGTTAATCGGCGCATAACAGAAATCACGGTCATTGAGCTGCACTCGTATCACATTGGCGAGGGGTGAAAAACGGAGCCCCTGGTTCCAGCGACAATCCGGCGAACCGGGGTCACCCACTTCCACAATCAAGCTGCCGCTGTGAAGTATTCGCGTTCCGGCGTGGATAGGTTGCGGGTTATCTGCTGCCTGCACCTGTGCTACCTGCACAGGAGACGCAGGTACAGGTGCCCAGGCAGTTCTGTAAATAGTCGCTAAAACAGCGGCTGATAATAGAAGAAACAATGTCTTTTTCATGCGTGCCCACCTCAAATCCACGGATTTGCATCCGATCACAATAGTCTGTAATTATGAGACCAACTCTAATGTTACTATCATAGCACATAGTGGGGTAGAAATCAAATCCTGTTTGGCTATAAACCACATTGTGGATATCGTGAAAGGAAATTACAAAAGCCAACGGTCGGATTCGAACCGACAACCACTGGTTTACAAAACCAGAGCACAAAATACCTAACCTCCTTGATAATCAAGCACTTACGAACTCCCCTGAAACTGACTTGGCGTCATACTTGGCGTTGGTTGTTGAGAGGTACCCTGAATTGGTAGAGCTTGTTAGAGCTTGGCCCAGCCTTTCCGCAGAGGTAAGAAAGATAATTCTTGCGCTTGTCAAGGGCCAATAGTACCACGTGACATTTAGTCTAACCTTTTACAAAATAGACGTTTACATCCTTGGGCTCCTCGCTCGCCATTTTACCCACTTTCGGCTATAATCTCTGTCTCAAATTGGCTTTCTATATACCTTGGAGGAACATTAGAACAGGCATCATGAACAAGAACCTCGACATCATCAACTTTGCTGTATCGCTGATCATCAAAGCAGCCTTAATTGCTGCCCGATTCTCAGGAAGGTCTCGGAAACGCAGTTTGAGACGTCTTGCCACCATGGACATCAATGAAAAAGACAAGGAAATCTTTTTTCTCAGAGACATGGTTGATCAGTTAAAAATGCAGGTATCAATCCTTCAAAAAGGGATCAAGAAGAAACATAAGAACCCTCGATACACCCTTCGCGAAAAGCTTTTCATCCTCTGGCAAATGGAAACATTCCAGATACCAAGGCGCAGGGTAACTGAGTATTTTGGCATCGCCAGATCTACTCTCTACCGGTGGCTGCATAAGATCGAAGATCAACAGCATTCCAGCAGTCCTGCGAATAAAACACCCATGGAAATAGCATCTCTGATATGGGAAATAACAAAATCAAACATCAACTGGGGGCGGATTCGGATTGCAAACCAACTGGCACTGCTGAACATCTTTATCTCAGCCTCTACGGTTCGCAATATTCTCAATAGGCCGATA
>DATKYR010000243.1:0-28490 GCA_035528395.1 Sedimentisphaerales bacterium
GTCAGTGCCATAGAGATGGAGATTAGCGAGGACTGGGTTGTCGGCAAAAGATATTTTGATATGAACGTGGAAATGGAGAGCGAAAACGAATCTGCTGATTCAAAAGAAAAGAGAATTTACAGAAAAAATGTTGCTTAATCGCTGCGCTCGCAATGACGGAAAATGGATATAGAAAGGATTAAAGATGGCAAAGGGAATAGTTGTCTATTACTCAAGAACAGGTAATACGAAAGAGATGGCCCAGATAATAGCCAAGGCTATGAATGGGGCTGATTTACCGACCGAATGCAAGTCCGTCAGCGATGTAAAAGCCGATGACGTGTTCAGCTATGATGCGATATTATTCGGCTCACCAACATACTATGGCCAGATGGCGGCACCGATTAAGGAGTTGATAGATGATTTGGTAGGCAGACACGGCCAGCTCGACGGCAAAGTGGGGGCGGCGTTTACCAGCGCAGCAAATATCGGCGGCGGCAATGAGACCACAATTATGGGCATAATAGAGGCGATGCTTATCAGCGGCATGGTAGTCCAGGGCGACCCGAATGGTGACCATTATGGGCCGGTTTCCATTGGCAAGCCTGACAAGAGAGTTGAGCAGCAGTGCCGGCGCCGTGGTCAGAGAATCGCAGAATTGACCAAAAAACTGGCAGTCCGATAAGCCGGTAATTCCGCCTTGAGAGTATTGTAAGCTTCATTTACGCCCAAAAAGAGGGGAAAATCCATCAAATTGGGAGAAAATAAATATTGATTTTTTTACAAAAAAAGGCATTTTTCTTTGACAAAATAGTGATGTGCCGTTAAGTTTTTACCGATTTTAACCCAAAAATAGCGATTTTAATCCGAAAATAGAAATCTAAACCCTCGATGTGGAGGAAAGTTTAATGCAAGAGTATGAAGACCTGAAACAACTGGTTGCTGAAATTGAAGCTGATATCAGCAAAGCCGAAGGTGGAAACAAGGCGGCAGGGACGCGAGTCCGCAAGCAAATGCAGAAAATCAAGCAGGCTGCTCAGGTTGTTCGCAACCGCGTTCTTGAAATCAGATCAGCCCAGTAAACCACCCCAAGCATTTTTACGCTTATTCAGTTGCGCATCGTGTGTTGCGTTTGTTGCGCGTGGTGCGTATTGAAGTATTGCGCAGGAACAGTTGTCAGACAATACGCAATACGAGAGCGCAGAGTGTTTTTTTCCGAGGTCAATAATGCCCCCTCCTTTATTGTTTGATTTGTCGCAAATAGACCTTAAAGCCGATCCTGTATTTGACAAAGAAGCGATTGGCGAAGTAAATCCACAGCGATTTGAGATGCAGCAGCTTGACGGCATCCTCTGGTATGATAAGGACAAACGTCTGATTTTGGGTTACAAGGATGTAACGGAGGGAGAATTCTGGGCTCGTGGTCACATCCCTGGCCGGCCGTTGATGCCCGGGGTAATAATGGTTGAGGCGGCGGCCCAGCTTTTGAGTTTTTTTATGAAGCAGATTTATGAAGTGGGGGGATTTGTCGGTTTTGCCGGTATAGATTCAGCAAAGTTCCGCTCCGTTGTTGAGCCTGGACAAAGATTATATCTGCTTGGTTATATTACGAAATTCAAACGCCGGAGAGACACTACCCATGTTACAACAAGTGTGCAAGGAGTCGTTGACGATACTATGGTATTTGAAGCGGTTATCTCCGGTATGCAAATTTAAGCGTCGAGACAATCGGATAGCTCAGAACTTCATCGCTTGGCGAATAGCCCCAAGGGGATTCGAACCCCTGTTGCCGGGTTGAAAACCCGGTGTCCTAGACCTACCTAGACGATGGGGCCAACCGGGTTTATTCCATAGTGATTGCTTCCTCAAGACAGGCATCAACACAAGCCCCGCAATCAACGCACTCTTCGATGTCAACCGAAGCCTTGTCGGCAGCTATGCTTATAGCTTCGCTGGGGCATTCTGCTACACAGGTTTCACAACCAGTGCATTTTTCCTTATCTATTTTAGCCGGCATTTACACAACCCTTTCAAAAAACCTCAGAACTTACTACTGTACTTTCACAAAACCTCAGTTACCAAATAGAATACGGAATGTTACAAAATTATGACGATATTACAACTTATTTTTGAGTAAATTTTACATTGCAGCAAAATGATGAGTGGTGAGTAGTAAATATTCGCTCACCAATTAACCAATTAACTAACTTAACTAATTAGTTTCAGTTGCGGAAAATAAAAACCGACGATTTCACCCCTACGAAACCTGTCCTGAGCGAAGTCGGAGGAGCAGGGGGCCAGAGCGAAAAAGCTGGATTCCCGCTGGAGTTTATCCCGCACACGATGCGGGGCGGGAATGACAAATACTGTTTCCGCAACAGGAACTAATTAACTACCTGCCCAATGCAATTGCCATATCGCGAACGAGTTCGCTTGAGTCATTTTTGACCATCCAGTCCAGGACCTTATCGAAGTTGCGGTCAGCGGTTTTGCTCAGCAGATAAACAGCCATCATACGGACCGGCCAATTAGTATCGTTGAGATTCTTTGCCACCGCACTTATCAGTTCGTAATCCAGCGGCAAAGAAAGCATCTCAGCCATAGTGTGCACCTTAACGACCCACTGGCCGTTGGCAGGATTATGCAATAATCCGGAAAGTGCAGAGCTCAATAAAGGCTCCATCCAATCGGCATATATATATCTGTAAAGTGTCTTACGTTTTAACATCTCATTTTGTTCTTTCAAAAGGCCGGTGAAAAGCTGGGCGGTTTTAATTTTTTGGCCGACGGAGCCTTTTGAGATTAAATCCAACCGGCTTCTTATATAGTTACCGGTAAGTTCGATGCCGGGACGTTTTATACGCACCCTAATCGGCTCAAGATAAGTGAGTCTGTTGGTAATCTTGTCCTCATTAGTGGTTACAGGGTCGAGATAGAGTGTAAATTCGATATCCATAGATGCCTGTGGATAGGTAAGAAGCATCTTTCTAAGTTCGCCTGTAATAAGCCGCAGAGGAATGAGGATACTGCCGCCGGGCTCGATAAGCAAGGCCGTCCGAATTTTTGTAGAGACCAGGTTCGGTATCGTTCTGTTAAGGTCTCCACTAACATCGGCGTCAATCCTGATATTGCCCTTAAATAAGGCGTCGTCGCTGATTACAAAAGGCTCAGCAGAGTTATTTATTAGTGCGACATTGCCGCTGAATTCACTGCCGTATGGAAACTCATTTCCCTGAATATTAAACTGGACCGAGAATATCTTTTCCGGGGGAGCAAATACGGGAACAAGTGTTCGCCCGAAGACATTCTCCAACATAGTTAAAACAGCATTTGGGTCAATGGGTGGGGTATATTTTTCGCCCTGTTGGGCCAGAATTTCTTTGGCACGTTCGGCTGCAAACGAACCAGGGTCTTTGATAATTGCGGTCTTTAGAGTTTCGATTGCCGCATCCTTTTGTCCTTCGGCCAGTTGAATCTGAGCCAGCGTTAAATCTGCGATTTGACTTCGCTGGGAATTTTTGATAAGGGGCTTGGCCCATTCCGTTTGATTATTCATCACGAGCGCATAAGCCAAAACAGCGGCTGCCGCCGGAGAATTGTGTTCAGTTTCATAGGCTCTGTTAGCCCAGTCTAATGCTTTGTCAGGAAACGGCAAAGCAAAACAATAAAACCAGGCAAGCTGCATGGTACTAACTTGTTCTGAATCGCTGGTATCCAAGGTCTCTGAAGCGTTTAGAGGCGGTTCGCGAACCGCCCCTGCTTTCGAGGCTTGCATAAGAAGCTGTTGGGCTTTTTTTTCAGCAGCCTGGAATATCTGGGTTGCCAGCTCACCGTTGCCGATTTTGGTCGTTGCTTTGCCGGCAATGGCTTCTACACGCAGGTCAAATCGGCCGTCTCGCTGGATACGCTGGGCAATTTGGAGGCATTTGGGCTGATTTTGCTGCGTGTTGTAGCTGCTAATCGCCCAGGGCAGATAAATGCGGGCAGGAAGAGCTTCAGAGGGGTAAAGATAAGTAAACAAATCGGCACAGTATTCATAAACGCCCGCGGCTGTCTCATAAAGTTGCAGCTGTTCAACCTGTTGTGCAAATGTAAGAGCAGCTTCGATATCCGACGGATTCTCACGCAATGCTAATCTTAACCGTTCAAGATATATTGCCGGCCCAATCCGCTCGGGCTTAAGTTCCGCCAGCTTTGCAAAGGCCAACTTATTGTATCTATTCCTTTGGTAGGCCTGCATAAGGTAAAATTCAGCAGCTTCCAAATCCGCCTTTTCGGCCTTCAACAGGCCAAGCAAGGTGGACAGCTCGGAACCGAAAACAGCGTTCTTACCGCCCAGAGTCCCCAACATCTGCTCGAGAAGCTTCTCCCGCTGCTCACGGGTGTCCAGGTGGGCCAGTAAATACACGACCGCTTTTTTTGCAACCTCTACGTCAGCGGACTCATCTACATAATCCATAAGTAAATTATACACCAGGTTGCCCCCTCTGCTTTCTTGCGAGAGCAAGGGGGAGGGCTGCTCCGGGTCCTGACAGGCGAGCTTAATAAGTAAGGAACGAGCATCACCGGCGTTTTTGTCGAGCTTCATCGCAGCAGTTAAGAAAACAAACGCCGGCTCGACTGCAGGGCTGCGGCGGGCTTCGCCCAGATGAGAGCTCGACGAAGTCAGTTCGTAAGCTATTTCGTAAAACTTTTGGCTAACAGAAGGTGAAAACACCTGTGCCTTTGCGTTTTCTTGCGAAAGCGAAGGCAGGGGTGCAGGCAGGCCTACTCCGCCGAAGCAATTTTGGCTGAGAAGGACGGGAAAACAGCAAAAGAAAAGAAGCGCCAAAAGAACGACTCGACTGAGCTTGCCGAAGTCTAAAAAAGACGCTTTCTTACGCATTTATTTCTCCATTAAATCCCGCACTAATTGAGCTTAAGCTCACGCCTAATTGGTGCGGGATAAAAAAACGTTCTTTGCGTTATTATACTTCATACTTCGGACAATTGCTATTTTTGCTTTAGATATAACGATAAACAGCTATCTTGGGTAGTTCACCTGCCTCCGGTGAATAGAGAAAGCATCTCGATACGCAGGAATTTTGCGGCCAGCACATATACCGCTGCCGCAGATGGCACAACCAGGGCGAGTCTCAGGATATCAAAGGACCTGCCATCGGGCAAATTCTTGCACAGAGACATAATTGCCGCCCCGGCCAGAAACATAATGGCTGTTGCTGCAAGTGTTTTCATCAGGGTAGTAGGCAATCCATCCAATATTTTTCTGAAAGGGCCCGGTTTTCTCCGAAGCACCGTAACAAGGATTATAACCTGCAGGTATGAGCACGCCGCTGTCGCAGCAGCCAGTCCTGCTGTTCCAAGGTACCAGATAAGGGTCAGATTCAGAATAATGTTAGCAACAACTGCATATAAAGCGCTTCGTGCAGGTGTCTTTGAATCCTGCATAGAGTAGAATGCCCGCGTTGTAACCTGCTGGCAAAAATAGCCACACAGCCCCAAGGCATAAAAGGCTAATGTCCATGCTACTATTGGCGTGTCCGTGCTTTTGAAATTGCCATGTTCAAATATGGCTGAGATTAAAGGCCTGGCGACCAGAAAGATTCCTGCAGTTGCCGGAATTGCAACGAATACAGCGGCCTTGATTCCGCGTGCGATTGTTTTGGTAAGCGCGTCAAAATCTTTTCTGGCGGCATCTGAGCTCATAACAGGGAAAATCGCTGTCGCCAGGGATATTCCCAATACCCCTAAGGGAAATTGGTAGAGCCGCTGGGCGTAGTATAAATAAGACGGTGCGCCATAACCCAACGGGTCGCCTTGCTCATTCATAAAGCAAAGCGCAATAATATCATCTCCGAGTGTGTTTAACTGCGTAACAGTAAGACCAAGTATCATGGGGCCCATCATAAGGATAACTTTTTTAAACGCCTTGGAGTGAATATCCCACGCAGGCCTGATCGAAACTCCGCTGGCCCGCAGAGAAGGAATCTGAATTGCTATCTGCCCAAGCCCTGCAAGCAGGACCGCAACCGCTACGAAAAAGACCTGCTGTTCCGGCTCCATTTTCAACCCCCAGCCGGTAAATAAAATGCTTCCAATAACAAATATATTCAGCACAATGGGCGCCGCGGCAGGTGTGGCAAAATGTCTGTGCACATTGAGAATGCCGGCCAGAATTGCCACAATACAAACAAATATCATATATGGAAGCATAATAGAGCACAATAGAAGTCCGAGTCGAGGGCCGGTTCTGGTCTCGAAAAAACTGTAGTAGCTCCAGACCAGCCCTTCGCCGATAAGGACGATTGCGGCAAGAATTACAAATAAAACGGTTACAGCCGTGTTAGCCAAGCGTTTTGCCTGCTCCGGGTTGTTATGAATCTCTTCGCTATATATGGGGATAAGAGATGCGGAAGCCGCTCCCTCGCCGAAGAGTCTTCGGGCGAGATTTGGAACCTTAAAGCCCATCGTCCAGGCCGTCATCAACCAGCCGGCACCAAAAAAATGGGCGAACGCTATGTCCCGTACCATACCGAATACTCTGCTGATTGCCGTTAGAGAAGCAATTTGTCTGAAGCCTTTTATCATTCTCGATTCTCGGTGCTCGATTCTCGATGCTCGTTAAGTATCGAAAATCCAGTATTGAAGTTGACGAATTACTTTTTTGGTGCCACGCTAAAAGGCCTGCACCGCCCTATATTATTCAGTAATCCCACAGAAGCCATACTAACCAACAGGCTTGAGCCGCCGTAGCTTACCAGTGGTAAAGTCAAGCCTGTGATGGGCATTAGGCCGACGGTCATACTCACATTGATGATGACCTCAACGACAAACATTGCGACGATGCCGACAGCTAACAATTTGCCGAACGGATTGGTATTGTGCGCTGCTATTTCCAGCCCACAGCCGACTATAATAATATAGAGCGCGAGTAAGCCGAGGCAGCCCCAGAAGCCCCATTGGTGGGCAATCATTGCAAATATAAAATCGTTGTGCCGTTCGGGCAGAAAGTTGTATTTGATAAATGGCCCCGCCCGAAAACCATAGCCTGTGCCGTGATTTATTCCGCCGGAGGCGACCGCATACTTCGAACGGACCAAATGGTAGCCCCAATCGTTTTTCCACTGCTTAGAACTAAATTTTCCGCCGACGAGGATGTTACCGAAGGTAGGGTATTGCTCAGCTTTCTCGCGAATCCACTCATTTTGCAGCAGTACGCTGCTTATTCTGGTCCGCTGATAAGCTTTCATCTTGTACCACAGCAGCGGACTTACCAGAAGTGCCATAAGTATTATAATCAGCAAATGCTTAACCTTTGCCCCCGCTACAAACAGCATTGTGAACAAGATTGGCATCATTAGCAGCACAGTGCCCAGGTCCGGCTCAAGGAGTATAAGGACCATTGGCAGAAGGGTTAAAACAAAAGGGCCGATTAGGGAGCTAAGGCTGTCGTAATTGCTGCGGTAGCGGAGATACCAGGCCAAGGCCAGGACATACACGAGCTTGCAAAATTCGGAGGGCTGCAGGGCCGGCAGTTCCCGGCCGGCTATTTTGAATTTAATCCATCTGTGTGTACCATTGATTTCAGGAACAAATGATAAATTTACAACGTACCTGCCAATTAGTAATAGAGCCAAAAGCATCAGTATAAGAGCATATATCCGATAGCTTGCTGCTCCGAACTGTCTGTAATTGACTGCGTTAACCGCAACAAAACCGACTATAGCGACCGCGGCGAATATGACCTGCTTTTTCCAGAGATTGCTCAGATTACCGATATCGGTGGCCGGGCTGGGCTCTGCGGGGTGGCCAACGGAGTAGATAGTAGCTATGCCGATGCCAACCAGGATTAAAGTAGCCGCCAGCAGGCATAGTCTTACAATTATTAGTCGTCCCTTTAGAAACTTGAACATAACCGCAACATTAACATAGACATTCTAAAATTGCATATACGAACCGGAAAATCACAAAAAAACTTACCTTGTTACAGCAAAATATCCCCGATATTCGATTCTCGTTTTTCGCTTTACCGAATCTTTTTTCTTGAACCTCGACGAGCATCGAGATACGCTGCAATCCATCGAAATTGGCCTAAAAAACAACTAACAATCAAACATATTGGCCTGAATCAATAGCCCCAATAGGCGTCACGCTTGTCAGTCGAAGACCCCTTCCAACAGGGGCAAGCGTGCGTATCCGCGTTTGCCTTACTGACCGAGACGGCTATTCATTGGCTTTTCTATGTGTTAAATCGGGTAATTATGTCTAAAAGTCTGATTTTTTTCGTTTTTTTACATTTCTTTTTGATTCTTGCACAAACCTGTGGGGTTTTCCACTTAATTTTCGCAAAGAGTCTGCCATGGGCGGATGGGTCCTTTATTTTTTATGTGGTTTCCGCCGGTCGGCCTGAAAGAAGGAGATGCAGACAATGGATTTCCAGGCTCAATTTTTCGTTTTTTTGGCAGATTTTTCTTGAAATACATAAAAACTTGTGTTAGGATACAATTGATCTTCACCAAGATAAAACCTGTAAAAGTATTGTAGGACATATATTTCGCTAATCAGCGAGAAAGGAGGATGTGTAGAGTAAAAAGTGTGTGTATTTCCGGCTACTCCTGCCGGCCGGAGCGCTATGGTCAATAATTCAAGCGCGCTAAGTGTCATAATGGACAAGCGTGCCTTTTCTGCGGCAGGAAACAAAACCAAGAGTGCAGAGTGTGTGGCTCTGTACAGACGAGAGAAGATAAGGAGTTGTATTATGAGAAAGATGTTTTTTGCTCTTGCGGTGGCTATGCTTGCTACACCGGTGTGGGCAACTGTTACCATCACTGCCACCGACTTGGGCGGAGGAGTAGTTGCCATCGACTATTCGTCGGATGATGCTGAGCTGGTCAGAGCGTTTGCTCTGGACATCACGGTTGACGCCGGCACTATTGAAGCCGTAGGCGACTTCAACGTGGGGGACAACAACAACGGCTACGGCATTTTCCCGGGCAATTTCAGTCGGTACATTACCGTCGACCCTGAAACTGGTGAAGTCAGTGACTGGGGCGTAGATGGTTATACACCCGTGGCTGACGGTAGTGACCCTGGTGCACTGGGTGGCCTGGGCACGAATGGTATCACCATCGAGATGGGTTCACTCTATGACACTAAGGCTCCGCCCAAGCAGGGAAGACTTTGCACGGTTACGTGCAGCGAAACATGCTTGCTGACTGTTACCACGAATGCGACCCGGGGAAATGTGGTACTCGAAGATGCTTCAGAAGCAACCGTGGATTTGACCGGCGCAGCCAATTATCCAGTCAGCGTCGGTGCACCACAGTCCTACACCGGTCCGCAAATGGACGAATGGGTTGCTGTGGGTAAGCCTGATTGTTGGTGTGCCAGTACTAATCCGAGACAGTGCCATGGTGACGCAGATGGTCAGTCTCAGGGTAAAAACAAATACTGGGTATCAACCAACGACCTGAACATTCTGATTGCAGCCTGGAATAAACCGTTGGGATCACTGACCGGCAATCAGATTTGTGCTGACTTCGACCACCTACCTCAGGGTAAGAACAAGTATCGCGTCTCGACCAATGACTTGAACATCTTGATTGCCAACTGGCAGCTTGCCGATGTTCCGGCTCCTGACTGCCCGTAATGTGGACTCAGAGAAGTTGTAGTAATTGGTGCATTTGAGGAGCTGGAGACGCTAAAAGTTTGTTTCGAAGAGATTGTATCCTCGGAACGAAAGGAGAGGATGATGAAAAGACTACTAATGATGATGTTGGTTCTTGGGATGGCATCGGTAGCGAACGCTGTGCTCATTCAAGTCGATGGTCAAGACCCTGGTCAAACCGTTGATGTCCGTGAAGGTCTCACGTCGGTAATCAGCGTTGTAAGCGAGGGCGCTTCCAGTTGGCTGGGTTATATAATCATCGAAGAGGGCGGTACTGGAGCCTTAGGCGATGCAGCCAGGCTGGATGCAGCAGGTGATATGGGCGCTGTTTTACCCTATACAGAGGCTGGTTGGGGGGTCGGTTATGAGCTTACCGTGTCAATGAATCAGGGTGGTGTTCCTGCTATTGCCGTCGGGCCGCAGTTTACGATGAATTACTCAGGAGGTGTCTTAGGTGATACTGCTACGATTTCGTTGTTCCTTGACCCGGAGTATGGGGTCCCGGCCGATTCAGTAGCTATTACTATTGTTCCTGAGCCAATGACCGTTATCCTGCTTGGACTTGGCGGTCTGTTTCTGCGTCGTCGCAAATAAGAAAGTTTGCCTTGGCCAAGGCTAACAAGTTGGTTTGCAAAGAGGCGAGTCTTCTGACTTGCCTCTTTTTTTTGTCTTGCAGCCCGTGTTGAGGTTTCTTAATATTTATAAACGGGCTTTGAACTATGAAAAAACTATTGGTCTTATCGGTTTGTGGTTTATCCATTTTTCTGCTTGGTAGCTGCCGGAGTTCCGGCGTGAATAAAAACGGTGTCGAAGTCGTTATTGACGGCGACGGACGGTTCCCTGCATTTCTTGTTGGCAGATGGAAAGCAGATAAAGGGGGCTGGGAAATTGTCTTTGAGCCGGATGGGACAATTTCCTCAGCAGTAATCAGTCTCGGCAGGGTGAGAATGAAGCCCGGACAGGTAACTACCACGAACATGATATTAGGTGGTCAGGGACGGTTCGAGCCGGGCCAGTGGACGGTTCAATACTCACAGGCCAAACGCGAATTAATTGTTGAGATTGTGATAGAACATTTTCGTGTCGAACTTGGCGATAATGTGGTGCAAGGTCAAACCTGGGATTTTTTCGTTGGTTTGGTTTCCAGTGATGGCCAATTGTGGTGGGCTGACCGGTTCAGTTTTCCCGAGTACATTGTAGATACAAAGAAGTATCCGAATTATAAGCTGCCTTTTGACCCCAATGACGAACCGCGGGAGAGCTTAATTTTCCGAAAGGTTACAGAATCAAAGTGAGTAGTGAGTGGTAAGTGGTAAGCATTCAACTCACCAATTAACAACTCACCAATTAACAACTCACCAATTAACCACATATACAATTAACAAATTGGTTTTCAGTAGTCAAAGTAGCGAATTCCGTATTTATCCATACCCTGCCAATCGAGCCTGATTGTTTTTGTCGCCGCCTGATATACCCAGCCGTAGTTAAGGTGTATACGAATGTTGATCCTGTCCCCACTCCATGCGGAGAACCAAATTCCAGTTATCCTACGCTTCTTTCCTCAGAACACGCTAAACACGTCTCTGGGGATTTCTCTTCGCAGATTATTTCAAATCCCCGGCCGTTTGCTTCGCCAACGTTGGTCGACAGAAGACGTATGCTTCACAAAATGGTTAGAAAAGAACTTGATGTGGTGTTCAGTGTAGCTATACTCTCATAAAGGTTGGACCATGAAATAGAGGCAGATCAGAAATATATCAAGATCCTCGAACCGTACGAGCGACTGGAATAGCGAGTTTTTCCAGTCAGCAAGAATAGCACAGCTAAGGTTTTTGATGAACTATTCATAGGGAGGTATAACTATGATTATTCAAAATAACACCAAACGGATATCACTTATACTTTGCATGCTGCTTTTATTATCAGGGGCCATACAAGCGCGGGAGTATCATGTTTCGGTTAAAGGTGGTGATACAAACAAAGGGACAGCCAAAGCCCCTTTTCAGACAATTTCCAAGGCAGCGGAGGTAGCACAGCCCGGCGACGTCATAACAGTGCATGAGGGAACCTATCGTGAACGCATCAACCCACTGCGTGGCGGCGAGTCCGATCAGAAGCGCATCGTTTACCTGGTCACCCCTGGCGAGAAAGTCGTCATCAAGGGCTCCGAAGTCATCAAGGGCTGGCGGAAGGTACAAAACGACACATGGAAGGTCGCCATCCGCAATAGCTTTTTCGGGGATTTCAACCCGTACAGTGACTTGATTCATGGCGACTGGTTCAATCCCAAGGGGCGGAATCACCACACGGGGGCGGTTTATCTGGATGGCCACTGGCTCACTGAAGCAGCCAATCTGAATGATTTGCTGAAACCCATCGGAAACACTCCGCTGTGGTTCGGACAGGTGGATAAGACGAACACCACGATCTGGGCGCAGTTCGGGGACGTAAATCCCAACGAGGCCGAGGTCGAGATCAACGTCCGCCAAACGGTGTTCTACCCCGAGAAGCCGGGCGTCAATTTCATCACCGTGCGCGGCTTTGCAATAATGCACGCGGCAACGCCTTGGGCGCCACCCACGGCAGAGCAGATCGGCTTGATCGGCACCCACTGGAGCAAGGGATGGATCATCGAGAACAACGATATCCGCTATTCGACGTGCGTAGGGATCGCGCTCGGCAAATACGGCGATCAATGGGATAATACGTCGCAGAATACTGCCGAGGGCTACGTAAAAACCATCGAGCGCGCCCTGGAAAACGGCTGGTCGAAGGAAAACATCGGTCACCATGTGGTGCGGAACAACCATATCTCGCATTGCGAGCAGGCGGGCATCGTCGGAAGCATGGGCGCGGTGTTCAGCACCATCACAGGCAACGTCATCCACGACATCCATATCCGGCAACTGTTTTCGGGAGCAGAGATGGCCGGTATCAAGATTCACGCCGCGATTGACACCGAGATCAGCCGGAATCATATCTACCGCACGTGCCGGGGTATCTGGTTGGACTGGATGGCGCAGGGCGCGCGTGTGACCGGGAACCTTTTACACGATAACAACACTTCAGAGGACCTTTTTATGGAGGTTAACCACGGGCCGTTCCTGATCGACAACAATCTCTTTCTTTCAGACCGTTCGCTGTTTGATATGTCGCAAGGCGGGGCATATGTGCACAATTTGTTCATGGGTCGAATCCAGCTTCGGCCTGAGCTGCGGCGCTCGACCCCGTTCCACAAGGCGCATAGCACTAAGGTGGCAGGTCTGCGGAACATCCAGGGCGGCGATGACCGGTTCTACAACAACCTGGTTATCCAGCCGGCTGGTTTGGACGGATATGACAAGGCAACACTGCCCGTGCAAATAGAAGGCAACGTTTATTATAACGGTGCCAAGCCCTACTTTAAGGAAACAAATTACCTTGAGAAGGCAGAGTTTAATCCGGAGGTCAAGGTTGTTGAACAAAGCGACAGTGTGTTTCTTCACATTACGCTGGATGATTCTTGGCATGCTTTAGATAACCCATTGGTGACAACAGCGCTTTTAGGCCGGGCCAAAATGCCGAACGCAGCCTATGAGAATCCCGACGGTACGCCCTTGAAAATCGATACTGATTATTTCGGTAAAAAACGGAGCGAAGCGAATCCTTTCGCAGGCCCCTTCGAGAATCCGGGAGGGGGGAAACTCACGCTGAAAGTATGGTAAAGTTTATAAACGCAGGAGTGTACACCCAGAACACATTGCAGTTTGACACCACGCCCGAGCAGGTCAAGCCATGACATAAGCAGATTCACGATGTCCTTTATGATTGCATCGTGAAGTCGAAAAGCTGTTCAGATAAGCTACGAACGTTGGCTGATATGTCGTAACAGGATGCCTCAAAAAAAATTGTGGCGACAGGGATTTTAGTATTTGACTTTGAGCTCTTCATAGGTGTACGTTGCGTGCACTTTGTGGGCGTTTTTCAGGTTTGGGTGAGGAAGCACTGAAATCGAACCGCATATTGTGGTATTATAGAGGCCGTAGCGTGCAGAAGTACTGTTTATGAAGTCATATGGAAAATCCAAGCTAAAAGAGAGCACTCAGATCTTTCACTTGAATGCTCTTGTATAGGGGATGCCCATGAGCAAGAGAATGTTCATTATTGTCCTCATAAGCCAACTACTTACATTGAATGCGTATCCCAAGCAGGATGACATCTCTTCCTTTGTCGTCGTCAGCCAACGTGATCCCCGGTATTTCGAGTTGTCCAATGGCAGTCCTTACATCCCGATTGGCTTCAATCTAGTCGGTCCTCCAAGAGAAGAGGAGTTCGACCGACTCTTCAAGATCATGGTGGAACATAAGATCAACTATTGCCGTGTCTGGTTAAGCCATCGTGACTGGAATGTCGAGCACGAAAAATGCCTACAATTCGATCCGGATCATGCCAAGACCATAGACCGTTTCCTTTCGCTTGCCCGTAAGAACGCAATCCGCGTGAAGATGTGTCTTGAATACTTCCGTGACATCCGTGCGGATAGAAATAGGTGGTCTGACAACACGCTCTACCACAAAGCCAATGGCGGTCCCTATGGGAGCATGCACGAATATCTCTCCTCGGAGAAGGGACGTTCGCACTTCAAGGCGAAACTCGACTGGTATGCCGAGCGCTACGGAAATGATCCAGCCGTTTTCGCATGGGAACTATGGAACGAGATGGATGCGGTTCGTGGTTCGGAATGGTTGGACTGGACAAAAGAAATGCTACCTGAACTGCAACGCCGCTTCCCTCACAGCCTTGCCGTACAGAGTCTGGGGAGCTATGACTGGGAGAGGAAAAGGCAGAGCTACAAGACGTTGTGCCTGCTTCAGGACAATGATGTTGCTCAGGTCCATCGATATCTGGACGAGGGAGCTGGATGGGAGATATGCCACGGTCCTGTTGATGTCCTCGCCTCTCAGGCTGTGCGTGAATTGATTGCCTTCAATCCGGGAAAGCCCATTATTCTCACAGAAACAGGGGCGGTCAAACCTCGTCATACCGGCTGTTCGGAATTGTATGCAAAAGACCGGGATGGCGTGTTACTGCATGAGATGCTTTTTGCTCCATTTTTCAGCGGAGCCGCCGGAACCGGACATGTATGGTGGTGGCGACAAGCGTTGGACGAGCCGAATCTATGGTATCATTTTGCTCGATTTGCTGAAGCGGTTAAAGGTATCGATCCCCCTGCGGAGCATTTCAAGCCAGTGATGATATCCAACGATCGGTTCCGGCTCTATGTACTCGAAGGACGCAAGACCGTATTGGCATGGTTTAGGGATAGTCAGAACGACTGGAAGAATGAACTGGTCCTTGGACATCAGCCGGAAACACTATACGGTCTGGAAATTGATCTAAGCCCCTATTTATCCGGTCCCCGGAAGGCACAGGTGAGAGTCTATGATCCATGGAAGAACCGTTGGCAAGACAAGAGTATCGAGTCTGGACGTGTAAAGCTCGATGCTTTTACCCGTTCGGTCATAATTCGAGTGGATTAGGGCTGGAGGAAAGCCTTCAGAATCCAAAGCTGATATTGTCTCATATACCCACCTGTCTCGCCCTATAGTTTCCTTGGACACACAGTTAGGGGATAACGAGGATGCCTCAAAGAAAATTTTTGTGACGACAGGGATTTTAGTATTTGACTTTGAGCTCTTCAAAGGTGGCCGTTCTCCGTACTGCACATGAAAAAGGGCCGACATAAGTGTCTCTCGCACACGAGTCTGCCGTCTGATGAATCTGCGGCGAGCCATGTTCCACCGAAAGACAAATTGAGTTCGCCGGGAGAAGTGGAACCAGGCAGACGTCGGCCGGCGTGCCTGTTCTGAAGGGCTATTTGGGTGTCCCGGTATTCTCGGTGCCGATGCAGTAGATGTTCTTCATTCCGACGAGGAAAAGTCTGCCATTTGCCGCCGCAGGTGATGGGTGATTGCCATCGCCAAGGTCATTGATAGCGAGGATGCGGCACTCACGCCCCGCCTGAACGACATAGCTCTTGCCGGCGTTTGCGAAGAACAGACGCCCCTTTGGGTCCGCAATCGGACTGGCCCAGGTGGTTGATATGTCTTGGAGACGCTCGGAATAAATCTCTTTGCCTGTAGCCATTTCCCAACACTGGAGGAAGCCGGGAGTGCGCAGGCGATACAGGTATTCGCCGACAACGATGGGCGAACTCAGTGCTTCGCCTCTCTGCGTGATGGTCCAGCGGGTGTGTGTGTCGGAGACATCGCCCGAACCGGTCGGATCAACGGCTACGCCAGTGCTGCCCCGGCCATCGTCAAAGTAGACGAGGCCCTGCCCGTAGGCCGGCGATGATGCGTCTCCCTCGCCCCGGCACCACCACAGGAGTCTCCCGCCGGCCGGATCAAGGCTCTGCAGGGCATCGCCCGTCTCTTTCATGCCCGAGGCCACAAGAAGCATCTGGGGTCTGTTATCGACCTGAATGATCAGGGGCGTGCTGTGCCCGAACTGCATTTGCGGGAGTTTCCTCTCCCATCTCACATCGCCGTTGGTCTTGTCGAAGGCGACTACTCGCGAGTCTTCTTTATTTGCCATCGCGCAAAAGAGGATGACGGTGTCGCCATAGAGGATTGGGCTGCTGCCAAGAGTGACATCGAAGGAGTAGGGAACAATTTGCTTTCGCCACGCGATGTTGCCCTGGAAATCTATCGCGGCCAGGACAGATGAGGCGAAAGCACAGTAGATGAGCTTGCCATCGGTGACAGGCGTGGCGGCGGCGTAGCCTCCGCCCGGTCCGCTGCGGAAATCTTTCCGCAACCAGGGTCCGGGTGGTACGAGAGTATCCCAGAGCAATCCTCCATCGGACGTGCGATAGCAGGTGACATGATGCTCCGGGATGACCTTTTTGCGGTCTTCAACATCAGCCGGCCAGTTGACTGTGCAGACGATGAGCGCATGATCCCAGACGATGGGACTGGCGTGCCCCTGGCCGGTAAGCGGCGAAATCCAGAGCACGTTTTCATTTGCAGGGCCGCCCCAGACGATTGGTAGATTCTCCTCCGTCGTGTAGCCAAGGCCGGTCGGGCCGCGGAAACCGGGCCAGTTAGCTCGGGCGAGGGCGTTAGGTGTAAAAAGAATACCTGTCAAAATAATGACAAATATGGCCGACTGGTTTTCGAAAAACTTCATTCCTGTCTTGAGATATTTCCTCATGTCGTATTCCCTGTGTATCTGGTCTGTCAGCGGTTTGGCTTTCGCCATTCTTTGTACCTCCATGTTAAAAACGATACTTACCTATAGGCTCATTCCGCGAGTCCTGTCTTTTGGATGTATTCTCGTTGGCTGGGATATTTCTTTCAACAAAATAATTAGTATCTGTTGCGGAAAACGAAAATCGACGATATCACCCCTGCGAAACTTGTCCTGAGCGAAGTCGAAGGAGCAGGGGTCCAGAGCGAAAAACTGGATTCCCGCTTTCGGGCCTGTTGCCAAGGTTCAAAAGGAACGTTTTGAGATTGCCGCGCGATTTTTTGAATCGCTCGCAATGACCTGAAAACGCACTTTGCGTCATTGCGAGGAGTGTAGCGACGAAGCAATCCTATGAACCGGAGCCTGTCAACAAGCCCTTTCGCGGGAATGACAAATACTGTTTTCCGCAACAGGAACTAATTAGGTGAGCTAATTTTTTTTCGTTTCTGAATGTGCGCGAGCGCTCCACTACGAATGATCCTGTCTTGTGACATGCGGTAGACCAAATTTGCAGACGAATGTGTTATTGTGTATAATTAGAGAAGAGTCTCTGTTGTAAAGGTATATCGATTCTTGTCAGAGAGAAATCGTTTTGTCAAAATTATTGAAGGAAAAAACCATGAGTAAATCTTTGTTTGTGATGTCACTGCTGCCTATCCTGGCGTGCCTTGTACTGTTATCGCCAGAGATTCTTGCTTCCGAAGCTGCCTTTGAGGTTGAAGTTCGCACGAATGTGATGATTTCGATGCGTGACGGCGTTGAGCTTTCGGCAAATCTCTTCTTACCAAAAGCCCAAGGCAAATTTCCTGTCGTACTTGTTAGGTCTCCTTATGGCAAGGGTGACGAAAAACAAGGTGACGGCCTGTTTTATGCCGCCCGCGGTTACGTGTACGTCAGCCAGGACTGCCGCGGCAAGGGAGCTTCCCATGGCCAATGGGAACCATTCGTAAATGAAAGGAACGACGGCCGGGATACCCAGAAGTGGCTACTGAATCAGCCCTGGTGCAACGGCAGCATCGGGACCAGCGGTGGTTCTTACGTGGGCTTTACGCAATGGATATCCGCACCGGATGCCGGCGAACATCTAAAAGCGATGTTTCCGGTAGTGCCGTTGGTTGACGCCTATGGGGATGGTGTTTACACAAATGGAGCATTGAATCTCGCTCTGATTATGGGCTGGGGCAGCCTCGTGTCGTTCCGGCCTGGCGAAGAGGTTGCTATGTTCGGATGGCGTGAGCAGGATTGGATTCAGGCCTATCGAACACTACCGCTTGGCGAGTGGGACCGTGCGATTGGTCGCAAGGTCCAGTACTTGCGGGATTGGGTGTCCCATCCGCATTTTGACGAGTACTGGGCTGCCCGCGGCGTACGCAACCGCTGGCAGGATATCAGTGTGCCTATCTGTGCGGTCGGTGGCTGGTACGACATCTTTGCCAGGAGTGTCTTCGACCACATAAATGCCGTCAGAGCAACGTCGAGTTCGCAGCAGGCTCGAAAGCAACAGCATCTGCTGATGGGGCCTTGGGGACATGGGATAAGTCAAGACGGCAAAGTGGGTGACCTGGACTTTGGCAAGGAATCTGTTGTCAACCTGCGCGAAATACAGACTAAATGGTTCGATTACTGGTTGAAGGGTGAACAGACAGGTGTCGACACGTGGCCGGCTTTTCGGATTTTTGTGATGGGGTGCAACCAGTGGCGAGATGAACAACAATGGCCATTGGAGCGGACCAAATACACGCCTTACTATTTTCACAGCAAAGGCTCTGCAAACACTGTGTGTGGAGATGGAAAATTAACTATGGTGAAGCCTTCTGAGGAGCCCTGTGAAGAGTTTGTTTATGACCCGAATGACCCTGTTCCCACAGCCGGCGGATGCAATCTGATAGGCTGTCCTGCCGGGCCACGGGACCAGAGTGTAGTCGAGAAAAGAAACGATGTGCTTGTCTTCACCAGCGAAGAACTGAAGGTCGATCTGGAGGTCACAGGGCCTATAAAGGTTGTTCTTTATGCCGCCAGCACCGCAGAAGATACGGACTGGACGGCAAAACTGGTGGATGTATATCCCGACGGACGGCCCTTTAATCTTTGCGATGGCATAATACGCGCCTGCTACCGCGACTCACAGGATAACCCAGGCTTAATCCAGCCCGGCAAAATTTATCGTTATGAGATAGACCTTTGGGTCACAAGCAACGTCTTTATGACCGGCCATAAAATCCGCGTGGAGATATCCAGCAGTAATTTCCCACGATTTGATCGAAATCTCAACACGGGCGAGCCTTTTGGAACTGGTACCAGGCTAATAAAGGCGACACAAAGCATCTACCACGATAAAGGACATCCCTCGCATATCTTATTGCCAGTAATCCCTCGCCCGAAAAACTCGTAACGCCCAATCTCTTGTTATTAAGAAAATTTACCGAAATTTCTGGCCAGGTCACGCCAGCCTTCACCTGCCGGGGTTTAGCGTGTTGACAATCATATCGTTAGACCCTACCATGTTAGTCCAGACAAAGCAAAGTGTCAGCTATGTGACGCCGTCCACGAGGAGCATGCTATGGCGAAAGGTCAAATACATATCCATTTGCCCTACCACAGGCCGGGGTCGGTCCTGCTTATAACGTTTTGGCTGTGCTATAATGTGGCCATGGCGTATGGAGCTGTTCCCGAGCCTCATGCAGATGATCGGGTCTCTGCCACCAGGCAACAGTTCTTTTTAGATGAGAAAGGATTAGAGCATTTAGCCCGACTGGGCATAGACCAGGTAGTTTTTGTGACGAGGCTCGGTTACGATGATCCACACTGGTATGCCAACATCGGGTACTACTGTGACGATGAGAATCAGAAGGCTTATGCCGGCAATGGCAAGCCGGACGAGAGCAAGCTGTATGAATTGAATACAAAGACAGGCCAAGTGAGAGTTCTACTGGACGGTGATAGTCGTAGTATACGAGATCCGGAGGTTCATTACGAGGGCCGGACAATTCTGTTCTCATACCGTCAGGCGGGAACGGACTACTACAACCTGTACGAAATCGAAATTGACGGTAAAGGACTGAGGAGGGTCACTGAGGGACCGTACGATGATTTTGAAGCAACGTATCTGCCCACCGATGATATCGTCTTTATCTCGACACGGAGCAAACGCTGGGTGGGCTGCTGGAAGACTCAGGTTGGAACGCTGTTTCGCTGCAATAGGAAGGGCAAAAACATTCGTCCCCTCTCGTTCAATCTCGAACACGATAATACGCCTGCGATCCTGCCGGACGGGCGAATCCTGTATACCCGATGGGAATATGTGGATCTGTCCCAGGTCGGATACCATCAGCTTTGGGTCATGAATCCTGATGGAACCGATGTGTCGGCTCACTTTGGCAACCAGCAGCACTATCCGCTTTTCATTGATGCCAAACCGGTTCCGGGTAGTGACGAACTGCTGCTAATCGATTCTCCCGGGCACGGCCGTTCAGACCATCGTGGCTACGTTTGTACCATAACAGCTAAGTACGGCCCAGATGATAAACGTGGTTATCGTCGTATTACCCGCAAAGCTGCATTCAACGATCCGTGGCCAATTAACAGCACCTACTTTCTGGTGGCGTCCCACAAACAAATCCTCCTCGGAGCTCGCGAGGGTGATATGGTCCCTGTTTTGACATATAGGGGAGAAGCAAATATCCATGAGCCTGTTGCACTGGTTACGCGGTCGCGAGAGAGGATTATGGCCGACCGCACAGATGACAGCCAATCAACAGGACGAATGGTTTTGGCCAATGTGTACAAAGGTCGGAATATGGAAGATGTCCAGCCAGGCCAGATCAGGAAACTGCTTATATTAGAGGCCTTACCAAAACCGGTGAATTTCAGCGGGGGGATGGATCTGACGTCGTGGTTGGGTACATTTATGCTGGAGCGCGTCCTCGGTATCGTGCCGGTGGAAGAGGACGGCTCAGCCTATTTTGAGGTCCCTGCCGGTCGACCCATTCTGTTTGTTGCCCTGGATGTGAACGACTTGTCCGTCAAACGTATGCAGAGCTTCACCAATGTGCAGCCGGGCGAAGTGTTGGGCTGCGTTGGATGCCATGAGCATCGCACCTTGACGCCTGTCTTAGCCGGAGGTAATACCCTCGCGGCTGTAAGGCGGTCTCCCAGTAAGATTGAGCCGTTTCGAGTGCTTCCGGACGTGCTGGACTTCCGCAGGCACATACAGCCGATACTCAATGCGCATTGTGTCAGATGTCACAACTACTCAGAACCGGCAGGGCACGTGGTGTTGACGGAGGATCTGGGTGCGTGCTGGTCAATAAGCTACTACACGCTATTAGCAACCGGACAGGTGGCTGACGGTCGCAACGGTTTCGGGAGCCAGGAGCCACGCACGATCGGCTCTTCGGCGAGCGGACTTATGCGGAAAATTGGTTGGTCTCACTACGAGGTCACCTTAACAGAGAAACAATGGCGAACCATATGGCTGTGGTTGGAGAGTGGTGCGCCGTATGCCGGGACGTATGCCGCCCTGCGTAATGTGCAGGGCCAGGCGAGGGAAGGCTCAGTAATGTCAGTTTTTAGCTCAAGTGTTTTAAATAAGCGTTGTCGGCAGTGTCACGGATTAGGGAAAGAGGTTGCTCCGCTACCTCTGACCATGTCGGAGCAGGAGCGGGTTGAATTGAGGAAGAAGTTGGATATCGCACCTTATGAACGCGTTGTGCGCGAGGACGATTATCGCTTCTCCCCGCATATCTTGCTGAACATGTCTCGTCCGGAACATTCTCCTCTATTGTTGGGCCCACTTCCAAAAGGGGCAGGAGGCTGGGGTAGCTGCCGGTATCAGTTTGGCGGAACAAATGATCCCGACTACCTGAGCTTGCTCGAGACAATTTGGAAACACAAGAGACGAGTGGATCAGGTGCCAAGGTATGGGATGCCAGGCTTCAGACCAAATAGACAATACATTCGAGAGATGAAGAAATTCGGTGTTCTGTCACCGGAATTCGATTTGAATCAGGAACCGATTGATGTTTTTGAAACGGATCGGCGGTACTGGAAGTTGTTCTGGTACCGACCGGACAGTGAAGATAAATGGGCATATATAGAGTGATCTCTCGGCCAAAACTCGCCTGTAAAAATTGCAGGCTTACTCTTCAAAAAACCTGCACAAATCTTACACGATTGATACCACATGTTGCCTTTCTCTTGAGTTCCAAAATGTCAGAATTCTTCGATAAATTCATGACTCCAAAATGTCTCCATAAAGATTGATTTCTCTCAAATGAGCCACAAACGAAAGTCAGTTTTTTGTTGAAAAACACATATTTTCATCTGCTTATAAGATTGGATATTGCTATTCCTTGCAATTTCAAGGTTCTTTGTTAATATCTCACCATGCGAACGCAACATGTGGACATAAGGCGGCGCGATTTTTTAAGCGGTGCGACGGCGACGGCTGGGATCCTCGCGGCGCCGTGGCTCGGGCTTAGTGCTGCAGAGGCGCAAGCAGCCCTCGAGTCTGCGGAGCGGCAACGAATTGAAGCCGCGATTCCAAACAGAGCCTTCGTTCCGCCTGGCGGGCATCGGAAGCTCCTGATTTTCGACCTCAATGTCGGATACGGCGGGCACCGCTCCATTCCTATTGCCAATCTGGCGTTTAAGCTGATGGGCTCAAAGACCGGCGCCTTTGAGACAGTAATCAGTAGAGATCCATCCATCTTCAAGCCCGAAAATCTAAGGCAGTTTAACGCCGTCTTTCTGAACAACACGGTGGGCAATCTCTTCGAAGACCCCGGATTAAGACAAAGCCTGATCGAATTTGTTTATGGTGGTGGTGGACTTCTTGGAGTTCATGGGACTTCGGTTGCCTTCACACGCTGGCCTGGTGCACATGAGGATTGGCCGGAGTTTGGCATAATGCTCGGTGCACGCGGCGCGAACCACCGCGACAGTGACGAACGCGTCTTCATCAAACTCGATGACCACAGCCACCCTATCAATCGGCCTTTTGGTGGCAAGGGCTTCGAGTATCGGGACGAGTTCTTTCGTGTCCACGGGCCTTATTCGAGACACAGGGTCCGCGTGCTTCTGGCCATCGACACCGAGAAAACAAACATGAATCAGGGACTTGCACGTGGTAAATGCTTACGGGAGGACAACGACTACGCACTGGCGTGGGTGCGGCAGTACGGCCGGGGGCGCGTTTTCTACTGCACCATCGCACATAATCCCTATGTTTTCTGGGATCCGAAGATGTTGCAATTTTATCTTGCAGCCACTCAGTTCACCTTGGGCGACCTGTCGGCACCAACAACACCGAGCAGCAAATTGACGCCAGCCATCCGCGCACAGGAAAAGCTGGGCTGGCGCCTCGGCATCGAGGCCTACACTTTTCATAAATACACACTCTTCGAGGCGATAGATCGAACCGCCGAACTCGGCCTACCTTATATGGGCGGCCTGAGCTTCCAGAAGATCAGCAAGGAAATTCCGAAGAACTTCGATGCCCAACTCACCAATGACGAACTGAAACAGATCCGGCTGAAATTAGACTCAGTCGGTGTTCGTCTCCTGACGTATTACATCCACCAAATTCCGGGCGATAAAGCCGGCTGCCGCAAGGTGTTCGAGTTCGGACGAAAAATAGGCATCGAAACCTTCATGTCGGAGCCATTTCCGGAAGCGCTGGATACAATCGAGAAATTCTGCGACGATTATGACATCAACGTAGCCATCCACAACCACGAGCAGAAAGTCTCGCCGTTGTATTGGCATCCTGACGGTGTTTTGAAGGTTTGTCAGGGCCGCAGCAGGCGGATCGGGGCTTGCGGTGACCTCGGCTATTGGATGCGGTCCGGAATTGACCCGATCAAGGCTGTGAACACGCTCAAGGATCGATTGATAACCGTGCAGATGCATGACCTGCACGAGCTAAGTCCTGAAGGTCACGATGTGCCCTGGGGGACTGGTGTTGGCAAGACCGAACAGTTTATCGAAGAAATCCACCGTCTGGGAATCAGGCCTACCATGTTCGGCCTCGAATACTCCTATGACTGGTTCGAGTCGATGCCTGAGATAGCGCGATGCATTGACTTCTTCAACAAAGTAAGCAAGAAACTGGCAAAGTGAGGTTCTTCATGACACGAATGGAGAATTGCAAAAAAACAAACATTCGCCGGATCACGCGGCGTAAGTTCTTGAGCCGCACGGCTGAGCTTTCAGGGATTGTCGCAGCGCCCTGGATCGTTCCCTCCTCGGTGCTGAGTGCGGACGGAAATTTGGCACCAAGCGAGCGGATCACGGTGGGCTTAATCGGTAAAGGGCTGATGGGTAGTGGTCACTTGCGTCGGTTGATTGGCGATAGAGAGGTCCAAGTTTTAGCCGTCTGCGATGTAGATCGTCTGCGATGCGAGGACGGCAAACGTCGCGTGGAGGAAACCTACGCCGCCAGCCGCTCCAGCAGCACGTATCGTGGCTGCGTGGCTTATAATGACTATCGCGAACTCCTGGCCCGATCGGACATTGACGCCGTGGTGATTGTTACGCCGGACCATTGGCACACATTGCAGGCGATTGACGCGGCTAAGGCGGGCAAGGACATCTATTGTGAGAAGCCGATCTCGATAACGGTTCGAGAGGGACGCAGGCTGGCCGAGGCGATGCGCAGGTATAGCCGAGTCTTCCAAACTGGGACCCAGTACCGTTCTATTCCAACTATCCGGCAGGTCTGCGAGTTTGTGCGCGCAGGTGGACTCGGCAGGGTCAAATCGGTTTTCACGTTGTGGAGCAACCTGCGGGGATTTATTGGAGCCGCTCGTTTCAAGCCATACGCTCACGTGGTGAATGCTGAGAAGTCCGGTAGTTCGTATGTGCCACTGGATTTTGCTCTGCCGGCCGAACCGGTGCCGGAAGGGTTGGACTGGGACCTGTGGGTCGGCCCGGCTCTTTGGCACTCGTATAACCGATTATACCACACGAATCCATCACCGGGTGTAGTACCATGGTCATTTTGCGAGGATTTCGGCGCGGCCTCAGTGACCTGGCATCACTCTCACAGTGCGGACGTTATTCAATATGCGCTGGGTATGGAAAACAGTGGGCCGGTAGAGCTCATTCATCCCAATAGCGGAGCGTACCCAACACTTACCTGCAAGTATGCAAACGGGACACTCCTTCACCTGGTTGATCACTGGGCAATGGTGAAGGATATCTATAAGGCGGTTCCTGTAGCCGCACGGTTAGCGGGGAACTTCGGAGGCGTATTCGTCGGAGAACATGGCTGGGTTACATCGATGTCTACCGGCGGGCTCGTTGAAGGTGGTCCTGAGAATCTATTCGAGAAGATGAAGCTGAGGACACGGCAGGTGAACATCGGTGAAAACAACCATCATGCGAACTGGTTCGAGTGTATTCGTACGCGGCAGCGGCCGAGCTGCGACGAGGAGATTGGTCACCGGTCGGCATCGCTGGGACATCTGGTGATCATCGCGCATAAGCTGCAGCGGTCCTTAAAGTGGGACCCGGTCAAGGAAGAGTTTCCCGGTGATGAGATGGCAAACCGTCTGCTTTTCCGCGCGATGCGTGCGCCGTGGCATATCTGAGAGATTCATAAACAATATAGTGCTCTCGAAAAGAAAATACACGTTTGTGCGCGGGTAATACCAATTCAACTTAATAAGTGCGCTTTATATAATGACGATTTATGATATAGTGGCCATTTATCCCACCCTCACGGCCGGAACGCTTTTAGAGTAAGGCGCAAGAATTAACTTGAATTCGTATAAGTACTTGACAATAATAGTTTATGATTTTACTCGCTGGAATTTACTACCCTTCAAGGGTATATCTTCCTCGTTACCTTTTCTTGTCCAAAACATCAAGACGCAGACATTGCAACATCGTTGTCAACTTCCCCATCAACATTCCTTTGTGATTCCCGGCTGGGGGGCTGGATAGATGCCGTCGGGACCGGTATGGATCGGGGCGGGGGTGTCAAAAGTCATGTTGTCAATGTCTTCGACAAATTGGAAGTCTGAGTTCAACGCCTGGTCTCAAGTGATGTATTGGCCAGTGTGGGTCGCCATGCGTCCCATTAAGGCGGCCACATCCGCTTCACCTGCCCGCCTGGCCTCGTTGTGCGGCTTATCCTGCCGGATAGCGTCTATAAGCACCTGCCATTCGGCGTGGTAGGGATTCGGATCGGGCCGGCCAAATTCCCAGACAAGGTTTGCCGGGACCATGTTGTGACCCTTGTATATCTTCGGCTTGGGCTGGCCCAGGGTCGCCATGAGTACAGCCGAGCCCTTGGAGCCGTGGGCATAGTCGGAGTAGGTCTGCCAGCAGCCGTTCATATGCCGTGAGAAGGTGAAAAGCTTCGTGCCGTCTGCAAAAGTGTATTCTACCGTATAGTGGTCGAACTGGCTGCCCGCCTGTTCGTAACAGCGGCCTCCCATTCCCTGGGCCGAGACCGGCCAAGCCCCTTTTGCCCAGCAGGCCACGTCGATGTTATGGCAGTGCCAGTCGATGAAGAACCCGGACGACACCCAGGTGAAGCTGTTTGGGTTCTGGAGCTGGAATACCAGCTCATTAACGTTCTCCGGTCTGCGCGGGCAGTGGACCGGCCCGTGCACACGGTAGATCCGCAGGGTGTGCACATCCCCGATGGCCCCGTCGTGGATCCGTCGGATTACTTCTTGCCGTGCCTTCGAGTGTCGCCACATGAAGCCGACGCCGACCTTTAGATTCTTCTTTTCGGAGACCTCGGCGGCTTTGAGCCAGCGGCGGATGGCGGGTGCGTCAGTTGCGAACGATTTCTCTGCAAAGACGTTCACGCCTTTGTTGACGGCGTATTCGAAGTGGAGCGGGCGAAAGGCCGCATGAGTAGTCAACAGCACTACGTCGCCCGGCCGCAGGCAGTCAATTGCCTTCTTGTAGGCGTTGAAGCCGACAAACTGCCGTTCAGGAGGCACATCGATCTTATCCGCAAAATCCTTTGTCAGATTACTTAAACTGCTTTGGAGACGCTGTTCGAACAGGTCGGCCATAGCGTAGAGTCTCACCCGGCCGCCGGTAGTCGAGAAGGCATCGGCGACTGAACCTGTGCCGCGGCCTCCGCAGCCCACTAATGCCAGCTGTATCGTATTGTCCTCAGCGGCATGAATCCGAGACAGAGCGACGCCGGTAAGGACCGAACCGGCAACCAATGTTCCACTCTGTGATAAGAACTGCCGCCGAGAAGGTTTGTTTGGTTCTGTCAACAATGAACTCAACGTGTGACGCTTGGTTTGTTGTTTCATAATTACTCCTCTGTTAAAAAGTGAAGGGTACAAAAAACAATACGACCCAGCGAAAGCATGAATCAATACATGTCAAATCAATCATTTATATTATCCTATGGGTCTTTCGGATGCAACAGGTATTATCCGGATGATGGTGTGACAGAAGAAAAAAAGACCTTGTTATAAAGAAAATGATAAAATGTTTGACTACAAGGGCCTTGTCCGTTAGACTATTTTGAGTATTCGTTTTAGTGTTATCGCCGTTACTATAAATCATTCTGGAGGTAGCCTATGTCAACGATCACAAAGAAAGAACTTGTCGACAGGATTACTGAAAGTACTCAGGCTAAGCGTGCGTTGGTTAAAGCTACAGTTCAGAATTTCCTCGACGAGGTCATTGCCGAGCTTGCCAGGGGGAATCGCTTAGAGTTTCGTGATTTTGGAGTTTTCGAAACTAAAAAACGTGCCGCAAGAACAGCACAGAATCCAAAAACTCTGAAACAAGTTCATGTTTCAGCTAAGCGAACAGTCAAGTTCAAAATAGGTCGGTTGATGAAGCAAAAACTGAATGGTCGCGAGGCAAGTGCGTAGGAGTTACTCCAACATGTCCCTCAAATTCGTGCACCAGTCCCACCCGCTTTTCAGTCTAGTGAGGGCGCATGAAGCACCACTAATATGCCCTATTTTCGTGAGTTGACGCGTCGCGGATCGGTTTGGGGTTTTGAGGCTGGTCTGGTTATTTTTTGGGGGCACTACGACGAGCTAAGGGGGCTGTGTCTTGATCCATCAGAACCACTTTTACGCAGCACCTGTAGCTTGCATTATGGCGAGCAGTTGTGTTATAATCGTTGCAGAGAAACATACCAACAAAGCTTGCTATCTTTGTTTAAAAGTAATAGGAGCCGTTATGTACAAACTAAAAGGCTTCACGTTAATAGAGTTACTCGTAGTCATTGCCGTGATCGCATTGCTGCCGGCTATTTTGATGCCTGCTTTACGCAAGGCCAGGGGTCAGGCCCAGATGGCGGCCTGTTCCGCACAGCTAAGGCAGTTTGGGCTGGCTTGGAATCAGTATGCCGACGACAATGACGGTTTTAACATTGAATATTCGCCTTCCTCACAATGGGCCAATGGTGGTTTCATTTTCATAATCCTTTTGTGAAAAAGCGTTTGCGCTCATTCGCAATCCGCCTACGGCGGACAAGATTGGGTTTGAATTGGGTTTGTTTTTTTGGGCCTGAGGGTGGTTTCATTTTCATAATCCTTTTGTGAAAAAGCGTTTGCGCTCATTTTGGGCCTTTAACGAGATTGGGTTTGTTTATTCGGACTAAGAAATCATCTTTTTT
>DATKYR010000244.1:0-7473 GCA_035528395.1 Sedimentisphaerales bacterium
GTTACCGGCTCGGCGCTGATGTTGAGCAGCTCGATGTATTCATACTGGTCATTAGTATATAAACCACCAACCGGCCAGGATGGATTGTACATAATCTCGTTGATGACTATCGGGCCGACCTTTGGATAAGCATTAGCAGAATCCGGCGTATTCTCAGACATTCGAACAAAGTTGTAATTGCCGGTGCTGGGCTTGTAGTAACGGCCGAGCGATACATCGGTTTCCGAAGCGCCGAAATCCTCGACCTGCCGATAGCCCGTTAATAGGCTACCTTCCGCTGAGGACAGATACAATTCTTCGCCGTTCTCGCTCAAGGCAAATGGCTGATAACAACCTGGGTCACTCGGATTATCGAAATGCAGGTCTTCATAAAAAAGAATATATCCATCTGGAGCAATCCTTGTACCGGCGGCAATCTGGTATTTGGTTAGATTAGAGTTGCTGTCGCTGAGGAACCAGCCGCCAATGTCGATAGCAACCTCTGTAGTATTATGCAGCTCAATCCAGTCCGCAGCATCGGCGTGTGAATGTGCCAACACCTCGTTAATAACTACTGCGCCGGGGTCGGGAATAATATCGCTGTCATCTTCGCCAGGCGAACCGCCAGCGTATGCACTTGCACGCCAGGAATCTTTCTCATTCCAACTGTATAAATCAGTTTTGGTCGGGTCTATTACAGTCAGAGAGTAACCTTCACCATTGGTAATAGAGCGCCAGCCGTCTTTGTAGTCAAAATCAAGGATCATTCGGCCGATAGCATCTTCCAGCCTGATTCGCTCTCCTGCATTGTTTAATTTACCGGAGTATTCCCCGGCTATATTCATAGCTGTGCCGTACCAGGCTTCGAAGGCACTGCGGTCCTGAACGACTACTGCATATTCGTTAGGTGCAAGCTCAAGGCTTGGGAAGGTAAAATCAATTCCATTTGTGAAGCTGACCAGATTCAGATTAATTGTTTCAGTCCCGATGTTTTTCAGTTCGATGTATTCTTCGTTTGGTTCGTTCGATTCATCTGGATTCTGCGGATGATACATAATCTCTGTGATTCGCAGATTATCTGCAATGGGACCTACGGCGAAGGTCGCCTCGTTCAACGCACTCCACATGCCGCCTCTCAATATGCGGGCCTTGACTTGGGTGCTATGGGTAAGCGTGATTGGCCCTGTATATCGCAGCACATTACTTGAGATGTCACTGTCATCTGGTGGGATGCTTTGATTAGCAACCAGCTCGACGGATATGAGAAAGTCTGAGCTGATAGTCGAGTAGTTTAGGCCGTGAATGGCTAACAAATTGTCACCTCGACGTAGATTGCCAAGAAAAGCAGAAAGGTCAATGTCCTCAAAGTTGATGGCTTCTGAATCAGGGTGTTCGGCATCGGCTCCGGAGTTCCAGGTCGGAGTGCCGGTGAAATTGCGTCGGGCGACCTCGATACCGTTGAGGTAGGCGATAAAGCCGTCGTCGTAACGAACTTTTAGAATCAACGAGTCGAAGTCGTCCGGATTGTTGTTAAAGGTAAACGGGACGCGGATATAACAGGTGGCGTTTTGTCTTAACATCCGGTCTGTGAGGTCAAGACTTATGAGGTGGGTATAACCAGCACCCCTTGAGAAGCCGAGGCCGCCGGGGCTGCCGACGCAGGCCGGCCAGGCCGAGTCGTTGAAGGGCTCGCCGCCCTTCCAGTTGTCGCTTACGGTGCGCACCGGAACGAACACCCGCTTAGAGGTATTCTCTGCCACGAGAGTGGTACTAATGCTGCTTGGCAGTGATACTGTTGTCAAACGCGGGTCGGAGCCGTCAAGGGTATAATAGATTATGGGAGACCGGCCGAGACCGGTCATGGACAGGGTATCACCGGCTGAAAACTCGCCTCCCTGCTGGCTGAAGATTGGCGCAGCTGCGGCAAATTCAGTACCGATCTGAGTGTCCATCCACGTCAATCGCTCTTCAAGCCAACCCTTCATCCAGTCGATTTCCTCCTGATAAGTCTGAGCAATAAACCAGTTCGGCCAGACATAAGAACCAAGAATAGACCAGCGGTCAAAGTTTCGGACCTGTGCCTCACTAAGCAGCTCAACGATATCGTCAATGCCCTGAAGCAACAAACCCGTATCAAACAAATTTTTGCGCAGACCATACCACCGATCGGCGTAACGCAGGCGGAAATATGGGTCTTCGAACAAGCGCCGCCACCAGGGGTATTCTGTGTTACCAAGCAGACTATAATACCACCCATCCGGCTTCCAGCCCTCAAGGTAATTGGCATTACCGAGTGACAAGTTATAATCCCAGACAGGCCCCATATTCAGCTTGCCGCCTCTGTCCTTGAACATATAGGTACTAAGGCGAAAGCCGTCGATGTTCTTGGTAAGCTCAACGAGAATGTGGTTGTCGATAAACGAATCGACATCGATATACCCGGCATATCCATTGACAGGATCAGTAAAATTCGGCCCGTACAATACCGACTCGAACTCGTTAATATAGTTCTTAATCCAATCCATCTGGTCCTGCGTGATTTGTGTTCTATCCGGCTCCAGGTAGATTAGACTCTGTCCGGAACTGGTACTGAATGTTAGATCACCCGGGTCGAGCTTGTCCTTCTTGACAATATACCCGCCGGTGATCTGCGGCTCAGTGTTATCAGATGGTTCAAGTTTTGTGATGTCGACGCGATTCTTACCCTGTTTAATCTTTTCCATCAACACATATACGCCCACATAATCGCTCATCGAGACCCCCCCGCCGTCCGTGTTCAGGAACAGCTCGATAAACCTTGTGCGAACGGCATATCGACCGATATCATTGCTCCACTTATACGCCAGAAAATTGCGCATTAGTGACTTGTCCGAATAGGGGGACTGGAGGACCCAGTCCGATTCTGCGGGAAAGCCCAGAATAGAAACATCTTTGTCCACATTATATTCGTCTAACGTTTCTAAGTGGTATTGCTTCTTGGCAAAACCGGCTGAGCTTTTACCCCGAATATTGAGCCCGGCTCTACCAATAAAATCTGGCGGGCTGGTTATTCTAACCCTGCCGCGGGTGGTGGCGTCGATAAAGCCGGCAAAGGTCAACGTCTGCGTCTCCGTTGTTTGGCCGACATTTTTACCAAACGTATCAATGATAGCGATAGGAAGGTTAGAGCTAAAATCCCGGACGTCCGGCTCAAGAAAGATATAAGACCGCGCCTCTATATTTGAGGGCTTCCAGCCCGGCCTGATTGCCTTGACCCGCAGATGCGTGGTCTTGGTGATAGGAACAGGATTGGTATAGACTATACCCCCGGGATGCCGCCCAACACCGGAAGTATTATACGGCTCTCTGCCGTCGAGCGTATAGTATATTACGTCATCTTTGCTTTCGGTGGCGATTGTAACAGAAAACGGCGCGGTATAAAAACCGTGCCCGTGGCTGAATTCCGGGTCAGCAACCAGGCCCAGATATCCGCCACTATTTTCCACTCCCGGAGTAGGCTCAGAAATAGACCTCCAAACATCATTAGCATCAGGGTAGCGGCCGTAGGAAATATCAGTAGTCTGGTCGAGAAAAACAACGCCGTCAATCAGAGTACTGCCATCGGTATCGAACAGGCCGATTTCCTCGCCAACAGCACTGAGTTTGAAATTCGCATGAAGGCCGGCGTCAGCGGTATCATCGTCGGCCCATATCAACAGATAACCACCTGCGGGGATGATAGTTGCACTGCGAAAATCGCTGTTAATTCGCCACTTGTTCGGAACGGACAAGTTGTCCGTCAGGTACATACCAGAAATATCAATAGCATCGCTACCGTAGTTGTAGAGCTCAATCCAGTCATCATATTGGCCCTGCGGGTCCTGGGCGGAATTGTTATTGGATGCCATGAACTCGTTGATTACCAAAGGTACCCTGTTCAAGTCACCCGCCGGGCAGAGCGACGGCATAAAACCCGCCAAAAATATGTCTAACACCAGGATATGCAACAGACTTTTCATAGTCCTAAGTGTTTTTCTGTCTCCTTCCTCACCTGATTCACGGCTATTTTCGTACACTTCGACCATGGGGGGCCTGAGAGGACAAAAGTAAGTAAATCTTTCTTTTAATTATAGTATAAATTACAGGGCAAATCAAGGCGGAAATCCTCAAACTTAGGGTTCTTAGCCTCTTACAAATGAAATTGTGCGCAGGGCGGCAATCCAAATTGTTAGCCCCCGGTGTGTGCTTACTTGCTTTTCTTAGTTTACCCCCGATGTTAGCTCACTTGCTTTTCTGTCGGGGGCCAGGTGTCATTGCGAGGAGGCCGAAGGCCGACGCGGCAATCTCAAAAACTTCTTCTTTAAAATCCAACTTTAGCTCACTTTAGGCACTTTAGTTCACTTTAGCTCACTCCTCACTAACGATGGATGGTAGTTGTCTCGCAAATTTTTGCTTTTTCCCCCAAATCAGCAAGTAACTTCGTGCATTCTCTCGAATTACGTTGAATCGTGCGTAACGATTGTAATAACTTGCAAAACCGCTACACTGAAACTGAAACAAAGAAAAGATTTTAAAATTACACACTAAACTTAATTTGAAGCTCGGCGGTTTTGTCAAGTTGATTACTTTGTTTTATAAAGGAATTTCTTATATTCCCATAACCCCTTTTATGGCATAGTTTTATATTGCAGCAAGTCTCCTGTTAAAAAAATGGTTTTTTCACATTTTTTTGTTGCTTTTTTTTAAAATTCTTTCAGAATAATATAAGGTATCCTTTAAAATTCTAAAGGAGTAGCCGTATGGGGACTTCAAATCATTTTGGGAGGTAATCTTATGAAAGCGAAACATCACTGCATATTTCGTATGCTAATGTTACTTTTAGTTGGTCTACTTGTTTCACAGATGGGTTGTAAAGAAATGGCCGAACAGAAGGATGTAGTTGATACTGCTGTTGCTGCGGGAGATTTCAATACTTTAGTTACGGCGATCAAGGCAGCTGGCCTGGTAGAGACGCTTAAAGGTAAAGGGCCATTCACAGTCTTTGCTCCAACTGACGAAGCATTTGCAAAGTTGCCTGCTGGTACGGTTGAGAATTTGTTAAAACCTGAGAACAAGCAAAAGCTGATTTCAATACTTACTTACCATGTAGTGCCGGGTAAAGTAATGGCCTCTGAGGTAGTTAAACTCGCTGACGCAAAAACTGTAAATGGTCAATCTCTGACTATCACCGTCGAAGGTGAAATGGTCATGGTAGATTCGGCAAAAGTTGTCAAAACTGACATAGAATGTTCGAACGGAGTGATTCACGTAATCGATGCGGTTGTACTGCCCAAGTAATTAAATAGGAAATTTCGATGGGCAATTACAATGAAAGCAGCGGTGTGTGAAAAACCAAAGGGCACATGGCAAGTGAAAATAATTGAATCCACTCAGGTTGGATCGCATCGACCCGGAATGACCGAGAACACCTCTGCGAAGCTCTCGACTACGCAGCAAAAGCTCTTGTAAAGGTTGTCACCGAGACATATCCACTGAACGAGATTGATATGATGCTCCAATTGTGTATTAACCGGATGTTGAGTTAATTTAATATTTCAAAAACTTTATAGGGGACAAAACTATGAAAGGGATGAAAACTCTGGATGTTGTAGTGTGGACACTGTTGGCAATCGGAGGCCTCAACTGGGGCTTAATCGGCGTGCTTAATTTTGATTTAGTTGCAGCGATATTTGGAGATATGAGTATTCTAAGCAGAATTGTTTATACTCTCGTTGGGCTTTCAGCTGTTTACAATATCGTTGCAATACAAGCTATCTGGAAAAGATGGGGAATGCACTACGCGACTCCTTAACACGCTTGGAGATATAGCTGGCCAACAGAAGTCAAAATCAAATTGCTATAAAATCATGAGGCCCAGTTACAGAATATAATCCTCTTTGCTTTCCGTATAGCAAAAGAAAGGAGATGTAATCATGTGTCAGACGTGTGGATGTTCACCGTGCAAAAAATGCGGCAGGCCTATCAAAGATAAAGTTTGCTCAGGCTGCAATAAACCTGCTGATGAGTGCACATGTGAACCCAAAAAATAGACTAAAAATAAGGTAAAATGGAGACAGCCACGAATGGTGGTCCGTTAAGGAATTTATGCGTAGAAATCTCTCGCATCGACAAGAGGGCACGTATGAATTGTAAGATTCCGCTCTTGTCGCAAAAAGAGAACAAGAACTGCCTTTAGAAGTAATTTCGTCAATTGGGGGATGAAACCTCCAATAATTGTGAAAAAGAATGATATTTGGCTTAACGGACCGCCATTCGGGACAGCCACCTATTAATGGCTGGGGACAGTACACAAAAACGGTGACTGTCCATAATAAACTGGAACGCAGTGAGAGAATCGGACCATGTTTGCCGTCTTTTGTCATTTGAGGTTTGGATTTGTTTAGAGCTTCGGATTTATTGCTTCGATATACGCGAATCCATCATCAAGAATCCAACTTTAGCTCACTTTAGGCACTTTAGCTCACTCCTCACTAACAAGCGCCCAGAATACAGTGCCGTGTCTCGGAGATTTTTTTCAAATCTTCTTGAAATCAAACTCAAAATATGTTATAATACGTCTATATTAGCCAGCAGGCTAACATAAACCGCCAGCAGGCGAAGATGACATTTCAGTATGCATGTCGTAAGCTGCAGCGCAGCAAGGGCTTAGAGCCAGCCAGCCCAGATTCGTGAACGGTAAATAGTCAATAATCAATAGTAAATAGTAAATTAGGAGGATCTCCTCATGGCCACCGAACCCCAAATTTTATCCAGCTTGTCCCCGATGTATGCTCACTTGTTTTTCTGCCGGATCCTCCCTCCGCCCTCTACATCTGTCGAGAACCCTCTACAAATCAACTCTTTTTATGCGAAACAAATCCAATTTTCCGAAAAGTCAAATGAACGTAAATACCTATTACACAAAGGTATATGAAAATATTAGCGATTGGACACTTGGTGAAAACAAACCCAATTCAAACCCCATCAAACCCAATGTCCGAAAAGCCCAAAATGAACGCAAATATCTTTATCACAAAGGATTATGAAAATGAACCACCTAAAGGCTCCGAAAAAACAAACCCAATCAAACCCTGCCCTGAGCGTAGTCGAATGGGCCAATTTCAAACCCGACGTCGGTTTTTCTGCTTATGCCACTTGCAGGCGTGTGGTAGAATATTAGTGCAATTAGGAAAGGATTTGTTAGAATATGTATCCAGGCAAACGGCAAAACAATAACTGGAGCTATGTCTTATGAAAAGACTGTTATTTCTTGGAGAGTTTCTGTGAAGTGTAAGTGGGAAATCCCGGTTAGGTGTGACTATCTTTAACTAGTAACTTGGTTCTCACTCATGATATTGGTAAAGAAAAACTATAAAAATGGGCATTTGGGGCGTATTTGGCCGATGTATTATCGGACAACTTCTCATTTTTTGCCGGGAGGCCCAATATGCCCAAGCAAAAACAAAGAAAAAGACA
>DATKYR010000245.1:0-62710 GCA_035528395.1 Sedimentisphaerales bacterium
GGGGATCCAGATTAGTCAATTACCAATGAACCATGAACTATGAACCATTTACAAGAATCGAGAATCCAACTTTAGCTCACTTTAGGCACTTTAGGCACTTTAGCTCACTTTTCACTCCCTCGCCCCTCTACATCTGTCGAGGACCCTCTACAAATCACCCCCTTTTATGCAAAACAAACCCAATCTTGTCCGCCGTAGGCGGATTGCAAATGAACGTAAGTATATATTACACAAAGGTATATAAAAATGAAACCGCCTTCAGGCGGGTACAAAACAAACCCAATTCAAACCCAATCAAAGCCAATCTCCGAAAAGCCAAAATGAATGTAAACTTAACTTTAACAAAGGGTTACAGAAAAAAAGATGATTTTATAGTCCGAATAAACAAACCCAATTTCCGAAATGGCCAAAATGAACGCAAATATCTTTATCACAAAGGATTATGAAAATGAACCACTCTCAGGCCCGAAAAAACAAACCCAAACAAACCCAATTTCAAATCGCAAGGCAGAAGCGAAATAATGGAACGTTTTACGCAGCCTATCCGACCTATATTAAAGAATTATGAAAAAGAGCCGTGAGCAAATATACGATGAGCTGCTTGTCATAAAATGCCGGCAGGGAAACAAAGACGCATTTGACGAGCTTGTCGGCAGATGGCAAAAACGCCTCTGGCACTATGCCTTTAAGGTAACCGGCTCCGAATCGGCCGCATGGGACATTGTTCAGGAAACCTGGTACGGCATAATAAAAGGCATTAGAAAACTCGAAGATGTATCTGTTTTTCCCGGATGGGCCTTTAGAATCGCCAATAACAAATGCACCGATTGGCTGCGCAAACAGCGGCTGCAAAATCGGCTTAATAACGAGCTTTCGAAGCAGCCCCAAAGTGAATCCGACAAAAAGCAAAACGGCGATGAAGCAACCGAATCACTGAGGTCGGCCATTGAGAAACTTCCACCCGACCGCCGGGCATTGCTTACCTTGCGATACCATGAAGGCTTCGATATAGGCCAGATAGCCGATATTCTTAGGGTTCCTGAGGGAACGGTAAAATCACGTCTGCATCGCACACTGGACCAGTTAAGGAAAATAGTAGAGCGTTATGACAATGGATAACTTGGAAAAAGAATTAACAGAATTGCTAAAAAATGAAAGCGGTCTCGAAGCCGGTAAGGATGAAACCGCAAGAAAGGAGATAGCTCAAATGGAAGGATTTTTCGAAAGATTTGTAACGAACGTACAACGGGCAAGATTAGTTTTTTGGGTATTTTTTCTTCTATGCTTAGGTATGATGGTCGGAGGGTATATTGGTTTGCGTTATGCTGGAAATACAAAGGAGATGCTTTATTGGGTGATTTTTTTCATGATTGGCTTCAATTCTACAATCTTGATGAAACTGTGGTACTGGGTAGTAAGCACTAAACTCAACATCCTGAAAGAAATAAAGCAATTGCAGCTTCAAATTGCCGAACTGACCGACAAGGAGCCACCTTCCGAAAATTAGCCGGGCCGGGTCCTTTTTGATAGATACGACGGTGAACAATATAATAAAGCTATGATTTCAGAACAGGATAAAGTAACAAACTTAGCAAATGCCCATCGATATGATGTTGGAGGAATTATCCTCTTTGGTTCAAGCGCCGACCCGAAGACAGAAGCAAACGATATCGACCTTGCTGTCGAAGGTATTGCACCCGAGAGATTCTTCCGCTTTTATGGAGACCTGCTTTTTGGTTTGTCTAAACCTGTCGATTTGATAGACCTCTCAGATAATACCAAATTCAACAGATTAGTTTATCGCGAAGGGATACGACTGTATGGCCAAAGTGCCAATCTCAACTGCCAATAATCAATATCGAAGATCCGCCGTCTTCTGGCGGAGTCAATAATCAATTGTTAGCCGGTTAGCAGCTCGAATTCTTCGCTGCTGAGGGATTGTCTCAATTTCTGCAGGGCAATCAGTTCGATTTGGCGGACTCTTTCCTTACTCAAGCCGAGCTCTTCGCCGACTTGTTTTAAGGTCTTTGTCTCTTTCCTTATTGGTGAGCCTACCAGACCAAAACGATTCAAGATTATATACCGCTCGCGTTCAGTGAGATTATCTTCTATAACCTGGGCCAGGCTTTGGTGAGCTCGTTCCATTGCCGCGAAATCGGCTGCATCTTCGGCCCTCAAATCGCGATGGATACTTGCCAGCGAAGCTGTTGTGGCTTTGTCGAGCCGGCCGGTCTGTGCAGGAATCTTGCGGGCAAAATCCTTGGCTATTATCCAGGATGCGAAAGTAGCAAACCGAAAGCCCCTGGTATAATCGAATTTCTCAACCGCCTGCATCAGCGAGACATTACCCTCGCCGACCAAATCGAGCAAACCTGCCCCGCCGGCGGTATGCTTGCGTGCAACGCTGACCACAAGTCGCAGGTTCGCTTCAATTATTCTTCTTTTTATCTCTTCGGCCTGGGCTAAATATTTTTCTATC
The DNA here is from genome assembly GCA_035528395.1 of Sedimentisphaerales bacterium. Classification (GTDB taxonomy): domain Bacteria; phylum Planctomycetota; class Phycisphaerae; order Sedimentisphaerales; family Anaerobacaceae; genus NIOZ-UU13. The sequence goes on from DATKYR010000245.1 coordinate 2,480, forward strand.
TGACTTAGTCTTACGCCCGAGACGCGAGCCGGCTTTATGTCGGTGCGGATTCGGCAGGCCAGGAATTTGAGGTAATTATATCTGCGGAACAATTCGACTTCATGTTCTCTATTGAGCACGGGAGTATCTTTCAAGGTCTGCAAATACTCCGGCAGGGAACCGCGGGCCAATTCGAGCGGCTCTCCGTAAGTCCCGTAAGGGACGCCTTGTGGCGGAGTCCCAAGGCCAACATCCTTGCTGGCGAGCGGCTGGGTATTATCGATTGGCTCCGCCCCGCTACGGCCTCGGCCTTCCTGCTTCGGCGATTCATCCTTCGCAGTAGCTCTGCTACGGAGAACGGAAGCGCTTCGCAGAGACGAGTCGCCGAGGCGAGCCAAAATCTTCTCTTCGGCATCTTCTTCAAGAAATTCATCGCTGGGGATAAATTCAATCTTTCTGACCAGGAGTGCTTTTGCCCTTCGCCGATTAATAATCCGATATATCGAACTTCTATTCCTGTTGAATCGCTTCATCAGGTCTTTGATATTACAGCCTTGTTTGAACAGCCTGTATATCTCGGCGGCCTGCGCCGGTTCAATTACACCGGTGGACTGTGTGGAAATGGATTTATCAGGATTGGCCTTTTCGTAATTTAGCAGTGTGTATCTGATGGTTTCATGGCACTTGCCGGTTTCAGCGCTTATCCTTTTTATTATCTGGCGGCGAGAGAGGTTCGTATCGGCGGTAAGTTTTTCAGCCTGTTTTATAATCCGTTGTTTTTTCTCATCTGTCAGTCGCGAAAAGCTTTTTGCCCCGGCGGCAAGTTCCGGGTTTGCTTTGAGGAATTTATCGACTGTTGACTGCAAAAAGCCTAAATGTCTCCTGCCATCATCAAAAATGAATTTTCTCGCAAACAGACCTTGTTCTCGCCAGCGGTATATGGTTTTTGTTGAAATCCCTAAAACCTCAGCAAGCTCTTCGATAGTGTAAATTTTTTGGTCCTGTTCGGCGGCGGGGGGGGCGAGCCGGCCGCTCAGCCTGGAGATGAAAATCCGCAGGTCATCCAACAGCTCATCACCTTTTATCAGCTCCTCCGCCATCGGTCCTTTAGGGTGATAACCCGTGATACGAAAACATACAAACTCGAAAGGATATTCCTTTTCCGGCTCGATAACCGCATAAAGTTTCTCCGCAGCGTCAAGCTGTGCGCGACGCTTCTTTTCGGGCGTAAATCGAAGCTGCAGCAGCAATTGAGCGATACTTTGACTCTTTATCTTTCGCATAACCAAATGTCCATTTTACCAGAATTGGGCGCAAAAAAACAGCCGTATAAAACCAATCATAGAAATTTAGTGCAATCGACATGCACCCGCTTTGAAAACGTTACCATTTTTGAGTTTTTTATAAAGCACTGATGCTAAAGGGCATATGGAATGGGTTTTTACCGAATTGGCAGATAACGGCCTTTTGGGTTGTAGAAAATACGGAACGGTAGTTCCATATCAGAAGAGTTGTATGTGCTAAAAGAACGGTCATTCACTTTGGTCACGTTCAAGAAAAATGCTATATAAATTTTAGAATGAACTATCCAAGTCTATTCATTTATGTAAGTTATTGAATCTGTGAATCTCGTTTCAATTCAGAGAAGCGTTTGATATTATAGTGCAGTCCGAAGGTAAAAGGGTATTTAAAAAACAGCAAATGAGACGTACCAAAGTACTCTTGTATGTTAGATAAAAGACAAGTTGTTTGAGACGGAAAATTACATAAAGTGGCAAGTTTACCTATGGACAATCTAAAAGTATCAAAACAAATTTCTTCTGAAATGACTATAGAGCAAATCAAGTCGTGTATTAGAAGTCTTAAAGGTTTTAAAATACAAAATAAAAATGGTGGAATGGTTTCTCCTTATTGGGGACTTTTTATTCAGGTAGCAAATAAACTTCCAAGAAAATATCTTGAAAAGATTCGTAGAGTTATTTACCTCAAACATTTTGGTGATGTCTTAAAACCTACGAGTGTCATTATTAAATTGGCCCCCAAAGATTACATTAAGGTGAATAACCGCTGGATTCGGGCTATTAAGATTAAAGGCGTAACCAATCAAATTGAGATGATCAAAGAAGGCAAGCTTCGCCATATCCGTTTTCTCGGCCAAGGTAATATTCCATTTCTGCTTCCCTATACAAGTCCTAATGGAACAAGAGGAGATATCAGATTCGATGTGGGGGAACCCTATAGGGCAAAAAGGTTCCGTAGTGTGTTAAACGAAGTCGCTCTCACACAATATGCCTTTTCACATGGCCGTGCGGTAATGGTGCCTATCGGTATGGGGATATATGAAGACATTGAGCTTTTATATAAAGGAGAGCCGATAGCTTTTTCTATTTGGGGCATAGAGCATCCTGATGATTTAAGATCAGCAGATGAATTAGATGCCAGATTTTTCCACATGTTAGATGAAATTGAAGTCTCTTCTTCGGAAGAAGAAAAGTGGAGAGCATTTGAACAAGCACTAACGTGGATGCGCCAACATCATGCTCAAATAATAGCGGAAATGCGCAAAAATCACGATACAGGATTAATTCATCACGAAGTTCATTTTAACAATACCAGCTTTTTTGGTAATTCTTTGACAATTTTGGATTGGGAAGAAGCTGCACACCGCTGTAATCTAACAAGACACCAATTTTTAGATAGCGTGGTAATTGATCTGGTAAGGCTTATCGAAAATTGCTGCAGCGAAGAGATGATTTATCAGCAACATTACAATAGAGTCTCTTTGCTTACAAAGGATTCTGGAATAGAAATTCCGGCTTTTCAAACTGTTAATTACTTCATGTATTATTTCCACGGGGACGAGGTTAATCAAGGTAACAGAGAAAAACTACAATCTCTTCAGGAAAAGCTATTAACGGAATCTAAACAAAAAATATATCTTATAGAAAAGCTTGTTAGGAAACTGGTTCTTGCCGTGTTCGATAAAGGACATTTCGGTAAAGGTATCAACTGGAAGGATGTTGCACAACCATTTATATCGGGATTTTCAGACGATAATCCACTGTGGCAGCCCGAAGCCACAACGACTTTTGACCCTAAACTGTTCGTTCAAAAAGGTGGATGGCCCTATGGAAAGAAGAAAAGACACCCTACCAAGTCAATACGCTGGGCCGAACAAGCCATATACGAAGGTAGATTTGAAGATGCCATAAAGTTTTACGAGAATATACTTCGTTATGGTTACAAGCGTAACCGCGATTTTGACAGTTACATTCACCATAATTTAGCATCACTTTATTTGGTTCTCTACCAAAATGAAAAGGCCAAAAAGCATTTTGAGCTCAAAGCTTTTTTATAATAACATGTTTTCGGTGTTTGACTAATAGTTTCATAAGATTGGCACAATCCCATAGCTGCAATAGATGACCTTTTAGTGGTATACCCCAAACCATACCAGTAGCTGGTCTTTGTGTGAGGTAATCTGAAATGTCAGCCAATTGCCGTTACGTACTGTCAGAGCAGCATATGGTGTTAGCGGGATCCGAGCAACAGCCACCTATGAAGAGCTCGAAGTCAAACACTAAAATCCGTGTTGTCACAAAAATTCTTTTCGGGCGTAAATCGAAGCTGCAGCAGCAATTGAGCTATACTTTGACTCTTTATCTTTCGCATAACCAAAAGTCCATTTTACCAGAATTGGGCGCAAAAAAACAGCCGTATAAAACCAATCATAGAAATTTAGTGCGCTCGATATGCACCCGCATTGAAAACGTTACCAATTTTCGTGTTTTTTATAAGGTGCTGATTCTAAAGGGTTTATGGAATATGAATTTCGCAGAATTTGTAGATAACGGATTGTTGGGTTGTATGAGGGTTGTAGTCGTGAAGTCGTGAAAATGGGGCCATTTTAATGGTGCCTTGTCACTGTTCAAAAGAACAGCTTCCGTTTGTGGCAGCTTTGCCCGCCACTCTTCAGTCTTTTCCGGCTTCCCCAAGGCTTCGTAGAGTTCTATCAGATGCTGTCATGATTTCAATGTGTGTGGGTGAAAGATTCACAAAATCAATCACACTCTGGGTGGTTTTTTGAAATCCGGCTTGATTTAACAGAACCCGCCTATTATAATCAAGCTCACAATTCGTCATATTTATTAAAAGATTGTTGCAATGATTAAATGCATTGAGGACAACGGAACTAACGAAACATTATTCGCAGGCTTAAGAGACAGGTTATGCTCGATAAGTTATCAGGAAGATTTGTACTAATCCGAACAACAACCAGAATCTTCACAGTGACCTTCGTCGTCCTTCTCACTCTGGCAGCATTCGTTCCACTTCGAGGTCAATCCCAGCAAAACTCTTTGATGATCGCTAGTGGAGCACAGGACGCCAACTCGGCCGCTCTGAGTTCTGCGATCACTCAAGGGGCAGCGACTACAGATGCCGCTGAACAGCTCACTGTAGAGAAACTCCAGACGAGGAAGAAGCAAATAACCGAATCGCAGGAGTTGAGCGATGAGGTCAAGGCGAAAATTGTAGATGTTTACGACAAAGCAATCGCTCAATTAAAATCTGCCGTCGAATTTGAAACAAAAGGACAACAATACAGTCAGGCTCGGAAAGATATCCCGGGCAATTTGGCCAAGTTTAAGGAACTTCTCGCTGCGCAAGCCGGCGCTGCCGCCCCTGAAGCCGGGCCTGAGACCACACTGACACAAGCCGAGCAAACCCTCGTAACGGCAAGACTGAACCTTGAGGAGGCCAAGAAAAATGTAGCCAATCTGGAAAACGAGCCAAAGCGAAGGGCCGAGCGGAAGACCAAAATTCCCGAGGAGACGAGCGCGCTTCAGAAGATGCTCGATGATATTAAGAGCAAACTTGCAACTGGCGCAGCTGAAGGGCAGGCAATCGAAATGACTCAGGCCAGCCGGGCATTGCTGCTCGCCCAACAACGTGCCTGTGAGAGCCAGATAGCCACTAACACCGAAGAGCTGCTTTTCTATGAAGCCGCCGGAGATCTTCTAACTGTTCGCAGGGACGTGGCGGCCCGTCAGTTGGCTATTTCAGGGAAGACCGTGGAATTTTGGCAGCAAAGGGTGAACGACTTACGGCAGAAGGAAGCTGAGGCCGCCGAACAGGAGGCCATCCGCGCCAGAGAAAAAACGAGGTATGCCCATCCCGCCATCCAGGCAATCGCACAAAAAAACACGGAGTTTGCAGAAACGCAGACCGAGCTTACTGCCAAGGTTGAGGTAGTTACGAAGGATTCTGAGTCAATAAACGCCAAACTTGCGGCCTTGAAAAAGAGCTTTGAGGAAGTAAGTGCCAAAGTCAATACAGCCGGGAAAGTAACAGATGCAATGGGGATGGCTCTGCTGGGCCAGCGTGAGAAGCTGCCTGATATAAGAGAAAACCAAAAACGGATTCGAAGCAGGCCGTCGGAAATTTCGTTGGCTCAGTTCCATGGGATGGAGCGTGATAAGGAATGGTCGGACCTGAGCGATCTCACAGAGGAGATGGAAGCAGTCCTGGCCCAGCTCGATCCTTCTGTCGGTGAGGCGGAACGTGAGGCCATCAAAAAGGAGGCGACAAACTACTACGAAAGTCAGCGTAAAACGCTAAGAGCGATAGCGGACCTCCACTGGGATTACTCCACCAAGCTGGCAAACCTTGACGCCATAGAGCGGCAGTACGTTGACACTGTTCTGGCGTATGAAGATTTCATAGATGCGAACATTCTGTGGGTCAAGAGCAGCCTGGTATTTCGTTTGTCCGACCTTCATGCGAGTTTGTTTGCTTTGGGTTGGCTGCTTTCTCCGGCGAACTGGCACCAGGTCGCAATCAATCTTTGGACAGATTTCAAGGAAGACGTCTGGGCTTATCTGGCAGTCTTGCTGGTTGTCTTTTTGTTGGTCGTGCTTCATCCAAAAGCGCATAGGGCAGTTGAGATTATCTCAAAGCGGGTCAGTCGAGTGCAAACCGACAGCTTCCTGCATACGCTTAAGACACTCGGGCTTACGATTTTTCTGGCTTCGACGTGGCCCATAGTCCTCTTTTTGTTTCACTGGCGTCTGTCTTCGAGCGCTTTCGATGATGACTTCTCGCAGGCGCTCGCTTCGGGTATACGGGCACTCGTGCCGGTTGTTTTCATGCTGGGCTTTCTTCACCACTTCTCGATGCCGCACGGTCTGGCTCAGGATCACCTGCGCATGCGCCATGAACCACTGTTTTTCTTTAGGCGACTGCTCGGCTTGTACTTTATTCTGGCGATTCCTGTCATATTTATAATCGAAGTCATGCAGACCCAGCAGACCGGCGAACAATGGTACAACTCAGCGGGTCGTTTGTTCTTTATGTTCGGTCTTTTGGCACTTGCATTGTTTCTGCTCATCCTGCTGAGCCCAACAGGCACGCTGATGAAACCCTACCTTAAGCAGAAACACGGCGGCTGGATGGAACGTCTTCGTTATGTCTGGTATCCGCTTTGTTTTGTCCTTCCGGTGGTCTTTGCCATCTTAGGCGGTATGGGTTATTTCTACGCGGCACGGCAACTCTCCGAGAAGCTTGTTATAACAATCATCCTGATATTGCTGGCGATCCTGGTCAGAGCCATGTTTGTCCGCTGGTTGATGGTTGCGCAACGAAAGCTTGCTCTGCTGGAGCGCCAAAAACTCGAGGCCGCCGAACAAGAGCAGCAGAACCAGGGAGAATCTGCTTCGACAAAAGAATCTCAGCAAAGCAAGGCAAAAGACGAGACCTCAATTTTTCAGATATCGCAGCAAACCCGCCGACTGATCGATGTGATTACGGTATTCCTGCCTATCGGCGGAATCTGGTACGTCTGGAAGGATGTCTTACCCGCTCTCGGCGAATTGGCGAGAATCGAGCTTTGGGAAATGAGTGCCGAGGAAATCGTGACTCTCGGGTCACTGGCGATGGCATTGTTTCTGGCGGCATTGACCGTGATTGTTACACGGAACGTTCCCGGTCTGCTCGAAATTATCGTATTGAGGCGTCTGCCCCTCGACCGCGGCGTGCGTTTTGCGATAACGACGCTTTTCCGCTATACGCTTGCAGTCATAGGAACGGTGCTGGCCTTCGGTAAAATTGGAATAGGCTGGTCTAAGGTACAATGGCTTGTAGCCGCGATGACTGTCGGGCTGGGTTTCGGGCTGCAGGAGATATTCGCCAACTTCGTCAGCGGCCTGATTATACTCTTCGAGCAGCCGATCCGTGTCGATGACGTGGTAACAATCAGCGAGATTACGGGGAAAGTGGCCAAGATAAGAATCAGGGCAACGACCATTCGAAGATGGGACCAGCGTGAGCTTGTTGTCCCCAACAAGGAGTTTATTACGGGCCATCTGATAAACTGGACCTTGTCAGACAATGTCCTGCGTCGGGAGTTCCTCGTAGGTATCGCTTATGGCTCGGACACGGCCAAAGCTGAGAGAATTCTCTATGAGGTTGCAAGAGCGAATCCTTTGGTATTGGAGGACCCGAAACCGATGGTTATTTTCAAGGCCTTTGGAGACAACAGCCTGGAGTTCGAGCTGCGCGTTTACATCTCAGGTATAGATAACTATGTCCCGGTCTGGCACAGTATCAACTTCGCCATCGATCAGGAGTTCCGAAAGGCGGGAATCGAGATTGCATTTCCGCAGCACGATCTCCATATCCGCTCTGTTGATAAAAGCATACCAATCGACACTAAAAGAATACAGCAGTAGCCTTCAAGCGTTCTCTTAGAAAATCCGTCATAGATAATCCTGTATTAGTTGTACCAACGGTTGTATTTTTCTAATAAGGCAACCACACTCTAAATTCATAACTAACTGCGAGACATTAGCTTGTGATTATTATATGAGTTGAAATAGAAACGGCCATTGAATACTTCGACCCATTCGACAAAGCTCAGGGCAGGCTTTGCTCAGGACAGGTTTGTTTCGGATTTCGATATTCGAATTTCGAGTTTATAATACTGAAGGCTTCGCCTGAAGGTGAGGGTTTTTCTCCCATTCCCCGTATGGGACATTAAGAGGTTCTCTGCTTGTGCTCTTGTGTACTTCCTTTAAGCGACGAGACTTTTGGCCATATCGACAGCCGAAGCGGCATCGGCCGCGTAGCCGTCGGCGCCAATTTTGTCTGCGTAACCCTGTGTTACCGGTGCGCCGCCTATCATAATCTTGGCCGAAACGCCGGCCTCCTTTAGTGCCTTTATAGTTCTTTCCATGCCGGGCATCGTCGTAGTCAAAAGCGCGCTCATTCCGACAAGCTGAACGCCCTTGGCCTTTACCTGCTCAACAAACTTTTCAGGACTGGCATCCACGCCGAGGTCAATAACTTCAAAACCCGCTCCTTTGAGCATCATCGCCACTAAATTTTTACCGATATCGTGCAAATCACCCTGGACGGTTGCAATAAGAAACTTTCCGACCGGCTTGACGCCGGCCTTGATAAGCTCCGGCTCAAGGATTTCCATCGCCATTTTCATTGCCCGCGCGGCAATAAGCACTTCAGGTATGTAAATCTCATTATTTTTGAAACGAGCGCCGACAACATCCATACCTGCAATTAATCCCTCTTCGAGAATATTTTTAGCCGCTGTGCCCTCTTCGAGAGCCGACTTCGTAATTTCCACTGCAGTGCTTTGGTCGCCTTTTATAACTGCATCAGCTAAAGCCTTCAAATCCGCCATCTCAGTTCACCTCACTAAAACAAGCTATCCTGCTTACATTCGTTGTTCCGACAACTAAAGCTGCAATTAAACATTATTTCACATTTCCAAACAAGCACTAAATTAAACTTTTTAACTGCAAAAGATTTTTTTTAGATACAAAATGACGGCATAAAAAAGTCCCGCACCAATTAATCACAGGCTCATGCCTAAATTGGTGCGGGATGTCAGTCAGTTTTCCAAAAGTCAGTGTTAGTCCGTGTGTCCCAGCTCTGCTATTTCCTCTACGCTCAGCAACTCGCTACAGATGCGAATATCGTCAATCAGGCAGAACCGGAAGGTCCCTTGCCCGCATTTATTTACAGTTCTTCTTCCGGAATTTCCGGAATATTCTGCTTCTCCCAGTAGCTCATAAATACTTCCAGGTCTTTAAAGTCCACGATTCCATCACCAAACGGCGTCGGGCCAATGTCACAGAGCGGCTCATTTATGCCCCAATTGTCAATCAGTATCAATAAATCATCGGTGTCTACCTTTCCATCGCCGTTGAAGTCAACGACCGGCAGGATTTTCACCTGACACAAGTCAACATCACCTGACCCACCGGAGCGGTTGGACCCGAAGTAGAGGGTAGAACCATCGGCCGAGATGCTCGGGTTCCCCTCGCCAGCCGAACTGTTGACTCCTGGCCCGAGATTTACCGGTTCCCCCCAGGGGTCGTTCGTTGTATCCCGGGTCGTGAGCCATAAATCGTGATTCCCTTGTCCGCCGGGCCGGTCGGACTCGAAAAAGAGCAAGAGACCATCGGCCGATATACTCCCAGGTTCCTCGTAAGCTGAGGTGTTGACCGTTGGACCCAGATTAACTGGCGTGCCCCAGTCCTCGTGTATGGTTTCCCGCATCGTGACCCATATGTCGTTACTACCGTACCCGCCGGACCGCTTGGACCAGAAGTAGAGCGCCAGGCCATCGGCGGAGATAGTCGGGCCACCGTCCCAAGCTGAGCTATTTACAGTTGGCCCAAGGTTCACTGGCGTGCCCGAGGGGTCGGTTTTCGTTGCGCGTCTCGTTACCCAGAGGTCGAAGCTACCATACCCGCCGGACCGGTCGGACTCGAAGAAGAGCGACAGTCCGTCTGCTGAGATTCCCGGCGTAGCGTCATTACTCGAACTGTTGACCATTGGCCCGAGATTAACAGGCTCACCCCAAGGGTCTTCTTTCGTTGCCCGCGTTGTTACCCAGAGGTCGAAGCTACCATACCCGCCAGGCCGCGGGGATTCGAAGAACAGCGACAGTCCATCGGACGATATGAACGGGAAAGCTTCCCAAGCCGAACTGTTGACCGTTGGCCCAAGGTTCACTGGTTCTCCCCAAGGGTCGTAGACCGTAGGCCGCGTCGACACCCATATGTCCCGGTCACCATACCCGCCCGGCCGATTGGAGCAAAAGTAGAGGCTCAGCCCATCGGCCGAGATGCTCGGTGGCCAGTCGCTAGAAGAACTGTTGATAGTTGGTCCGAGATTAGTGGGAATGCCGAAAACGATGTCCGCCTTGGCCACATAGGCGTTGGTCAGGACTAAACAGGCTAATACTACAAGAAGCAGCATTGCCCCGGCCCACCGTGGGCGTGAGGTCTTTTTGAATTCAGCAATCATTTTAATCCTCCTTTTCAATTGAGATTTGGTTTCTAAAATTCCCGCCATAGCCGGCAGGTGCCGGGGACGGGAAAAACGTTCTAAAAGATAAACGATGGTTCGGCCATAATCTTTAGACTGGCCGCTTTTTGTGCGTGACAGAACTAAATAATCGCAGGCCAATTCCCTGTCATTTCTTATTCGATAAAAGGCCAACCAGATAAGCGGATTGAACCAGTGCAGGACCTGCAGCAGGCTGGAGAGGTACCCGAGGTAAATATCGTACCTTTTTAGGTGGGCTAATTCGTGAAGGAAAACGTGGTGGAGCTCTGTCAAATTGAGGGCTTCGAGCATCCCCGCAGGTAGTAACAACCGAGGCCGGATAAAACCGAAAAGCGCGGGGCTTGTGACTTTGTCCGTTATTACGACACCGAGGATGGTACGGATACCCATTTCGCTCTTGCAGTCTTCCAGCAAATCGAGGATATTCTGGTCTGTCAAAGGACGTTCACAGGTAACGAGCCACCAGAGATGAAAGTTACCCGCGCAGACATATACGGCCAGAACTACAGTTCCGAGCAGCCAGAGCAGGGGCACCATACGAACAAATCTAACAAAGACCGATTCAGAGTCGTCTTCCGGCTTTGCCTTTTGGTCATCTGCATATTCGCCATATAAATAAATGCCCATACCATGAGCGCTCTGGGGTTCCGAGAAGGCCTCTATTATCCGTCCCTGCTGAATGGATAGTGGAAGCAGGTTAAAGACACTTATTTTGCTTTCGGGCAGCCAGGGTACCGCAAGGCGTATCAATAAGAGCACCCAGAGCAAATAGTGCCAGCGAATTGGAAGCCTACCCCGCAGGATTATCTGGACAAGTACAATCAGCGCAATCAGCACACTGCCCTGCAGAGAGACCCACAAGAGCCAATCAAAGAACGGCCGCAACTGTATAGTTAGAGATTCCATCTTTATTCCTCCGCCTTTTGTTCAAGAATCTTCTTTAGCTCTGCGATATCCTCCGCCGAAAGCTCTGCATCCTCAAGGAACTGCGCCAGCATAGGCCTGGACGTTCCGCCATAAACGCGGCGAACGAATGAGCGCCTTTCCATATGCACGCATTCGGCCTGGCTAACCGCAGGATAGTATCTGTACTTTCTACCTTCCTTCTTGAACTTGAGTGCTTTCTTTTTCGTCAGCCGGGTAATTAATGTTTTAATAGTCTTCGGCTTCCATTTCGTTTTGCCGGTGAGTTTTTCTACCACCTCATTCGCAGTCAGCGGGCTTTTCGACCACAACACCTGCATTACCAGCCATTCCGACTCGGATATCCTGGGTAGTTTTTTCATAAGCGGCTCTCCTAATATTACAACTGTAATTCTTAAAATATTACATTTGTAATCGTGCGTCAAGGAAAAAATGGATTTTTTTGAAATTTTTTTGAAATTTTTTGCCTTCTTGCCCAAAAACGTACAAAAAGGCCATGTGGCAGCAAGCCTTCGACAAGCCCAGGCGGGGGGCGCTGCCACCCGTCGCAATACACAAGTGCCTAAAGTGACACTTACGTGTCATCGTGAGGCAAAGCCGAAGAGCCTGCCCTGAGCTTGCCGAAGGGATCTGGCCAACGAAAAAGAGATTCTTCGCTGAGCTTGTCCTTGAGCGCAGCGAAGGGCTCAGAATGACAGCTTCGCTGTCACTTTAGCTCACTTTAGGCACTTTCCTGACACAAGCACTCTTGCTCCTATGCACTTATACTCTGGCACATCTATATAGGACGTGGGCACCTGCCGGCTCCTATAAAAATCCCCACAAATAGAAAGGTACTTTAGATATGGCCTGTGAAAAAATAACTTACCTAAAGGGGCTTTTCTGAAAGGCCGATAGCTAAAATATCGTATCGGAGGCAGGGAGCACAAAGCAGGGTATCAGGGAATCAGATTATCAGGAAATCAGGCAAGAGGACAAAGAGCAGAATTCAGAAAACAGAACGATATCTGACTCCCGGCATCCGACTTCTGAACCCTGACTTGGGGCCAATAAAGTAAGCAGAGGGTGAATGATGACAAACCATTCAAGGGAAACAAAAGTACTTGCTGTTCTGGGGGTTTCAATCATACTCGCAGCAATAATTTTAAATGCTCTGGGCCATAATCCCCCATCCGCCGGTGCATTTTGTCTTTCACGCTATTACCGTCTGGGCTCTGTGAAAAAAGCCATCCGTTCTCAAGCCGACCAATTGCCGGGACGCTGGAGCCGAATCGAGATTTACTACAGCGGCACCGAATCCGGCAATATTGTATCCGCCTTCGGCGGTTCGAGAGATGTGGGCGCCGATGAGCATATTAATCCCATTAGAGACACAAAGGAAAAAGTCTCTAACGGGGTAAACTGCCACTTCATTATCTGCAATGGTCGAGTCGGCCACGACGGCCAAATACAACCAACCGAAAAATGGCAGCAACAATCATTGGTCACACACTACAGTAAACAAACTATTCGTATCTGTGTTATAGCCGACGATAAAGCCAAAACCCCGACCGACTTTCAGATAAAAAGAACAGAAGCGCTGGTAGAAGAGCTATGTAGAGAGTTCCACATTCAGCCTGAATCCATCCGGTACCCCGCCGACTGGCAGTAGCGAAGACAGAAGACGGAAAACAGAGGACAAAACTTCCGTCTTCGGTCTTATGACCCCTGCCTTCTGTCTTCTGTTCTCCACGACTATTATAGGACCTAATAGAGCTTGCTGATAACCGGTAACTGGTAGCTGGTGACTGGTAATTGGTAAATAGTAAGTGGTAAAAGGTAATGAACAATAACCAATTACCAAAATAATACATTGAATGGAAAACTGCCCTATCTTATTGTCAATAAGACAGTTATGGTCGTTATTGCGGCTGAATCGGCCGGTTTGAGGGCTTCAAAATTCGGCTGCTTTTATAAAAATGCCACAATATGAAGTGCCTCGCAGCTATGCGCAGAAAAGCAAATCCACCTAAAGTGATTTTTTTGTAAAGCCGAACTACAAAAGGCTTTAGCACCTTGGCAGGATGTCCGTTGTCCCGGGTTCTTCGAGCAACGAACACATTTGACGATGCTCGGTGTTCGTCCTGAGCAGAACCGAAGGACGAAATATTGTGATATGGATACTTACGCTTCTTACTTGTCGCGGCGAAGGCCGCTGCCGCAGCAGGACAGGCGTAAGGAATTCTCATCCCGATAACGTCAATCGAGGTGTGAACCCAAACGAATGGAAAGGTGATGGCGCACAAAAAATAAATATTTAGGGAAGAATTTAAGGATGAACCAAAAATGCTAATGGACAAAATATTAGGTTTGTTCAGTATGGATATGGGCATAGACCTTGGTACGTGCACTACCGTGGTTTGCATCCGCAACAAAGGTATTGTCCTCAATGAGCCCTCCGTAGTTGCCGTTCGCAAAGGAACCAATATTGTCCTGAACAACGGCGATGCTGTCGGCCTGGTTGCATACGAAATGTTAGGCAAAACGCCGGGCTCGATTAGTGCAATAAGACCTCTGAAAGACGGGGTAATCAGCGATTTTGAAATCACCGAGGCGATGCTGAGCTACTTTATCAGGAAAGCACACGGCAGGGGCGGACTTGTCAGGCCTCGAGTGGTAATCGCGGTGCCGGGCGGAATAACCGATGTTGAGCGCCAGGCGGTGATAGATAGTGCCGAACGTGCAGGTGCACGAAAAGTCTATCTGGTTGATGAACCAATGGCGGCGGGAATCGGAGCAGGACTGCCAATCGCAGAGCCTACCGCCTCGATGATTGTCGATATCGGCGGAGGAACGACCGAAGTGGCCATAATGAGCCTGGCCGATATCGCCGCCTCCGAATCAATCCGTGTAGGCGGCAACGATATGGACGAAGCAGTGATAAACCATCTCAAGAGAACCTATAACCTGCTCATCGGCGAGGCAAGGGCTGAAAAAGTCAAGATACAAATCGGCTCGGCGGTTCCGCTCAGTGAGGAATTGACCATGGAAGTGGCTGGCAGAGATACCATTTCCGGCATGCCGAGAAAAATCGTTATAACGAGTGAGGAAGTCCGTGAAGCCCTGCGAGGCCCCATCGCTATGATTATAGATGCGGTTGCGGCAACGCTGGAAAAGGCCGAGCCGGAATTGTCCGCCGACCTGATTGACAACGGTATACACATCTGCGGCGGCGGCTCACTGCTGCGGGGAATGGATAAAGCATTGGCAAATGCGACCGGCTTAGTTGTCAAAAGAGTCGAGGACCCCCTCAGCTCGGTGGCCCATGGTACCAGCATATACATCGAAAATCTGGAGCTGTGGAAGGATACAATGAACCATAATGAGTATGGATGGGAATAATTCGCAGACACAGATGACACAGATTGAAAACACAGAATTCCACAAATTTAATCTGTGTAATCCGTATAAATCCGCGTAACCTGTGGATACGCAGTACGACTATGGCGAAGAACGCGACCAAAATCTCCGGGCGAATGTTATTTACCTGGTTCATGTTAGCCGGGCTTATTTTCCTCTTTGCTCCCCGGAAGCTGACAAATAAATTCCAGTTCGCATTCGTTCACATTCTTAGTCAGCCTTTAAGTATTAGCAGAAACATCTCGCTTTCCGCATCTCGATTGATAGCATCGGAACAGCGCTCGCCGACAGACCTCGTCAGCAGCGAAAAATACAACAGGCTCCATAACCATCTCGCCAACGTTACAGAATGGTTGAAACAAGAACGACAAAAGGTTGAAAAGCTGTCAGGACTGCGAGACAGACCTGTTTGGAAAGGCGTGGATTTTGTGTTAGCTGATGTCATTGCGGCCACTGTGAATGGATTGCGCTGCGAGCTTGTTGTCAACCGCGGCGAAAAAGACGGCCTGGCTGTGAACCAATTCGTCATGGCCAACGAGAGCATCATTGGAACCATATCCAAAGTGGACACCCGCACAGCTCAGGTCAGGTTAATCACCGACCCGGCATCCAAAATAGTAGTAAAAATAGCAAAATTGAATATGGACAGGATAATGCAGGGCAACGGCAACAACTCCACCAAGGTCCATCTGGTCTCGACAAAATACAAAATCAAAATCGGCGACATCGTTTACGCCCAGAAAAGGCCCGGATTTATAGGTACGCCTGTGATTGTGGGAACGGTAGCCCAATGCAAGAGCAATGACGAGAATCCCCTGCTCTGGGATATAACGGTTAAACCTGCCTGTGATATAGAGAGCCTGACCGATGTAGCTATTATCGTAATGAACCCACGGTAGGGGCAGGCCTATGTGCCTGCCCAGGGCAACGCTCCGTCGCCAAAGCTATGGAGCGTCGGCGACCACATCGGGTTGCCCCTACGATTGACTCTCCCGCATCCAATCCACCTATTTGCGCAGGATTCTATTGCAATACTCATGTGCTTCGTGTAGAATAATTTTTGTGATGCACGCGATATGTTTTTTACGAAATAGCATCGGACAATAGACGTTCAGTAGCGGCATCGGAATTACGGGGTGTAGCTCAGCTTGGCTAGAGCGCCTGCTTTGGGAGCAGGAGGCCGTAGGTTCGAATCCTATCACCCCGATTTCTGAGAGGAATCCTTAGTTGTGCCTTGAGCTCCACTCAAATACAAGTAACGATACGGCTTGGCGCGGTATATCAAGCTCCAATACGACCTGATTGTTATCCACACGGCAGGATTGCCCCCTATCGATTTCCGTCAGATGCCCGGCTTTTTCAAGCTGAACATACTGCTGTGCTGTCGGCTGCTGGGGAGAGCCCATTTTCTTCCATAAGGTATACGCATTACTGTATTCCTGGTCAATGCGATAATGCCAAATTCGTAATATGCCGGAGCGAACAGGCAGACCACTTAATGTCAGCTTAACATCCGCCTTAGGACCTGGAATATCTTCATCATGGTAATGCCACAGCATCACACATACTTTATTCTTATCCAAGGTAGCGAGAGCAGAAACATCCGGCTTTTCGCGCACTCCCTCTTTGAGTATCGTATCGAGCGGAACAGCGCCGCTGCTATTTACCGATAAGCGCTGTCCACTCATCCTGCTGTACATGCGGAAAACATTCAGTACCGGCTTATCAATACCATTCGTAGCCAATGAACGAAATCCCGCAAAGTAAGGCTGGTCTTCAAACTCGAAGGCCCAGGTAAGTGCCCCTTTTAGGTTGACATCGTGCTTGTCCGCCAAATCCATTTTCCGGGCAAAGCTTGCGGCCGTGTAACTGGAATACATCGTACCATTGCGGTAACCTAAATGTTCTCCCTGGCAGGCAGCGCAGCCTTCGGGGTCGGATTCGCCAATGATAATCGGAATTCCCTTCAGTTCCGGATAGGATGCAATAATTTCAAATCCCCTGTTGATGGTACGAAGCTGATTGTCCATACCCATTTGTACATGACCATCCACATATTTCGGACTGCCTTTGGCATGAAACGAGACAAAGTCAAGTGGGGTCCCCTTTTTGCCGTTTGCGTAATTTGTACCTCGCAAACAGTGCTCAAGGAAATCCCGCATAAATTGTCCCCCCGAACCGGCTGTATCCGGGCCGCCAACACGGGCCTCCGGAAGCGCACGTCGTACCGCTTCAATCGCATAATCATGAAGCTTATAAAACTCTTCTGGGGTACCTTGCCAGTAGGGGATATTCGCTTCGTTCCATGTCTGCCAATACCAGGATTTTATTTCTGAAGCACCGTACCTGTCCACGCAATGCCGAACCCACTGATACACCAATTCCCCCCATTTATCATAATCTTTGGGAGGATACGCCCAGCCGGTAAATACCTCCTTATACTCCAAGTCCGGATTCCATTTATGCTGATAAGGCTCCGGTTTGATGGAAAGGTCCTTTGGCATAAAACCGATCTCTACATAAGGCCTAACCCCGTGCATCAGATAGGTATCAAAGATCCGATCCAGAATTGTCCAGTCATAAACCGGTTTGCCGTTCGCATCCTCGCGATATGCCCCTGATGAGCCCCATTTGAGTGCCGGTGTACCATCGCCGGACGTCAACAGATTATGGGCCCGAAAGTATACTTCCTGCGGGGCAAGCTCCCCCAATTCCTGAACAAGCTTTTCTCCATTTTCCATGTATGCATAATTCGATTCATCAGCTCCAAAAAAACGCCAGATTAGGCGGAACCTGCCGATTGGCTTAGACACATCAACATCAATAGTAACAGGGAAAAATTCCTGTCCCCGACGCGCCGGGATATGCTCCGAATCGACCTGGCTTTCCTCAAGCTCATCCTGATGCAGGGAATCCTGAGAGACTGCTTCATAACTTGAACAGGATGCTAATGACAAAATGATCCATAGACAATTGAAAACCATTAGTTTCGTAAAAATATTACCCAATGATCTCGCCTCCTTTCGTTTCAAGCAGTTTCATACATGTTCGACAGAAATTTTGAAAAATACTTTTTCTTACTGTTTCGACATAATATTAGCCGTGGTGCTCCCTGTAAGTCAAACGATTCTTTGCGGGAGCAGGTCACCAGCAAATCGTCGGAGTGATGACCCATCCTCTTTCGCTTGCTTTTCACGGGCAACGAGTATTTGAAACGCCGATGGAGAGCAGCCAGCCCGAACGACTTGGGTGAGTTCCGTTTTCGACAGGAGAAATAATGTTTTGCACAACTGATAGTGGTTCTAATAAGGCCAAGCCAGGGCGAATGACTCCTCTGTGGGGTGGGCTCCTACATGGCCATCAAGAAAAGACACGTTGCCCTTGCCTCCCACAGGATCCGCTGTGGGCGCATTGTGGAAGCCCGCTATAGCGTCAGTGAACTCACCCATACCACCCTCAGAGGCAGGGCCTGGTTTAACGTTCCATTTGTTGCCACCGGCCCGCTGAACCCAGTTTGGGGCTTCACTCGTCGGCCAGACGGGATACAGGGCGGTGTCGTTGAGTCCCTGGAAGAAGTATCCCGGCTTTACCAGGCAGCCCTCGTCGGCAAAGGTAAATATCTGTGCCGGGTTCTTCACATTCAGGGTCTTGAGCACACCCCATTTTCCGTCCTTCATGCCAAGATAGGCATTCATGCTGTAATTGTACCAGGGCATATAGTTTTCAACGCCATCGCTCTCATCCGCGAAGTCTGAGTGAAAACGCGTGCTTTTGGCCAGGCGTTTAAACGTCGGGCAGATGAGCGCCCTCGCCTCGGCCAGATATTTAAAGAATTCGCTGGCATATTCCGGATGCTCCCTCAGATACACATTTCCATTGCACCAGCGTTTCCACCGGTCGCCCGCCTCACCAGGGTACGGTTCGAGCTGGGAGAAATAGCAGCTGCCGGGGTGGCAGAAGCTGTCATCATAGTCGTGTGCGTACATTTGTACCGCGAGCGAATAATTTTTGAGGTTTCCCTGACAGGCTGAGCTCTGGGCCTGGTTTCTCGCTTTCTTGAGCGCCGGCATCAATATCCCCATTAGAATGGCAATGATGGCAATAACAACGAGAAGCTCTATAAGAGTGAATGCTCGCGGCTTACTCATGGCTTTTCTCCTTTATCAGTTTGATTCCTTCATTCTATATTACTTTGGTACGCAATTCAACTGGAAAATCTTTTTGAAAAACTCCTATGTTTGAGCACTTTTCTATTGATTATCTACACGATTTGTAGTAACCTTAAAATGTATGTCACCATTGATGAACAGCATGACTCATAGGGAAGTTGATTTCCAGCGTCTGAGGAGGTTACGGCACACTTACGTTTTTGTAATGACTCTTTTTTAAATCGCATCTCGAATACTCAAAGGAACTTTCTTATGAAAATACTTTCAACCTTTTTGTCAGCTATTGCCATGATAGCTTTCATAACAGTCGGGACAAATGCACAAGTAAAGAAAGTTTTGTTGGAACAGCACACAGGAGCGTGGTGCGGCTGGTGCGTTGACGGAACTGTAAAGATGAATGAGATTCTTGATTTATACGGAGACCAGGTCATCGGCGTGAAAATCCACAACGGCGACGACATGGCAATTCCTGAACAGTCAGTAATCGCGATGGATTTAGGATTGACCGGATACCCTACAGGGTCGATTGACAGAAAGGATTTCGGAGGGTCAGTATTTTTAAGCCGAAACGCCTGGAAGACTTCATTCGAATCTCAAATTCAACAAAAAGCAAAGGCTGAGGTTGATTGTTTTTATACATTGGATTAAGAGGCGCGCATTGTAAGAATACAGGTCATGGCAAATATAACCGAATCAATGAATTTCCCTCTCAAATTCAACGCCTACATTGTTGAAGATGATGTAACAGGCCAGGGCCGCGGTTACAACCAGGCAAATTTTCTTTCCGGCCGTCCCGGGTCTGAGGACAATCCTTATTATGATGAACCTCCAACAATCGTTGGATACCATCACATGAAAGTGGTTCGCAAAATGATTGGCGGCGCCTGGGGTGCTGCAATTGATATTCCTGAATCAGTTCGAGCGGGCGAATTCTACTCATACCAATTCGAATCGGAGATTGACGAGGCATGGAAAATTGATGATGTATATTTTGTCGGAATGCTCCAGGCCGATGCTGAAAATAATAAAGAAATTATTAACAGCGCCGTTGCAATTGAAGACGTCTTGCTTTTCGATTCTGATTCTCCGACAGTAATGGCTCTGCCTTCAGGATCTGACTTCAACAATACTTATACACTGTAAAATGATACTGATGAAGAACAAACGTATACAGTCACATTATTAACAACTGATAGAACTCCTGCAAACTGGTCGGCTGAATTCAAAAGTGGTGCTACAGAACTGGCTGCTTCCGGTACTGAGCAGGCAGCCGGTCAAATTGTTGTTCCTGCAAATTCAACTGCGGAATTATTATTAACCTTGAGAATCGGACCAACATTAGGACTCGGAGATGCCAAAGTGATTCTCGAATCGGAAAGTACACCTACGATTACAAGAACAAGAACGATTTCCGGGATTTCAGCCGATATTGAAAATCTACTGCTCGAAACCGGAACCGATTATTCAATGCGGCCCTATATAAATAACACTGTTTATAATGACATTATAACTCTTGACCCAAGTGATTATTTGGCTTTCGCAAATGACATGACAAATGTAAAGCTTGTTATTTGGAACAAAGGCCCCTCCGGCTCTCTTTCTCCTGATGAAATTGATATTATTAAGAATACTGAAAATGTCAATCATTTCATATGTGGCGACGGCGTTATCGGCAGTCTGGTTTATCCCGACAATCTTAGCTTTTTCGGCCTGGAATTTATTGGCTGGAATTTAGAAGCACAAGGATCGACTTTCTCTATTCGGATTTCAGGTCAGGAAGATGATGTTATTACCGGTGATTTGGGAGAAAATATCGAAGGCCGCCTGATTCAATATTATGTCAATCTGGTCAGAATTACCGACACTGAAAATGTATTCCCGATAATGCATTTCCGGGATGATGGATTCAGACAATATAACAACGTTACGAATTTTGTCTCGGCTGATAATGCAATTTTCGGCGTCAGATCCACAAAGAACAACACCAGAACAGTTCTTCTCGGTATATCTCCATATATTATTACTGATGTAAATGTCCGCCGTACTTTAGTTAACAATATTCTTGATTGGCTTGTTAGTGATGTAAGCGTTGAAAATTAGAAAGAATTTAATACTAACGGAGAATTGTCATTTACATCGCTCTCTTTGCAGACATCTGGAATTGTTTTTTCCCGGCCAATCAAAACGTCTGCTCTAAGGGGCCCGAATCCTTGGTTCAAATTCGTCATAATGACGATTGCATCGATATGTCAAAACCTCTGATTTTGTTAGAATTACACATCTATCCCGGATTTTCAGCTGATTTTGATTCATTTGAGTGAGTGTGGCAATCCCCTGGCGCCAATGCCGAGAAAACGAAACAAAACGGAGATAGAAGGGCAGCAGGGAGTAAACAAGTTCCACGCGTTAACGAAATCTTAAAAAATGTCTAATCTTGCCCAATATTTTTCATTGACCGGAAAGTAGCTAATTTGGTATAAATAAGGTTGATTTGTGCCCACGCAGTCGGGCACCCATGAATTTTGGTCTTCATGTGGGCACAATTCTTTTAATTTTACGAATAGAGGAGGAGTTATTATGCGAGGCACAGAGTTGCAGCCGAAGCGTTGTGCTTGGCGGTTATGTTTTTGCATTTCAATTAACAATCAATATTAATTTTATGAACCCCGCCCGTCGTCCGCAGGATGCCTTTCGGCAAAGACGGGGCGGGATGAAGGAGGACTAATTATGTGCAGGAAATTGGCTTATTTACTTTCTTTTGTTCTGGTGCTGGGCTTTGTCAGCAACGCTTCAGCTGATCTGGTGGGACACTGGAGGTTCGATGAGGGCTCCGGGACCACCGCCCATGACCAGAGTGGCAATAGAAACGACGGCACCCTCATTAATGACCCGGTGTGGGCAATTGGGATAATAAATGGTGCGCTGCAATTCGATGGAATTGATGATTACGTTAATTGCGGGAATGATCCGAGCCTCAACGTCAACGATGCAGTTACGATTGCAGCGTGGGTGAAATTAAACTCTGTTCCCCCAGCTTTTTCTGTTTTGATAGCTGGGAAATACAGTGCCTATTGGCTTGAGTGGCGAGACAACAAAGCACTATCCCTTTCAATGTTCATAAATGGAGCTTATAATGGGTCAGGACCAACACTTGATCTAGCAGACGGAGAATGGCATCATATTGCTCTGACTTACGACGGAACGCAAAAAAAAGGATATCATAACAGACAAGAGGTCTTTTCTGAAGGAGCTTCAGGAGCAATCGACGTGTCGGGCGTCAACTTTTTGGTGGGTGAAGGTCATCCCGCTAGTGCTAGTTATAATGGATGTCCTGACGGCCTAATCGACGATGTACGAGTTTACAACCGGGCGCTTACGCAGGAAGAGATTCAACTTATGATGCGTGGCAAGGGATATCCACTTGCCTTGGGTCCCGTCCCAAAGGATGGTGCCATCCATGAGAATACGTGGGTGAACCTTGGTTGGCGGGCGGGAGATTTTGCGGTCTCGCACGATGTGTATTTAGGCGACAATTTTGACGATGTGAACGACGGCGCCGAAAGCACGTTTCAGGGCAACCAAACCTCGACGTTTTTTGTTGCCGGCTTTCCCGGATTCGCTTATCCGGATGGTCTTGTTCCTGGCACCACATATTACTGGCGGATTGACGAGGTCAATGACACCGACCCGAATAGTCCGTGGAAAGGCGATGTCTGGAGCTTTATGGTCCCACCCAAGACCGCCTATGATCCTGGCCCGGCTAATGGTGCCGAGTTGGTGGCCCCGGATGTGGAGTTGAGCTGGACCGGTGGTTTCGGTTCGGTATTGCACTATATGTACTTCGGCGAAAATTTTGATGATGTGAACAATGCCGCTGGGGGTATTCCTCAGGGAACTACGACCTATACTCCCGGCCCACTTAAATTGAGTAAGACTTACTACTGGAGGGTCGATGAGTTTGATGCCATTGAAACGCATAAAGGCGACGTCTGGAGTTTTACTACTCAGGGCGCCGTAGGGAGCCCGGAGCCATCTAATGGCGCTGTGGATGTAAAGCAGACACAGATTATTACCTTCTCGCCGGGAATCTTTGCTGCTTCGCACCAGTTATACTTTGGCACTGATAAAGATGCCGTGAAAAATGCCGATACCGGTTCGCCGGAGTATAAAGGCACCAGGGACCTTGGTTCCCAGAGCTATGACCCCGGAAAACTTGAGTGGGAAACCACTTACTATTGGCGTGTTGACGAGGTTAATGACGCCAATCCCGACAGTCCGTGGATTGGCCCCGTCTGGAGCTTTACGACAGCCAACTTCCTTCTCGTGGACGATTTTGAATCTTACAATGACCTTGACCCCGCTGAACCCGAGAGCAACAGGATATTTAACGTGTGGATAGACGGATATGACAACCCGACAAATGGTTCTTTAGTTGGTTATGACGCTCCTCCTTTTGCAGAGCAAACTATCGTTCACGGAGGCAACCAGTCGATGCCACTTTACTACGACAACAGTGTTGGGTACTCTGAGGCGACTTTGACGCTGACCTATCCGCGTGACTGGACAGAGGAGGGTGTAGGAGTACTGTCAATCTGGTTCAGAGGCAATTCGGATAATGCTGCTGAGACTTTATATGTTGCTCTCAACGGCAATGCGATCGTTACTAATGATAATCCTGACGCAGCGCAGATAACTGCCTGGACCCAATGGACTACCGACCTGCAGGCGTTCGGCGTGAACCTGGCCAATGTCAATACGATTGCCCTCGGCTTAGGCAATAAGAATAACCCGCAGGCCGGCGGTTCAGGTACGATGTATTTTGACGACATTCGTCTATATCCACCGGCACCTTAAGTCAAGATTTAGCGAGCAATTAAGATTGCGCGGTTGACCCCGTTAGATAACTTCGTATTTTTCATATCTAACGGGGTTGATATAGCAGATTCGCGTTAATTCGGGGCCTATACCAAATGATTTGGTATAGGCCCTTTTAAAATGATAAAGGAATATCGAATCCCGAGTGATAATAAAACAACAATCTATCGATGCAATCTTGACAGAATACTGCGTCGCACAATATCAGAGTGTAATCTTTGTGCCTGGTAGCGTTTGCCGGACTGTTTGTACCGCATGAATATCTTCTGTATTCCCGCCGTTTTCACATCGCCGGTGTGGACGACGACACGATAGCGCAAAGTAAGCGTCCTGCCCTTAGGCAGGTCAAGGCGGTCATCTTTGAGCCAGAACATTGGTGTCGGTGAGAAGAAGCCGTAATCGCGAGTGAACCATTTGCTCGGGAACCAGCGATTGTCCGGATGCTGCAAAATTGCGATGCCCTCGGTAACGCCGTCGCGCGTTCCGAAGTAATCGCACCAGGGCGAAGCAACGCCGAATGTGTCTTTCTCGGCGGTCTTATCCTCGGCATTGATAAGCGTGCCGCCGGACTTGACACTCAGCTCCGGCACAACACGCGCCGAAAACAAAGAGTGGTTCGTCTTGAGAATGCGGACATCCGTCAGTGGTTTCAGGCTAATCTCGAAGTCAATGAATCGAAGGTCTTTGTTCGGCGCGGTGATAGTAATGCGCCGCAGGTCACGGATGACCGGTTCCTTATCCGGCTGCTGCCAGAGACATGTATCGGTAAAGACAACTCGGCGACCTGATTCCTTGATGAGCTTTGGGCCCTGTGAGACTATCTGGCCGCGTTCATTGCCTTCCTGCCAGTAGTTGCCGCCGTTGACACGGTCGCAGCCGAAAAACAGCGAATGATGATGTGGATACGGCTCTGATGTTTCGGTAGTGACGGAGCTGCTTGATGCCGGCCCATTTACCGGCCAGAAATACGGATACTTCTGAAACGACTCGAACTTGTAGCAGGTAAACAATTCTCCACCGATGGTAACTGCGATATGATTCTTTTCGAGCTTTGCAGTTACCTCTTGTGGGCCTGCTTGTGCGTTGGTACCAAATTCCGCCGGAGTCAAAGAACAGGCGCCAATAACTATCAGTAAAACTCCAGCAACTCCGGTCCAGCGATTCATACAAGTCTCCTGTTTGTCAATAATCAGTAATCAATAATCAATTTCACAGACTCCAGGGGCTGCGCATGGGTCTGAAGAGCATTCGATTAGCCCCATCATCGTTGGTGAATTGTTCCTGTTCGGGGTCCCATTTTAATTTTCGGCCAAGCCGCATAGCAATGTCACCTAATAGACAGACGCTGCACGAGCGGTGGCCGACTTCGACGGGAGCCGCAGTTTCGGCACGCGATTTAATACACTCAAGCAAATTTGCCTTGTGGTTATTGCTTTTGTAGAGATGGGTCTCGTTCGGGCCGATGGTCGAATCGAGTAATGACTTTGGCTCGGCGTCGATTTGTCCGCGCTTGATGTACACCCAGCCTTGAGCTCCTTCGAAAAGAATACCTTGTTTGTTCTTTTTGTTGTCGGCACAAATGACCTTTACGCCGTTGGCGTATGTGTACTCGATTCGGAAGTCACCGTGCACGTTCCAGAGTCCGTCCTTTGGGTATTCGGCCTGGCCTTCGATTTCAACAGGGCCGGTGTATTCTGTCCCCATTCCCCACTGGGCAATATCGTTGTGGTGACTGCCCCAGCCTGTAATCATACCGGCGCCATAGTCCTGGATTCGCAGCCAGCCCGGTCGGTCGTAACCCTTTTGAGGATGAACACGCTGTTCGGTATAAGCGGCCCAGGGTGCGGGGCCTAACCACATATCATAATCGAACCAATCTGGGACCGGCATTGGTGGCTGGGGGGTTGTGGATGGGTCCGTATCGAAGCCAACCTTGACGGTGTGCAGTTTGCCGATTCGGCCGTTGCGAACCAGCTCGCAGGCAAATCGAAATCTCGTATCGGAGCGCTGCTGGCTTCCGACCTGAAAGATACGGCCATAACGGCGAACCGTATCGCTCAGAACGCGTCCTTCTTTGATAGTCAGAGTCAACGGCTTTTGCAGAAAAATATCCTTGCCGGCCTTGGCGGCGGCAATCGCGGGCAACGCATGCCATTGGTCGGGCGTAGCAATTGAAACCGCATCAATATCATCTTGTGCAACCAGTTCCCTGAAATCCTTGTACGCTGCACAGCCCTTGTAGTTACCATTTCCACCCTTAGTGCTGTAATGCTTTTCCACAAGCTGCCGGGCATATTCTACCCTTTTGGAATCGACGTCGCATACGGCGATGACCTGGGCCTGGTTGAAACCCAGAATTTCTCTCAAATCGCCGAGTCCCATACGCCCGACGCCGATACAGCCAAATGTTATGCGATTGCTCGGAGCGTTGGCACCAAAAACCGAAGACGGCACGATTGTCGGCCCTAATAAAATTGTGCCTGTCGCGGCAGCCATTGAGCCTTTGAGGAACTCTCGGCGGGTTATGATGTCTGACTTTTTAGTTTTTCTGTTTTTCATATCTTAATCCTTTAGCTAATTGGTTAATTGGTGAGTAGTTAATTGGTTATCAGGAAAGTACCTAAAGTGATAGCTTTGCTGTCATTCTGAACGCAGCGCAGCGAAGTGAAGAATCTCTTTTTCGTTGACCAGATCCTTCGGCTTCGCCTCAGAGCTTGTCTTGAGCTTGTCGAAAGAATGACACTTACGTGTCACTTTAGGCACTTTAGGCACTCCAAACTTTAGTTCACTTATTCTACTCACCACTCACTTCTATAGACGCCAGGGGCTGCGCATCGGTCGGCTGAGTAATCGATTGGCGATGTCATCGTTGATGAACCTTTCGGCGTCCGGGTCCCATTTTAATTTTCGCCCAACATGGATGGCAATGTGTCCTAATTGGCACAGAGAGGTGGTTCGGTGGCCGACTTCGGCGTCCGCCAGTGTCTGGCCGCGCGTTTTTACGGTATCGATGAAGTCTCTTTTCTCACTTTTTAGAGGCAGATGGATTTCGTCCGGGCCAATCGGCGATTTCAAAATTGACTCTGGTTGAGCTGTAAGAGAGCGGCTGTTATAATCGGCTTCGACCCATCCGTCAGTACCTTCGAACCGCACGTAAGGCCGACTTATATTGTAGAACAGGCTGACGCCGTTAGCGTACCTGTACCTGATTTCAAAACTCAGCAGCACGTTCCACAAGCCATCAGAAGGAAACCGGCCGGTGCCTTCGACCTCCACCGGCCCGGTGCGTTCGGTACCGTTGCCCCACTGGGCAATGTCGTTCAGGTGCGCGCCCCAATTAGTAACCATTCCTTCACAGTAATCCAGGACGCGCATCCAGCCGGGACGCTCGTAGCTTTGTCGAGGGTGCACGCGATTAAGAGTATATGGCGCATACGGAGCCGGCCCCAGCCACAACTCGTAGTCCAGCTCCTCCGGCACCGGCATTTTTTGTTGCGGCCCGCACGCCTCGTCACCAGCCGGCACTCCCGTGCGGATTGTGTGCACCCTGCCGATTCGCCCGTTGAGCACCAGCTCACATGCCCGCTGGAAACACGCGTGCGAACGGAACTCACTGTCGGTGCGGAACACACGGTTGTACCTCTGTACTATGTCGCTGAGGGCCCGGCCTTCGGCGATACTCAGGGTCAGTGGTTTTTCGCAGCAGATGTCCTTTCCGGCCCGGGCTGCGGCGACAGCCATCGGTACGTGCCAGTGGTCCGGAGAGGAAATCATTACTGCGTCGATGTCCCCCCGTGCCAGAAGCTCGCGGAAGTCCTTGTAAATCGAACAGCCTTTGAACGTGCCGGCAACCCGCTCTTCGGCGTAATGCTTCTCCACGGTCTTTTGGGCGTTGTCGAGTCTCCAGGCATCCACGTCACAGACCGCTACCACCTGCGTGTCAGTTGAATTCAGGAAAGGTTTCAGATTTGAGTAATAGGCCTGCCGGCCCATTCCAATCATTCCGACCGTGATGCGATTGCTCGGTGCATCGGCACCTAATACTCTCGCCGGTAAGATTGTCGGTGCAAACAGTACCGCACCTGTTGCCGCCGTCGCTGAGCTTTTCAGGAACTGCCGACGAGTCAGCACGTTTGCCTTTTTGGTTCTTCGGCTCTTCATGTCCCTTGCCTGCCTTTCTCGTTGTTAAATCAATGATATTGGTACTTGCTCTTTGAAATATTATCATACCAAATACACTCGGCGTTGGCAATGGGGCAGCAGTGCACGCACAAGCGGCGCTCTGAGCAGACCCGCTAAATGCCGCGCTATTGGCGGTTGGTTTTTTAAATATAGAATGTTGATGACCGTTTCAACACTCTACAAAGACCTATTCATGCCGCAACGATTCAATCGGGTCCATATTGGCCGCACGATAGGCCGGATACAAGCCAAAGATTATACCAACCGCCCCGCTGATTCCAAAGGCCAACAGCAGAGAGCTGCCCGTAATGACCGTAGGCATACGGCCAAAATGGGTTACCAACAATGGAAGAAGAGAACCCAAGACAATCCCCAGGATACCTCCGGATAATGTTAAGATTAACGTTTCAGAAAGGAATTGAACGATAATATCGCGTTTCTTGGCACCGAGGGCACGGCGGATGCCAATCTCACGCGTTCGCTCACTGACGGTGGCCAGCATAATGTTCATAATTCCTATACCGCCGACCAGAAGTGAAATTGCAGCGATTGAGCCGAGCACGATGCTGAAAATACGCTGGGTTCGTCTGGCCTGGCGCAACAGCTCCAGCGGGACAACTATACGGTAGTCCTTCTTGTCTTTATGAAGTCGCGCCAGCAAGGTATCCAAAATATCACGCATTGGTAACACTTGCTCGGTTGATTTAACCTTCACGGTGATTTTTTGTAGCTGCACCATTTCCAAACTTTGGCTGCCCCCGCTAAAGCTGAAATCTATCTCGCTGAATCGGGACTTGGCGGTTGTCAAAGGCAAATATATGCTACCCGTAGCTCCGCTGTCGGAACCCGTTGCTTCCAGCAGAGCATTGCCAAGATCATCCTGCTTACCCTCCAGAGGCGGTGCCCCAGCCACACCTACGACCCGGTAACTAACACCCTGTATCTGAACATCTTTGCCGACCGGGTCCACAAATCCGAACAGACCGCTCACGAGCTGCTCATCGACCACGCATACACTCTGCTGCTGATGCAGGTCAATACTGCTCAAAAACCGCCCGTGAAGCACGTGAACAGGCGCAATCTCCGTGTACCAGGGAATAGTACCTAAGATTTTTACCCCCACCTTGCGATTATGATATCGTGCTTCCTGTTCAATCTCGCGAATGGGTACAACGACCTCAACATCGTGTATTGTGTTTCGAATTGATTCGGCATCCTTATAGGTCAAGCCGTAGCTCCGCATTCTATCTGTATTGCCGGAATCGGCTCGCTCTTTAGGCGGTTCAACCGTTTCAATAATCAAATTTGTGCTGCCAAGTCTCGCTATGATCGCCTGCGTTTCCTGGCTGGCTCCTTCACCTATGGCCAACATAGCAATAACCGAACAGACGCCAAAAATTATACCGAGCATCGTCAGCGCAGACCGCAGCCGATGCATCCAAAGGCTCTTGAGGCCTAACTTTACCGTCCTTTTAATACCAGACAATTGCATAATAACTAACGCTTATGATTATTTTCCTGCCGTTCGACTCGTCCTTCAACAAAGTTTACGGACCTTTCAGCCCTTCCAGCAGTGTGAGCATCATGTGTTACAATGATTAGCGTTCTGCCTCGCTTCAATAAATTATCAAGAATGTTCATAATTTCAGAACCGCTTTCCTAATCACGATTGCTGAGCGGCTTTTCAACCAATGTAGCCGTCTCCGCCTGTTATTTCGACGGCTCTGGCTCAGTTTCCGCCTGTTCTTTCGCCGGCTCTGGCTCAGTTTCCGCCTGTTCTTTAGCCGGCTCTGGCTTAGTTTCCGCCTGTTCTTTCGCCGGCTCCGGCTCAGTCCATCGTGGCGGATTAAGTAACACTTTCTCGCCCTCAGTCAAACCGCTCTTTATCTCAACAAAATTGTCATTAAACAATCCTGTCTCAACCTCACGTTTCTCCGTGCTTCTACCTGCCTTAACATAGCACATCTCTTTTTCATCCACCGTGACGACCGACTGTATCGGCACATAGAGAACGTCATGCAGTATGTCAATGGTCACTTCAGCCTTCCCTGTCATACCGGTCTTGAGAGAATCGTGCGTTCCGTCAATGCTAACATCAGTCACGTAAACTTTAAGGTCCGGATTCAGCCAGCGGTCGGGGTCGGCTAATGGTGCTTTTTTCAGCACCTTGCCGGTAAATGCTTTATCCGGAAATGCCGCAATGGTTATCTTGGCCGGTTGGTTCGGCTCAATCTTATCAATCCAGGTTTCGTGAATCTTGATCTCGACCTTCATTTTGGACGCATCAGGTATCGTTATAATCTTATAGCCTTCGGGTACTTCCGCTCCCTGCTCAATTTTTACCCTGGTCCATTGCTCTGTGCTCGACCAATAGACTACCTGGCCCACTGCGGGGGCCTTAATTACGCAGGACTCAATCTGGTCGTGCAGTTTTTCCAAACGCTCCTTCTGCAATTCGTACGTGGCTTTCGCGCTCACAAGCTTCGCCCGGGCCTGGGCCAGCTGGGCACGGGCACGTGCTTCAGTTCGCACTAATTCCAGCTTGGCCTCATTATAGTTGCTCAGGAACGTCTGGGCTTCTTTGGGAAAATCATAAAGCTGATACAATTCTAAATCTTTCAAAGCCGCTTTCTCTTGAACACTATATCTGGCTACATCCAGCTTAGCACCTTTCAGCTCAAGCTCTGATGCGTAATTTGCATCGTAAAGCTTTTGGGTCCCTTCTAATACGTCAGAGGCTTTTTCCAAATTTCCCCGGGCAAGAAGAATAGCATCTTCTAATGTATCCGCTCGCTTCGAAGCCTCACCGCCTAAACTATTGGGATCGTTAATCAGCGATGTCATATCAGGATTTGAATTTGGGTTGCTATCTTTCTTCTCAATTACTTCCCGTGCAATGCCTCCTCCCAGATACTTCTGAAAGTCCATCAGGGCAAATTTCACCTTCAGCTCAGCTGCGGTAACGTCACTTTCATTTTGTTTTACCTGAATAAGATGCGACTCATTTGCATCGGCAAAACTTGCCTCGGCGGTGGTAAAATCAATTTCCTTTTGTGCCACTTGTTCCTTCAGCTTCGAAGAATCCAGCTCTACCAGCATCTTGCCGTTATTTACATCTTCTGGGGTTATCATGGTACCTTCAGGCACAATGTTGACTATAGTATTCCGACCTTCCACCTTGGACTTGATATCTACTGATTTAACCGCCTTGATGTCACCGCTTTCGGTCACGCTGATAATCAAATCACCGCGCTCTACTGCAAACAGCCCCGTTCCCGGATTCGAACTATCAGAGCCGCCCACCTTTTGGCGTAAAAATCCGAACAAACCTATAGCAACAACTACAACCACGGAAATCAAGATCAGAAGAAATCGTCTGGCTAAGCCCAAATTGCCGGCCACTTTGTTACCTTGCTTTTTTGTATTCTTTACTTTCATCATACTATCTCTCTCAATTGCACTTTTTTTTTATTGCTCCCACATTCCGTCCGGCCTGACCTGCAAAATGCCGGCGTTTCGGAAGAAGCTCAATTTTGCGATTGCATGAACTACAAAAAAGCCTTAAAGCCGTTTTTGCGCCTCTAAATAAAGAATCATGCAAGTCCAGCAAATCTCAAGTGGTTCATCGACCTGCTTGCCGTAAAAAAACGTGGTGCTCTGAGTTAGCTTTTCCAGATAATTATAACTGTTTCATGGCTGCCAGGCAAGGAAAAAGGATTATTCTAAAATATTTATTGAGCATCTTGCTCAGGACCGTTGCAACTCGACAGCTCAATTAGGAGCAATAAATTAGCTTTTGAAAAAAGCCCTCCAATCGCCGGGACAGTTATTAAAGACGATGTCAATTTACGAATGGCAGCACAAGCAATCAAAATTTTTATTATTCGGGCTGGTTCTATATAATACTACGGAAAAACTAAGTTGTTCAGCTTAAAGAGTTCTGTATCGGAGGTGGCAGTTAAGGTTTTTTTATTTTAGGAAAGATTAATGAGGTTAAGAGGAAGTTTTCTCATGGACAAAAATTTAAGCCGTCGTGATTTTTTAGGATTGATTGGTGGCGGTATTGCAGCAATGATGCTGGATTCCCGCAAAGCGGGGGCCCTGCCCGGCTCGGCAGGCTGGGGCGGTACAGATAAGAAACCGAACTTTATCCTTATTTTCGCCAAGGGTCAAAAGTCCTCGTGAGGTGCTGTTCGGGATGCAGGGGCCGAGCCTGATGACCGTTCGCAGCGGCAAGCCCCCGATTGGGCAAGTGGCTCAGGTCCCAGCTTAGGCCGGTCTCTAACGGGTCTAAAGTGCCTACGAGTGAGCTAAAGTTAAAAGAATGAATAATGGATATCGAACAAGGAATATCGAATTTTGAAGTTTGCTATCCAACATTCTACGTTCGATATTCTTTTTCAAACTTATTGAGTGATTTCTATGTGAAATTCGCCGATAGCATCCGGGCTTCCATTCTGCGTCTTATCGGGGCCCTTCTTACATCCCAGAAACATGGTAGCTCATAGGCTCGACTGTCTTGTCGTCGGGCAAGCGATAGGATTCGTCGCCGAAGTTGACCGTGATGGTAGTGCCGTTGGCAAAGCTCGTTTGCTGAACGTTCCTGTCCGGTGTAAGAAAGCGATGGTCGGTCATCTCGGCGTAACCGACCGCGCGAGCGATGGGACATACATTCTTATAGCTTTGAACAAAGCGCTCTTTGTATTGGTTCCATACCTGGCGGCTGAACATAAACATCGGCGGGGTGCCGTAGAGGATATTGAAAAGGTCCCGCTTTTCCCATATCGCAGGCAGTTTGTTGTTGTAGTCACCCCAGTACCACTGTGCCACGACGCAATCGTGATAAACCAGCTCCCAGAGCGGCAGCCGGTACTTATGCCCCACCTGAAACTTTGCCACGCGCTCGGGGACCTCATCCCAGATTTCTCTCATATTTCGCCCGGCATCCGGAATTCGATACGGCCCAAGACTCAACATACCTTCGAAGTAATGCACATACGGTACAGCCGCATCGTGTCCCGTCTCGCTGCCGGTTACGAGTTTCATATCTTCGCAAATAACTCTCAGCAGCTCCATCTTCCAGCCCCGGCTGTCGCCGCGGGTCATCGGATGGTCGGGATGGTAGCATTCGCGCCACGGCGAGGCCGTTGTTGTGTCGATGAAACGACAGCGGTAAGGATGGGTCTTTAATTCGGCGGGGACGCGCTGCCGGGCGTATTTTGGCGCCTGCCTGTCGCATAGCACGCCGCACGGATACATCTGGCCGTCCTTTCCCTTCACCCGCCATCCCTTGCGCCAGTCACCGTCCTTATCTAACATAATGTCTTTCGGCCATGCGGCCTGGGTCCAGTCGGGGTGAACCCGGCGAAGCTGTTGTTCCACAATCTGCGAGTCCATCAGGTCCTGGTAAATGTCGTAACGGCTGGTGAGAACGCCGTCCATTTCATTCATTGATTTGATAACATCCGGCTGCTCACGATGGCTCCACAGGATTCGCTCGATGCCGAGGGATTTCATCTCGCGAACAATAGCAAGGCTGTTCTTTTCCCAGCACCAGACATTCACCGCCCCGATAAGCAAATCCACGTCCGGATTTTCTTTGCGTTTCTGCTCCAACGTTTTTAATAAACCAGCCTTTCGGGCGTAAGAGCGATACCATTTGCAAATGGCGACGTGTCCACCTTTATCGAAAAAAACGTAGCGCAGCCTACGGGCATAACCGAATCGTCCTTTTTGCGAGTCCCACTCAGGTGCGATGCAAAGCTTTTTATCTGTTCGCTGAATCCGGATAGAAGCATCGTCCGGCGTTTCAATGATGGCCATATGTCCCTGCCGGCCATCTGTTACGCCCCAGAAGGGCATACAAATACCGTGTCCACCGTATGCGACAAGCCTCCTGGGACTAATCGTCTCGTCCTCGACAGGGTAGGAAATCCCTTCGTTCATTGGCACAACAAGATATGTGCCGGGTTCTGTTACGAACGGATGCGGAAACCGCAGAGACCGCTTTAGTTCGCCTTTTGCTGTGAGCCCAAGTGTAAACTCAGGCAGGTCTTTGTCCAAAAGCAGTTCAGTTTCAATGTCCATGTCCAGACCCGGCTGATGCCAGGTCATTTCAATGCCGTCTCCGGTCCTGGAACTTTGGATTATTTTGCCGTCGGTAAGAGACTCCTGCCGCCAGGTGTGTCCTGTTCGCTTATCGGTTACAGACAGGGTCGCATCGTCGGTATTGAGCGTAACTGAAATCGCATTGTTACTTACAGTAAGTGTTTCAGGTGCAGCCTGGCACCAGGAACATAAAAATAATCCAACCAGCAAAATAATCGCCCCTTTAAACGGAGATACTAAAAATCCCATATTGTTCCGGGAAGCCCATATCATTTTGTTTCTCCTGATTTTGGCTGTTGGTAATTGGTTAATTAACTACTCACTACTCACCATTCACCTTGCGCTTTTTGGCTTTTTCGATGACCTCTTTTATAGAAACGGCCGCCCCGCCTTTTGCTTTGGATTCATCGGCGGCGGACATAAAGGCGAAGATTTCGATGGTTTCTTCCTGCGGCACAGGTACGTTGCCGGTCTTGAAGAACTTGATGATTTCATCCACCAGAGGCTCATAGCCGCCATATCTTCCGCCCTGAAATATGCCTTTTGTGCCGAAAACCATTGAGCCGTAGTCACTCTTGCCCGTCCGGATACCCCGGTATGTTCCGATTCGTCCGCCTTTCCAGAGCCCGGTGACAAACTCATAATCCCTGGTCTGCACCCGAGTGACACTTTCACAGCCGGTGCCCATAATTGTAAAGAGAATCTCGACACCATGCACGCCGTACCAGTAGAGGTCGGGGTGATGCTCTTCGAGACTGCACGGACTAAAGGCGTCGCAGCCGAGCACCTCGCCGACCTTCTCATTATTTCTAATGCCGATAATATCCGGACTAAAACGCAGCGAGGAGCTCGACCAGCACGGCACATTGTTTTCTTTGGCAAGCCGAAATATCTCAATCACGTCCGCCAGATTGCCGGCCATAGGCTTGTCAATAAAGACGGGTTTCTTCGCTGCAATCACGGGCCTTACCTGCTCCAGGTGAGGCCGGCCATCGACACTTTCCAATAGAACCCCGTCAACCTTTTGGCAGAGCTCTTCGATAGTGTCAACAATTTCTACTCCGAACTTGTCACGGAGCTGATTTGTGAAGTTCTCAACTCGATTGGCGGAAGAAGGAATGTCCGGCGAACCACCGGCATAGCCGACGACGACCTTGCAGCCGTAGTTCTTGGCGGGGTCGTTTATGACCCTCGTAAAGGCGGTAACATGCGAGGTGTCAAGCCCTATCATGCCGATGCGAAAGACCTTTTCCCCGGCTTCAGCATCAAAAGGTAATGTTAGAAGCATAGCCACAACAACTGTCAGCAAAATAGTCCTGTTCATAATTAGTTCTCCATCACATTTTTTGGTTGTTTCCCAACTAAAAGGTTATTGAGAAAAGATTGGTACATAAACTATAGCAAAATAAGCAACGAACATACTCAGTATACTGACAACCAATCCCAGTTTTAGCCATTCCCAGGGATTGATTTTGATATTTTTTTCCTTTTCGAGCAATCCTAAAGCAACAATATTGGCGGTAGAACCTATTGCTGTTATATTTCCTCCGAAACAGGCACCGAATAGTACGCACCACCACAAAGGTTTTAAGCTAAAATGCATTAAATGCAAACTCTTTACTATGGGTATATAAGATGATACAACAACCGTATTGTCAAGTAATCCTGACAGGATACCGCTGGAAAATATAACTATTCCCGACAAGGCCTTTGGATGATTTCCCACGTTTTGTACAAGTTTCTCCGCCAAAAATTGAGCCACGCCGGAGGATTGAATAATTCCAGCCTGTGCGAATAAGAATATAAAAAACAGCAGAGACCTCCATTCAACTTCATTTTTAATACAGTATTTTACTTTTTTGCATCTGAAAATGACAGCAATGCCCGCAAAGATAACAGGCAAAAACACCAAAAGCCTGTTCTCTTCAAAACCGAGCAGCATCTCTAATCTTTTATGTAATGCAATGGATAATATCATGCTGCCGAACAGCACCATATTAACGATGATTCCGGTGTTTACTCCCTGATATTTCAGGAAGTCTCCACTTGTCTTGCTTTGGGTAATTTTTGAAGATATTTCTTTTATGTAGCTTCTGTACCAAATACAAAGGATTAAAGCAATAATCACTAAAACCGCAGCCGATACAGGCAGGGCATGGGTAAGAAAGTCCTCAAATGTAAGATCGCTTCTTAAGGCGATCAATATACCTATGGGATTACCCAAAAGCGTTGCAGCTGAACCAATGTTGGTCGTTAGCACCGTGGATATTACTAACGGGCCGGGATTTATCTTAAGCGAATCGCAGACACTAAATATCATAGCCACGACTACTATTATTGAAGTTACTTCACCGACCAGCGCGGATAGAATCGCGGAAAATATTATGATTATCACGAACAGTTTAAGCCCGTTAATCCTTCGAGTTCTTAAAACAAATGCAACAATCTGTTGAAAAACTCCCGACTCCTTTAACATGCCGACAACTATCATCATTCCAATCAGAAAAATGATAACATCCAGAGAAGCAAACTTTACGAATTGCCCTATATTCACGCCGCTTATCAGGAAAAGTATACAGCTGCCTGTGAATACGAAGCTTAACCTGAAATCCCAGAATAACAATGTTCCCAAAATGGAAAGAGAAAAGATGGACACGATAAGTGTCTGTTGGAGAGTTAAACCCGCAAGATAGCTGAGAATTCCCAGCGATAACGAGATCGAAAATAAAAGTATGGCCCTCTTTTTCATATTATTTTATCGCAGCAATTTAGGGTCTCGGCAGAATATTTTCGGCATCAATTCTTTTCAAAGCAGCTTTTATCATTAAATATCGGCTGATGCTATCGAGACAGATCATCCCTTTAACCTCACCTTTATCCGCCACTATTACCGCTGTTTTTTGGCTGGCCAACAGCTTTTTGTAGACATCGTCCAGAGGCATTGTGGGTGCAACCAAAGTAAAATCCCGGTCCATCACATCGGAAACAGGAACATCAAGACCCTTCTCGTGGATGCTGGCAAGAATACGATCGCGAGTCAAAATTCCCTCTATGCCGCTTTCGCCGATAACGGGGAAGTCATCCTGGCAGCCGTGATGGAAATGCTCGAAAACACGAGAAAGTGGCTCATCAGGACGCACACTGCGATATTCGGTCGTCATTGCTTCGCTGGCCGGAACCTGATGCAGGAAAGAACGAAGAACCACGTGCTGTTTTTCGCTGCCGGCGCCTATATAGAGAAATAATCCTATAAGAGCCAGCCACAAATTGTAGAATATTCCGAAAAATATAAAAAACATAGCCAGCGCCTGTCCAATATGTACCGCTGCAGATGTCGCCCGCACATAATCCATTTGCGTAGCAAGAATCCCCCTCAGGACTCTGCCTCCATCCATGGGAAATGCCGGGATAAGATTGAAAACAGCGAGCATAATATTGGCACCGATTAATCCGGCAAAGAACGTGCGTGCCGAATCGGGATATAAATTTGGCACTCCGATTCCCGTCCACTTACCGACAAACAAATACAAAACACCTGCAATCACCAGATTTATGAAGGGCCCTACAATCGACATTGCGATTTCCTGAGAGGGTTTTTCCGGCATTTCCTCCATTATTGCCATGCCCCCGATAGGAAGCAAAGTAATGCTCTTGGCCTGTTTCCCGAAGCGACGCGCAATTAGACTGTGCCCGATCTCATGGATGAGTACACAGGCAAATATGGAACATATAAAAAGCGTTGCATATATAGCATTTCCAAGCCCTCGCTGATCTAATACGGAAGCGAAGATGAAGATAAGAAGCAGGAAGAATGTGATATGAATCCGAAAATTTATTCCGAATATTTTCCCGATATTAATGGACCATCTCATAATAAATCACTCCCTTCGATTCTCATTTTTTTAAAAATTCCCTCGATTTTCTAAAGCTTGTGTAGCTTGGTGCAATATGTGTGTTTTAACTATTATACAATCTGTGCTAAATCAAGCTTCAATTTTCTTGCCTGCTTCATACCGGTCGGTCGTACTGAGGAATCTTAATCCGTTCACCTTTTCGCAGCGCCGACTGATGCGCAACAATGCCCACATAACCACCCCGCTTAATAAAATCACGCCGTGAAAAATCCGCCTCAAATTTAGAGCGGTTCCTTTCGGATGGAACCCTATTTTCAGCCATATATGCGTACTCCTTCCTGCCAAATTGTAACAGTAGAAGAACCCGATAATTGTTTAATTGCTGAGCTGATACTCACTACTCACCATTTACCATTCACCATCTTTTGTTAGTCGAGCTCCTTTATGTAAATATTTGCGAACTGGATATGGTCGCCGTGATGCTGCAGGGCGATTGGGCCGCGTTCGGGCAATCCCGGCAGGCGGGCCTCGCGGATTACCGTCTTTCCATTTAATACGATAGTAACCTTATCGTCAATGGCGGTAATCTCGAAGCGGTTCCATTGGCCGACAGGATTGTCCGCATTGAGAATAGGGGTTGCACCTCTTCGTACTTCCGGCGGCATATTTTTATCAGTACGATAGCCCCATATTTCGCCTGAGCCGACCGGCCAGTTCCAGATATTTATCTGGCTCTTCGATACCCCGCGCAGATAAACACCGCTGTCACCGGCGTCCATCACCGGGACGGTCAACTGTTTGCCCTCAGCATCAATGGCCTCCGAGCCGTCCGGCAAAATCACGGGAACGTTCTCGACATTTGGCTTGTCCGGCAGACGCCAGTCAACGATAAGAACAAAGTTTCCGAATTCCTCTTCTGTCCAGAGGTTCCTGTCCTCTCCGGATGCCTCACTCTTACCGTCGTAATCTAAAATCCAGTCCTTTGCGGTCCAGTGTCCCTTACTGCCGGGCACCCGCTTCCATCCGCGAAGGTCAAGGCCGTTATACAGTGTCCGAAAGCCCCTGTTCTTCTGTGCAACTACATCATCCGGCGGATTGGTGCCGGGCAGCTCGCAAATACGGATATTACGAAAATGGACCAGGCCGCCTTCGGATTCGAGGCAGATATATCCCTTACGCGGATTAGCATGGAAAGCGCGGGTCACTACCTTGCCGTTGACGGCAAGGCCAATCATTCCGTTGCGGCTCTCGACGCGGTAATGATTCCACTCACCGGCGGGATTGCATCGCCGCTCGCCGGGCAAAGAGCGCATCCAGCCGTTCGGATGGAGTTTGTCCGGTGTCATAGTGGCACCCTGAATTCCAAATACATCCCCGTGGCTGGTGTAGCTTCCGCTATTGCGGCCATCCAATATCTGCACTTCAATGGCACGAGTGAAAGGCTGCCCAGTTATAGGTAAGTCATCGGAGTGGATAAACAAGCCGGCGTTGCCCTCTTTTTTCATGTGCCGCCACTCTAATTCGAGTATGTAATTTTCGTATTGTCTCTCGGTTCTCATCACCCCGGTCGGTACTCCGCTGCAGATAATCATCCCATCCTGTACCTTCCAGGTCTCCGGCGCGCAATTGACATTCACCCAGCCGTCAAGGTTCCTGCCGTTAAACA
This sequence comes from Sedimentisphaerales bacterium, assembly GCA_035528395.1. GTDB lineage: Bacteria > Planctomycetota > Phycisphaerae > Sedimentisphaerales > Anaerobacaceae > NIOZ-UU13. Next base: position 42,007 of record DATKYR010000245.1, read on the forward strand.
GGGACACAAATTTATCATCAGCCCCCGCCTGCAAAACTGTCGTGCTGCCTGTAAGCAGAACAAATCCAGTGATACTAATCAGAAAAAAGATATTTAATCGTTTCATTGCACAGCCTCCTTAAATATAAAAATTGGTTAATTGTAACCGATAACTGCCCCCCGCCGTTTTGCTTCGCAAAGCGAAGCAGCGAAGGATGCGGAATTTTCTAAGCCGTATCATACTCAAATTGCCTGCCCTTTGCCAGCAGATTTTGAGAACATCAATTTAATCGTGGGTGAATGACCTTCAAAGGCTAAGTTATGTATAGCACAGATTTCCTGTCTTTTAGGCTACTTCCATCGAAGCTGCTGGAGTTCCTCCCTGGTGCGAATGAATTTGACGGTGCCGTCGTTGAAAAGAACACCGCCGCCCCTTGGGTCGTGGTTATCGAAGGTAAACAGCTCAGGTCCGCCATGCTGATTCCAGCCTGCTTTAGTCTCGAACAAAAGCACGGTGTCCGGTGGAGAATCAGGCTTGCAATTCGGATTCATCGCATAATGGTTCTTACCTTCGTATGCACTCGGACACTTATGTGGACGTGGACTATTAATATATCTGTCGAGCAAGCCTCTACTCTGGTAGGCTCGTGTCATAGAATCACACCATTCAGTTGGTGCTGGATATAATATTTTAATTGCGCCGTATGCTTTGTAATACAGACGCAAACGGTGCCAGAGATTTCTCAGATTGGCCGCACATTGTATCCGCAACTCAAATGCCTCTATCTGCGGTGTGAGTGTCCTCAGACTCGGAAAGCCATCATGATACCCGAACTGGTCTTTCAAATCGACTACGACGGAATGGTCATTATATATAGGAAAGTACGTTGGGGGCTCATCGTCATGGTAGCAGACTACTTGGGCTGTAGTTCTCTCACGAACAATTCCACCACTCGTAGGGATTCCATTTTTTATGTTATTGACAAAGGTCATCAGATCTTTTTGATCTTGTACAACGATGGTATTTCCAGATCGTAAATATTTTATTTCCGTTGGACTCAGGAGACTCTGCTGGCTTGGGTATGGGAAAAAATATTCAAGCATTGAAGGTTGATACTGAATCTCAGCTCGCGTGCAACGTGTCAAATCAGGAAGATAACGCTTTATTGATAAGACGTCTCTCTCTTTATATGGAATGCGCACATCTTCGACAACTGTTCGTAAGGCCTTCTCTCCCTTGAACCACTGATATGTATAGGGGACCAAGATCTCTTCGTCCCTTTGCCTCAAGAATTCATTCAATGAGTTGAAGACCAACGATCCTGCGAAGTAGAACCTCCTCATCCTGTCATCATCGTTTTTGGGTTTCTTACCGATTCTATCTGCTTCTTCAAGAGTATGACGAATCCTTACAGGTAGGTCACTGTCGTAATAGCTGATCTCGATAGCCAGACGTGTTGCGTATTTAATGCCCTGTGCCTGTCGTGTTTGTTCATTAATAAATTCATATTCCGGATTGACAGGTACAGGGAGGGAAACCGATTCTATCTGTGTTTCCCCGTTGCGCATTACAACGTACCGACCAGGGGCAATATTGCCCCCTCCGGAAAACGGTACGTCAAAGCGTCTCCGTATGAGAAGCGTTCTTTCATCTTTGTCAATGAATAAATCGACGCTAGCATCAGATGTTCCAAATCCCAATAAAATCCAGATATCCTGTCCAGAATCATTTCTTATTTCATAGCTCAATTTCAGAGTCTTATCGGTTATATCCAGATTGGTCACGGCAATTGTCGGTGTGCCAGTATTATTATCGACAACAACTTTATCCTCGGACTGAGCCTGTGTCTGCATCTCTGGCAGAATACAAAGGAACATCGCTATAACTATAATTTTAAATCTATACATATCTAATCCTTTCGTTCTAATCCTAAGTCCGGCATCGAGGGAACGCAACAACTACAGTCACCTATAAAATCCACGCCACACCTCATTATAAAAATATTAGCCCGCCAAAAAACCAACAACCGCCCAAAACATGAAACGCTAATCAAAGATGTCCCCGCTCAGTAATGAAGAATTTACACAATTTAAGTGTGATTTTCTACAAAAAAATGATGGTTTTTAACCGTCATCCCGACCTAAGCCCCCGTTCTTGCTCTCGTAAGAAAGCACGGGGGTCGAAGTAGAGAGATCTACCCTCGCAATGATGTCTTTCGTCCTGCGTCCTGAGTCTTGTGCCCGTTTTTATAGGTTTTTAATTTCGAATTTAGCTTTTTGGAAATTCATTGTTGCCATACCTGACACAAAGGTCGTACGTAAAGCGCGTATAAATGCCCGGGTCTTACTTTTCGGCAGAAAAGTACTGGTGTACGCGCTTTACGTATAAGCCTTTTAACATTACATCCTCTTAAAACGAAGGACAGGCATCTTTCGAATCCGTGCCAAGCCGCGACGGTTGGCAGCCATTGAGCGAACGCAGGAAGCGAAGTGGATGGTAGTTCTCCTAGCAGCCAGAACCCAGCATCCAACTTTAGCTCACTTTAAGCACTTTAAATTACTTTAGCTCACTTTAGATCACTCCTCACTATCCAGCATACAGTGCCGAGTCTCGGAGATTAAAATTTTTTTCTGTTGAATATTGTTTGATAATATGTTATAATACGCCTATGTTAGCCAGCAGGCTAACATAAACCGCCAGCAGGCGGCTTTTAATAGACTTTTCATAAGCCACAGCGTGGTAAGCCCATGGGTCAGTAGACCAGAGAATGAATATCCGTTTGCGGTTACGCTGCTCGTATCGTTTATTGCCTTTCGGTTACGTCTTAAAAGACGATTTACGCTTAACGCAACCGATACGAGCTGCGCATCCAATTGACGTAACTCGCAATCTGTCCTTAGTAAGCCGTAGCCCTGAGCTTAGTTGAAGGGGTAGTCGATGGAGTAGAATTTCGGATTTCAGACTACCAGATAACTCATTATGCAATATGATGATACAGTCAAAAACCAATAATCATTTATCAATAATCAATAATCATTTGGCATTCTGCCCTTTACATCTGTCAAGAACCCTCTACAAATCAACTCTTTTTATGCAAAACAAACCCAATCTTGTCCGCCGTAGGCGGATTGCAAATGAATGTAAATCCCTATAATACAAAGGATTATAAAGATTTTATGCCCTATAAAAGCCCAAAAAACAAACCCAATCAAACCCAAAACAAACCCAATTCAAACCCAATTACCGAAATACCCAAAATGAACGTAAACTCCTATTCAACAAAGGTATATCAAAATAAACCACGCCTTCGGCCCCAACAAAACAAACCCAAACAAACCCAATTTCTTACCCCCTTGTTTAGAGTGCTTTATACTCTAAGGGGGCCTGTCTTCTGTCCTCTGTTCCCGGACGAAGCTGGTTTTTCGTTTGACTTTGTAGCCCGGCCTGTTATATTAAACACGAACATTTGGCAGCTTCGTCACCGATGGGAAGCGAACACATTTGAACCGTTCAAGACAAGAAAGGAAACATATCATGTCTATTGACCGTCGCACTTTTCTAAAAGGCTCAGTAGCCGCTTCAGTAGCCTTCGCGGCCCCCAACATATTAATGGCCGATAGGGCCGGCAAGTACCGCACCGCCCTTATCGGCAGCGGCTGGTGGGGTATGAACATCGGCCGGACTGCAATGCAATCGGGCCAGTGCAAAATGGTCGCTATGTGTGATGTTGACAGCAACCAACTGGACCCCGCCGTTGAAAAGGTGGAAAAGCTTACAGGCGATAAGCCCAAAAAGTATAAGGACTACAGCGAGCTGCTTGAAAAGGAAAAACCGGATATTGCCATCGTGGCCACGCCCGACCACTGGCACCCGCTGATTACCATTGCAGCGGTTAAAGCAGGGGCCGATGTGTACGTGGAGAAACCTATCAGTCATACGATACACGAAGGCCTTGCGATGGTAAGAGCCGCCCGGGAAACGGACCGGGTCGTCCAGGTCGGCACACACCGGCGAATATCGCCACATAACGTTTCCGGTATGAAGTTCCTCAGAGAAGGAAATGCGGGCAAAATCGGTATGGTTCGTGCCTTCGTACTCTACGGAGGCGGCCCGGAAGAACCGCGTAAGAATGTCGAGCCGCCGGAGGGCCTTGACTGGGATATGTGGTGCGGCCCGGGGCCGCTGCGGCCCTTTAACACGAAAATCCATCCGAAGGGCTTCCGCCAGTTCCTCGATTACGGCAACGGCACACTCGGCGACTGGGGGGTGCACTGGGTGGATCAAATCCTCTGGATAATGGAAGAGAAATGGCCCAAGACGGTGTATTCCGCCGGCGGAAGGCCCATCAAAGGCCCGCCAGTCAACGATGAACGGGGCCAGACTACCGAGGCCCCCGACCACCAGCTCGCCACATACGAATTCGAGGACTTCACCGCTTACTGGGAGCACCGCCAGTTCGCGGGCAACCCGGCCGAAAAGGGTGAAAACGTAGGCTGCTATTTCTACGGCACAAAAGGTACCTTCCACATGGGCTGGCAGAGGGGCTGGACGTTCTATCCAATCGGCAGAGGTCAAAAGGAGATTCACGAAGAACCCCAGCTTAATCAACCGGACGACCAGAACATTAGAGAGCTCTGGGCTGACTTCCTCAAGTGTATCAAGAGTCGTTCGCGCCCCGTATGTGATATCGAGCTAATCCATCGTTCCACAAATATGAGCCTGCTCGGCATGCTCTCGTTGAAGCTCGGCCGCAGTGTCCAATGGGACGGCGAAAAGGAAGTAATCATCGGCGACCCCGAGGCCAACAAGCTGCTGTCTCGCAAGTATCGAAAGCCGTGGGTCTATCCACAGGTATAATTTTGTAGCTTGACGCTTAGCTCGACTTTTGCACTTTTGACTCTGTCTGAGTGCATAAGTCCTTGCGGCACAGATACTTACGGTTAAGCACAGCAAGACAGAAACGGTTGCTGTAAGTGCCGTAAATACAACAAGTTATGATAAAATGGCAAAAGTCGAACTTAGTAGTTGCTGATAAAAACAAGGTGCATGTTTCGCGTTTGTTTTCTCCGTGGATCGTACCATTTCTTATCCCATCAGAGGCCAAGAGAATGTTCCCTTAGGTTTCAGAGTACTTATTTCTATCTTTCCAACCTGGTTGTACTTGTTTTCAGGATCATGCTCGCCCACAACTTCCCATTTATCAACGCTACCGTCTTTCTTGAACATGTTGAATAAGACCTTCCACTTGTTTCCTTCGAGCATAAACTGTGGGTCTGAACATAGCTCCCTGAGAACGGCTTTGCTTTTCTCTTTTCCCCTAAGCCAGGATGAAATATCGTTTCGTTCCATTAACCTCAGCGTACCGCTTGAACCGACAAGCAGATATGAATCATAATGCGGGGCCGCTAATTCCTGTAAGAAAGCCCAAACACTGTTCGGTTCGTTGAAGTCCTGCTTAGAGAACATATAATACCTCAAGCTTTCGTTGATAACGGCCAGCTCCTGAGCAGATACATGCACAACATCGTCTTCGCTGGACTTCGAGCAACCGCTGATAGTAAGAAAGGCAACGAACAAGCACATAATTGTACCCACATGATTTATTTTTGGGACTTGCTCTTTATCCATGCAAATGCATATCGAGACCATAGATACCTCCTTTTGCCACTTAGTGATTAGGATGGGCTTGCTACTCTGCAAAGTAGCTCTTGGCTACGTAGCACGAGTTAACCCATGCGGTTATTCTAACAGTTAGGGAGAAAAGCGTCTATGCGGCTTCTGGCAAAAATCCGGCCTGTAATAAACTTTTGTTGTTGTGCGGCGTAATAAATGATATAATGTTGGTTGCCATAACGAGCGATTTAGCAGGGCTGAAAGAAGACATATTTGAAAAGTGAATAAGGGGGCGAACGGCTTCGACCGGATGGTGGACGGACAAGCTGCATGCCCAGGACGCCGGTTGGCCTGGCTAATCATCCGGCAACAAATTTTAAGCGACAACGTACAGTTGCGCATGGCTGCCTAATTTGGCGGCCCGTCCTGCCTGACTTTGCCTGTGGGTTTGGTAAGGGCGTCACAACAGCAGGCTGGCTGAGTCGGTTGTTCGGGCCGACAAGGCGAGACCTTTCCGAAATAGCTGAGTTAAGAGCCTGTCGTTTTGGCGCTTGGCAAGGCGAAAAAAACAATAAAGCGACTAAGCATGTAGACGCTTGCCTTGAAACATCTCGGGACGGGGGTTCGAATCCCCCCGCCTCCATTTTACTATTTTTTGTAATATTCTTATTGACAGGGGGTTACAACGCAGTTAAATTACCATAAGAAGTTCACGGGAGCATTACGGGAGCATCTTATGGCATTTACTTTTTGTAGAAAGAACAATCGCGGCAAGACTTGGTACGTTGGTTATTATGTCAACGGGAAGTTTGTCCGCAAGAAAGTTGGGCGATCCAAGACCCTCGCCGAGAAAGCCAGGGGGGACATAGAGGCCCGTATTGAAAGAGGGGAAGTCGGCCTCCTAAACAAAGACTATCCTATCCGCAAGTTCTTCGATGAATATCTTGAAAAGACGAAGGTTAGGCATTCTGCATCTTATCATGACAGGAACAAACGCGTTATCAAACAATTCACGAGGTTCCTTGATACGGAGAGACCATACCTGAATAAACTCTCTCAAATAAGGCTGGAAGTTATTGAAGCATATCAGAGGTTCAGACTGAACGAGGTAGTGCCTAACAGTGGCAAGCCCATCAAGAAAAGAACTGTAAATATCGAGGTCGGCAGCCTCAAGACTTTCCTCAACAAGGCAGTAAAATGGGACATGCTAGGGAAAAATCCAATGGCAACTGTGGACTACCTGAAAGAGGATGACAGCAAACAAATCCGTGCTTTAACGGAAACAGAAGCTAAAAAGCTTCTGGCGGAAGCTAATGATTGGTTTCGCCCGGTTTTGCTGACCGCTATATATACCGGCATGCGAGAGGGTGAGATAATAAGTCTGCTATGGGACAACGTTGATCCGGATAGATGCATTATTAGCATTCGTAGAAAACGAGGGTGGATACCGAAGTCTTCGGGACAAAAGGTAAGGGAAAGAAACATAGCCATTCCGAAACAACTGGCTGCTTTTCTGCAGGAGCATAAAAAGAGATCTTCCGCTGACGATGACAGAGTTTTTCATAGTAAGTCCGGCGGCCCTTTGAATCCAGGTTTGCGTAAAGCTCTGATGAGACTGACTAAGAAGTGCGGTTTCCCTGAAGTTACACAATTCCATTCCCTGCGTCATACTTATGCAACACAACTAATCAAGGTTTCCAAAGACCTTACCGTTGCGAAGGAACAATTGGGCCATTCGGACATCCGTACTACAATGAGGTATTCGGATTTGACCGAGGACAGAAAACGAAAAGCCGCGGAAATGCTTGATTTTGGTAATTAAATTGGACGGTCGCATCTCCAACATTATTCCTATTTTAAAAAGGAAAATAAATATGACACCGGTTGGTGAAAATAATCATGGATGATTTTGATAGTCTTGATTCACTGTATGAACACCTGGAGCGTAATGCTGCCAGTTACAAATACCAGCATAACATCGGAACCTTATTCCAGAAGTTGAGGGATTTTTTTCATAAGAATAACGACACCAACAAAGCAAAAATAGCTCAATGGGAGGTAGATTTTTTCAACTTTAGACTGGAACAAGGTGCAGCACTGACGATGTTCGAAATGACAGATGAAAAAGGTAATCCGGTTACCTACCCCAATTTTCAGAATTTCGATGAAGATAAATATCAATATCTTGTTGAAAGATTGGAAAACACAAGCAATCCATTGTTGAAAGCACGTTATGCTCACATTCTCTGGTGCAGCCCCAGAAAACACGCCAAATATGCAAAAGCAGCGGTAGATTCTTATTTAGAGCTTATTGATGTCTATGAACGAAAGGACAAGGATGCTCCAGCGGAACATTTTGGGCTCGATGTCATGCGAATCATGCAAAATGCATATTTTCTTGGCTATCAAATAAAGTATCGCATTGATGAAATCAAATCTGAACTGAAACGACTCGTTCTGGATTTTAATTTTGATAGCCGGTCTTCCTTTGCCTTGCGAGCCAATGTTATAAAATTGATGTTTAAAGCTCGAAAAAGATTTTTAAAGGAGGATTTTGCCGGTTTTCAAAATATATGTTGGAAAGCTGCCCTGTCATTAACCAAAGCAAACAACATCCCTGCAGCTATAGATATGCTCAACCTCGGTGAGAAAATTGATGAAAAGGTGGGCACCGAAACACATAACTGGATTCTTAAAAGAGCAAAATCATACGAATCGTTGATGAATCAAAGAAAGAAGGGAGACTTAGCCATTCCGGAGTTCTGTCTTTGCGCACTGGAAGAATATAAAAAAATTGGCAACAAAGCAAAAATACCTGAGCTTGAAAAAAGATACATTGAGCTAAAGAGTTCGGTAAAGCTGCAAGAATTTGGTGGGGAAATAGATTTAACCGAAACAATTCAGAAATACAATAATTTTGGCGATCGGCTATCTGAAAAAAGCCCCGAAGAAATAATTCAATTTTTGATGCTTAACAAGGGTCTGCTTCCCACGTACAAAGATTTAAAGAAACAAGTAGAAGACCAGAACCAGAAATACGTTTTTCAAAGATTTGCTGCTACAAGTGTAATCGACAACCGTGGTCATCAGGCGGAACATTTTTCCATAGAAGAAAAAGAATATCACAATATTCTTCAACAATACTCTTGGTCTATTGAGTTAAATAAAAGATTCCTGATAGATGCAGTATTCTGTGCTGCTATAAGGCAAAATAAACTATCCGCCGAGAATTTCTTGGCATTTTTGAACAAATATTCATGGTTCGGCAAAACGCTCTGTCACAAATCACCTACGGGAGAAAAAAAGGAATACAACTGGCTAAACTTGATTGCACCAGCTTTGAACGAGTATTTTTTGCAAATGCATTACTATTTCACCAATCCTATAAACCAGCCCAATTTTGTTTTGAGTATCGACTCTCTGACCTTAAAAATGGAGGGATTGCTCAGAGATTTGTGTGAAATATGTGGAGTAACTACTTTCTACCAAACTAAGGATAGCAAAGGGAGAAACATTGTAAGAGAAAAAGATATCCATGCTCTGTTGTATGAAGATAAAATAAAACAACTTTTTGATGAGGATGATTTACTCCTATTTAGATTCCTACTTGTCGAAAAAGCCGGTTACAACCTAAGGCATAGGATAGCCCATGCGCTTATGTATTTTCAAGAATATAGCGTAGTTTACATGCATCTTCTTATAATAGCTCTTTTGAAATTAGGAAAGTATGACTTTGTCAGCGAAAAAAGCCAAATCGTAGGGAACAAAAAGCGGAAGGTATTTCACAGGGGCAATTGCAAATACACCAAAAGGCTGGGCATTAAAAACAAGGTCCAATTTGCTACTAAGAAAACTGCCGTTAGTAATGGCTATCAACCCTGTATGATTTGCAAGCCATAGACATTTGTCCACTTCACAGTGACGCCTGCCGCTTTCAATATTTAAGCCATTTTCATTGGACCCCGGTGTTTGTTGAAGTAATTCTTGACATCGTGCTATTGTCGGCTTATCTTTCTAAGAAACCTGAAAAGACTGGAATTGAATGAAGCCAAAGGTAAGAAACAGCAAAATTGGAGCATCCGAATGAAAGAGGAAAATCCACAGCTTATGACGGTTGAAGACGTGGCTGAGTATCTACGGATCAAGTCTTCAACCGTATATGAGTGGGCGAGCAATGGTAAATTGCCGGGAGTCAAGATTGGCCGGCTCTGGCGGTTCGAGAGGTCGGAAATAGAAAAATGGGTACGTGAGAACAGGCAGGGAAACGGAGGAAAATAACGTGTTGTTGCCAACCTTTATAATTACAGCTGACAAAATTATTATCAGTAGTACTGAAAAAAATACTGAGGATGATCATGGCCACGGAAAGTAACGTCGAAAAACTTCAGCGGTTATTGCGGGACATATTCCAGTTTGATTGTGCAGAGCTGGACTTCGGTATATACCGCATAATGAATTACAAGCGTAAAGCAATCGAGGATTTTATTAACAAGGACCTTATTAAAGCGGTATCATCCGAGTTGGACAAAGGGGCACTGGCCGAGCAATCACAAGTCGCACAGAAGATAAAGAAGCTGCAACAGCAAATCAAAGAGACACTGGGTGAAGAAGCAATTGACGCCGAAGGCAAGCTGGCAGAACAGTTTGCTAAAACGAAGATAGGTAAGGAATACCTGGGACTGCAATCCGAGGCTGTTGGGACTAAGAATCGCTCTGCCTTGGAGGCACAGATTTTCAATCATCTGTATGCCTTCTTTAGCAGATACTATGACAACGGCGATTTCATGTCCAAGCGCCGGTATTCAAAGAGGGAAAAATATGCCATTCCCTACAACGGCGAAGAGGTCTACCTGCACTGGGCAAACAGTGACCAGTATTACATCAAGACCGATGAGCACTTCCGGGATTACAATTTCCGTTCACATGGCATCACCATCCATTTCAAGATGCAAAACGCGGATATCGAAAAGGATAACGTTAAGGGTGACAAACGCTTCTTTATCCCTAAATACGACCAAATAAGCTATGACAAAAAGGCTAAAGAGCTTGTGATTCCATTTGAACACAGGCCCTTGACAGAGCAGGAGGAAATCAGTTACGGCAAGAAGAATCAGCAGGATAAAATCATCGACGAGGCAATGACGGGAATCCTCAAGAAACTGGAAGACGATAAAGCCCAGTCTGCTTTGCTGGCTGAACGCAGAAAAACTTCTGACGGCAAAAGCGTAAGCTACCTCGAGCATCATTTGAGATAATACACAAGGCGGAACACTTCAGACTTCTTTATTCACAAGGACCTGAAAGGTTTCCTGGAAAGAGAACTGAATTTTTATCTTAAAAACGAAGTCCTGAACATAGATGAGCTGGAGGCAGCGGGTAAGAAGCAGGCCCAGGGCTGGTTCCAGACGATGCGGGTGATAAAGAATATCGGCCAGAAAATCATCACATTCGTTGCTCAGATTGAAAACTTTCAGAAGAAGCTGTTCGAGAAGAAAAAGTTTGTTACAGAAACACAATATTGCATTACTATAGCTAACATCCCTGAAAAATTTTACGAGCAGATTGCCCAAAACGACGACCAGTGGACTGAATGGAAAGAACTTTTCCACATTGATGAAGAGCAGAAGAACCTTTTTAACTCGAATGCTAAAACCAAGAAAGATAAGCGTGTCATATTCTTAAAAGTCCATCCTACACTGGTACTGGACACGAAGCATTTTAGTTCCGGTTTTGTGGATGAACTTCTGACCAGTTTTGAAGATATTGACGAGGCTACTGATGGACTTGTGATTCACGGCGAGAACTTTCAAGCCCTCAACCTGCTGACGGGTAAGTACAGCGGGCAGATAAAGTGCATTCATATCGACCCTCCGTATAACACACAGACCAGCGGATTTTTTTACAAGAACAACTATCAGCATTCCAGCTGGCTCGCGATGATGGAAAACCGAATCGCTGCTGGTATTCCGTTGATGTCTCCCGGCGGGTCATACTTGTGCCACATTGATGAAAACGAATACGAGGTGTTGCATCTGCTGTGTACTCATATTGGCATACAAGATAGCGGGACAATTGTGTGGGATAAAAAGAATCCCATGCTCGGACGAAAAGGGATAGCTACCCAGCATGAATACATCCTATGGAGAACACAGTGCGAGTCACCAATATACCTTAAACCTACTAATGTTCGGATAATACTTGCGAAAGCAAAATCGCTTACTCAGAAACACGGGGGCGTAAATGACGAAGTTAGACGCGAGTTTGCCGTTTGGATAAGTAACTGTGAGGGGCTTACTGGAGGCGACAGGGCTTATCGATTTATTGATGATGATGGGAGAGTATTTCGTGGCGTAGCTATGGGAGCCCCTGAACCACGCACGGATCCCAAATTCCATATTCCGCTCGTTCATCCCGTTACTAAGAAGGAGTGTCCGGTTCCAAGCAATGGTTGGTCGCGTGCACCAAAGACCCTGCAAGATCTAATGGAAAAGAACGAAATTCTTTTTGGCAAAGACGAGACAGTCCAACCTCAAAGAAAAGTTCTGCTGACTGATGAGTCGAAACGTCAATTGTCTTCCGTAATTAGTGATGCTAAGAGAGGCAAAGCAGATGTTGTAAAGCTTGGCCTTGAGTTTCCCTACTGCCATCCGGTGTCGTTGTATGAGGAACTATTGGGAGCAGCAGCATCTGATAGCAATGACATGGTTTTGGATTACTTTGCTGGTTCGGGCACCACCGCCAATGCCGTTATAAACCTGAATCGGGAAGATGCAGGATGCCGCAAGTTCGTCCTCGCTGAGGTTGATGATTGTGTTGAGACTGTCCTCCTTCCTCGCATAAAGAAGGTGACATTTTCTCCAGAATGGAAAGACGGCAAGCCGAAACGGATGGCAACAAGGGAGGAGGCGGAAAGGAGTCCGAGGATTGTTAAGTATCAGCGGATTGAGAGTTATGAGGACGCATTGAATAACATTTCCTTCGAGTCGTCGGACGGGCAGACGCAGTTGATGAAATTCGATGATTATCTGCTCAATTATATGTTGGAGTTTGAGACAAAGGGCAGTGCAACATTTTTGAATATCGAGAAGCTGGCCAGTCCTTTCTTTTACAAGCTGCAAATCACCGAGGGGCAGGAAACAAGGGGAAAAGTTGTGGATTTGCCGGAGACGTTCAATTATCTGCTTGGTTTGCACGTAATGACACGCAAGGTTTATGATGATAAAGGCCGAAAGTACCTGGTATATCGCGGGACAGTAGACCATAAGGAAGTGGCGGTTATCTGGCGGGAGACCAAAGGTTGGGGCAAGAAGGACCTCGAACGGGACAAGAAGTTTGTGGCTGATAAGAAGCTTACTGAAGGAGCGGACGAAATATTTGTTAATGGTGACAGCTTTATCCCGAAGGCAAGGGCTCTGGATCCAGTATTCAAGGCCCGTATGTTCGAGGGGGTGCAGTAATGGCAAGGAAGTCGAATAACGGCACAACCTATGTAAAATTGGAAAAGCGGCTTGTACTTCTGGCCTGGTTGAACGACATGCTCGGATACGACAGCAATAAGGAATTGCTTTCGGATATAAAAGAGGCCGAGGAAGGATGGGACCCTTACGGCAGGAGTTACGTATACCACCGTATTGTCGGGCGGGAAGGTGTAAAAATTGCTTTGCCTGTACTTGGCAAATACGACGACAACATCAAGGCACATCTTGAGGCAATAAATGCACGACGTGCCGAGCCTATTACACTCAGATACTTCCAGTATCTGGCAATTCTTTATGCCGAAATATTTCTGGACTGGTATATTAACAGCCGGGCCAAAATGCTCTCCGAACTGAATAAGTTTGTCGCAGTACGCAATTCGAACAAGCCACCTGGGGATGTGAAGGATTCCAGATTCTCAGAAAGTGACCTGAGTAAACTTGCTTTCTGGATGGCAACCGGCAGCGGCAAGACTCTGATTATGCATTTCAACTACAGGCAGTTTCTGTACTATAACAAAGGCCAGCTTGATAATATTCTGCTTATAACACCCAACGAAGGTCTTACCGAACAGCATATCGAAGAGATGAAGGCCTCGGGCCTGCCCTGTGAAAGATTCAACCTTGAAGAAAGCGGACTGAGACTTGGTGCCAAAAACACCGTCCGTGTAATTGAGATTACCAAACTTGTGGAACAGAAAAGAGGAGGCGGGATTACCGTTCCGGTAGAAGCATTCGAAGGAAATAATCTTATATTTGTGGACGAAGGTCATAAGGGAAGCGGCGGACAGGCTTGGCGGGGATTCAGGGACAGGCTGGGCGAAACCGGCTTTACTTTCGAGTACAGTGCGACCTTCGGGCAGGCATTGAACGCTACTAAGAAGGACAAATTAACCGAAGAGTACGGCAAGTGCATAGTGTTCGATTATTCCTACAAATATTTCCACGGGGACGGCTACGGCAAGGATTTCCACATCCTGAATCTCAAAGAGGAAGCTTCAGAGGAAAAGACAGAAACTCTTTTGCTGGGCAACCTGCTCTCGTTCTATGAACAATTGAAATGCTTCGGTGAACAGAAAGATAAACTGCGACCTTATAATCTGGGAAAGCCTCTATGGGTCTTTGTGGGCAGTACTGTCAATGCCGTTTACACCGAGAATAAGCAAAAGCGGTCCGATGTTTTAACTGTAGCACGGTTTCTTCATCACTGTCTTGAGAACAAAAACGGTTGGATTGTCAAAGCAATCAAAAAGATTATTGACGGAAAAACCGGGCTTATCGATGCCCATGGCGAAGATGTGTTCGCCAGCAGATTCGATTATTTGCGGAACGGTAGTCCGCAGGCAGAAAGTATCTACGGTGAAATACTGGAGAAGGTTTTCGGTGCCCCGGCTGGCGGTGCTTTGCATATGTGCGATATCAAGGGCAGCAGCGGTGAGCTGGGACTCAAAGTAAGCAGTGCGGAAGACTATTTCGGTCTTATCTATATCGGAGATACGAGTGCCTTCAAGAAGCTGGTAGAAATAGATGACAGCGGGATTGTGCTGGAAGAAGATGTGATAGGGGGATCGCTTTTTGAGGGTATAAATAATCCCGATACCCCGATTGACATATTGATTGGTGCCAAGAAGTTTATGGAAGGCTGGAACAGCTGGCGGGTTTCCAATATGGGTCTGCTCAACATCGGCAGAAGCGAGGGCTCGGAGATTATCCAGCTATTCGGTCGCGGTGTAAGGCTAATGGGCTTGGACAGAAGCCTGAAGCGGAGTTCTGCTATCGACGGTCAGCATCCGGAGCATATCAGGCTTCTTGAGAATCTGAATATTTTCGCGGTTAGGGCCAACTATATGGCCCAGTTCAGAGAGTACCTGGAAAGAGAAGGCGTTGAGACCGAAGGTCATATAGAATTGCCGTTGGCTATCAAAGCGAATATGTCGTTCCTGAAAAAGGGTTTGGTTGTTCCAAGGATTCCGGAAAACAGAAGCTTCGCCGACGAGTGCGATATAGTATTACAGTTGGATAAAGCTGCCAAAGTATCAATAGATATGTCCCTCAAGGTGGAATCCATGCGAAGCGATGGTGCAGCTGTAGCTACCGTCGCGATGAAAGCTGGCCAGGAGCAGACCATAACGAACGAAAGTCTGGATCTGCTCGATTGGCAGCAGTTATATCTGGAACTTGTCGAATATAAGGAAAGAAAGGGATTTTGTAATTTGGTCATCAGGCCGGAAGCACTTAGAAGGGTTGTTGAGCAAAGCGAACCAAAGTTATACCGGCTTGTGGCAGAACATAATGTTGTGAAACCGAATTCCTTCAGAGAAGTGGACTTACTGCGAGAGGCTGTCGTTTCAATTCTGCGTAAGTATGTCGACAAGTTTTATCGAGTCCAACAGGAACGCTGGGATTCGCGACACATGGCCTATAGGGAATTGGATTCCGACGACCCGAATTTCCGAAACTATACCATCAAGATTCCTCGATCCGAGGCCAAGCTTATTAAGGCAATAAAAGAGTTGATCGACGAAGGCAACAGGATATATGAACAGGAGACACGAGAGCTGCCGAACATTCATTTTGACAGGCATCTGTATCAGCCACTTCTAATTGAGCGTGGGGATAAAATTAAAAGCGAACCAAAGGGCTTAGAGCCGAGCGAAGAGACGTTTGTCAAAAACGTTCGCGAGCATGTCCGAAAGGAAGCTGGCAAGTCCCTTGCCGACAAGGAGATATTCCTTCTGCGAAATTTAAGTCGGGGCAAAGGTATCGGTTTCTTTGAAAACGAAGGCTTCTATCCGGACTTCATTCTCTGGGTAAAAAATGGCAAACAGCAGCGGATCATCTTCATAGAACCACACGGTATGAGGCAAGAAAAAACATATTGGACGAGCGACAAAGCACAGTTGCACGAGCGTCTGGCTAAACTGTCTAAAGAGTGGGGACAAAAAACTGGATTAAAGAACGTAGAATTGGATTCCTTTATCATCTCAGCCACCACTTATGACGAGCTTCGGGAATATTACGGCGACGGCAACTGGACAAAAAAGCAGTTTGCTGATAAGCATGTTTTATTTTTCGAGCGGAACAAAAATTATGACTACCTTGGGATGCTGTTTTCTCCCTTGAAACAAGATGTCGAGAGTAAGTCGGGAAAAAGAAAGTAGTTAGATGGGGATTGTGAACCATGGAAAGTAAGGGAAATGAGTTTAAAAACTCGGATAGGTACTTATAAAGATTCAAAGAATAATTATAATTGTACGATATTAGTAATATAATGTGTCTGAAATTCTTTCATAAGAGGGTTAATGATGGGCAAAATAACAAATTGTAAAGATTTATTAATGGCTTTGCTTTATGCCAAAGGGCATACAGGTAAACAACACGAGCCGATAATTGGGAAAACCCGCTTAATGAAAATGGTTTTTCTTTTTGACAAGGAAATACGGTCGAAATTTAATCTGAAAAAGACTATACCTGTCTCTGCTTTACCAAAGTTCGATCCGTGTGATTATGGCCCTTTCTCATCTCAAGTGTACGAAGACTTGGAGTTTCTTGTTGAAATAGGCTTAGTCGATGTTATAAAAATCGAAGATACAGAGCTACTGGAAGAGGAAAGGCAAGAGTATGAATACTGGCAGGCAACTTCAGGAGGTGAGGACAAAGAACAAGATGAATTCCAAGAAAGATTTAGTTTATCGAAATTAGGCCGTGAATTCGTTAAGGAGGAGTTGTTGAATAGCCTCTCAAAGGAACAGTGGGATGCGTTGGATGAATTTAAACGTCGATGTACTTCTGCTGAATTAAAAACTTTACTGCGATATGTTTATACTAAGTATCCAGATATGACTACGAAATCCAAAATTCGAAAGAGAGTTATTGGATATTAGTGAAAAAGGGGTAATATTGATGACAGAAAGAAGAATCCAATATGATTCGTTTAAACGACTGAGAAGCCTAACTTCAATAAATGTTAGACATGAAGTACCGCTTCTTGGTCGGATAGTGGATTTGGTGTACATACAGGCTGGCTTGGTAATTACTGTAGAATTCAAAATGCACGATTGGCGTAGGGCAATTTTGCAAGCCAGGGACCATCTCCTTGGTGCTGATTACGCTTATATTTGCATGCCAAAGAGGAAAATCAGCGAGCAACTGCAATCAGCAATTAAAAAAGCTCAAGTGGGTTTGGTTTTCCATAAGAAACAAGGTGATTGGCCATTTGACATAGTGATTGAGGCTCCACGTTCTAAGGACACCTGGGAAATTGCGCGACGTGACCTTGTTAATTATGTCACTCAGGAGGCAAACGGATGACCCGAAAAGCTGCCAAACCTATTGTAGGGCGACATATTGTAAGATACGGAATTGCACCCGATCAGAAATATCTTGTCGGTGATTTTCTAAAAACATATGACCAATTGGTATTGAATGCAACCATGGTAGCACATATGTCCGATGCATTGGCTTCGTTTATAATGCAGAGGACTAGATACAAGCCTTTTTTTATTGATCCCCAAACACATGCATTCCAGCATGACATTTCCCATTTGCAATCAAGCTCCAACAGTAGTAAAGGAGAAATAAAAAAATCTTTTAGGACATTGTTGGAATCCTACGGTGAACCTGTTCAAACTATTATCGGAGAAGAACACCGTTCTGTGGTGCCCAAAGATTTTGAAGAGAATAATCTTGTGAATGAATTTTGTGAGAGGGTATTGGATTTTCAAATTAAAACTCTTGCAATTAAGTCGAAAAGTTCAGCAGTTTCTAAATACTATGAGTTTTTAAAAAAGAAAGGTAAAGTGAGCACAACCAATGTAAGACCCAGCTTTGTAGTCGCCCCCTATTTCTGTATGCAAGGTAATACTTTGGAGAAGTGGTTGGATATTAACAAATCTTGTGCTCAAAACTCAGCAATTCTTTCTTCAAAGAAAAAAATACCATTGGCCATTCAGATTGTCATAACAAAGGACATTTTACTTGATTCTCAGCAAATAAAAATAGCTTTGGAAACATACTCAAGCCTAAAGCCCGACATCTTCCTGATATGGGTAGATAATTTTTCAGAACAACAAAGTTCGGAAAGCTCGCTAAAGGGTTTTGTTCAGTTTATAAAAGGACTTAACCAAATAGCCCCTGTAGTGAATCTGTATGGCGGATTTTTCTCAATATTGCTGGTCCAAACCGGCATCCTGGCTGGTTCCACACATAGCTTGGAATATGGTGAGCAGCGCCGTGTTGTGCCAGTTAGTGGCGGAGTCCCCGTTGCAAAATATTATTTGCCGCGATTGCACCTCCGCTTAGCCTTCAGAACAGCTTTGCGAGCAGTAAGGGCCTTAAAGGGAATGCGAAATTGTCAGGACTTTTATAAGAATATATGTGATTGCTCTCAGTGTAAAAAAGTCATCACAAATAATCCAAGTGTAGATTTTGCAGCATATGGTAAAACAAAGGTAATACGACGACGACAATATCCCACACCACAAACTAAGAATAATAGCGTCCGTCATTATATGTGGTGTAAACAAAAAGAGTATAAGTCTAGTTTAGATATAAAAAATGTTCAGGCTAACTTGAAAAAGGTTGCGGATACCCTTGACAAAGAAATAGGTACAGAAAACACCGAGCACTGTAGGATATGGTCGCGAGTAATATCTGAGGTGGTATAGTGAAACCACCCAGCAAACCCTTTAAGCGTACGGTTTATGTTTTAGGGGCAGGATTCTCCCGAGAAGCAAATGTTCCTTTGCAATCTGAGATCCTAGAAGCTATACGAAATCTTAATCTGTCTGACGCTCCCGCATCCTTAGTCAATCGATATTTAACTGCTTGGAATAATGCTTCGACTTTTCTTCGTAATGTCTTTGGATTGAAAACAGACCCGTTGCTTGAAGATGCTTTCACCCTTCTTGATGAAACTATTTCACAAAAACAATATTGCTGTGGGTATTCATGGCAGACTCTAGAAACCATCAACAAATCGCTCAATGAAGTGATCCTTTACCTTTTTCATTTAAAGCAAAAAGGCATAACTAACAATGCACGCGAATTTTATAATTCTTTTGCCGCCTACTGTCTGGAGGTATTCTTAAAATCACAGAAGTCAATGGAGCCCATTAGTATTATCTCACTGAATTGGGATTGTGTGCTGGATAACGCTTTTAATTGGTGTTTATCAAAATGCGTAAACATAAAGACTGTAGTAGACTATGCATGCTATTGTACAGCGATACCGGAATCCGAAAAGCGCATTTATTTTCAAGATTCAAAATATAGCAATTTCAAAAAATTTAAGTTAATGAAACTTCACGGTTCAACAAATTGGTCACTTTGCCCTAATTGTGGTAGAGTATACACCGGTTTGGGTATGCAGGAGAACATCTGGATTAAATATATTCTTGGGACAACTTGCCCAAAATGTTCGAATTTCATACCTTCTTCTGAAGGTCAAGAAATTCGGCCTCCTATACTTGAGTCCTTCCTCATAACACCAACCTTTGTGAAGAAATTTGAGAATCCACATATACAAATGGTATGGCATATTGCTTATACTGAATTATGTGAAGCGGAAAGGGTGGTCTTCATTGGTTATTCACTTCGTGAGGCTGACTATCGCCTAAGAACTTTATTCAAAAGAGCTATTAGGGCCGGTACAGATATTGAAGTTGTGTTAGCACCTTGTGATAAGCCAAAAAAGAAATATCAAAGAGAAAAAAACATAGATGGAGTTACTGGCAGATACAAACAATTTTTTAGATCATCAGATCCTATGACCTTTTTTTATGGTGGTGTGAAAAAGTATTTCCAGAAGAATGCAGGTTCGGTGACTCTTAAAACAAGAATCAGAAGACTCCAAAGACTTGCTAAAGAATAAAGTCTCGCGTGGCATTTGCCAATACGATATGCGTCTTCGTCATTCGTTGTAAGACGTAGGAGTTCTATTGATTGGACCTAAATAATGGCAAGAGACTACAAGAGGTCCTTATTTCCGGTACATATCCAAGGAAGGGCCTCTTCGAGGTTCTTAAATACAGCCGCAAAAGTGTTATTGAAAAGTGTAGTGTTTTGGGCTACACGAACCAAAGAACTGAGAACAAACAATTGAGGTTATAGGTAAAGCAAACTCCTCTGTGCAACAAGAATTGCTTAAGTTCTTAGATGAGCAATAGCTCAACCCACCTTTTGCACTTCAGCGTTACACAGCCTCACCCAATGCTCGACAACAGTACGCCTCCGCTTGAGTCAGGACTGCAAGCCTTGTAACTTGAACCAAATCCAGCGCTCAAAATATGTAGCTTGCTTGCACGGGGCAAATGACTAATTTAATACGAGGGAGTTGTTGTTTAATAAAAGAAAATATATTTTAAGTCCATTCTACTCAGCTGCTATAGCTCTAGTATGTCTTCTTGAATTGTTTCTGTGTTTAAGAACCAGTAACTTGTAGTATCAACCTTTTGTAATTCTGTAATACATTCTTTAATACATTCAATAGTTTCATCGATTAAGCAACATTTTTTCTGTAAATTCTCTTTTCTTTTGAATCAGCAGATTCGTTTTCGCTCTCCATTTCCACGTTCATATCAAAATATCTTTTGCCGACAACCCAGTCCTCGCTAATCTCCATCTCTATGGCACTGAC
>DATKYR010000246.1:0-8314 GCA_035528395.1 Sedimentisphaerales bacterium
GAACCAAATCGATAAAGTGCTAACACCATTCTCGGTCCAGTCACGCGGGTAAGTCAACGTCAAAGTCGCCTCAGAGTACCCAACACTGTTGTCGTAGTAAAGCGGTATCGACTGGTTGCCTCCGTGAACGATAGTTTGCTCTGCAAACGGAGGACTCTCATAACCAACAAGAGAACCGTTTGTCGGGTCGTCGTATCCGTCCAACCACACATTAAATATCCTGTTGCTTTCGGGGTCATCGGGGTCAAGGTCATTGTAGGATTCAAAATCGTCCACGACAAGGAAGTTGGCTGTCGTAAAGCTCCAGAGGATACCTGTCCACGGACTATCAGAGTTGACGTTATTGACCTCATCAATACGCCAGTAATAAGTGGTATTCCACTGGAGTTTTCCGGGTTCATAGCTCTCAGAGCCAAGGTCCCTGGTGCCTTTATACTCCGGCGAACCTGTATCGGCATTTTTCACGGCATCTTCATCGGCACCGAAGTATAACTCATGCGAAGCAGCATAGATTCCCGGCGACCAGGTAAGAACCGGCGTACGCTCTACATCCACAGCGCCATTAGCCGGGTTCGGGTTCCCGACGGCGCCCTCGGTAGTAAAGCTCCAGACGTCGCCTTTATACGTGTCGACGGCGTCAAACTCATCGATCCGCCAGTAGTAAGTCTTAGCCAATTTAAGTGTGCCGGGAGTATAGGTTGTCTCTCCCTGTGGGAGACCCCCGGCGGCATTGTTCACATCGTCAAAATTGTCGCCGAAATATACGGTGTGCAATATCGCACCGAAACCTGCTGTCCAGCTAAGCCTTACATCCGGGTCTACCAGCTCGGCATGGTCAGCCGGGTCGGGTGCATAGGCGGTCTTGGGCGGAACCGCAAAGCTCCAGACGTCACCCTTCCACGGACTATTCGGCTCGGTGTCATTGACCTCATCGATTCGCCAGTAGTAAGTCGTGCCAGGGACAAGGCCGTCCGGATAAGGAAATCCGGGAAAGCCGGCAACAATAAACGTCTCGGCTTGACTGCCCTGAAATGTATCACCAACACCATCATTCACATCGTCGAAATTTTCGCCTAAGTAAACATCATGCGAAATGGCAAAATCTCCCGGTCTCCAGCCAAGGGTTACCCATGTATCCGCAAGTAAAGTACCATCAGCAGGTTCAGGATTCCGAGCCGTTTCGAGAAATCCCCCAATATCTCCCTCAAGCCACATTCCGCCATCTTCTCCCATTTCGATGGTTCGAACGATAGCATTACCGCCCGCTGGAGACGCAAACATAAACGCTACAAATCCATTAGTGTCGTTGTTGAGGAAATCTGCTAAGGCCTCACTTGTTTCGGTTGACTCCCTTGTTCCTCGAGGGGGCGCATTAAATGTCAACAATATCTCGGTCACGTCAGCCAGGTCCAGGGCAACCGCCGAATCGAGTTCTGGTGTGGGGTCATTCTGAACACCGGGAGCAGTGTTCCAGGTGATTCCCTCGGCAACGAGGTCTTCATATGCCTCAAGAACCCCATAGACGTTAACCACTCCGGTATCATGTCCGTAATTACTGAAGCTCATATTTGAGAAAATGGCACCTTGAGATTTAATCTCAGAGAGATCGTATGTCACGAACCCCACACGGCGTCTACTGCTAACATCGCGTATATGCATACCTGTTCCGCCTGGGCTTGTGTCCGGCCCCTCAGAGGCGTCATTGCTGACGTGCCCATCAAACGTAGGCACTAAACTAAAGGGCACGGCCTGAACATTACTTGCTACGCCAAGCACCGAAACAAAAGAAACCAGGTAAATCAATTTTTTACACATAACAATCCTCCTTCAAAAAATAAATATAGGTTGTTAATTGAAATGCAAAATATCTCCAACATGAAGCACAAAGTTCTTGCTACAACTCTGCGCCTGAAACGATTCATGATAACTCCTCCTCTATTTGTGAAAATTGCAAGAATACCAAAATCCATAGACGTCCGACTGAGCAGGCACAAGTTTCACTAATTTCATCTATACCAAATTACCCACCTCCCCGTCAAGGATAATCCTGCAATCAGGAGCGCGATGTGCTTGAATGGCTTCACACTCATCATTAGCTATATTGGTCGTGAAGACTAAGAGCTTATCCGAATAACCGGGTCGTTATGAGGCCGAGCGAAAAGTCCGAGGCCAAGGCGGCAGGCCAAAAATGCTCGGAGGCGTGGTTTTCTCCACGTTGAGAACGTTTTTTCACCGACAACGCAGGCATCGGACTTTGCAGCCTGACGCAATAGAGCGGGTTATTTGGATAGGCTCTAAATATCTTTTAGAAGTTTCACCGGTCCCACCAGCCAACCAGAGCGAACGAGACGCACCCACGAAACACCCCCAAAACGGCCCCATTTTAGCGAGTTGAAGCCTACAACCGGAGTACAACTGGAAAGCTCGTTTTCTGCCAATTCGAAAAAATTCCCTTTTCATAAACTCTGGAACATCAGTGCCTTATAGAAATCATAAAAATTGTGAACATTTTCAATGGCCGGTGCGATCTCCCGAGCCGTTTACCTTCGATATTGCTCAACCAAATCTTTTTTTAGACTAAAATGCGAGCGTAAGTGTAATATAGAGTGTAGGCACAATTTTGAGATCTCAGAACAAAGGGCGTAAATGGTAGAAGACAAGCTCTTACTGTGGCGGTTCAAGAACGGCAGCGAGGACGCTCTGTGCCGAATCTATCAAAAATACAGAACCCGATTGTTGAAACTGGCCAGTGCCCTGTCGCAAGATACAGGCTTAGCAGAGGATATCGTGCAAGATGTATTTGTGTCCTTTGCACAGTCGGCCAGAAGGATGAAAGTCGACGGCAATCTCAGGGCCTATTTGACCACAAGTGTTGCCAATCGCATACGTAACAGATTAAGAGATGGTCGGAGCGAGCAGAATGTCAATCTGGTTGACGCCGGTGCGGTTACCTCGAAGGCAAGAACTCCAGACCAGTGGGTTGTGTACAGTGAAAATATGCGAAAAGTGAACGACGTACTTAAACAGTTACCGTACGAACAGAGAGAGGTTGTGCTTCTGCACGTACATGGAGACATGAAGTTCAAATCGATCTCGGAAATACAGCAGGTTTCAATCAATACCGTCTTGAGCCGATATCGTTATGCGGTAGAGAAACTCCGGGCGAAGTTGAAAGAGTAGGTACCAGAATGAAAAAGGCAAAAGATATACACAAGCTATTAAAGAACGTTGATCTTACGATTAACGCCGACGCTGATAATGAAGTATTGGATAAGGTCCTGGGAGCAAGCAGGAAATCCACAGCATCTGCTGCTCATCGCGGAAACATTCGGAGAATCCTTACTGAGGCAGGAATATGGAGATTAGCTGCTGCAGCAGTCATAATCGTTGCAGCACTTTTGGTGGTCAATCATTTTGGCGGTTCGATTGATGGGGTGAATGTGGCGTGGGCAGAAGTCGTGCGCCAAATTGAGAAGGTAGGCTATGTTCATTTCTATGATATCGAGACCAAGAAGAATGGACATTCAACCATTCGCGAGGGCTGGTATGCACATGGAAAAATCAGAACCAGACAATATGATGCAGAGCAAACCATTGACAATGGTGATATATGGATGATCATGGATGAACATAATAATGTCATAGACAAGGGGAAATCCACGCTGGCAGAGTATGACAATGTCTTTGATGCGCTAATGAAAGATTTGTTGACTTTTCGTTTTTCTGAATTTAGTGATAAATCAGCGATCTCAATTGGTTCAGATTTTTTGATATATGAATTTGATCCTTCCGGCGAAAAGGCCGAGTGGATTGATAAAATCACCATCATGGTAGGCCGGAATTCGTTGATGCCTGTACAGATTAAGACCTATTTTAAGTATGAGAAATGGTCCACGAATCGTTTGCTTGTGTTTGATTACGAAGCACAGGAAAAGCCGGATGCATTTTTCGCATTGCCAATCCAAGCCAAACCTCCCCATGGGATTGGACGAGTTGTTCTGGGGGGTGAGAAAGTCGCCATTGAATTGCAAAATGCACCGGGCATAAAAAAAGCAATCGTTCGCTTGCATACTAAATCTGAGGATTCTGCTGAAAGATTATTAAAATCGTATCGTCAGAAGTACAAAGGCGTTGGCGAACCCACGGCTTTCACGGAAATAACATTTGTCACTGACGAAGACTATCGGAGTGACACATTAAAAGATTTCCCTCTTTGGCTTGATCAGGGTGTTAAAGCAGCATTGGGAATAGATAAAACTTGGCCGGACAGTAATTATCGTTACATCATCTATACACCTGTGCTTAGAGCAACTGACAAGGAAAATGTATTTAAGCTTGAACTGAGTTGCTGGCTGAAAACCAAACAACTTGATTTATGATCACAAATTTCTCGAAATCAGAACTTACTGATAATCGAGCAGGAAAGAATGCCGGGTAGTTATAAATGGCAAATCTCAGTTAAGATCCATCGGACAGGAAAAAAGCTTATGAAAACCGATTATTTGAGACAGAAGAAAGAACTGATTCCATTAGTCATGTTCGGGGCTTCAGTAGTTTTGGCAGTTCTGATCTTGATGAAAACAACAAGTTTCTTCACGACCTTAACCAGGGCGGAGAGCATTGTTAAGAAGGCCAATGTGCAAAATAACGTGGAAACCAACGATATGGACAAGTATTTTACCAAATACAAGATGCTTGCTGAAGCGCTAAAAAAGAACAATTTGTTTGCGCCGCCTCCGCCGAAGCAGCATCCGGTAAAAGAGGTCAGTGGAATATTTGGGAATGAGGTGCTGATAAAGGACAGGTGGTACAAAGTCGGTGACACGGTGGGAGACGCGAAGATTGTGGCAATCGGACCTACGCAAGCTACTATCGAATGGAACGGCGCGGAAAAAGTATTTCTCCCGTTTGATGCTACAATCTCTGAAACTCCGAAGGGAACACAGGCTGGAAAAGCAGTAGTCAAGGCAGGCAAGGCTGATATGGTTGTAATTCAGTCCGGCAGAGAGTCAATGTCCGACCGGGAAGGCAGGACCGGACTGAGAAAAGCGTTCGAGAGGATGAGGGAAAGATGGCCGACCATCTATGAGAAACAAAGAAAAAAACTTGGGGCCATAGAAGAGAAATGGCCAACTATGTCTGAGGAACAAAGAGAAACTGTTGGCAAATGGCTCGAAGATCCGACCACGTTCGAGAAGACCAAAAGCAAAAAATAGGGGCAGCCCCACTGTCCCTAATAATCTTATAATGTCCTGGAAAGAATGCCGGGTAGGTATAAATGGTAAATCCCGATCCAAACTATTCAAAAGGAGCTTGAGACGCATGAGATCGGTCTTTCTCTTACGGTGTCTATTATAATTGTACCGTGAAACCGAAAAGCGTTTAGATAAGCTATTGCTCTGTTGAAAAGCCACAAAAACTGTCATTCTGAACGGAGCGCAGCGGAGTGAAGAATCTCTTTATGGCTCAAGAAATGAGATTCTTCGGCTTCGCCTCAGAATGACAATCCACGTTTTCAACAGAGCAATAAGCTATGAAAGTTGGCTGATATATCGTAACAGGATGCCTCAAAATAAAAAAAATGAGGCGACAGGGATTTTAGTATTTGACTTTGAGCTCTTCATAGGTGACCAATGCGATCTCTTGTGACATCCGGTAGACCAAATATCGGTTAGTGATTAGCTGTAAGGGAACCATATTGCATCTAATCGACCGTTCACATAACGCAGGTTTAAGCCGTGGTACCGCTACTAAAAAAGGGCTACAAGCATCCTGCTCACAGCCCTTTTGTTTGAAATTACCTTTGCAGCGTCCAGCTATTCAACGTGGGTGGAACCGGCGCTCTGTCTGAGCACATGCCGTCTCAAATCACGCATGCGCCATACAGCAACGCAGAGTCCGTATCTTGGACACCAGGATAACCCGGCAACGCGCAACGAAGCCTCAGTATTCCCGCTGTTTAGTGATGCCCGGCTGAGGAACGGGATATTTGCCATCAGGCCCGGCCTGCAGGGGCGCAGGAGAATCCATCGTCAACTTGTCCAGACCGGGCGCCATCTCGTGGTCGCAGTTGAGGATCTCGTCGTAGGTGATTTCCTGGCCGGTATGCGCGGCCATGCGACCCAGGCTCGTCACGAGGCTGGTCCGGACGCCGCGCTCGGTTTCGTTGTAGGGTTTGTCGTTGCGGATGGCGTCCACCAAGGCGTTCCATTCGTTTTGATATGGATTCCGCTCGTCCCGGTTTACTTTGGATTCCCAGAGCAAGTTCGAGCGCGTCGGATTCTGGCCCTTGTAAGTGCTGGATGGCATTCCACAGTCACCGCTCTTTGAGACGATCGCCATCCCTTTGCTGCCATGAGCGTAGCTGGAGTAGATATCGTTGCAACCCATGATGCAGCGTCCATCCAGGATGAATTTGCTGCCGTCGGCGTACGTGTATTCCACCGAATACGTATCGAAATTCTGGTCCACGTAAGTGATGCCTTCGGGGCTCTGCCGATAATGGCGACCGCCCAGGGCATGGGCCTTGATCGGCCAGGCGTTCTTCATCCAGCATAGATGATCGATGATGTGGATGTTAAAGTCGCTGAAATTACCGCCGCTTGCCCAGATGAAACTGTGGAAGCGCTGCACCTGGTAAAGCAGGTCGCTGATACCGGGTGGCTTAGGCAGCGAGGAGAAGAATCCGATCGGTCCATGCATCCGGTAGCCGCGCTGCAGAATGACCTCGCCGATTTCGCCGTCCTGGATGCGTTGAAAAAGTGCCTGGAGCGCCCGGCTGTGACGGGACATCAATCCCACTCCTACTTTGAGGTTCTTCGCTGTTGCCTCTTCGGCGAGCTTGAACATCCGCCGACTGGTCGGGCCGTCCACAGTGACAGGCTTTTCCATAAAAACATTGAGGCCTTTCTTGATTGCGTAGGTGAAATGCACCCAGCGGAATGCCGGAGGCGTTGCAAAGATCGCCACATCGCCCGGACTCAGACAATCCATCGCATGTTTGTAAGCGTCGAAGCCCACGAACCGGCGATCCCTTGGTACATCCACCTGGTCGGCGTGAATTTTCTTCAAATTCTCGTAACTGCTGTTAAGGCGATTTTCGAAGACATCGCCCATGGCGACGAGTTTGATCGGCCCGTTATTTACGGACAGGGCGTTCGAGGCTGCGCCGGTGCCCCGGCCGCCGCAGCCTATCAAGGCCACCTTGATAGTGTTGCTCTGCCCGGCGTACATACGTGGAACGGCCGCCGCCATAAAAGCTGATGTAGCAGCGATCCGACCGGTGTCCTTCAAGAACTCTCGACGTGACGTGCTTTTGTTAGTAATGTCGCTCATAAAGGTTTTCCTCCTAACTGAATGGTTTCAACTTCAAATGCATATTTGCTCCGGGAATTGCTATTTCCCTTCGGCCTAAACATTATATAGGCCACACTATGCACTATCATAGCAATCGCATAGCACTTTACAAGTGTGTTTTTCACGTCGTAGTATGAAAATATACCCGGCCCGATTCTCGGGGATTCCTCGGATCAGTCCCACCAGCCAATCAGATGCACTGAGATACACACTAAGTACCCCGTAATGGCCCTATTTTCGCGAGTTGACACATACAACGGCACTACAACCCGAAGCCTCGTTATCTGCCCATTCGCCGAAAATGGTCATTTCACAACCTCTTTAATATCAGTGAATTATGAAAATAATGAAATTTGTAAACATTTTCAATGACCTATTCACTTCCAGGTAACTGTCCCAAAATTTGTGGTTGAGGTATAAAAAATAAGGTCTCCTTGCCGATGTTAACTAAAGGAACAGTAAGGAGACCAAAAATGATTCGATATATAGTTCATTCGGTAAATTCTCAGCTAAAACTTGAGAGGCATTATCCACACTGCAATCGTTCGGGCGGGAATATTCACAGCGGCATCCGACATCGAGCCGTAAGCGATATAAAGATAACGGCAATAGCTCAAAGACGAATGAAATGTCCATTCTGCGGTACAACCTGGACAATCCGTGCCAAAGGTATTGATCATGGCAGGCAACGAAGTGACCGCGTTTGGTGCGTCGTTACATTAATTGTCGCAAGGGCTTGCATTGGAAGATTAACCAGTTGTTACAACATATTGAGAGGACATGGGAGAAGGTTAGCTCTGATGGGGGTGATAGAACTAACAATGCTACTGAGCGGATTATAGGATTGGATTATAAAATACGAGTTAAGACGATGCGTGGTTCCAAGAACGATGATAAAATATTAGGTCGTTGCTACTTGTCGGAATATTTACGAGGCGCCAATGGGATATGTGATTTG
>DATKYR010000247.1:0-9064 GCA_035528395.1 Sedimentisphaerales bacterium
TGCTCGCAATCTGGTACAATTTTCTTTGCATGGCTACTCCTTTCAAAAAATATAATTGTTAAACTGGCCTGATCTTATACGAAATCAGGCCGGAGTAGCCATCGCTTTTTTCAACCTCCAACTATGGATGGGACATCGTCTTTATTGCTCTGATAAGATCTCTCGCAGTATGAACATGTATTGTTTGAATCTCAATGTTCTCAAAAGATGAGACATCTATTTCAGGAAGTTCAATAAAGGGGGTAGTAGCTTTTTTGCTGATTATAATTTTTGAAATATTAGAAAATTCACCATCAAAAAAACTAAAGCGGAGTTCATGAGTCCCTTCTTTCAACATGTGTTCTGGCAATTCTTTATCGTAAAGGGTGAAATGCCACATTTGGGGGTCACTACCAGAAATGGGAGTGCCTCCGGTGGGAAAAACGATTCCATCATATTCGACTTTCAAGAGCCGGTTCAAGTTGGCTGCACTATTTTCAGCTACAATAAGAGTATTAGAACCAACTCTAATATTCGGATTCATAACAATAAACATTGGTCGTTCTGAAGCCTTCGATTTATCAATACTAAAGAAGTCTTGGAGAAATGGAAGAGAAACCAAAATTAAAACTATGACAATAATTATAGCTACTAATATTCGATAACTTAGGGGCCATTTGTTAAAAGCATCCCACCATTTCCTTGCGTTTTGGAAATCAGGTAAGTCCATTTTATCTCTTACTGAAACCTCTTTATCAACTTAGACCAACCATTACCCCAAATCCTTGAATTCCCGCCAAGAAATAATCGTATCCTTCGATTACTCCTTCGGCTGCGCTCAGGGTAAACTCAGAAGCGTATCTCGTGTTGATTTCGCTCCTTGATGCATTACGCCTTTAGACAAAGAAAATAACACAAAAGAAGGAAAAAGTCAAAGAAAAATCCCCCCAGCACAGGACTGGGTAAAAAGGACAAAGCATTACTTACGTTTGCACCCCCGACCAGAGGACGGGGCAAAATACGCTCGACGCGGGGCGTCGAGTTGGCCGATTTTTATGGGAGGCTTCAGCCGGACAAATTCAGGGAGATTTGGGAGAAACTTAATAAAAGATTAAGAGAGAGCAAAGTATAAAGTGGAGTGGGCCCCTTTATCCCCTCCATGAAGGGGTGAGTATGTTTTTGCATTGTATTTATCATGGCATAACCACAAGGACAAGGTGGGAGAGAAGATATTTGAAAGAGGTTATAAAAGTGGAGTGGGCCCCTTTGTCCCCTCCATAAAAGGGAGAGTAAGTTTTTAGAGTAGTATTGGGAAATGGAACGGGCTTCTTTGTACCCTCCATGAAAGGTAGAGTTTTTTATGTAGTGTTGGGAATATGACGGTATAATCCCAAGACAAGTGAAGGCTATATTTTGTTTGCAGGCCAGATTCCTCGACTCCGCTATGCTCCGCTCGGAATGACAGGGGGAAGGGCGTGAGTGTAAGAAGTTAGAAAAGTGGAGTGGGCCCCTTTATCCCCTCCATGAAGGGGTGAGTATGTTTTTGCATTGTATTGGGGTTATCAAGGCATAACCACAAGGACAAGGTGGGAGAGAAGATATTTGTAAGAGGTTAGAAAAGTGGAGTGGGCCCCTTTGTCCCCTCCATAAAAGGCTGAAATTGTTTTTTTGTAGTATTGGGAATATGACAGTTTTAGAACAAGTTAAAAGTGTTTGTTTTAATGCTAATATTGAAAACAGAGAGGGCCTGCACCGTAATGTGTTAGATGGATTAAAAGCACTATTCGCTAAGGGCGGATACAAAGTTAATTTAGAATATCCAATTCATTTTAAGTCGAGGATCAGAAAGAGCGGAGACTGGA
Organism: Sedimentisphaerales bacterium; assembly: GCA_035528395.1. Taxonomy (GTDB): domain Bacteria; phylum Planctomycetota; class Phycisphaerae; order Sedimentisphaerales; family Anaerobacaceae; genus NIOZ-UU13. Next base: position 1,842 of record DATKYR010000247.1, read on the forward strand.
TTTCCAGAGATGGAAATTTGGATTTAGTTGCGATTAAGAAAGGCCGGAAAATTGCTATTGAATTTGATACTGGAGTTCGTCTGAAATTTAAGAGCATTGAAAAGCTTTTTCAAATCGATGCAGATTTGTGTATTGGAATCATTAAGGGCAAGTCAAACAGGAGTGGTAGCTTAGATGTGAATATTGAAAGATTTGAACAGTTGACAGAAGAATTTGGGAATCTTAAGAAAAATGTCTGGTTGATTATTTTGTCTGAAAAGATTATTCACGAAGTATGATTGGTCGTAATAGGAGTTTTAGGATTACTGCGCTACTGTGCTTGTCGTAATGATTATTGATTATTTGGTCTGAGATTGCTTCGGTGCCTTATAGGCTCTTAATCCACCCTGATACCCTTCTGCTCGAGCCATTTTTTCAAATCGCCCATTTCACTATTGAAAATCTCGTTGTCGTAGTCCTCTTCCAGTTTTTGGATATTGCTTTCCAGTTCCGGCTGCTCCAGCACAATTTCACTTAATTTCTTCTCGAATGCGTCGCTTACGGCCCGCAGGCCATCAAGCTTTACCTGCATCTCCAACATACCCACCAGCCTTCTTGTAACCGCTTCTATGCACTTGGGATTACCGCCCTGCACGTAAGCAGGAATGGTGGCGACGAAAGATACCATTCTCAAGCCTCGTTTATTGCAGTTTGCTGTCAGATAAGTAACGAAACTGGCCGGCCCTTCGTAGCTGGTGAATTGAACGCCGTAATGCCGGAAGGTTTCTTTAAGTCCGGCATCCGAAACCGAACAGAAGAGTCTTGGCTCTCGCGTGTGGGGCACAAGGCCGGCAACGCTGCCTATGAAGTATATCATTTTGACGCCGAACTGCTCGCATAACGAGAAGATGCACTCGGCATATTCTTCCCATTGCAAGTTGGGCTCTTTGCCTGAAAACAATATAAGGTCATTTTCCTCGCTATAATAAAACACATTTACGGGAATCTCGTAGGATGTAATCAAGCCGTTCTTTATCTTCGTGTGCGGCCGGAATAGTGCTGTTATTTCCATTGAGCCGGGGAAACTATAGATATAGAATCCTTCCGGCCCAATCTCAGCAAACCTCTGAGCACCGAGCTGGTCGATAAGGCACTTTACGGTTCCCGTTGAGACCTCGCCGCCGTCCATCCACCCGGAGAAGCCCAGTAATAACCGGGGGCTATTAAAATTCGGCCTTTTATAGATTTTTAGTTTGCCGGATGACATTATTCACCCCATAAGAGCCTATCCAAATAACCCGCTCTATTGCGGCCGGCTGCAAAGCCCGATGCCTGCGTTGTCGGCCAAAAACGTTCTCAACGTGGAGAAAACCACGCCTCCGAGCCTTTTTGGCCTGCCGCCTTGGCCTCGAACTCCGCCATAGGCGGACAAGTTTTCGCTCGGCCTCATAACGACCCGGTTATTAGGATAAGCTCTAAGATTCACGATACACAAACTTTTAACATTTATCGGCAAGTTAATCCAGCTAAATTCGGCAAATAGCCGAAGTTTCATAAAAAACGTTTGTTTTGGTGCAAAGACCGGTGAAATTGACTATTGACTATTTACTATTGATTATTGATAATCAATTATGCTCTGCTGAAAACATCAGGCCAGAGCACGTCATTGCGAGCCCTTCGCTTTGCTCAGGATAAACTCCGCGAAGCAATCTCAAGGACAACGATGATTTTTTCTGTCCGTTACGCAAGAGATTGCCACGGCCCGGAGTTTACCCTGAGCGCAGCCGAAGGGGGCCTCGCAATGACATTTCGTAAAGGTTTTCAACGTAGCAAAGCGATTAATGAACTGAAAAGCTTAATATAAGATACGAGAACTAATTAGGAAAATAAGTTATGACGGCGTCAGGAAGAGCAATAATAGGTTCGGCTGATTGGCTGCTAAAGACGGTCAACTACGAAATCATCAGGGGAAATACAATTTGGCGGTTTGGCCTTGTTTTATTAGTAGTGCTTGTGACAATGGCGGCAGGGCGAATCATCCAGTTTGCCATCAATAGCTATGCCGTCCGGCGGGCGGAGAAAAGAGGCCAGAGTCCTCTGACACTGCTGCTAAGGTCGCTGGCGAATCCCATCTATGTAGCGGTATTCGCAGCCGGCATATTTTTTGCCAAGGTTCCTCTGTTCTTCAATGACGAAAACGGCATACGAACCGCTATTGGCGAGGGATGGACAAAGCTCGCACGAGTGGTATTGGCCATTGCAGCAGCCTATGGACTTTATCGGCTGGTGGATGTCATCGAATACTACCTTAATCGCCTGGTCGGTAAATCGGAAACAAAGCTCGATGATATGCTCGTGCCCATCGTGCGTAAGGCTTTACGGGTAACAATTGCAATTATCGCGGTCCTGCTCATCAGCGAGAATATTTTAGGTGCGAATGTCAGGTCTCTTCTGCTTAGTGCCGGGGTCGGTGGTATTGCGGTCGCTCTTGCAGCCAAGGACACTATAGCTAATTTCTTTGGCTCTATTACGATTTTTACCGACAGGCCGTTTCAAATGGGTGAGCTTGTAAAGATCGGCGAGCACCGGGGTCCTGTTGAGGCGGTCGGCTTTAGAAGCACACGCGTACGAACGCTCGAGGGTCATCTTGTTACCATACCCAATAGTGTGATTGCAAATACGAGCGTGGAAAACATCGGCAAACGTCCGTTTATTCGCAGGACCTCAAATATCACCATAACTTACGATTCAGGTCATACCAAAGCCAAAATGGCGGTGGAGATTATAAGAGAGGTCCTCAACAACGTACCGGAGGTTAATACCGACGCTGAGAAGCCGCCGAGAGTATACTTCAGTGATTTTAATGACTGCTCTTTGAATATTTATATGAGTTATTGGGTCAGGCCGGCCGACTACTGGCTGTACCACCAGGTCAACGAACAGGTCAATCTTGAGATAATGAAGCGATTTGAAGCCGACCAAATTGAGTTTGCCTTCCCCACCCAAACGCTCTATGTAAAGAAAGACTAATTCGTCGTGCGTAGTTCGTATGTTTCTTTATGTCATCGCCACCCCGCACCAATTAGGCCTGAGCTTAAGCTCAATTGGTGCGGGATGGCAATATCGTTCGCTACTTTTTAGATTGCTTCGCCCGCCCAAGGCGGACTCGCAATGACGGTTCGAATCACAAGCCACGAGCCGCAAAATATGAATTTAGCCCTTATTCTTCGGAAGATTCTTCAGCAATTTTTATCTCTGCTTTGGTAGAAGATGGCTTCGGCCTGCTAAAATTGGTTTCTTCAAGGGCGTTCTGCTCGTCTAACGACAAAACCGGCTCTTGTGGGACAATCCACGGCGTTATAAATACAATCAGCTCGGTTACAGCCGTATCTTCACCATCGAATCTGAATAATCCGCCCAGCAGAGGTAGGTCACCGAGCAGCGGTATTTTGTTAGTCTGTTTGCTGACAGCCTTTTGGCGCATGCCGCCCAAAACTACCGTCTGACCGTCTCTAACCAATGCTATCGTATCAACTTTGCGGGTATCAACAATTGGTACATTATTGCTTGAAACTAAAACTTGGCCCACTTTAACGCCAAATTCCGGCAAGATGTGCAATCTCAGCATACCTTCCCTTGTAACATGCGGTGTAACCACAAGCTTAATGCCGACATCCTTAAATTGAACCGTTTCTGTAATTTGGTTTCCCGATATTGTTCGTTCCACATATGGATGTTCGGTTACGATATCGAAAAGGGCCTGTTCATTGTCAAGCACCAATATTCTCGGATTGGCAAGAAGCTTGGCTTCGGTAATTTCCTGCTCAGCTTTTAATAGTGCGTTAATATCGATGTTGTTATTAAGCAAACCCAGGTTTAGATAACCCAAGGTATTATCGTCTGTCTTGCCTGCCCCACTACCGGTAAAGCCGCTCATAATAGACGGGTCGGTATTGCTGCCAAGATAGGTATCAACACCTGATTTCTCGACCGTTATGTCATCATTTATTGGATAACCGCCAAGCCAGTTGGTTCGTCTGCCCGCGTACCAATCGACGCCGAGGTCGAGCTTGTCCCTGCTGGTTATATCGTAAATTCTTGCCTCCACCAGTATTTGGGGCGTAATGCGGTCGATTTTTTCGAGCAGCTCTTTTATCTTCCTGATTTTGCTCTCGGTGTCGGTAACAATTATATAACTTGTGCCTTTGATGAAGGATACCGAGCCCTGAGGTGACTTGGATTTATCCAGAGCCTCTACGACTTTTTCAGCATCTGCATAGACAATTTCAAAAGTTTCAGTCAGAATTGGTTCGGCTTTTGTAACCATTTCCTCAGATGTTATTATTCTTATCACATTCTCGGTCGGCACGTAGGTGCAGCCGTGCACATCAAGAATATTTCTCAGTGCCTCTTCGAGCGGTACATCTCTAAACGTAACGGTTACATTGCCGATGACGTTGGGGCTTTTGATATAGTTCAGGTTGGCCTGCTCAACCAGCTGCCTTATTACCAAATCAATGGGCTGGTCGTTAACATCGATAGATATCCTTTTTTGCATCCGCTGCTCGAGTTCTGTTAAACCAGCTTTTTCTTTTGGTTCCTCATTGCCGGTCTGTGCCACAGCGATAGCGCAGCTAAAGCAAACAACTGCAAAGACCGTCAAAAGCCTTAATAACAAACTTTCTTTCATAAAATTTTTCATAGTCGCTCCTTTTCTAAATTAGCTGTTTCAGCGATTCTTCTTCTGTCCCGGTGCGCCGGGACGGTTTTTATCATTGAACCTTTTGGGTCCATCTTTTCCCATTCATTTCGAATTCGACACTGTCTTTACTTATTTTTATAACACTCGCATCCTGTATTTTTTCGCCCTCGTGCACTATGCGGCCGCTAATAACCGCCGACGGGTTGTCCTCGCTATAAAGAATGCTTTTTACGATTAGCTCTATTGTTTTTACGGTTTCGGTCTGCTCGGTCTGAGGGACTTCTACCGGGACTAACCGCATAGGGTCGCGAAGTGTTGTCGGATATGGCGCCGGAATCTCCCAGTCGATTTTATTATCAGCACCGGCAGTGACAACGCCGGCGGCGGTGTCTTCTGTGGACGCTTCTGTGTAACCCGCACTTGTGCCAAAGACGCCTCCCCTGAACAGCATGAAAATTAAAACGATAAAGAGCAGCGGCATAATTAACATCATTGCCTTTTGCTTTGCGCTACTGGCACCCGGTTTTGGTTGAAACAGCTTACCTCTTATCTGTTGCCAGAAGCTTTGGCTGCTGATTTTTACGGCAGGACGTTTTTTAGAGACTTTTTTGTCAATATCAGCCTTAGGTTGTCGAGCCGGCACAGCTTTGGATTGTCGAGCTGGCACATCTTTGGGTTTTTCCGGCTCAGCCTTGGGTTGTTGAGCTGGCTCAACCTTGGATTGTTGATCTTTCATGAATTTGGGTAGGTGAGCCGGCTTAGCTTTGGGTTGTTGAGTTAGCTCAGTTTTGGGTCGTTGAGCTGGCTCAGCCTTGGGCGATGATGGCGTAACTTGATAAGATTTCTGGGCCTGGGTCTTCTGCGGCTCCGGAGTCGGCTGTTTTGGCTCGGTATTGTCGGTGTGCTCCGGGGCAGCTTTAGTCAACGTTTGTGTAGCTTGATAAGCTTTTGGGGGCTGGGTTTTCTGCTGCTCCGGAGTCGGCTGTTTTGGCTCGGTATAATCGGTGCGCTCTGGGGCAAATGTACCGGAAGGCTCCCGGCCACTGTCGGTTTGTGGAATCGACACCCCCTTGAAAATCGATGAGATTCCCTTTTGGAGTCCTGCCTTTTTCTTTTCGTGCTTTGCCATTGATTATTATCTCCTGGCCAAAGCCTGGCCTTCGATTATCTGCTCTGGCGAAGCTTCGTCTTCGCTTATCTGCTCAGGCGAGGCTTTGTCATCGGTCATCTGCTCAGGAGAAGCTTCGCCTTCGGTTATCTGCTCAGGCGAGGCTTTGCCATCGGTCATCTGCTCTGGAGAAGCTTCGTCTTCGGTTATCTGTTCAGGCGAGGCTTTGCCATCGGTCATCTGCTCAGGAGAAGCTTCGCCTTCGGTTATCTGCTCAGCCGAAGTTTTGTCATCGGTTATCTGCTCAGGAGAAACTTCGCCTTCGCTTATCTGCTCAGCCGGAGCCTTGCCATTGATTATCTCCTCAGCCAAAGCCCTATATTCAGCCGCCGACCGGCTTTCGGGGGCATAGGTGAAAACCGGCTGACCGGCACTGGGGGCCTCAGCCAACCTTACGCATCTGTGAATAACCGTATCGAACACCAAATCGCCGAAATATTCCCGCATTTGCTGTTGAGTCTGACTGCTCAGCAGCCTCCTTTTTTCCACAAAAGTCAGCAATAAGCCCAAGATTTTTACATTGGAAGGGTGCAAATGCTTTTTGATAATGTTCGCTGTCTCGAATAGTTGTTTTAGGCCTTCCATTGCATAGTATTCCACCTGAACAGGCACGATAACACCAGTGCTGGCAACAAATGCGTTAAGGGTCAACAGGCTAAGCGACGGCGGGCAGTCGATAACACATATGTCATATTTGTCCTGTACAGATTTGAGCTTCTCAGTCAGGACGAATTCTCTGCCGACTATGCTGGCCAGCTCAATCTCGGCACCCGAAAGCAGAACATTACTTGGTGCCAGATCAAGCCGCTCGATTTTCGTGCTCACTATAATTTCGGAGATTGTGGGTTGAGCCTTCATAAGAGCATTATAAATGGTCATAGTCAGGCTATCCGGATCATAGCCGAACCCTATCGTGCTGTGGCCTTGTGGGTCGAGGTCAACTATCAGCGTATTCTTGCCTTTCTCGGCAAAGGCGGTCGCGAGGTTGACTGACGTAGTTGTTTTGCCGCAACCACCTTTTTGATTTGCTATTGCTAATATTCTCATATTTTCTTGCCGTAAAGTTTCATTAAGCTTTTATCGGCGGTTTTTCCGTCCTGCTGTTTTTTGACAAAAGCCGCCACATTCAAACTTACTTGATAGCCTGAATCGTCCTGCCCTGAGCGAGTTATTGTGAACTTGTCCACAAAGAGGACCGGCCGGTGTCTCTCCAGAGAATTCAGGAATGTAGCGAACTGATTAAAACCTCCAATAAAGCTGATAACAATGTGGTTCTCACAAATGTACTTACAATCAGGTATTGTTGAGAGTTCCCGGCTGTCTTTACTTTTGATGCTGAACGAAGCGACGTTCTTCTCGTTGGCAATTTGACTT
>DATKYR010000248.1:0-6936 GCA_035528395.1 Sedimentisphaerales bacterium
CTGCGCGAATTTCATTTATGTTGCTACAGACCTGACGGGAACGGGTCTGCGCAGTTTCGACTATTTTGACTGGCTCGACGGAGAATACGGTAAAATGTTTTGGCCGTATTTGCAAAGAAAGGTTCAAGATGCGATGAAAAAAGACCCAACATTTGAGACAAATTCTTTTCTGGATGTTAGTGACCGGCCGCGTTTTGTGTTCAAAGAGGAGGCGTTAAGAGACAAATTGGATGCAGTACTGCCTTACTGGGGGATACTCGTTTTGTTTAATGTCGTGTTTTTTGTGGCGGCGTTTGCGGGATTCATGAGATACGACGTACGATAAGAAAGGAAATACGATATGATCTGGAAGATCGCCAAGAAAGAGTTTCTGTTGAATTTAGTCTCTGCTAGATTCATCATCGGTTTTCTGCTCTGTTTGTTTCTGATTCCCTTTACCGTAACGGTAAATATTGATGATTATGATAGCCGGATGAGGGTCTACCGTGTGGATAAGGCCAATGCGGAAAACAGCTTTAAAGTTAGGGTGTACTCCCAACTAAGGCCTGAGATTGTCAAGCCGCCGGAGCCGCTTAGTATTTTCTGCCAAGGCATCAGCGGAAATGTGGGCAATCGGGTAAAAATCTGGCTTGGTGATAAACCTCTTTTTGCTACCGGCAAGGCTGCAATTCGTGATAATCCGTTGCTTAATTCTTTTTTCTCCATTGATTTTGTTGGTATTATCGCCATCGTTATGTCCCTTCTGGCGCTCATTTTTACCTACGATGCCTGCACGAGGGAAAAGGAAAATGGCACACTGAAGTTACTACTATCTAATTCATTAAGCCGATACAAAATTCTGTTGGGAAAAGTCCTCGGTGTATATCTGACCCTTTTGCCGATCGTCTTGTTTTGTTACATTCTCAGCTTTATCTTAATTCTTAATTCTCCAAATATATCATTTTCAGCAAGTGATTGGGGACGTATCATCCTGCTGTTTTTCGTAAGCCTGCTCTATTTTACGGTATTTATTTTCATCGGGCTTTTAATTTCCGCCCGGCTCAAATCTTCTATAACCAGTATCATTGTGTGTTTATTCTTCTGGGTATTTTTTGTCTTTATTGTTCCGAATCTCGCGGTCTATATGGCGGAAAGTTGGAAAAAAGTCCAATCCTATGACAATCTACAGTATGTTCTGCAGGATTTAGGCAAAGAGTTCAATAGTAAATGCGATGAATATGCTAAAACACTTGAAGCACCCGATTGGTGGAATAATATGAATCATGAGTGGGATTCAGATGGACGGAGAATAATGTCGGGTTCCTCAAAATCGAGGTTTGAATGGTGGAGAAAATTTCATGAATTTTCGGAGCCTTTGCGAATTGATTATGCCGACAAGAAATGGAATTTGCAAAAGGCCTATCTTGATAGCCTGAATGAACAAAGAAATTTTGCGGAGATGATTTCACTTATCTCTCCTTCAGAAGTATTTCGCTTGATTTCTGCGTCACTCTGTTGTACGGATGTTGCTTCTCATTGCCGGTTTATGGACAGGACACGGCGTTATCGTGATGAATTCATCGATTTCTTCAGAGATAGAAAGATATTTTCGTCATTTCTTTATATTACACCTCAACCACCGGAAACATTTATGACCGCAGATGAAATTATCAGTACACGTACAGGCGGAGAATGTAAAAATCTAAAAGAGTTGGGGGAATGGATGAATGCACACGGCGGAAGCTGGGGAATTATACGGAAAGTGCAAATCCCCGGCACCCATTATAACGAATATCCATTCCTTGACCTGTCGGATGTGCCGGTTTTTCGATGGCAATCCGAAAACATATTTGCCGGACTGAAGCAGGTCTTTCTTAAAAAGGTAGCTGGATTGATTATTGTCAGCATCATATTCTTTTATCTGTCATTCTTGTCGTTTCTAAGATATGACGTGAGGTAAGCCATGATAAAAACTATTATCATAAAAGAGCTTCAGAACAATCTATATAGCCTGCGTTTTCACATATCTTTTCTATTGTGCATCGTGATATTTGTAGTTGGGACAATTGCTTTCTTAAAAAAGCAAGATGCAAAGATGCAGGAGTACTCAAAATACCGGGCTGAATTCAAGAATCAATTGAGACAAACGGCCGAATCTAATGCTGGCAAACTTGCGGTTAACAAACGAGCATTTATTTGGCGGCCGCGGGCAAACGATTTTATTTCAGATTGTAAGGAAAAATACTTTCCCAATCGATTCAATTACAGCGCCTATAATGTTTTTGGATTTGAAGTAGGTCGTGGCGGCACCAACCCGTTTCTAAGCACTTTTCAGGAGTTGAATTGGTCATTTATTGTTTCAGTGGTTTTAAGTTTTACGGTGCTGCTCTTCACGTTCGATACGATTTCAGGGGAAAAGGAAACGGGGGCTCTGGCTCTTGTCTTGTCTAATTCAATACCAAGAGCAAAAGTACTTTTGGGCAAGTACATCAGTGCGATTATCACTACAATGGTAATGGCAATCTTTGGGATTGTATTAAGCATTTTGATAGTTATCTTTTCCCGTAAGGTTGATTTTACATCCGCCATGTTAATGGAAACATTGGCATTTCTGCTGCTTGTATTTTTGTTTTTATCCTGTACGGCCGCAATTGGCACTTTATCATCGGTCATTGCCCATAAATCTAATATTAGCTTACTATTATCCCTGACTTTTTGGCTTGTCTTTGTCGTTATCGTTCCCAACACGGCCATATTCTGGGCCAATAAAGTCTTTTCCATTGAACATGCAGATACTATCGGCCGAAAAATCAACACCGCTGACCAAGAGTTGAGGAGGAATGCACCGGAGGGAAGCAACACTTCAAGCTCCGGCTTCCCCTTTCTTCCGGAGCATAAATTACGTGCGGAATTAACAATGAAACGTATGAATAGTGAAATGGCGATTAGAAACTCCTATTTTCAGGACATGTTCAGACAATTAGAGAGCACCCGGCTGGTCAGCTTGATTTCACCGATTGCATTATTTGATTATATGAACGAAGCCGTTGTTGGCGGCGGATATGCAAGATTCAAAAAAGTCTGGACTGACTTGCACGGATACCAGGCTCAGTTCCTTCAATTCCTTAAGACAATAGATGCTGAAGACCCCGACAGCCCGCACTGGTACAATCCATGGGAGGATTTATCTACCACGAAAAAACCGGTTGCTTTTGAGCAGGTGCCTCTTTTCGAAGAAAAGCCACTTTCCTTAGCAGCACGCTTTTCTTTTCTGAAGAATTATTTGGTCGTAATAATCTTTTATATAGCTGCCGTCTTTTCCCTAACTTTTGTGTTATTCCTGCGGTACGACGTGAGATAATAAATGAGGAAAATCCGATATGATCTGGAAAATCGCTAAAAAAGAGTTTCTGCTGAACCTGATGACATTCAAGTTTGCCGTAGGAACAATAGTTTGTGTGGTTCTTACAGCCGTTTTTATGCCTGTATTGGTTAGCGACTATCAGGAAAGATTAAAACAATATAACGGTGCCGTTGCTGCCAATGAGGCGGAACTTAGAAAAGTCAAAGTTTATAAAAATATTACGCCTACGATATACCGTTGCCCAAACGTATTGTCAGTCTTCAGTGAAGGCCTTGAAAAGCGATTAGGATATTCAGCGAAAATCGAGCTGGACAACATTCCTGAGATGAGTGCGGTCTCAACAGGACTCAATCCGTATCTTTCAATTTATCCTGTTCTGGATGTCTCGCTGGTCTTTAAAATTGTGATGAGCGTCCTGGCCCTGCTGGTAGCCTACGATGTAATCGCAGGTGAACGCGAGCGAGGGACATTGAAGCTGGTGTTGTCGGGGACAGTGGCTCGCTATCAGGTGCTGGCCGGCAAGTTCCTGGCCGGACTGGCTACCTTGGTTATCCCCCTCACAATGGCGTTTATTGTGGGAGTGTTGATCTTTGAGTTTTTCCCACTGGTGGATTTAGCTGGTTCAGATTGGGTTCGTATCGGGCTAATGTATCTCGCCTCGTTAATTTTTCTCTCAGCCATGTATAACGTTGGACTATTGTTTTCCTGTCTGGTAAAAAAGTCTCCTATCTCTCTGGTGCTTGGATTGTTCGTTTGGGTTGTGTGTGTGATTGTGATTCCAAATGGAAGTGGTTACCTGGCGAGGAAAATTCAACCCCTTGAACCAGAGGAAAAACTCGAGAGCGAACTCAAATTGGTTGCCGAAAACCGCGATAGAGAACTAAAGGAGATAAACAAAAAAATTCGCTCAAGTTGGGCAGGTAGTACCGCTGGCGGTGCTTTTAACAAAAATTATATTTTAGTGTGTGATAAGCGTGGTCTGGAACACTGGAAGAAAAGCTCAGTCTTAAAAGAACCTGTTAGAATCAAGTATGCCGATAAATTCTTGGAGGTAAAGCAAAAGCATCTCAGCAATCTATTCAAACAGAAATATCTTGCCAACAATTTTTCACGAACGTCCCCGATTTCCCTGTTTGAGAACATTATGTCTGCGTTAGCCGGTACAGATCTGGCCAGAGCTCAATACTTCATGGATAGGGTAGGAATGCACAGAAATAGCGTCGTTGCGTATGTTCGTTCTAAAACTGCTGATTTCTCTTCCCTATCTTATTTCACACGAAGCAAAGAAGGAGATTGGGAGGAGGGCCAAAAAATACTTGAACCGGCTGTAGATGCCACGAATGAGGCTGAGAGAAAGAGAGTTTTGGATGCTTTTTATAAGTGGCGGGACAAGAAAATTGCGGAAACACCGGCCCTTGATTTGCAAGACTTTCCACAATTCATTTACCAGCCGAGTTTGGCAAGAAGTTTCAGCAGAGCTATCCCCGAGCTGGCGCTGTTGACCTTTATTAGCGTTCTATTTTTCGTCTTATCTTTTGTCGCATTTATGCGGTATGACGTAAGGTCAGATTAAATTCTGGAGATATACTTATGATTTGGCATATTATTCGAAAGGAGATGTTAGAGAATTTTTTGAGTTTGCGGTTCATCTTATCACTGCTTTTAATCATCTCGCTTTTTGCAGCCGGTGGATTCGTATTCGTAGACGAATATAGTCAGCAGTTGCAGGACTACTGGAAAAAAACGAACAAGAATCTGTCCGGATTAAGCGAACAGTCGAGCCAGCTCTATGAATTGGCATTTTATAAGCAGCGGATTTTCCGCAAGACAAAAACGCTTGCTCTCTGTGCTGAGGGATTTGAGAAATCTCTTCCCAACTGCTTTGAATTCGATGTGTTCACGGCTGACTTACCTGAAATAAAGGGACAAAGTAATTTTACAGTTCCTCATTTCAGTGATATTGACTGGGTCTTTGTAATTTCTCTGGTCCTTAGCTTTGTGGCACTGGTTTTTGCTTACGATAGTATTTGTGGAGAAAAGGAAGCAGGCACGCTCCGTCTTATGCTGGCTGGAGCAATCCCAAGGCATAAGGTTCTTTTCGGCAAGTACTTTGGCACAATGGTCACGCTGGGTATACCTTTGCTTATCGGGCTCTTGGTGAACCTAATCATTGTAGTTTCTTCCGAAGACATTGTATTTGATGGAAATGTGTGGTTGAAAATCTTCACTATTATTCTTTTATCCTTTTTGTATCTTTCAATTTTCGTACTGTTGGGCCTGTTTATTTCCAGCAGGACGGCCCACTCAGCCAACTGCATGGTGATTCTCTTACTTTTATGGGTGGGCCTGGTCATCCTTATACCAAGCTTTGGCCGAATTATCTCCGACGCTTCCTACGACATGCCCACTCAGGAAGAATTTGAGAGGATGAAAGGTGAAGCTCATGACCAAATCGACCAAAACGCATTAAACGGAAAATACGGACCGTTTGCCAGCAGCTTTAACCCTGATTTGGATTCGCCTTATGCAAATCCGCCGGCGAGAGCACGGTTTGACAATGCATTGGCGGATGCCCAAAATCGAATTACTGAAGGGCACCACAACCAGATGCTGGCCCAGGCGTTTGTAGGGCGGAATTTCACCTGTATCTCACCTGTCGTAATCTATCAGCGTGCAGGTGAGACAATTGCTGGCACTGGACTTAACCACTGCGTGAACCTATATCGACAAATCAGGCAATACCAAGCGGACCTCAAAGAATATATCCGCAGCAAGGATTCTGAAGACCCTGAGAGTCTTCATCTGCTGTCCCCGATGAAAATGGCGGTGAAAAACTGGGGAACTATTTCCAAGCAACCAGTGAGATTCGACAGCGTGCCGAAGTTTCAGGAGCGAGACCTCGCGCTTGGAGAATCATTGAAATTGGCCATCTGGGACATAGGGCTATTGATATTGTTCAACCTGGTCTTCTTCGCAGCAGCTTATGTGTCGTTTTTGAAATACGATGTGCGGTGATAAAAGAACTGTTTAAATCAAAGAATATTAACTTTTAACACGAAAGGAAAAGAAAAATGATTGAGATTGACGAATTGACAAAACGGTATGAGGACGGCGTTCTGGCCCTGGACCATGTCAGCTACAAAGTTGAGCCGGGTGAGATATTCTGCCTGCTGGGTGCAAATGGCGCGGGTAAAACAACCACCATTAACATCTTGTTGGATTTTATCCCGCCAACCAGCGGCTCGGCCACTATCGACGGACATGACTGCAATAAATTTCCACTGGAGGCCAAGAAATATGTTTCTTATGTCTCCGAGAATGTCCAGCTTTACGGGATGTTTACGGCGCGACAGAATCTGGCGTTCTTCGCAGAGCTGGCCGGCAAAACGGGACTCAAAAAGAAGGATTATGACGGTGTGATGCGCACCGTGGGTTTGCCGGAAAAGGCGCTAAGGATGCGGCTCAAGCATTTCTCCAAGGGTATGCGCCAAAAATTAGGTATTGCTATCGCGCTGCTGAAAGACCCCCCGGCTATCCTGATGGATGAGCCAACCAGTGGGCTGGACCCCACAAGCGCCCAGGAATTCCTGGCT
>DATKYR010000249.1:0-4974 GCA_035528395.1 Sedimentisphaerales bacterium
CTTGATACAGCCTTGTCACTCTATACCCGGGCCCAGCAAATGCTGAAGCAGGCTGAAATCCAGCTTGAACAAACGAAGCTGAATTTTCTCGCAAAAGCATCACATATTACCATTATGGAAGCCAAGAAGTACTACGACAGCCAGGGCCAGCGAAAGCTTGACCTGGTTCTCAGAAATACGTCCAACTTGGCGCTGGCCGAATCAGCACTGGGTTTAACTGAAAGTGGAAGTGAATCCCAATTAAAATCAGACTGGCAAAATCCTGAGCAGATACAGGCCTTGCTTAACATTGAGAATATTTTTGTCTCGATCGTCAGTAACTTATCGAGCATAGGCAAACCTTACGAAGAGATAATACCCGTACTGCCTTACGGTAAGGAAAAAAAGCTTACCTTTACGTTACTAACGGATGTCCAGGAGGCGGGAGTGAAATTACAATACCTGGACCAGACCGTAACGGAAATGATTTTCCTTGAAAAGGAATCGCAACAACTGAAACCCACCGCTGTAGCATTGCAGTTTTCTCTCGAAGGCCAGCTCGGAAGTGACATTGGCTACGAATTGAGTCTTGAGATGCTGGTGACGACCGAGCACAACTTTACTCTAAGCGTGACCAATATGCCGCCACAAATCAACTGTTTCTTTCTCGAAAGCGGTTCTCGCATCACCAGTATCCGTTTTTCCGAAGAAGTCAGCAAACACAACCTGACCCTAAACGTTTCAATCCCACAAAAACTCGATGTTAGTATGATCGACAAAAAGATCGACTTTCAGGCATGGATAGCCACATCTACTCAGCTTGATAGTATCAATAAGCTCAAACGTCAATATATAGCCGGTACTATCCCGGTCCAGGAACTCGAAGCAATCGAGGCTGCTCGAGTGGATCTTACCCTGATTCCCAAAGGAACCGGTCGGCTTGAGATCCTTATAAACAATCTCTTTGTGGATATAAAGCCACGGCAGGACGTCAATATAAAGGCTGACCTGCATAATGATGGCACTCTAACGTTGTTTAATATCGCTCCGGAGATATCGCCACCGCTGGGCTGGACGGCCGAAGTTCTACCGAAATTGATAGAAAAACTTTCACCTAACGATAAGCAATCGATTCAAATACATCTTACGCCTGGTGAGGACGTCGGCGTAGGCGAATACGAGGCCCAGATCGAGGTAAGGGGCCAAAGCGGCAGCGAGGTCGTGGAGGCACTGGAGAAACGGCTCAAAATCCGCATCAGCGCCAAGACGAATATTACCGCTACACTGATACTGGTTCTGGGGCTGGTTGCACTGATAAGCGGTATTGTATTTATGGGCGTAAAACTAAGCCGAAGGTAAACCAGCAAAGGATAGAAAATGATCTGGAAAATCACCAAAAAAGAGTTTCTGTTGAACGTAATGACGTTCAAGTTTGCATTGGGAGTAATGGTGTGTGTGGTCTTGATGTCTGTATTCATGCCTGTACTTGTGAACGACTACGAGCAACGACTGAAGGACTACAATGAGAATGTGGCCGCTAATGAGGCTGAGCTTCGAAAAGTCAAAGTTTACAAGAACATAACGCCTACTGTTTATCGACCACCAAACGTTTTGTCGGTCTTCAGCGAGGGGATAGATAACCAGTTGGACAGTTCAGAGAAAATCGACATTCTTGCCGGAAGTAACATCTTATTGGAAGCCGAAGCAAAAGGAGACAATTCCTTGCTTTCGGTTTTTCCCACTTTAGATGTAACACTGATCTTCAAAATCGTAATGAGTATTCTGGCCCTTCTGATGGCTTACGATGTCATCTCGGGTGAGAGAGAACAGGGAACACTTAAGCTTATTCTATCAAATACGGCAGCTCGTTATAAGGTGCTTCTCGGCAAACTTGTTGCAGGGCTGATGACATTGATTGTGCCCGTTACAGCCTCATTTATATTGGGGCTTTTGATCCTTTTACCTTCAAATATGGTCAGCTTGACTGGGGCGCAGTGGTTTCGCATTGCGTTAATGTATTTTGCTTCCTTAGTTTTTGTTACTGCAATGTTCAACCTTGGTTTGTTACTTTCATGTTTAAGTAAAAACTCTGCAATCTGCCTGGTCTTTGGGCTGTTCCTCTGGCTGTTGCTTGCAACTATCCTTCCCAATGCAAGTGCTTATATTGCTTCCCAATTAAAACCCATCGAATCACCGGAAGAGTTTTCTGGAAAAGTCAAAGCTGTTACAGACCGGCGTGGTAGTGAAATCAAAGAATTGACCAAAGACATTAAAGGCGATGGAAGTGAAGCAGCGACCGATGCACCTGGGGCCTTTGGGCACACATATTATCATCTATGCAATAAAAGCTCTATGGACTACGACCGTAAAACATACACTATCACGGAACCTGTTAAGATCAAGTATTTTGACAAGGTGTTAGGTGTGAAGGAGATGCACCTGAATGACCTCATAAGGCAAAAACAGTTTGCAGACAACATTGCGGGCGTTTCACCAATAGTTCTTTACGAGAATTTAATGTCAGTGTTGGCAGGAACGGATTTCGGAAATTTCAAATGTTTCAAAAACAATGTAAGGACTTATGGAAATGAGGTTGCTGATTATATTCGTTCCAAAACAGAAAATTTTGCTTCGACTTCTTACTTCACGCCTTGCAAGGAAGGAGATTACGAAAAACTTATGGGAGTAATTTATAAACCGATCATGGAGGCCAAAGACAAAGAGAAGAAAGCTAAACTTATGGGGGCCGCTATGAAGCAGTATGAGCAAATGCTGAAAGAAACGCCTTCTCTTGACTTGCAGGATTTTCCCAAATTCACTTCTCAGCCGAAAGGCATCAGGGAGACTCTTCAACAAGCAATTTCCACCATAGGACTTTTGATCTTCGCAAGTATTCTCTTTTTCGCGTTATCCTTTGTGGCGTTTCTCAAATACGACGTGAGATGAGCTGCAATTATATTGAATAGGAAATTGATATTCGTGGAGAAGTATTATGATCAGCCAGATAGTGCGTAAGGAAATCTTAGAGAATTTTTTGAGTTTGCGTTTTGTCCTGTCGCTGCTTTTAGTCATCTTAATCTTTGCTGTTAGTGGCTTTGTGTTTATAAGTAAACACGAACAGCAGTTGCAGGACTACTCGAAAGATACTAACAGGAGCCTGGCGAATCTAAGAGACCAAACCAGTAGACTCTATAGATTAGCTATTAACAAGCAAGAAGTTTATAGAAAGCCGAAAGTACTGGCTCTTTGCGCAGAAGGATTTGAAAAATCTATTCCCAATCACTTCAGATTCAATGCGTTTTCAGGAGACTATCCTCAGATCAGAGGAAGAACAAATGCTTTGCTCTTTCGTTTCTGCGACGTGGATTGGGTGTTCATCATCTCTCTCTTTCTTAGCTTTGGTGCCCTTATTTTTGCTTATAACAGTATCTGCGGAGAAAAAGAGGCCGGAACCTTGAGACTAATGTTGGCAGGATCAATACCTCGCCACAAGGTTCTCTTGGGCAAGTACCTCGCTCTAATGTTCACACTTGGAGTGCCTATGCTATTGGGTATTTTGATTAATCTTATCATAGTCACTTCCTCCGAGAATATTAGTATCGATGCAGGTCAATGGTATAAGATTCTTGTCATTATCATTTTATCGTTTTTATATCTGTCCATTTTCGTGCTGTTGGGGATGTTTATATCCAGCAGAACAAGTCGTTCGGCAAGTAGTATGGTAATTCTCCTGTTTCTTTGGGTCGGCCTGGTCATATTAATCCCAAGTTTTGGAAGGATTGTTTCCAAAACATTCCAAAAGGTTCCAACACAGGCAGAAATGCAAAGGAGACTTAGCGAATTGATGGAACAAATGTTTCAAGATATGTTATCCGGAAAATATGGCGAGAACGCAGGTAGCGCCGCTCCTCTTGAGAGCGGAATTTGTAACCCGCCTGCACGGGCTCGTTTCTACAATGCTGGAATTGAGGAAAGAAATAAGATTATGGATGAGCACCTCAACCAAATGACGGCCCAGGTGGTAATTGGACGTCGGTTCATACGAATTTCACCGGCCGAGATCTACAGACAGGCGTGTGAGGCAATTGCCGGGACCGGTATTGGACGCTTCTCGGAGCTGCGTCGCCAGATCAACCAGTATCAGGCCGATTTGAAAGACTACGTTCGTAGCAAGGATACCGAAGATCCAAATAGTCTTCATCTACTATATGATGAAATGTTTACTGCAAGTTTGTGGAAAACCATGTCTCATAAACCTGTAGATTTTGATACTGTGCCGAAGTTTCAGGAGCGGGACCTTGCGCTTGGCCAATCTTTGCAATGGGCAATCTGGGATATCGGGCTGTTAGCAGTGTTCAACCTGGTCTTCTTTGCAGCGGCTTTTGTATCTTTTTTGCGATATGACGTGCGATAATAGAAAATGGTTTAAATTCAAAGAATACGAACTTCTTTAATAAAGAAAGGGACAACAAAATGATTGAGATTGACGAACTGACAAAACGGTATGAGGACGGTGTTCTGGCCCTGGATCATGTAAGCTACAAAGTTGAGCCGGGCGAGATTTTTTGCCTGCTGGGCGCAAATGGGGCTGGCAAGACAACCACTATCAACATCCTGCTGGATTTTATCCCGCCAACCAGCGGCTCGGCCACTATCAACGGACATGACTGCAATAAGTTTCCACTGGAGGCCAAAAAGTATGTTTCTTATGTCTCCGAGAATGTCCAGCTTTACGGGATGTTTACGGCGCGACAGAACCTGGCGTTCTTCGCAGAGCTGGCCGGCAAAACGGGACTCAAAAAGAAGGATTATGACGGTGTGATGCGCACCGTGGGTTTGCCGGAAAAGGCGCTGAGGATGCGGCTCAAGCATTTCTCCAAGGGTATGCGCCAAAAATTAGGTATTGCTATCGCGCTGCTGAAAGACCCCCCGGCTATCCTGATGGATGAGCCAACCAGTGGGCTGGACCCCACAAGCGCCCAGGAATTCCTGGCT
>DATKYR010000250.1:0-8778 GCA_035528395.1 Sedimentisphaerales bacterium
AGACGCAGCCGCTTCGCATGAGCTGTACTTCGGCACAGATAAAGAGGTCATGCGCGATGCCGATACAAGTTCACCGGAGTATAAAGGCACCAGGGACCTCGGTTCCGAGAGCTATGACCCCGGAAAACTTGAGTGGGACAGTATCTACTACTGGCGTATTGATGAGGTCAATAACACCAACGCCGACAGTCCGTGGATTGGCCCTGTCTGGAGCTTCACGACAGCCAATTTCCTTATTGTGGACGATTTTGAGTCCTACAACGACCTTGACCCCACTGACCCCGATAGCAACAGGATATTTAATGCGTGGTTGGACGGATACGACGACCCGGCAAACGGTTCTTTAGTTGGTTATGACAATCCTCCTTTTGCCGAGCAAACTATCGTTCACAGTGGCAGCCAGTCGCTGCCGCTTTACTACGACAACAGTGTTGGGTACTCTGAGGCAACATTGACATTGACTTATCCGCGTGACTGGACCGAGAAAGGTGTCGACACGCTGACGATTTGGTTCAGAGGTGATTCGGACAACGCTGCTGAGACGTTGTATGTTGCTCTCAATGGCAGTGCTGTAGTCAATCACGATAATCCGAATGCGGCACAGATAAATAAATGGACCGAATGGAATATCGACTTGCAGGCCTTTGGCGTGAACCTGGCCAATGTCAATACTATTGCACTTGGATTAGGTAACAAGAACAATCCGTTAGCTGGTGGTTCAGGTACGATGTACTTCGACGATATTCGTCTGTATGCTCCGGCACCGTAAGCCGTGATTTAGTTGTCCCCCATTGCTTATTGAGAAGCAAGATATGGGAGCGCGGTTGACCCCGTTAGATAACGTCGTATTTTTCATATCTAACGGGGTTGACATAGCAGATTTTACATTAATTCGGGGCCTGTACTGATCAATTCTGTATAGGCCCCTTTTAAAATTGGTAATTGGTTATTGGTGAATGGTGGTTGTAATCCTTCGGTCCATTCGGCTACCCCTTCGACGGAGTTTACCCTGAGCGCAGCCGAACGGGCTCAGGGCTACGGCTAATTCAGGGCAAGCTTTTTTTCCGCTCAGGATTTCCGCTTTGCTCCAGTTTGAAATTACCGGTTTTATTTGATGGTGTTGAAAAGGCACCCATAATTTGTCAGATTTCACTTGACGGGAAGGTAACTAATTTGATATATATAAGATGATTAGATGTGTGGTTTTTGCTCGAAAAGTGGGCTGAATTTGTGACCGCGTAGTCGGATATTTATAATTTTTTGCTGAATTAGCTTAGCAGGAAGGATAATAGGCAAGTTATAGATTTGTAAGGTAAACTTCGTGCTCGCACTTACAATAACGTGAGTACATGTGCTTCGCCGTTAAGATTTTTACATATCAATTAACAGTTAACATCGGGCTTTTGTCTGTCTCGGCGTGGCAGAGCCACGACGGGAAGGAAGGAGGTAGTGTCAAGCCGTTAAAAATCATTTTAGGCAGATGATGTATTAAGAGCTTATCCGAATAACCGGGTCGTTATGAGGCCGAGCGAAAAGTTCGAGGCCAAGGCGGTAGGCCAAAAATGCTCGGAGGCGTGGTTTTCTCCACGTTGAGAACATTTTTTCACAGACAACACGGGCATCGGGCTTTGCAGCCGGCCGCAATAGAGCGGGTTATTTGGATAGGCTCTAAGTGTAAAAATTATTGTCGGTCATTTTGTTTGAAGACGAAGGATGTTTTGGCGTGTGGCCAAGGCAGAATTATTTATTAACTTTGAAGGAGTTGTGTCATGTGTAAGAAATTGTTTTTGTTTACTTCTATTATTTTGGCGCTGAGCCTGGTAAGTACAAATGTGGTCTTTGGCGGCAATGTGATAGAACGGAGAATCTCTGCCGGCAGTGATGACGGCGAGGAGGCCGTAAACACCGGCTTTCAAGATAGCTACAACACCAGTTCAGACCTGGAAATTATCGATGATCATACTGACAATGGCGGCAGGCAATTCATAGGTATGAACTTCCGGGATATCGGCATCGCACCTGGGGAGAAGATAAGCAGCGCGTATATCGAGTTCGTGTGTGATGAGACAAAAGACGGCACTGCGGACGCCTATTTTCTCATCTGGGGTCACCTTAACCCGAATCCTGATGGCTTTGAAACACCTTTTGTGATATCTGACCGCCCAAAAACAGGGGCAAAGGTGGAGTGGGAGCCGGAGCCTTGGAGCTCCGTAGGCCAGAAGATTCAGACCTCGAACATCGCCTCTATCATCCAGGAGCTGATCGACCAGGAAGGATGGGCCGCCGGCAATGCGGTAGAGATAATAATTGGCGAAGACCCGAGCAAGCCGGAATTCACCGGCGTTCGCTGTGCTGAGGCTTACGATGGTGACCAGTCGAATGCGCCGTTGCTGCGTATAGAAATTGCCGTTCCATACGCTACGGAACCGACACCGGTTGATGGTGCCCTGCTTGAGGATGTATGGGTGAGTCTTGGCTGGGCACCGGGAATGTCTGCAGTCTCGCACGATGTGTATTTTGGTGACAATTTTGCAGATGTGGAGTCCGGTGCCGAGAGCGCATTCCAGGGCAACCAGGCCACGACGATGTTTATTGCAGGCTTTGCTGGATTTCCTTTTCCGGATGGCCTTGTGCCGGGCACGACATATTACTGGCGGATTGACGAGGTTGAGGCCGATGGAACTGTGGTCACAGGTGAAGTCTGGAGCTTTCTGGTTCCCGCAAAGGCTGCCTACAATCCCATCCCGGCCGATGGCGGTAAGTATGTTGACCAGGATGTGGAGCTTAGCTGGACGGAAGGTTACGGTGCGAAATTACACACCGTTTACTTCGGCGATAATTTTGATGATGTGAGCAATGCCGCCGGTGGACTTCCACAGGCAGCAACAACCTATACACCAGGCACACTCGAAATGGGCAAGACCTACTACTGGCGGGTTGATGAGTTCGATGTCGTCGAAACGCATAAAGGCGACGTCTGGAGCTTCAACACCATACCTGTTATCGAGATTGTTGATCCTAACCTTGTCGGCTGGTGGAAGTTTGACGAAGGTAGCGGCAACAGTGCCCTTGATTTCTCCGGTCACGGCAATAATGGCAAGCTGGGAGGTGACCCTCAATGGGTAGAAGGTGTCATAGGCGGCGCGCTGAAATTGACCGGGGGTGGTCATGTTATAATTGACAGTGTACGTGATGACATAACAAGCACCAATATTTCGCTCAGTATATGGATTAAAACTACGCAGGCGAATGAGGGAGAAATATTTGCAGCTAATAGTGGTGGCGATCACCCCTTCATGTTTGGCATTCAAGGTGGGAATCCGTATGTGAATGAAGGTAGCGACGTAGGACAGTACCCCCCTCCTGTTAATGACAACCAGTGGCATATGTTGACCTATGTCAGGAGCGGGTCAAGTGGATATATATACGTCGATGGAGTTTTGCGAAACAGGTATTCAGCCAGCTTTATTTTGGACGGCGTAACACAGTGGTCGATAGGACAGGAATGGGATCCTCCCACCCCAAGCGACTTTTTCCAAGGCACGGTGGACGATGTCCGCTTCTACGATGCGTCACTAACGGCGGAGCAGGTTAAGGAGCTTATGAGAGGCGACCTGTTACTTGCCTGGAATCCGAGCCCGGATAATAATTCAACAGTGGATATCGACGAAGCGAAGCAGCCCCTTAGCTGGTCGGCGGGAGATGCGGCATCTGAGCATGATGTGTACTTCGGCGCTGATGAAACCGCTGTGGATAAAGCCGCAGCATCCGATACGACCGGTATATATCGAGGCAGACAGGGTGCTACCAGCTACAATATTCCCGAAGCTCTTGAATGGGGCGGCGGGCCTTACTACTGGAGAATCGACGAGTATAATACCGATGGTACTATCAGCACAGGTGGAACCTGGAGCTTTTCAGTAGCTGATTATCTTATCGTGGAAGATTTTGAGGACTACGACACCGGCGACAACCAGATATGGTACGCTTGGAAAGACGGACTTGGCTACGGCATTCCGGGTACTCCGCCCTACTCTGCCGGTAACGGGACAGGCTCTGCTGTCGGAGACGAAACCACCTATTCTTATACTGAGGAGACTATTGTTCATGGCGGCAACCAGGCGATGCCTGTCTACTATGACAACAACCAGCAGGCCAAGCTCAAGTATTCAGAAGTGGAGATGACGTTGAGCTCCCGACGAGACTGGACTAAGGAAGGTGTTGGAGTACTTACGATTTGGTTCCACGGTATTGCATCGAATTCTGCTGAGTCCTTGTATGTGGCTCTCAATGGCAATGCGGTAGTAACTCATGATAATCCAAATGCAGCACAGGTAGAAACCTGGACTCAATGGAATATCGACCTGCAGGCCTTTGCCGACCAGGGCGTGAACCTGGCCAATGTCAATACGATTGCTATTGGACTTGGTAACAAGAACAATCCGTTGGCTGGTGGTTCAGGTACGATGTACATCGATGATATTCTGCTGTATCGGCCGGCTCCATAAGCGAAGCACCGGAAGCCATAAATGATAGTTGATCGTTTGCAGTGACAGAAGATAGCAAAACGGATTAGCATAAATTCGGGGCTTATACCAATTCCGTATAAGCCCCTTTTTCAATGATAATTGATTATTTTGCAGTCGCCGCAGCGCCCAGCCAGGGGAGATTGCCTATTCTTTTTTAAGCAGGATTATTATGTACAGAAAATTGTCAGTTATAGTTGTATTTATGTCTACCTTGCTATGGTGCGGAATGACACAGGCGGATGATATCACCAAACCAGGGGATACCATAAAGGGTGTTCCGAACAATGGAAATTGGCCTGGTAATGAAGCACCTCCATTGGCGATCGATGATAATACCGGGACGAAGTATCTGCATTTCAACGGAGATTTTGAGCCCGATTTAGGTCCCACTGGTTTCCAGGTTACAACATCTGTCGGTGGTAGTATCGTCACTGGCTTGACTTTCACAACAGCGAATGACGCTCCGGGTCGTGATCCGATTGCATTTGAACTTTCTGGTTCTAATGAGAGCATAGATGGGCCGTATACGTTGATTGCCAGTGGCAATATCGTCGATTTCATGCAGGGGACGGCGTGGCCGCGGTTTACCAAGAACACAACCCCGATTACGTTCCACAATAAAACGGCGTACGTTCACTATCAACTCTTATTCACGGCCATTCGAGGCCCGGTAGGTGGATCTGTGAATAGTGTGCAGATTGCCGAAGTTGAACTATTGGGAAGCCCGGCTGGCGGATTGCCTCCCGATGTTGATGCTGGTGATGATCAGACAATCACCTGGAAGGGTGTTGGAAACACTATCGTACCGTTATATCCTACTATTTATGATGATGATCCATGTAACATAAGCCAGACCAATCCAGATTATTTAACAATTCTCTGGTCATCTCTGGGGCAGCCGAGCGCCGATTTTATGGGTACCCAGACAGAACGAAATGCTGAGGTCTTATTTCCTGAGCCGGGTGTCTATGAACTACAGCTTCAGGTCTGGGATGAACGTGGTCAAGAGGGCAATGATTTCATAACCATTATGGTTGTTGAGCCGGATTGTCCGCTAAGTGATTTGTCCGGGGACTGCAAAGTCAATTTTTCTGACTTGATGGCTTTTGTCGAGCAATGGTTGGACCCTCCAGGTTGCTCGGGTTACCCCCTCGGATGTGCCGATCTGGTGGGTAATGATGGTGTCAATCTGGTTGATTTTGCCCTTTTAGCAGAGAGCTGGCAAGAGGACTGGACTGGTTCCTTTCGGGTAATTATCTCTCCGCCGCAAGCCCTTGCTGACGGCGCACAGTGGCGGTTGGATGGTGGAACCTGGCAAGACAGTGGAGACTTAGTGAAAAACATTATCCCGGGGATTCATACAGTGGAGTTTAATATTGTAGGTAACTGGATCAGACCCCCAGGTAAGATAGTCCAAATTCATAAAAATCAGATAACTACTTATCGTGGAACATATGCTCAACTTCCGGACTCTGCTCTACTGATTAACGAAATCATGGCGGTCAACAATGGTACATATCTAACTAATGTCGAAGGTAAAGAAGTCTTTTCGGACTGGATTGAGATTTATAATACCGGTCAGGAATCGATAAATCTGAAAGGTTGGAACCTGACGGATGAAGATAATGAATTGACCAAGTGGCCTTTTCCCGATGTGTCCCTGGAACCCGATAGCTACTTGGTTGTCTATGCCTCGGGTATTGAAGAGGTTGATCACCCTGAAAATTTTCCATATCAGGATGATTACGGCCGTTATCACACTAACTTCAAACTGGATGGAGAGGGGGAATATCTGGCTCTGGTGAATCCGAATGGAGAAATAGCGCACGACTATAAAGAATACAGGTACGATAAAGACAAATACGGTTATCCACCGCAGGAGGAGGATATATCCTACGGTTTCTATGCGAATGGGAAGCAGTTTTTCACTAATCCCACGCCAGGTAATGCTAATACGCAAGCTTACTCCGGCATTTCTGAGAGTCCGCAGTTTTCCCATTTGGGCGGGACGTTTACAAATTCTTTCTCCCTGGGATTAACTGGCCTTGCTGCCGGTGCCCAAATCCGCTATACACTCGATGGAACAAAGCCAACAGAAAAATCAAGACGATATACCGGTCCTGTCTCAATCAGCAATACAGTCGAGGTACAGGCCCGCGTATATGAGACTGGAAAGGCACCAGGCCCTGTGGTCAGCCATACTTACATCGCGTTGGCTAATGATGTTCAGAGCTTCAGTTCCGACCTGCCGATTGTCATAGTTGAAACGAATCGCCAGAGTATAATCTATGGAGTTTACAAAAGGGTCTCTTCTGTTTTCATTGATACTGATGTGGATGGTCGCGCGCACATTACCGATCCGGCTGATTTTGCCGGGTGGATTGGGATCAAGACTCGCGGAAGAAGTACGGCGGGGGCACCTAAGAATTCGTACGGTTTCGAAGTATGGGACGAAAATGATCAGGATAAAGATGTTTCAATTTTTGGCTTACCTGCCGAATCCGATTGGATATTATATGCTCCTTACAACTTTGATCGTGTCCTCATTAATAATGCCTTCATGTTTGAATTGAGTAATCAGATCGGAAGGTATGCGGTTCGCACCCGATTTGTAGAGATGTATCTTAATACCGGTAGCGGCAGGGTATCGTCGGATGATTATGTTGGTATCTATATATTCATGGAGAAAATCAAGCGAGATGATGAACGCGTTAATGTGGAAAAGCTCGAGCCGTGGGACAGTACTGAGCCCAAGATAACCGGTGGATACATGCTGAAAATCGACCGGCCTGACTCAGGTGACTCAGGCTTTCGTACTTCCAGAGGAAATCCAACATATGGGGATGGGACAATGTGTTACGTGGACCCCAAAGAGGTTGATATCACTGCGGCACAGTCAGCATGGATCAGAGGGTATCTGGACGATTTTGAAGATGCTCTCTACGGGACAAGTTTTACGGATCCTCAGATTGGTTATGCCCGATTCATCAATGTAGCTTCCTTCATAGACCACAACCTGCTAAATATGCTTGCTATGAATGTGGACGCCCTTCGCCTAAGCACACACCTGCATAAAACGCGTAACGGCAAACTCGAAATGGGACCACTCTGGGACTTTGATCGTTCACTCGATTCTACCGATGGTCGCGACAATAATCCAGAGAGTTGGCACGGAACCGGAGATGGGACCGATTATCTGAATTACATCTGGTGGGATCGACTTTTTGAGGACCCTGATTTCTGGCAGAAGTATATCGATCGATGGTTTGAATTGAGGCGAGGACACTTTAGCACCGAAAATATCAACACCCTCATAGACTCGATGGCCAACGAGCTGAACGAGGCACAGGTCCGGAACTTTAATAGATGGCGCAACGCCGCGCCTCGTTTTGGCGGTTTTCAAGGGGAGATAGACCATCTTAAGGATTGGCTGGCAAGGCGAACTGCCTGGATTGACGCCCAGTTTGTAAGCCCGCCTACATTCACTCCGGAATAGGACTATATCCAGGCTGGCAGCGCGGATTGGTTCTCCAAAAACACGATGCCCCGCTACGGGCCGGACGCGGCACAGAGCAGTGATATCTCAAACAACCGGGAGTCATGGATGCAGGCGAAGGTGAGCGGGACAGGAACGGTGAAGCTCTACTGGAAGGTATCATCCGAGGAAGATTTTGACTTCCTGGAGTTTTACATCGACGGCTCGTTGCAGGAAAAGAGCAGCGGTCCTACACGATCAACACATCGGGTTCACACACGTTGGAATGGGGATATATGAAGGATGGAAGCGGGGTCTCTGGCAGCGACTGCGGCTGGGTGGACAAAGCGGAGTGGTAATCACGCGGACTTTTCTTTATTAATTCCGCCAAAATACGGGGGATTTCGACCGGAGTGAATCCCGCTACCCGCTCCCCGATCGGAGTCGAGGACAGGCATCGCGGGCACAGGCAGGGGCGTCTCTGGCAACTTCGACTGCGATACGCCTGTCCTGCTGCGGCAGCGGCCTTTGCCGCGACGAGGTGGAAATCCGTCCACGGTCGAAATACATGTTGATTAGTTGGAAGATTGCCGGTTTTATTTGAGGGCGTTGTGAATACATCCATAATTGGAGAGATTTTTCTTGACGGAACAGTAACTAATTTGTTATAAGTGAATATGGAATAGTCTATGCCCTAAAAGGCGTTTTTGGGTTTTTTAGCCTTTAGGCAGGTGAAATTTCTATGATTTTTTGCAAAAAAGGAAGGAGGTAGTC
>DATKYR010000251.1:0-9042 GCA_035528395.1 Sedimentisphaerales bacterium
CCATCTGTCGCCCTTGAGGTGGCTGAGAACGAGCTTGACTTCTTCCCGCGTCATGACTACGGGTAAGCGTTTCGGCTTCCTGGCCCGAATCACTTCGCCAAGATCCCCGATCTTCCGATTGAGCACATGTCGATAGAGAAACAGTAGCGCACTGAGGGCCTGGTTTTGTGTTGAGGCACTAACCCGCTCCTTGACAGCCAAATGTGTCAGGAAAGCATTGATCTCTGGTTCGGCCATCTCCGCTGGGTGGCGAACTTTATGGAAGTATATGAACCGCTTGACCCACTGACAATACGTCTGCTCAGTCCGACGGCTATAGTGGCGTGAACGCAACGCCTGGCGAAGCTGCTCCAGAAGCCTCGGTTTTCTCGCACTGCGGGACTGCTGATACAGACGCTGCCCTTTCGACGCGGAACTGGAGGCTACTTTGCTTACTCCTACCTGAGTCATACTCTCTTTCGTATCAATGGTTTAGTGGAGTATTACACGATGCTATCCCTGCCGACCACGGCGGGCACCAAGTCACTAGCTAAGGGCCGCTATTTATTAAACTCCGTCCCCGTCGGTGTCCCACAAAGAGAAAGCACACAAAGAACCTTCGCTCTTGGCTCCAAAAGTCAGGGTGCAACCGCTACTGGAAATATATACTGCAGAAGTCAGATTTACAAGAAAAAATTTTTCCAGAAGATACATTCACTCAAATCCAGGGATTTGTCGTCTAGACTGACGCCCTTTACAAACGCCACGAAGGCTACTTAGAGCTAAAGTTCTCAAATGCAACACTTTAGCTCCGTATGAGTTCTTGCTTGATAGTTAACATGTCCAGATGGACGTTTCAAAGAGAAAGCAGAGGGGCACTGTGTGAAATTCTGCAGGCTAAAGTCTTTTATTATATGCCTGTCAATAAAAGGTACCTTATAATTTACAAAATATCATCGCGGTTTTTTGCTTAAAATACAAGAATTACAGTAAAAATTTGATATACCCTTAAACTTGACGCTTTTGAAGGGCTTGTTTCGCCGCAAGTATTGACAGGTACGCCGCAAGCATAGAACGGATGCTAATCTTGCCCTTGCATTTTGAGCTGTTCATTTTTCATATAGTCTTCAATACATTCCAGCGTTTCTTCTACTGTGATAGTCATCATTAATTCCGAATTTACAGTCCAGCCTCCTCTTGACGTCTCTACGGATTGATTCCTTTTTTATCTTTTGCTTTTTGTACAAAAAATAAATCGACAACACACCGAAAGTCACACATCCTGCTCCCTGTGCTGCAGCGGCCAACAACACCCTATGGCAATATACTATATTCGGAATTCTCTTGATACGCTCTTTTCTCTGTCAAGTATAGTTGGCAGCAAATAAAGCAAATCAGCTTCATTGGCCTTCCTCTGCATTAAAATATTTGCTTTAACACACCGACCTCAATATGGCTGGGATACCTTTTGGATCGATATACCCGATTGGTGACTTTGATGAAATCGCCTTCATCCGCTTCAAAAATATTCGGCACGTATTGGGTAGCCTAAAAGTGAACTACGATTGGTTTGAACTCACCAATATTTATCATGGGGACAGATTCTACAGCTATTTTAGCTAAAATCGTATGTTAGAATCATGGACTTTTCCTGTGTTTTTTGAGTAAAAATCGAAGTTGAAAGAAATATTTTCTTTTCTACGGGTTTTATAGTTGACAAACTACGGGTTATGCAGTAGTTTCTAATTAGTACCATTTTGAAAATTTGAAAAAGAATGATTTTATTCTACGTTTAATGGGAGAGCAGCTCAATGGCTAGACCACGTCATAAAAATCCAACTCCGGCTGAATTAGAAGTTTTACAAATCATCTGGGAACATGGGCCATGCATAGTTCGCGAGGTTATGAATTTGCTGGAGCCGAAACATCCTCGGGCTTACACTTCGGTCATGAGTCTGATGAATGTTATGGCTGAAAAAGGCCTACTGAGCCAGAAGCCTCAAGGTCGGGCGTTTGTTTACTCAGCGAAGGTCTCTCGCAATAAGGCCCAGTCCCGTATGCTCAGTGATCTGCTAAATCGCGTTTTTGATGGTTCAGCAAGTGTTATGGTCGCACATCTACTCCAACAGGCAAAACCAAACAATGAAGAACTGAAGGAAATCCACAAAACCATTACCGATTTCACTCAGAAGAAGGGAGATTAATAATGTCAATCATAGAATCTCTTTCTCAGCCTATCTGGCAGCGACTTGGCCTAACATTAGTGCACTTTCTTTGGCAAGGTCTGACTGTAGTTCTGCTGGTTGGCATGTTTGTCCGATTGTTCAGACTACGCTCAGGCAATAGTCGCCACGTAGCCTATCTTCTATCTTTTATAGTCATGATGGGTTGTCCTATAGTTACCTTCATAGCCATGGACGTTACAGTAGAATCCTACAGTGAGCCATTTGTGACAGAGGCAGAATCAGTCGATCTATTCAGTGCTACTCCGCAAGCCGTCTTACCTCCAAACGATATTTTGCCAGATGCCGATAATTCCTTCACAATGACTTCGAAACCTGCTGCTACGACAGATTCTATTCCACTGCATGATAGAATATCTGATTACTTGAACATGTCACTACCTTGGCTCTTAGTAATCTGGATGGTTGGAGTTCTCATCCTGAGTGTGCGATTAGTGATCGGATTTTTTGGTGTATATCGCTGGTGTCACCATTTAGAACAGCTGCCGGAATGGTTGGGACAACGCATTGTTTCGCTTAGCGAAGGACTCGGTATGCAAGGCTTTTCACGTGTATTCGTATCGCAGGCCGTTTTGCAGGTTATGGCTGTCGGTTACTTGCGTCCGATGGTTTTATTACCTGCTGCACTGATAATACAGATGCAGCCCGAGATGCTCGAGGCGATTATAGCCCATGAATTAGCCCATATCCGCAGGTTTGATCTTTGGATCAATTTACTCCAGCGGATTGTAGAAACCTTGTTTTTCTATCATCCCGCGGTTTGGTGGCTGTCGAATCGCCTGCGTAACGAGCGAGAATTGTGCTGTGATGAATTAGCGGTTAAAATTACGGGAGAGCGTCTTACTTATGTCTCAGCTTTGGAGAAAGCAAGCCGGATCAGACTTATCGGCAAACAGCCAGGCATTTCGGTAGGATTAAGCCAAGACAATCAGCCAATACTCAACAGGGTACGCCATGTCTTGGATATAGTTCCCACACCGCAAAGCTCACGCTTCTGGCTCGCAGGGATTATTACAGTTCTATTTTTAGCTGCTTTGACACTACTAACAGCAACTACACTGACGGCCAAAGTAAAACAGAAAACCGATGTGCAGGTTGAGTCTGAGGGGGCAAAATCGAAAACCCGGCAACCAGTCAGGAACTCTATTAGTACTGCTCGCAGATATTTCTCGCGGGGTGAAGGAGTCCTGATGCTTGAAGGTTTTTATTCATTCGGTGAGGGAGAAACGTATTCCAAACGACTGGGCCAAATCTTCAGCAAGGTACAAACTTATATAGAACAAATGTCCGCGGGCTATGAGAATAAAGATTGGGATAACGTTTCTGAAGCGTCAATACAAGTACGCGATACCTTTTTTAGTCTGAAAGAGGCAATTGAAGTAGATGATACTGCCGCATGGGAAGCATTCACTAAAATGTGGAATGGTGAAAAAACGGATGCAAACGATGTTAGGCTTGTAGACCTTGCTCGGTTTAAACATACTTTTGAAATTCTCTCCTTCGTTGATGGCGTATACCACAAAGAAACTCATCAGAATCTGTGCACTTCTATTGTCAATATAGCGG
This sequence comes from Sedimentisphaerales bacterium, assembly GCA_035528395.1. Taxonomy (GTDB): domain Bacteria; phylum Planctomycetota; class Phycisphaerae; order Sedimentisphaerales; family Anaerobacaceae; genus NIOZ-UU13. Next base: position 3,789 of record DATKYR010000251.1, read on the forward strand.
ATGTGGCGGACGAGATTCAAAAGATCTTACGATCAAAGAGGTCAGCGATGATTTCGTCTCATATTGAGAAATTGCAAGCCGATTGGGCTGTACTTGCAGAAATTGACGGCATTAAAAAAATCTTTCATTCAGGATTCCAGACAGAAGATAAAACCGATGTGCAGGCCGAGGGAAAAGGTGTTTCAAATGAACTCTCCAGCCGAGTTGTGGATGAAATGGATAAGCCGATATTAGAGGCCCCAAATCTCACGGGCGAAAAATTAAAGTCAACGGTTGTTGAAAGCCTTAATGCTGCAAATGAAAACAAAACCAGTCTGCAGGTTGAAGCTAAACAGCGCAAAACGGAAATCTCCGGCCGTGTGGTTGACCAAATCGGTGAAAGTATGGAAATCACAGGTCAAGTCCATGATTATCAAAACCGCATGGTCGAAGGAGCAGACATAGCGATATTTGAGCTACATAGAGATGATTATTATTCTCCAACGTCGGCAAAATTACTTGATAAACTCAAAAAGACCGACCATGAGGGACGATTTGTTTTTAATGTTATGGCAAAACCCTTTCACGATATTTATGTTATTGCCAGGAAAGAGGGCCTGGCTTTAGGATGGGATTATCTCCACAAACAGTACATCTCCCAAACTAAGCCGGATAATTCTTTTATCGATATTGTCTTGCCTAAACCATATACACTAGCTGGAAGACTTGTGGATTCCGAAGGCAAATTAGTTGCAGGTGCAAATGTTCAGGTCTTTACGCGTGAAGGGGAAATTGTATGTGAACCAAAAGATTGGTTCTCTGTCAAGACAGATAGTAAGGGCCGATTTGTTTTTGACAACCTTACCCTCGATTTAATGGTGAAGTTTTTTATTGAAGTACCCGATAGGGATATTGCTTATATTTACCCCCCCCGAGAATTGGAAGGTAATGCCTGTGGAGGATATCACGTGGATTGGGAGGATATAGAGCTGACGTTACCTCCGGTAACTACAGTCAGGGGCCGGGTGATAGATAAAGGCACGGGTCAAGGGGTGAAGGATATGCGTTTACTTATTTTCACGGACAAAAGAGCTAAAACTGAATGGCGTTTTAGTTCCTGTGAACGATACACTCTTACAAACGGGGAGTTTGAGTTTAAAGGTGTCCCTCCCGGCGAACATATTCTTCGTTTCATTTCACCTAAGACCGGTCCTAATGACTGGGTTGGTAAGAATGTCCCCATCACTGTGAACAGACTGGATAAGAATGTAAGAACAAAGGTTTTAATCGAAAAGGGAGTGCCTTTAGAAGTGATTATTAGAGATCATACTACCGGTAAAGCGTTACCCGACATTAAGATACAAGTTAATGACTGTTGGAATGACCAACAGGAAGATATTTTTGTTCGTGAGACCAGAACAGATGCCAATGGAATAGCACACCTTAAAGTTCCCAAGGGGCCTTTAAAGATTCACACATTGGATGGCAACTATGAGGATGGAACGAAATATAAAGGCACAGAAGTGAATATTACCGGTTCACGAACGACTCCGGTGGAAATCTTTGTTAAGCAACGTTTACCTCTTGTTAGAGGAACTGTTGTGGATACTCAAGGTCAACCAGCAGAAAATGTTTATATAACTATAGGACTGGGCCAGAGAGTTTTAACTGACAATAATGGCTGGTTCGAAGGCGTGCAAAGCCCTCTCTATCCATCTCATATAGTAGTAGCACGGGATAGAAAGAATAACCTTGCCGGAGCTAATTATTTCTATAATGCCCTACGTGAACTTCGAGTTGTTTTAAGACCTGGCAGCTCAATTAGGGGCCGTGTGACTGATGATATGGGCAGGGGCATCGCAGGAGCAAACGTGAATATTGCATTGAACCGTAAGGATGGAACAGCTCATTTGGATACGGCTGGAACTCGCACGGATTCAGAGGGGTACTATCGTCTGGAGACGGTCGTGCCTCTTCAGAGCGGCTTTCACTATTACCTTAGTTTTGATGCAACGGAATTTGGACCGACAAGTTACACATTAACAGAACGCATGAAGCCTGGTGAAGAGGTTACAATTCCGGATATGCAACTGGTTACATTGGATGCTTTTATTTCAGGTGTTGTTCTGGATGAAAACGATAATCCTGTAGCTCGCGTACCTGTTTTTGTAGGCAGTGGTAGTGGAGGAGCCCATATCGGTAGAGGTACTTCCACAGATGAACATGGACGGTTTAAGTTTAACAGGATACCTGAAGGCCCTGTAACTCTCCAGTCGGGTTTTGGCCAGGGTCCTGACGGGGCCTATATCTATGCCCATAGCGGAGACAATGTGCCAATCAAACTTGGGAATCATTTTAAGAACTACATGCCTCCCTTTTCATTAGTAGGGAGTCAACTTCCGGATTTAAGGGTTTTAGAAATGGGTTTTGATTACAAAGGCTTTAAAAACAAAAAAAACCTGGTGGTCTTTGTGGATTATACTAATCGCCCATCACAAATTGCTATCGATTTATTGAAAAAAAGAAAACTTGAACTTAGTCGGAGTAAAGTAGAAGTTGTTTGCATTCAAGTTGCACCGGTTGATGAAGGAGATTTAGTTGCATGGAAAAAGGAAAACAAGATATCGTTTCCTATTTATATCTTGCCGGGACAGTCAGGGTGGAACGATAAAAACAATCTCCTCATATTGAAACAGGCCCCGAAAATCATGAATACCTTAAGGCAGCAATGGGGCGTCAGATCTCTTCCATGGACGATATTAACTGATGAGAATCAGAAGATTTTGGCTACAGGCCTCAATATTCCTCGCATTTTACATATGGTCTATGAAGAAGAACCGCGGTCTCCTCGTAGAAATAGTCTTATAGGAAGGAGAAGGAGATAGTGAGTTAGAATACATGAAAATTGAACAAATTTACCACCAAATCAAAGCTGTACACAGAATAAACAAAAAATAACCATTCAAATATTACAAGCCGCATTGAAGCTGATGAAGATTCCATGGTCAAGTGTAAGGCCACCCGTAAAACTAGAGATAAGTCCTGCTTTCTGGCCGATTATCAGTAATTGAGGTTATATGTTGCTTTCCTTTTTTTCAGTTTGACCTCACGTATTACAGACCTGAGGTCAATTGTTGCAGAAATTATATACTTTTTTAATATTACTGTAACGAATTTGTGCTTTTGGCGTCTGTTACACATAGGTGAAGCTGTTATATGAATATCGTATAAGCATATTAATGTTTTTAAGCAGCTTAAATGGGAAATGTCAGATTATCTTTCATATTTATACCGGATGACTTATCATTCAGTGGAAACGACTGAATCGATCCAAAATGTAAAGTCAGACGATAAGAAAGGAGATCAGAATGATGATGCGAAAAATGCTCAAAGTTTTCGGTTTCTTATCTATTCTCTGCATGATGTGGCCGCTGCCTACTACGGTCAACGCCCTAATCACATGGAGCTACGGAAACGAACCTGTTGCAAACAGGGGTTGGCCGACTCATACTGAGGAGGTAACGAATTTACCCAGCCGTCTGGGTTATATGGTGGGACCTCCATTTGGCGGCGGAGAGTATTACTTTCAGTATAGCTGCAAAGATACAACCGAATTCAATGAAGCGTTGAAGAAATTTGGCGCGATTCTAGCTCCCAGAATAGCAAGGCAGTCTCTTATATCCCTTGACAGTCAAATAACCTGGATTATGGATGACAAGCCGCTACTACTTGTTGTGCATGATTGGACAAGGGATGCTTTGCCCAAACGCCTGGGCAAGGAGGCAGCTAAAGATGGACAGACGGTTGAGTGGACTTTTACAGTTTGGGTCCCGGAGAGTTTCCACAAGCTCTTTAGCAATTCTAAGCGCGGTTTTCCGGATCATCCTAACTTCAGGCAGCCCGTGCCACAGCCCCGGATTGACGTTTATACAGGCGGCGAGAGTACAATCATCTGGGAAGCCGTAGAGGTTCCGCCCAATGTCGGAGTGATCGACAAGCGTGCAGAAGCTGCGCCTGTGAGTGTTTATGCCGGCGGTGTCATTAAAGGCAGTGTATTCGATATGGCGACGCATCAGGTGATTTCCGGCGCCGATGTCATCCTTGTCAAACGAACCGAGCCGCGGCAGTGGGAAGAGGCGGTCCGAACTAAAACAGATAAAGACGGCTTTTTCGAGGTACAAGCCATCCCTGAAGGATATTATGAGATCCACATAAGCGCAAATGGCTATGCCGATCGCAACGTCGGTATTTTTCACAATCGCAATGGACACACCTACTTTGAATTTGACGCACTTCTAATGAAGACGACTTCCTGCAAGGGCTTGGTTCAAGATACTGAAGGAAATCCGGTTCCCGGCGTCAAAGTTTACGCAAAGGAAATGATCGGGATTGACGGCTACGGCTACAAATGCCTCGTCGATCCAAATGCAACAACGAACAAAGATGGTCGCTTCGAGCTTCACTCTGTTCCAGGAGGCTTCATTCATGTACTGTGTCGAGCACCATCGCTGCATCAGGTGACATCTTTCTTCGACATATACGAAGTTTCCTTAAAACCTTGGGGTGAACCCGATGTCATTAAGATTGTAGTGAGCGGCACGGGCACGGTGAGCGGTAAGGTTGTCGGCAGAGATGGCAGGGCACCGGAACGAGTATTCATGGTAGAAATTGAACCCAATCAGGGCGCGAAAATTGGAACCTGGGGAGGATCTATGCGATGTAAGAAAGATGGCAGTTTCGAGTTCAAAGGCGTGCCACCTGGTGAATACGTTGTTATCGCCAAACCGAATCCAATGCGCGAGGGAGAAGCCTCAGCACCAAAACTGGTAACCATTACGGCCGGCAAGACTGTGGAACTTGAGATTGTCAGCGATTATGCCCATAGCCCAAAAGGTCGATGAAAGAGAAACTTGGCAATCGGATCCTGCTAATAAAGTTATCCGGGATTATGAAATTATGCTAAAGTAAAACTCGCGACAGGTTGTGAAGGAAATAAATCGCAATATCCTGACAGACAACAAACACATTGTACAAGCGGAGGGATTCAGCATTAATGAACTTAACGAGAGAGTCGCGACATTAAGAGAGAAGTAAAGAACCTTTGGCCTCACGTCTGTAATAAGTGAGGTCAAATGAACAGTTCCGCGCCAACATGGACTTTCCGGATCCCGGAAGCTGGAACTGGGACCGAATCAAGGAGAGGATCGAACAGTGGAACCGGCCTTAGCAGGAAGACTCATTTTGCAAATATCGGTGCCGACACACTGCTGGCCCA
>DATKYR010000252.1:0-3097 GCA_035528395.1 Sedimentisphaerales bacterium
CTATATTTTAACAGCCAAAGGGCAAAAGTTCGCCTGTGCGTTAATGTCGGCTTCAGCCGTTGATATAAAAGGACTTACGAACATTGCAGCATGAAAAACACGCATAAAAAACAAGGAGTTGAAAGATTGTATTACAGATTAACTGGATTTTGGTCAGTTGAGTTTAAAGACTATATCGGGGAAATTTTTTATTGGATTAGCGACTTTACGCTTGACTATTCAATATATACGAGTAGGTTTAATCCTTCAAGAATTCCATTATATGTCGGAATGAGTCGGAATAACCAATTTTTTTAGGGAACAGTTTTTTTGAATTATACAGGAAAGGACCAAGAATGATGAACCAATGTTTTTATCGAACTCGACCTGGTGTTTTGACGCTGATGCTTTCGTCTATTGTGAGCGTAGTCATTTTAGCGGCTGTGGGTGGATGTGGAAGTAGCAGGATACCCACCTCTATCGGGATGTATGGCGATTCGCCTCCCAGTGATGCAATACACTCGCGGGTTTTTGAGGCCACATTTGACGAGGCTTTTGAGGCTTCCTCTGAAGCTGTAGTGCACATTGGAATGTTTGTAGAATCTACCGAGGAAGACAAAGGAAAAATCACCGGCAATGGACGTTATCAAATGATGTGCGGCGGTGGCCCTTGCTTGATGACGGCAACCTTTGCGATTTACATCAATGAAGTTAGTGACAAGCCGGAAACTCGAATCACATTCGTTGCAACAAGGCACGGATTTACAGGCATAGGAGGAGGGACAAGGGAGATGTCAATTAAGTTCATGATTCAGGTACAGAAGGTTCTCCTCACATATCAATAACATAGTGGTTGTTCCCGAAGATTAATACGGATTTTCAACGACATGCTGATGCTTAACAAACTATCTTTTGCTTTTGTGCTTGCTGCTTTCTTGGCAATAATTGCTGCAAGTTCGCTGTCAGGGGCCGAATCTTCTTCGATGGAAGAAGCATCTTTTCCTTTAACCAGAACTGTGATAATCGATTCGAGTCCCTCCGGCGCCACTATTTGGAAAAAAACCGGAAAGGAGTTCGAATGTATCAATGTTAAGACGCCCGGCTCAGTGAAGCTTTCTTTTCGCAGCAAAAATGATGTAAAGAAGCTTTCCGTAAGGAAATTTGGTTATGTTACCGAGGAGGTACTGGTCAGGGCGGCAGATGAGCGACTTGAAGTCAAACTCAAGAGAAAAGACCTGTTTCGTAGTCTTGATGAGAGTGATCCCAACCGGCTTCGCCAAATCCGGACCAATGTAAAGAAAGTCATCGATGCGTTTGTTACCACCAACAAGGAGGATCCGTTTGGGCGCAGTAATTTTGAGTTTGTCAGCTTTGGCGTGAACGACCAGGAGGGAAAACCCTTTTTCGACATAATTATCGCTCTGGACCAGAATTTTGGGGGTAGCAAATTTAGTAAGATAACCAGGATGCGAAACAAACAGCAGAGGAGGCAGGGCCTGGTAAAAGAGATTCTTGGGGAAGCTGTTGCTGATGTCCTGGGACAGTTTCGTGGCATCATTGGGGAAAATTCTGGTCTGAAGGGCTTGAGTGTTACAGCTTTCTTCAGTACGTCGAAAAAGATTCTGACAGAACACCCTGAATATTTTCTTAAAACATATACATATGATTATGGCAGCTTCATACAGTACACTACGGTGAGACATCGACAGGAGAAGACAGTAGTTGACGAAATAATAGGATTTGGCTTTGTATCCTTTCATATGCTGCTATCACAAATTCCGAACTCTAAAGAGCGTCAGTTGGTCGCCACAGGGGTGATGGAATCGGGCACGATTTTTTTGAAGGAGAAGTCCGGTGGTGAGGTCATTCAATTCAAAAGAAAAAGCGGTGGCGGCAAATAGCCGGTTATTGATTTGAAACTGCTATTATGCTGGCTATGTCAAAGAGGGGGTTGTTGAAAATCGGTCGATAACAAAGAGTTGCTCTTTTCATACGCATACCCCAAAAGCAGCGAAAGTGCAATGGCTTAGCGAGAAGAAGTCAGTCAGAAACTATTTACAATTTTTTGAGCCGTTTTTTGGCTATTTCAATATAATTCTTACTAATTTCTACCCCGATAAAATGCCTAACCAATTTTTTACAGGCCACAGCCATACTGCCAACTCCTTCAAAGGGATCTAAAATAGTATGTCCTTCTTCAGTTAGTAATTACAGGAGTCTTTTACACAACAGGCAGTTGGCAATAAAGCAATTCGTTGATAACGGTATAGCGTATAGTCTTTTGTGCTATGCGCTATGTTTTTGCGGTTGCGGCTTTTTCGTTTTTTTTCGCGTGCCGGCGGGGTTGGGGAGCGGATTTGGCGACATAGATAATTACACCCGTCGGGCATTTGTTAAAGGCGGCTTCGGTTTCCTCGGTACGCTCGTATTTTTTGTAATCCAGCCTGGCCAAATTCTCTTCAACGGTGAACATATTGCTCTTTTTCGCACAGATGCCGCAAATTCTAAGCACTAAACCCTAAATCTTAGACAAGCACGGAGAGGCATACTAAGCATGCCTACATAGGAGAACCATACTCGTCAACAATCTCTCAGGCCCGGATGTCACTTAATGAGTCCGTAAAAGAATCCATCGCTACAACAATCTTCATCTGTGCATCTTTTCTCGACAGCAGCCCGCTGAAATTTTTCGTAGTGAAGATGCCGTTCTTGTGGGACAATTTAGCTTGTCACCGCCTCGTTTTCTTGTAATGGGCGGTTCCAGCAGAGGTAGAGCATAACCGTATTAAGAGCCTATCCAAATAACCCGCTCTATTGCGGCCGGCTGCAAAGCCCGATGCCTGCGTTGTCAGCCAAAAATGTTCTCAACGTGGAGAAAACCACGCCTGGCGAGCATTTTTGGCCTGCCGCCTTGGCCTCGGACTTTTCGCTCAACCAATAAGGAAAACCCTTGCTGTGCCATGGTTTGTTTTTTTTCATGTGTCAACTAATACATAGGTAACACTTTATACCGACTACATGGGTAACACTTTTTCGGGTTTATGTACGATTAGCTCCGCAGATAGCTGCGGAGATAAGCGGCTGACTTTTGACCGGCTTTATCTGCCATTTCCTATGG
>DATKYR010000253.1:0-15544 GCA_035528395.1 Sedimentisphaerales bacterium
AACTGGTCCCATTGGGGATCTGTCAGTTTTATTGTCTGTCCCATGACAACCTCCCGGCGGTTCCACCGCCTTCGTTCTTATTATTAACAAGGTCGTCAAAATGGGACTTCTTATATGAATCTTTTTACGTTCCTACTTAGCCAGCGTCACAATCGTTCCATCAGGTTCAGTACGCGAGACTTGTCTATTGCTGTGTTCACACGCTATCAATCTTCCTTGCCTGTCGAATATCAGACCATTGGCGTGACCACTTGGTGAACGGAAGGTCTCCACCCTACCATCGGGCATCCACTTGTAGATGGTGTTGCCAGGAATGTCGCTGAATAATAGGTAGCCATTAGGATGCCATACCGGTCCTTCCGTAAAACTGAAACCGGTCGCAATCTGCTCGAGTGTATCAGCTTCGACCAGTTCGTCAATACCAGCAGCCTGACCACGGAGCACTAAGCCTCCGACGATTCCGAACAACAACAGGGCCATTCGAGGAAAGCCTATCTGTCTCATTTTACTCCTTCCTTTCTCCCCTAAGGTATAACTGCCCGATTGTAAATGCGAACATCGTCAATCAGGCCGGAGAAGAAACTGCCTGCATCAAGAGCTTTGTCGGCGCCAAAGTATAGGCCGCCATCCGAACCTACGCCGCCGACAACATTTGTATCCTTAGCTACCTCAACACCATCCACATAAAGGTATCTATACAGCCCATCGAAATCGTACACAAGGCCGACATGGTGCCACTGACCATCTGTGATTACGGATTCCGAAACCAGTGGGTCAAATGGAGGATGCATCAACCTGGTGATAAGTCTACCGTACGATGAGTCCGCCCAAAGCCATGCGCTTCCCAGTTGAGTACTACTGCCAACAGTAGTATCCCTCTGAGATATAATCACCTGCCCCGGTGAACCACCTTTAATCCAGGCAAACGCGCTAAGCGATCCCTTCGATGGGTCCAGGATAAAGGGCGTGCTAACATAATCATCGGTCCCGTCGAATTCCAGCGCGCCGCCTACCTTACCGCTGGTGGGTTGCCAGACCGGCTCACCATTAAGAGTGCCGTCATTGTCGCCGACACTATCGTAGGCAATACCGCCTTCGATCTCATCCAGCTCCCAGTGCGCAATCAGACGGTAGTCCTCAAACAAATGCTCATCAAGGACAATCAGGTCCTGGACATCCACAATTCCGTCACCAAAAGGCGTCGGGCCAATGTCGCATAATGATTCGTCCGTACCCCAGTTGTCAATCATAATGCACATGTCTGAGGCGTCGACGATTCCGTCGACGTTGAGGTCAACAACTGGCTCGATTGAAACCTGCCATATGTCTGAGAAACCACCGAGCTTTCCTGGCCGGGAGGAAGTGAAATACAAAACGGAGCCATCAGGTGAGACACGTGGCTCACTATCATAATAACTCGTGTTCATATCAGGTCCAAGATTAACCGGGGATTCCCAAGGATCTGCGGTGCTCTTACGTCGGGTCATCCACATATCTGATGAACCATGCCCTCCAAGCCGGAAACCGGAGGAGGGATTGTCATAATCGGAGAAAAAGAGCACCAAACCATCGGGTGAAAGGCATGGGAAACAATCATCTATCGTGCTGTTTACGACCGGTCCCAGGTTTACTGGCTCTTCCCACTCATCGTTTGTGGAAGTCCGTGTCGCCACCCAGATATCGCTGCCACCATATCCGCCTGGCCGATTGGAGCTGAAGTATAGTTCCAGGCCATCCGGTGTGATCCAAGGTAACCAGTCATAATCAGAGGTATTTATCGTGGTTCCGAGGTTCACGGGAGTTCCCCAGTCGGCACTCTTGCTATCTCGTGTGGTGACCCATATATCTTGCTGACCATACCCACCCGGCCGTCTACCGGAGAAGTAGAGTTCCAAGCCGTCACTTGGGAGGGACGAATAACCATCAATGTAGCTACTATTGACTGTAGATCCCAGACTCACGGGAACGGACCAGGGATCGTTAGTCGTTTCTCGTGTAGACACATATAGATCCCAATTGTTGGATCCTATCCCTCCACCGACGGGTTTATCGATATAAATCTCCAACCCGTCAGCCGAAATACAATCAAAATATTCAATCCCAGTGCTGTTGACAGGTTCATCAAAAGGCGTGGGCGTACCGAAGGTGAAATCTGCGTTTGCAACCTCCGTAGCTAGGCCCAATGCCAAAACCAAAATTGCTAACATTTTTGTCGTTTTCATCTCTTTCTCCTTTGGAAAAATTGTTAATGTTTGACGGGTCGCCACGTGCGCACCGTTATCGGCTTAGACTTGTCTTTACGAAAATCTCGTTGATTGAACACCATTTTGACTCTCTCCTCCAGAAAACTCAAGAGGCGTTAGCGCGTATTCAGAGTAGTCTGTCAAGTACAGAAACTACGCAGCTTCGCTATGCTTTCCTGCAAATAGTCTGCCCGATTGAGACAAGTCTGTCAAGAAGAAATTTAGCATAATAGAGAAAATCTTTGCAGGAACAGGATTGCTTCGCACGTTTTAGTCACTCGCGGTAACAATTTTTCTAATTAATATCTGCTGCGGAAAACAAAAATCGACGATGTCACCCCTACGAAAGTAGGGGTCCAGAGCGAAAAAGCTGGATTCCCGCTTTCGCGGGAATGACAAATACTGCTTCCGCAGCAGGAACTTATTATATCGCACTGAGCTTGTCCCTGTTCTCATAGACTTTTTGGATGGCATCGGCGACATCGTCCATATCCTCTTTGGTGCCGAGCAGAGGACCTGAAGCCCAAATCATGACCAACTCCTGACAAACCTTATCGCAGTTGGGACATCTGTTCTGCTCGCGGTATTCCCGCAGTCTGTTTTTGGAATACATCTTCTGATAAACCTTTGAGCTCAATATGTGCTCTACCCACGGCTCCCTGTGTAATCCCTGCGCTATATATGGGCTGAGACTGATACCTTCGGCGGCAACGGCCTTGAGAAATTTGCTGCGGTCCGCATCGTTGAAGTGTTCTTTTCGATACGTCATGGCATAAATATAAAAAGAGCCGCTGCTGGTTCCTTCGTATAGTTTTTGGCTGGATATGCCCGGAATATCTTTTAGCCTGGAGGTCAGATGGGCGGCGTTTTCATTTCGGCGGGCAAAGCGTTCCTCTATACCGTCCCACTGGCCGAGCAGCACAGCCGCTTCGAATTCGTTCATCCGGTATTTCGGCCCGATTACTTCGGTGCGTCCGCTGCGAGACGTGCCGTGGTTGTGGACGGTGTAACATTTGTCCATAAGCTCTTCGTCACTTCCTATGACTGCCCCGCCTTCACCACAGGCAATTGTCTTGCTCGCCTGAAAGCTGAAGCACCCGACGTCGCCGATGGTTCCCAACTTCTTGCCCTGATACTCGGCCAGGTGTGCCTGGGCGGCATCTTCAATCACTTTCAAATTGTGCTTTTTGGCAATCTGCATAATTCTTTCCATATTGCAGGGCTGCCCCATCATGTGCACGGGCATAATCGCCTTGGTGTTTTCGGTAATCCTTCTTTCCACGTCGTCCGGATCGAGCTGATAAGATTCGGGGTCCAGGTCGGCCAGGACCGGCAGTGCCCTGGCGGACAAAATGGAAGCTATCGTCCCCGGGTCGGTATAAGGTGAGGTGATGACTTCGTCTCCAGGGCCGATTCCAAGCGCTTCTACACAGGTGTGTAACGCCTGGGTACCGGAGCCGGTGGCCACGCAGTACTTCGTCCCAATCAACTCGGCAAACTTCTTTTCAAGCGTGGGCACAGTACCTGACCTTGACTGGATTCGACACCATATCCTGCTCTTTGTGGTCTTCAATACAGAGTCTATAACATTTTCATCCCAGTAGGGCCAGCTTGGCCAGCTCTTGTTTTTTCTGACAGGTTTACCGCCGAGTATTGCCAGCTTGCCGGCTTTTTTAGTTAAGTTTGCATAGGCGGGAATGGTCCCTGAGGTAACAGCCGCGAGCGAGCCTGCCGATGCGGCTATGAATTGCCGCCTTGTTAAATCGTTCTTATCCATTTCGAATCCCTTTCAATTGGCGTTCTCTGGAAACATGACATTAGGCTGAAGATTCCATTATAATTTCCCGCCCCGTTAGAAGATAGCGTTTTTCTTCTAACTGGGCGAGCCGTTAGCGGAAAAAGTGTTCGGAAATTGGCTTTGTTTGGGTTTGTTGTGCATTGAAATTGGCTTTGTTTGGGTTTGTTATGCATTGAAATTGGCTTTAATTGGCTTTGTTTGGGTTTGTTTTCACCAAGTGTCCAATTGGCAATATTTTCATAATCCTTTGTATTATATGATTTTACGTTCATTTGCAATCCGCCTACGGCGGACAAGATTGGGTTTGTTTTGCATAAAATGAGCTGATTTGTAAAGGGTCCTCGACAGATGTAGAGAGCAATTTAGTGAAGAATGAGCTAAAGTGCCTAAAGTGAGCTAAAGTTAGATTCTCGATGTTTGTAAATGGTTCATAGTTCATAGTTCATGGTTCATAGTTCATTGGATAATGGTAATTAGTTCATGGTTTATAGTTCATTGGTTCATTGACTGGGCCTGCTGGCCCTAAAGACCGTGCCACGCTGTGGCTTACGTGAAATGTCTGTTTATGTCCGCTTAGGGGCGGTTTATGTTAGCCTGCTGGCTAACATAGGGGTATTATACCAAATTTCGAGTTTGATTTCAAGTAGATTTGAAAAAAATGTCCGAGACACGGCACGGTATCCCGGCGCGCCGGGACAGGGTTGCTGGATTCTCGTTAGTGAGGAGTGAGCTAAAGTGAACTAAAGTGCCTACGAGTGAGCTAAAGTTGGATTCTTGATGCTTGATTCTGGATGATCGAGAACTACCATCCACTTCGCTCACTGCGTTCGCTCAGCGGTGGCCATAGGTGTGACTGTATCTCAGCACGACCTTGACATTGGTTGCTCCGGACCAGGAGCGCTTATGACCGTACGATAACTTCCCTGAGCTATCTACCCGTGTAGATGCGGTGATTTCCACAGCCCCTTCGAAGATTCCATAAGCAGTAAAATTACCCTTTGCGTCAGTTCGGGAGTTAATACCAACCTGTTTTTCGCCGGAACAGTAAACCCAGGCATTAGCCACTGATTTACCTTTTTTGTCAACCACCACACCTGAGACCGAGAACTGCCCCCTGTCCAGGACTATTGGACCTATGTCTATGCGATTATCGGGTGTATCATCGGAATGAACTTCGATCTTGTTTGCACGGTATCCTGTTGCACTGGTGTTCACAATATATTTATGTCCCAAAGGCAAAGCCCTGATCTCGAATTTTCCTTCCGTATCGGGTTCCACGATGACGTGAACAGGGAGCATGCGGGAATCGGGGCTATGCAGTGAAATTCTGGTACCCTGGATTCCTTGACCGTAGGGGTCTACAACTTTACCGGTGAGAATCGCGCCTGGTTTGAGCTTAATGTCGAGCGTATTTACATCTTCATTAAATTCCACGAAAGCGGTGAGATTCCGCTGCAAGTGTCGGGCTAAAAAGTGATATTTGCGTATGCTCGCCTGGGAACTGTTAGTGTATCGGTATGCCTCGAACCTGCCTTCGGGATACTCTCGCAAAAACCAATCCGACGGCAGTGGTGGTATTTGCATATAGACGCCGTCAATCGGCATACCCTCATCAACCCGTACTACACCTGTAATGGCCATGCGGGTAACAGTTTTGATTTCGGGCTTCTGCTCCTGAGTAATGTTGAGTCCGGCAGTTTCTTTTGGCAGGGCAATTTCCAAGACTTCTTTATCGTTGTCGAGATTACCTGCAAAGACGGCGCGAAATCCGATTTCATCGGGCCAAATACTGCCTGAGTCACGGTATGCAGACCGACATCTCTCCGGTCCTCCGAACCAACTTCCGCCGCGACAAACATCGAACACGTAATCATCAAACACAAATCTATCGGAGCACCATTCTGAGACATTACCATGCATGTCATACAGACCCCATCCATTCGGCTTCTTCCGGCCTACCGGATGTGTTCGGCCTTTACTGTTGTCGTAGTACCAAGCGTACAAGTCAAGTTGTGAGTAATCAGGGTCATCACCATAGTGGAAACGAGTTTTCGAACCGGCCCGGCAGGCATACTCCCATTCGGACTCAGCCGGTAAGCGAAAATTGCTGCCAAGTCTTTTGCAGAATTCCACCGCTTCTTCCCATGAGACGTAATATATCGGATGTTCAGGGCCGACTCCTTTCAAGTGCCAGGGAGAATTTACCTTGTTATGTTGTTGACTTACCGTCGTTTCCATCACTGCCTTCCACTGGGCCTGTGTTACTTCGTACTTACCCATATAGAACGGTTTAATGAATTGAACATGGTGAGCAGGTCTCATATAAAAACTGCCGGGGGGAATCCGAACGAATTCCATCGTTATTCCATCTCCCGCGTCAGCTCTCTTGGCTCTATGATCGTTGCCGAGACTTTGAGCCTGAGAGACAGCACTATCCTCGGCAATTGTAACGCTCGATTCCTTTGACTGTCCTGCTCCACTTTATGGCTTGCTTTCATCCCGTTTATTCTCTGTCGCCAACACGCCACCGGCAGTCAACATCGACACTGTTGCCACGATGACCGCACTTCTCAGGCTTCCTGGATTGAACATAATCGAGCCTTTCTAAATTGACCAACATTCTTAAGATTTTCGCTTTCAGTAAATAATACGCACGACAGATCAAAAAAAATCAAACTTTTCTAAGGAAGAATCGGTCAGATACGTTTTTAACTCTTGTGCGAACAAGATGCGCACGTCACCCGGCTGATGCAATCTCTTATCCCGGTGTGGGTAATCCGAGGACATTTTACTTATTTCTCCCTTTCAATGAGGTTTTTAGTATCTCGCGTAGTGTTCTTCAAATAGTTGCGTCGAAACAGCCTCGTACTGCATCTGTGAGGTTTAACCTATAAAACATGAGTCTATTTGTCAACAACTTAATCGATAATTAACAGTTCGCATCGGGAGGGAAGATGTGTTAGAATAAGCTGATGTAACCGAATACAAGGAGTAGACTACTACGTAAATGCGAAACAATATCGAATGTTCAAAATGCAAATTCTCAAAACAAACGCAACGATGGTTTTTTCTCCGCAAGTAGTCCGTAGGACTGCCCACAACGCAAGAGATTGCCACGGCCCTTCGGGCCTCGCAATGACATTTCGCGCAGGTTTTCTACCGAACATGTCAGTTTTAGTCATGTTATTTACCCTACATATCTTCTGCCCGGCTACGGCTCAAGCCGGCGCCGAGGCGAGTTCTGCCGGTCAGGCCATGCTGAAAGGAGGCTGTTCGAAGGTAAATATCACTTCTCCATTGGGGATTCCGCTTATCGGCTCGTATGGTAAACCGAGCGATGATGTGCTCGATGAACTCTATGCCAAAGCGCTGGTTCTTAATGACGGAAGCACTACTATAGCAATTGTCTCTGTCGATCTATTGTATGCGCCTCTGGAAGAGATTACTAATCCGATACGAAAGATTATCAAGGACAAAATCGGCATCCCCGAACAGAATGTTTTTATCTGCGCCACCCACACTCATTCCGGGCCGGAAGTTTTTACCAGAAGTAAGCTTAGGCCGGAGAAGAAGGTTCCGGCCTCCGAGATTGACCAATCCTATCTTCAAACACTGATAAGAAAGACGGCGAGTTCGGTAATGCTTGCGTATAAGAATATGAAGGAGGTAAAGATAGGTGCGGCAAAAGGGCAAATCCCCGAAATAGTATATAATCGAAGGCCAAAACTGGCTGATGGCTCGGTGAAAATGGCGTTTACACTTCCGCCGGAAGTCACGGCAACAAAGAAAATAGAGACAGACGCCGATGGTAACGTAAAAGTGACGTTTACATTTCCGGATGAGAAGGAGGATTTGGATTTCGGGCCCATTGACCCTGAGGTTTGTGTGCTCAGAGTTGAAGATATGGACGGTGGAATTGTCGGCTCACTTGTTAATTTCGGCTGCCATCCTGTTTGTATATATCCGTATTTGAGTACGACGATATCGGCCGATTATCCTGCATATACGACGGGAGTTGTGGAGAAGAGTGAGGGAGGGATTTGTCTTTTTGCTCTCGGGCCGGCAGGGAACACGGTGCCTGTTCAGAGAGGAGTAATACCCCGGCAGCAAATCGGCAAGGCCCTTGGGGGCGAAGCGCTTAGAAGACTCCAGTTTGCTACTACCAGCGGCGATGTCACCTTAAATGCGCTCAAAAAGGAAATTAGATTTCCCATAAAGACAGCTTCCTCATCGGATAATCCCAAAGAGGTTGACGAAACAAACTATATCACCACGGAGATACAAGTATTAAGACTCGGTGATATTTATATTTTAGGATTGCCCGGAGAAATTCTGGTCGAAGTTGGTTTGGAGATTAAAAAAAGAGCCGGTGTGGAAAAGCTTTTCGTTATCTCTCTCAGCAATGACGCAATAGGCTATGTCTGTCACAGCCGGGCCTACGAAGAAGGGGGGTACGAGCCGGTATCAGGAACCAACCTGGCAAAAGGGGCCGGCGAGATTATGATAAAGCAGGCTTTAGACCTCATCAATCAAGCAAAGTAAAGAGGACAACATAATTCAACCAAAATTCATCGAGGCATCAGTTTCTCTTAGGTGTCCGCACTTTGTCCACTAACTCGTGTACCTTATCTATTACCCGCTTCTCGACCGAAGGTGCAAAGGGTCCCGGCAGATTGGTGTATCGCATTGCGCCGCCGCCTTCGTAGCCGCCTTCCTGCAAGACACGGAGCGAAGGCAAATAACCGAAAACGTCGTTCGAGTAACCGGCCACCCAAACCGTCGGGCCGGCCAGCTCGGCTTTGAGACGCAGCGAATAATCCACTACCACTTCACCGGACAGCGCCACCATAGTCAGGTCGTCGCCGAGTTGAATAACCTGCACCAAATATGGATACTCTGTGCGAATCTGGCCGGTTTGCTCCAGTTCCTTTAACAACACTTCCGCATGTCGGCGTTCGTACTTATCGCTGGACTTCGCTTGCTTTTCGAGCTGCTGACGGCCGGGCGGTTTCACGAAATCGAGAGTAACGGTTTCCAGTGCCGCTCGAATTGGCCCCCGAATAGGCGACGCTCGCCAGAGCAGTGCTGTTTCGACTCCGTTTGCCAGCGCCCGCCCATGCTGCTGTGCAAGGTCCAGTGTACGGCGGGGGTATGGATTTTGGTCGCCGCCACAGCCCTGTACGAAGAAGGCGGTTACTCCCGGATGTGCTTCTTCCAGATATATCTGGGCGAAACCGGCGTAGTCACCACAGAATTCGTAGAAGCTAAGCGTCGTATTATGGCAGGCATACCCGAAGACGACGGCCTGCAATTCGCCATCCGGATTATCAATCCGCAACACCGGAACATCGTGGTCAACCGGCCCGTCGGGATTAGCACTGATAGCATAACCTCGTTCGGTTTTTAATCGCCTGTTCATAGCAAATCCGGCCCGGGCGTGTGTGTATCCCAATCGTGCCGGGGCGAGGTTCTCTATTGCCTGACCGACAAGCGCCAGAAGTTTCTGCTGCAAAGTTTCCATGTACTGCCGGCTTAGTTGAATCTGTTCAGGTGACAGACCGTAAAAGGAATCTCCGTATATAGAATCATCCATTTCCTTGACAACCGGACCGCAATGCGTGTGGGAGGCGTTTAGCAGCAGGCCCTCAGGGGGCAGTTTATAGCGCTGGTTGACCTGTTTTTCCATCGAATCGCGTAACGGGCGGGGAATGCCTAACAAATCGACCGTGACGATTACAAGTCTGGTGCCCTGTGCATCTTCCAGTGCCAGCGCCTTGGCGTGCAGGTCATGGACCTTTCCCTCTGACGGCTTCGTTCTCGCTGCATAGCCGGACATCCACATCGGTTGGGCCGGCGTGATAACGGTTGTGGCGATGCCGACTTTCCATTTCTCCTGCTCAGGAGTTGCCGTGGTGCCGGGTACTTCAGCCGCCTTGAGATGTGACAGACCGGCCGGGCCTATCAGACACAATGACATTATCCAAATTAAAATTATTGATTTGATAGGCAGAACTCTGACGGTTTGACGATTCATTTTGATACTCCTCATATTTCTTTGTAGCCTGTTGCCCGGCTGCGTCACCGGATTCTCTTATCATTTTCTCCTAATAATACCAAATCTTCAGTACAATTCTAAGCTGTTTTATAGAAATTCTGCTTACGAACACCGGTGAAAGCATTGAGTAAATAGCTTCCGGTGGGGTTTGGTCTATCTCACATCCTGTAAAATATCGAACCATAAGGACTTGTAAATAAATTATCTTCCATTTTTGCCAGCCTTGTCCTCGCTGGAGCCAAAACGAAACCTAATTTCTTTACCAGTCCTAAGAGTTTTCTTCTTGCTTATTCCCGGCACTTTCAGTCTTGCAGGATTATCTTTCAAGCTCTATAATGTCCCCGATAATCGATAAGGGAGGTATATAAATGTTAGGTCTTGAACTTATTGACTGGGCGGTCATTATCGTCTATCTGGTAGGCATCACCTTCATCGGCCTGTGGGCGGCAAAAAAGGTCCGCAGTGCCGCCAGTTTTTTCATCGGCGACCGGAAGTTCGGGAAAGTGATGATGGCATTCTTTATGTTCGGCTCCGGGACCCATTCCGACCAGGCAGTCAGCGTCGCCTCTAAGACTTATCAGACCGGCGCCTCCGGTATCTGGTATCAGTGGCTATGGCTTTTTGTAACGCCGTTCTTTTGGCTGATTGCACCGTTTTTCCGCCGAATGCGGGCCGTGACAACGGGTGATTATTTTGAGATTCGTTATGGCCGCAGCGTCAGCGGCCTATATGCAGCGATGGGGATATTGCCGCTTCTGGTTGCCATCGGAGTAATGTTAAAAGGCTCCGGGGTGGTGGTCGAGGCCGTCTCCGGTGGTGCTATAAGCTCCAATCTCGCAATCATAGCGATGACTGTTATGTTTGTTATCTACGGTGTTGCCGGCGGACTGGCCGCAGCTATCGCAACCAACTTTGTCCAGGGACTACTGACCGTTGTTCTGTCTTTCCTTATCCTGCCGTTTGCGTTGGCCAAAGTCGGCGGTATGAGCGGTTTGCGGCAATCAATCGCTAATCCTGACATGCTTTCACTTGTATCACCGGGGGAGATTACCCTCTTCTACATTATCATCATTGCCTTTAATGCCCTGGTCGGCTGGGTGACTATGCCCGAGACCATGGCAAACTGTGCGGCAGGCAAGACGGAAATGGAGGGGAGAATGGGAGTTACTGTAGGGATATTCGGCAAACGGATATGCACTATTGCCTGGATGCTCACGGGTCTGTGCGCGGTGGTCATGTATGCCCAGCTTGCAGATGCCGATCTGGCTTATGGCAAAATGGCGCGTGACCTGCTGCCCGGTATTGCCCCCGGATTGATTGGATTATTCATTGCGTGTATGCTCGCTTCCGTTATGAGTACCTGTGATTCGCTGATGGTGGTGGCTTCAGCGTTGTTTACCGAAAACATCTATAAAAAATTCTTCGTGGTCGGCAAAGCCGATAAACATTACACACTCATCGGCCGTATCGCATCCATCCTGGTCGTGTTCCTGGGCATCTTTGTTGCCTTCAACCTGGAAAGCGTCGTAAAGGGCCTGGAATTTTACTGGATGGTATCAGCTCTTATGGGAATTGCCTTTTGGATTGGGCTTTTCTGGCGCCGGGCAACGGTAGCCAGCGCCTGGGCCGCAACCCTGACCAGTTTGGGCGCATTTATTTTCACCAGCACAAAACCCCTGGGAGTTGTCCCCTGGGATTTCAATGCGCACTTTGCCGACAAGCTGCCGACGTTTATGCTGTGGGAGGGCAAGCTCTATCTGCCCTGGCAGATGATTATTTATTTGAGTGCCGGCTTTGTAGTTCTGGTTGTGGTCAGCTTATTTACAAAAAAGGTCCCAGCGGAAAACTTAGACCGGTTTTATGCCTGTTTGCGGACGCCTATCGGCCCTGATGAACCGGAGACAGAGCCATTTACGCTCCCGGCGGGTGTGGAACCGGCTCCGAGAAAAGTGCTTATAGACCACCCCGATTTTGAAATACCAAGGCCTACTATGATTGGTATTTTCGGCTTTCTCGCTGCATGGGCTGGTGTGGCTATACTGATTGGTGCGGTTTATTGGATAATCGGATAATTGGTTAAATGGTTAATTGGTTTCCACTCACCAATTACCACTCACCACTATAAAGGGAGTTTGGTTATGAAACGAAATGCCTTTTTGTTTGTATTATTTCTTTGCCTGTTGACGGTGTTGTTTTCCTGTGCCGAGAAAGAGGAAGGAAAACTGACAGATACCACCGCCGGCGGTAACTTTAAACTTATGATTCTCAATCCGGGACATTATCACGCGGCACTGGTACAAAAAAGTATGTACGACCAAATTGCTACCATCGCCTATGTTTATGCCCCGGACGGCCCCGAGGTACAGGAATATCTAAAGCGCATCGAGAGTTTCAACACTCGCCCGGAGAATCCGACCGGCTGGCAGGAAGAAGTATATACCGGGGATGACTACCTCGAAAAGATGTTAGCTGAAAAACCCGGCAATGTCGTTGTTATGTCCGGCAACAACCAGAAAAAAACTGAGTATATCAAGTCCGCCGTCGATTCCGGCCTTAATGTTTTTTGTGACAAGCCGATGTGCATTGATGCGGAGGGCTTCAAGCTTTTAGAGCAGGCCTTTGCCGCGGCGGAGAAAAAAGGGGTATTGCTTTACGATATTATGACCGAACGTTTCAATATCCTATGCATCCTGCAGAAAATGTTCGTGCTCAATAAAGAGGTGTTCGGAGAATTGGAGAAAGGCTCCGTGGATGAGCCGGCGGTCGTGAAGGAAAGTGTGCACCATTTCTTCAAATACGTTTCCGGCTTGCCGATTAAACGGCCTACCTGGTATTTTGACACCGCCCAGCAGGGCGAGGGACTGGTGGACGTGACAACGCACCTGATAGACCTGATGATGTGGACGTGTTTCCCTGATGAGCCAATCGATTACCGAAAAGACATCGTGATGAAAGAGGCCAGGCATTGGCCAACAATGCTCACACGGCAGCAATACGAGAAGGTAACAAGAGCGCCGGACTTTCCGGACTTTCTGAAAGGCAGATTAAATAACGAGGGAGTACTACCCTATTACGCCAACGGAGAGATGATTTATACTATGAAAGGCGTGCACGTAAAATTGGCGGTGACCTGGAATTTCGAGGCACCGGAGGGCGGTGGTGACACGCATCATTCGCTGTTCAGGGGCACTAAAACGAATGTAATCATCCGGCAGGGTAAAGAACAGAACTATCGGCCGGAGCTTTACGTTGAGCCGGCCCCAGGCGCCAGTGCCGAGGAGCTGGCAACATCTCTGAAAAAAGCAGTCGCCGGGCTGCAAAGTAAGTACCCTGGCCTGGCCCTGAAACGACAGGCAAATTCCTGGCAGGTGCTGATACCCGATGAGCATCGAATCGGGCACGAAGCCCACTTCCGAACAGTTACCGAAAAGTACCTGCAATACTTAGCTGATGGAAAGCTGCCGGAGTGGGAGGTGCCGAATATGATAGCTAAATATTACATTACTACCAGGGCGCTGCAGTTAGCGCAACAATGAAAGGACTGGTGAGTGGTGAGTGGTAATTGGTGAGTGGTGAGTGGAAAACCAATTAACCAAACTGGAAGGAGAATTGTTCAATATGGTTCCAGAAGAGCAGACGAAAAACAAGTTAGCGCTATTTGGTGGTGAAAAGGCGGTAAAGTCGCAGCAGCCGGACATGTTCAAATGGCCTATTGTCACCGACCGGCATGAGCAGGCGGTCTTGAAGGTATTGCGGGACGGCCAGATGTCCGGCTTTGAAGTAACGAAGGAGTTTGAGAAAAAGTATGCCGGAATGCTCGGTAGAAAATTCGGCCTGGCATACAATAATGGAACCGCTGCAATCTTAGGTGCTATGTACGGCTTAGGTATCGGAGTCGGCGATGAAGTCATATCGCCGAGTCTTACATATTGGGCCACTGCCGCCCCGGCCTATTCGCTCGGTGCCACGCCTGTTTTCGCCGATGTTGACCCCGACACTATTTGCATTGACCCAAAAGATATCGAACACCGAATCACTCCACGAACCAAAGCCATTATCGTGGTGCATTATGCAGGTATGCCGGCTGATATGGATGCCATTATGGAAATCGCCGCCAGGCACAAGCTCAAAATCCTGGAGGACTGCTCGCATGCTCACGGCGCTTTATACAAGGGAAAAGAAATTGGCACATTCGGTGACGCCGCAGCTTTTTCCCTGATGACCGGTAAATCTCTGGCCATCGGCGAGGGGGGTATATTATTTACAGACGACCGAAAGGTCTATGAACGCGCCCTTTTGTTTGGCCACTACATACGTCATGATGAGATTACACTAAAAGAGCTTAAGCCTTATATAGGATTGCCCTGCGGTGGTTTCAAGCATCGTATGCACCAGTTAAGTTCCGCTTTCGGATTGGTACAGTTGGAACTATATCCCCAACAAATGGCGGAGATTGATAGGGCAATGAACTACTTCTGTGACCTGCTCGAGGATAGTGCGGGAATCAGGCCGATGCGGCCCCCAAAGGGTACGAACACCACCAAGGGCGGCTGGTACTTTCCACTTTTTAAGTATGTCACAGAGGAGCTCGAAGGTCTTTCATTGTCTAAATTCAGTGAAGCAAGTACTGCAGAAGGTTCAATCTGTAATCCCGGCTGCAATAAGCCACTGCACTTGCATCCCCTTTTTACGACAATGGATGTTTACGGACACGGCAGGCCAACGCGGATTGCTTACCTTGCCTGCACCTGTGGTGACCTCGCCACAGGTGGCGCAGGTACAGGTGATGAATCTGCAAAAATAGAGCAGTACGTGGAACCACTTCCTGTTTCCGAAGGTATTAACCGCCGGGTTTTCGGGATTCCGTGGTTTAAGCGCTATCGGCCTGAGATAATTGAAGAACACGCCAACGCCTACAAGAAGGTCATAAAAAATTATCGAGCACTGCTGGTCGAAGACACCGAAAAAGATGCTGAGGGTTCCAACAAGGCGGGGTCCCAAATCGGAGGATACAGCAGCTTCTTCAGCAGCCGGAAGAACACGCAATAAGAGGTCTCATACTCTGATAAATAACAGCGGCGTTTTTGTGTCCGTGCCGGTGATATCACTGTTGTTCATTCGATAATTTTTGGCACGCTCGGCGAGACCGTTACTCTAAATCATACCGCCAACAGCAGAGACACCTTTGTAAGGGGGGGCACTGCGGGCGGCAAAATGGCTGATTGGAAAAGAACCCGCTTTATATTCAATGGCCGACGTCCTTAGTATTTCATAGTTCAGAACGAATGGATATTTAGAGCCTATCCCAATAACCCGCTCTATTGCGGCCGGCTGCAAAGCCCGATGCCTGCGTTGTCGGTGAAAAAACGTTCTCAACGTGGAGAAAACCACGCCTCCGAGCATTTTTGGCCTGCCGCCTTGGCCTCGAACTTTTCGCTCGGCCTCATA
>DATKYR010000254.1:0-4328 GCA_035528395.1 Sedimentisphaerales bacterium
TCCTGAAAACCGACTAAAACAATGGTAAATCCCAGAAAAACCAACTATATCCCGATTTTCTTTTCCGTCTCACAAAGCACGCCAGCCTCAAAGTTGCCGGGACTATTGTAGGCACAATCCAGCGGAAATGCAAATCCGAAATCCGCAAGACCTGCCGTTGTTTGATAGAGGTCCCGATCCATCTCTACTCTATGTAATCGGCTCAATAAGAAGAGAATGTCTGGATCACTGCATTATCTTAAGCGGGATATCCTGGCCCATACGATTCCATTTTATAACGATGTCTTTGCTTTTAGGCTATCAGCGGTAATAGCCGAGCTATAGAGCGATACTATTATGTGACAAAGCGACTGGTATCCTGCTGGGAGTTGGCCCTTCCCGACGTTATCTCCACAATCCTTGTACCTAAAAGTGTTTTGACTGGTTGTTAATTTTTGTCGACGTTGCAAGCTTTTCCCGGCCGTAATCGGGAGGGTACATCTATAACCTCAAGCATAACCAATCAGTCCATCGTATCGGTCATCATCCATGCCATGAAAAAAAAGAAGCAAAACGAGCCAATTATCAAAGCTATTGCAATCCCACTCAAAACAAAATATGCGTCGTCCAGCCACCTCTTGAACGCCGCCCCCGAATCCAGAAGGTCCGTAAGTCCATGCGAGGAAAGGAGTTGCTGGTTACTGGTTGTTTGTTGTTGGTCGAAAGCCTTCGTGGCTGTGCGTCTTTGTGTGAGCCGGTTCCCTTTCTATTTGTGTGTGTTGGCGTTCGTCAGGGGCTGTTCCTCATTCAGGATGCGCCAGAGGTTCCTCACGTTGCGCTCCTGGTGGTCCCAGCCATACGTGCAGGGGGGTGGGTCGCGGAAGGCAGGGAACTTGGCGCGGAGGGTCAGAAGCCTGGTCGTCTGGTCCAGGGTCAGACCTTGCTGGCGTGCGGCTTCAACTTCTTTGAGCATTCTCTGGTAAAAATCGCGGATAGGTGGAAGGACGGCGCGGGTCAGCGGGACGCTGTGTCCCGGGATCACGTGATCGATCTTCACATTGTCGGCGAGGAGACTGTCCAGCACGGCGATGAAACGGTGGACGTCTTCAAGATGCGACTCTTCGCCGATTTCGGGGACGCGGCCCTGCTGGTAGGCGATGGCGCCGGTGACCAAGATCCGCTCTTGGGGAACGTAGATCAGGATGTCGGAGTTGCTGTGGCCTTTGCCGAAGAAGATCAACTCCAGGGTGAGGTCGCCCAAATCAAGCGTGTATTTATCGGAAAATGTGAGTGACGGCTTGACGACCTCGTAGCCCTGCTGGAGGTCCTGCACGAAAAGGTCGTAGAAAATGAGGTCGCTTTGGATCAGCCTGGTGTACATGCGATTGGCGGCATACAGGGGCAGGGCGGCCCGCAGGTCGCGAAGAATCGCGTTGTAACGGTCGATCTCCCTGCGTTTCGAATCTGGTTCGTTCTGTCGGCGAATCAGCCACTGCATGTCCTCGGCCAGGTTCTCGTGCCCGATGATCACAGCGCCTTTGAAGAGGCTGTTGCCGCTGCAATGGTTATCGTGAGCGTGCGTATTGATGACGTAGGCCCAGTCGCTGCGGTGGAACGCCTGCTCGATTTTGGCCTTGATGGGGGCCATGACCCGCGGCGAGGCCTCGGTGTCGATGATCACCAGACCCTTCTGGGACTGGACCGCGGTGAGATTGCATCGCCGGTCGATGCCCGGCCAGTAGGCGATGAGGACATGCTGGGAGAGGCGCTCGATACGGATGAACTGGCCCGGGTTCGGCAGCGGACCGGCCGCGAGCAATTGCACAAGTAAACCGAGCTGAATCGCCGTAATCATTTCCATTCTCCGTAGGCAGCCGGTACGGTGCGTCATGATGATGCAGATCGTGCCACGGCTCCATTATTGTGCATTTCCGCTATTATATGCCTTTCGGCAGATGCCTTCCAGCAAAGGCAGAAATTTTTTTTAGAATCTCGCTGCTGAATTATGCCGTCGCAATTACCAACCTCAAAAGTTTCAGAAAAGGTGACGTTGCTGTGAAGCATGCTGAAGAGCCGGATGAGGGAAATCTTCAAGTCCGGTGCTGTGAGGGGCGTAAAGTTCTTTTACAAGGCAGAATATTGTGGCACTCCTCAATCGAAAGAGAGGAGAAACGGAGAATACAAAGTATGCCTAAATGAAAGAGCTTTACGTCTACTCGACCATAATGTCACCAGGAAATCAGGGTGTTTTTCCAGCTTCTGAAAGAGGTGACTTTTAGAAGAATTCTGGCGTTTTTTTGCAGCTCGTGAAAATGGGATTATTTAATTGTGCCGTGTCAATCTTCTGCAGTCTTTGTTTGCAGCAACTTCCCTCACCATTCTTCAGCCTTTTCCGGCTTTTGCATAGTTTTATCAAGAACGATGCTAATTCAAAATCAAGGGATTTTCCTTGACGGAAAGATAGGTAATTTGGTATAGATAACATTAGAGAAGCTTGTGCCTGCGCAGTCGGGCATCTGTGGCTTTGAGGTCATCCAGCAGGCGCAATTTCTGTAGTTTTTCGAATAGAGGAGGAATTATTATGTATTATGCGAGGCACAGAGTTTTAAGTGAGAACTTTGTACTTCGCAATGAAGATATTTTGCATTTCAATTAACAACCTATATTGAGTTTTTGAAGGAGGATTATTATGTTTAAGAAATTGATTTATATGATTTCTTTTGTTTTGGTGCTGGGCCTGGTCGTGACGGGCATCGCAAAAGCTGCCGACCCGGATATTATTGGGTGGTGGAAGTTGGATGAGGGTTCCGGGGATACTGCTATTGATTCTTCAGGCAATGGATTCGATATAACGCTACAGAATAGCATGTGGGAGGATGGGTTATTCGGGGGCGCGGTACACTTCCGCGGAGTGGGTTATGGAAGCATAGGGAGTTTTAACTATAGTGACAACGCTATCACGGTATGCGCCTTTGTGTGGCACGATGCGTTCAGAAGTGGTCAAGTTGAGCGATACGTAACGATGGCTCCGGAAGTCGCGGTGATTCGCAAGGAGACAGATGGCCGACTGCACTTCTACATCAAGACGGACGACAATCTCCGCCACCTGTGGGTCAGCGATGTCCTTACGGAAAGCCGGTGGTACCATGTTGCAGGCACCTGGGATGGGCTCACCCAGCGCCTGTATATCGACGGTGTGGAAATTGCCAGCCAGACACCTGGTGGTGTTTTAGGCGACACTTCAAGTGTAACTGTGAGTTCTGGGGACGAGCCGCTTAATGGGATGTTGGATGAGATTCGCATCTACAGCCGGGCACTGATGGAGCAGGAGATTAAAGGTGTTATGTTAGGTGGTGGAGCAGAATATCCTTTTGCATCCACTCCTAATCCCGAAGATGGTGCCCTCCATGAAGATACCTGGGCGAGCCTAAGCTGGCGGGCCGGAGATTTTGCTGTCTCGCACGATGTGTACTTCGGCGACAATTTTGACGATGTGGACGCCGGTGCTGAGAGCGTGTTCCGGGGCAACCAGACCGCGACGTTTTATGTGGCCGGCTTTCCAGGATTTGCCTATCCCGACGGCCTCATTCCCGGCACGACGTACTACTGGCGAATCGACGAGGTCAATGACCTGGATCCAAATAGTCCCTGGAGGGGTGATGTCTGGAGCTTCAGTATTCCCCCTAAGACCGCCTATGCACCGGACCCGGCTGATGGTGCCGAGTTAGTAGAACCGGATGCAGACCTTAGCTGGACGGCAGGTTTCGGTTCGAAACTACACACCGTATATTTCGGAGAGAATTTTGACGATGTGAACAACGCCGCTGGTGGACTTCCTCAAGGAGTTACGACCTATACTCCCGGCACACTTAAAATGGCCAAGACTTACTACTGGCGGGTCGATGAGTTTGATATTATCGACACGTATAAAGGCGACGTCTGGAGCTTTACTACTGAGGGCGCCGTCGGGAACCCGGATCCGGCTAATGGCACTGTGGATGTAAAGCAGACACAGTTTATTACCTGGTCGCCAAGTGTCTTTGCTGCTTCGCATGAGTTATACTTTGGCACTGATAAAGATGCCGTGAAAAATGCCGATGCCGGCTCACCGGAGTATAAAGGCACCAGGGACCTTGGTGCTGAGAGCTATGACCCCGGAAAACTCGAGCTGGATGCCACCTACTATTGGCGTATTGATGAGGTCAATGACGCCAATCCCGACAGTCCGTGGACAGGCATCCTCTGGAGCTTTACGACAGCCGGCTTCCTTGTCGTGGACGATTTCGAGGACTACGATTCCGGGGACAACCAGATATGGTACACCTGGAAAGACGGGCTTGGCTATGGTA
>DATKYR010000255.1:0-27512 GCA_035528395.1 Sedimentisphaerales bacterium
CAAGACAACTGTCTGTTGGTGCATTGGAGCGGGCTTATGGAAGCGATGTATTAAACAAGGTATTTGTCGGCCGGCCCGTGAGACAAATTGCACGGATTCGGTACCATCATGGATCCAGCCATATCCGGGATAGCACACTCGAGGCCGATGACCCAGTATACCTCCGGGTCTGGACGAGCAATATACGATATAAACATCCGCCCAAGCCTTGGTCACAGAATCAACATATCGTCGGCTCAAAAAATCGTCCGCAAAGTTCTCCTCCATATATTCCTTAGCGATGCTTGGAATAGGCAAATCGCCGCCGGCCCAGCTCCCAATGTGGGCAGGGAAAGCACTGAGGGATACAGGCAGCTCGATGGGGGTATCAACAAAGCGCTTCAAGCCGGATGCCAGAACACGGTAACTTATGCCGGCGAATATCAACAGCAGAACAGCCAAAACCCAAACGAACCATAGTGGCGTTTTACCTGGTGCCGTTCGCATCGAATAAGATGCTTTGGGTGCTCCTGCCAAATAGTTATGCCCAATCGGATACATCAAAGAGTATAACCTTAAAGTAGTACTCTAAAGCTAAAAAATAATGCTCCTCCTGAGACAATGATACATCGCCTTCCGCTTGAAGAAATCCTGGGATGCCTCCTCCATAAGGGCACCAACTATAATCCATTAATATACCTTACGAGGGTATTTTCGTCAAGGCCTTAGTCCCACATAAAGAAAAAAGCGACAAATCTCCGGACATACTTCGATAATGGCCGAAAATCAGCTAAAAATGCACTTTTTTTCTGTTTTTTAGCCACGGAGGCAACTTTATCGGTTCTGAAAAAAGCCGGTCCTGTCTCAGATTCAGTTCAGCCCAACACAGATGACAGAGGACAGATGAAAGAGGACAGACTCTGACCCCCCGATTTCTGACAATGGCCTTGACGCGTGCGGGGGATTCAGATAAACTTCTTTGACTACTTAGAACGCCGAATAAAATCTAACAAAAAAATTAGGAAGCGCTTTACGGCCTATTTTGAATAAATTCCTCTGATGACAGAGGACAGATGACAAACTCTGAATTCTGATTTCTGACAGACTCGTATTTGTGAAAGGAGAGACTATGGTTAAAAGAACTGTTTCCGAGAAAGTGCTCTGTCTATCACTGTTTGTTGTTATGTTAGGATGCATATCCTGTCAGCGAACGGTGGACATTGTTACTGAGCCGTATCTGCTCGATACTGGGCTGGTATCGCGTTCGATTTGTTTTGAGAATCCGACCGGGGCGCCGGGCGAAGGGGGCAAGGCAGCCAGTCGGCTCGGCGTCGGAAGAAAGGGGGCTCCCTCGATATCACTGAAAGCCGGCCAGGAAGTTCAGCTTTGCGACATCGAGGGGCCGGGGACGATTCGACATATCTGGATGACGACACGAAGGGACGCGCTTAACCTGCGGTCTCTGGTGATTCGTGCCTGGTGGGATGGGCAGGGACATCCGAGCATCGAATGTCCCATCAGTGATTTTATGGGATTCGCACATGGCAAGGTGATGCCGTATTTCTCGGCAGTGCACTCGTTAGGCAAAAATGCCGGTATGAATATCTGGCTGCCTATGCCGTTTGCCAGTCGTGCAAAGATTACACTGACCAACGATGGCGAAAAGGACGTACCGTTGTATTACCAGATTGACTACACCATCGCAGATAAGCATCCGGAGGATGTCGGTCGGCTGCATGTGTTGTTCCGCAGGGAAAATCCGACAACAATGAAGAAGGACTTTGTAATGCTGCCGCAGAGAAAGAACAAAGGCCGTTTTATGGGCGCAATCATCGGCGTGCGCAATCTAACGCCCGGCCAATGGTGGGGTGAAGGTGAGATAAAAATTTATATGGACGGTGACACGGACTTTCCTACAATTTGCGGGACTGGAAGTGAGGATTATGTGTGCCTGTCCTATGGTATGCAGCAGACGCCGTACCTCTACAATGGTTGCAGCTTGAACGAGAACAATTTCGTCTCGATGTATCGCTGGCACGTGCCGGACCCGATTTCGTGGCGAAAGGAATGTCGTATTACAATACAGCAGATAGCCTGGAAGGACAGCCTGGCTGAAACACAGGACGACTGGTCGTGCGCGACATTCTGGTATGAGCCGGTCCCCAGTGCTGCGCTGCCCCAGATGCCGGATGTCAAAGCGCGAACGACTGACATCTGGCAGGATTAGCCGGGCGAAGCTGTCTTTACAAAATCCATTTTCAGACAAAACTAAAGGAGAAGATTATGTTACGCAGATTGTTGGCTATTGTGTGTTTCGGGGTATTGATGTGGTTGACCGGCTGTGGGGAATTGGGGCCGGGTGCAGAGCAGAGCAGGGCCGGCTTTGTAAAGCTCTTCAACGGCAGGGACCTGAGCGGCTGGGAGACGAGCGGTAATGCCAGATGGTTCGTCGAAGACGGCATGCTTGTGGGGACACAGGGCGAGAATAATGCTCCCGGTGACCTGTTTACAACAGATACGTACGGGGATTTTCTGGTGACCCTTACTTACCGGGCTGAGTGGCCTTGCAACAGTGGCCTCTGGTTCCGCTACCAGTCTCCCCAAAATGCGTACCAGGCCGATATACTCGAATATAAAAATCCGGTGTGCTATTCGGGTACATTATACTGTCCCGGTAAGATGTTCCTTGCAATGAATGAGGACAAAAGCATAGTGGACCGCGAGGGCTGGAATACGATAAAGGTTCGCGCCGAAGGGGACCACCTTCAGATATGGATTAATGGCCATCAGGTTGCTGACGTGCATGACGACACTACTGATTCGGGCAAGATTGGTTTTCAGGTGCATCCGGGAGACGAGTTCGGGCCGATGAAGATTGTCGTGCGTGAGCTATTGCTCAAGCCGCTTTGAAAGAGTAATTACGACCACCCCCCTTGGTTAATTGGTGAGTAGTTAATTGGTTAATTGGTTAATTGACTACTCACCACTCACTACTCACCAGCTTGGCACGGTTAACCTTAAGATTCTGTCGGGGTCTCATCCTGAATATATTCTCTTGGCTTATACCAACGTGCTACGGGAATGAAAATAGCAGCCGTCACCAGCATAGCTATCGCAAAGAACCAATAGTAGCTGGCACCGGGGAGCTTGCTTGTGCCATCCTCGTTCCTTATGACGTTATTTACCACTGCTGCAAACGCGTTTCCAAGCGAGATTGAGAGTAGCTCGACTGATTGGATTAGGGACTTCATTTTCCTGGGGGCCTGGGTATAGGCGAATTCGAGCGCCGTGATGGACACCATGACCTCTGCTCCGGTCAGAAAGATATATGCAAAGAACTGCCATCCGATAGAGGGTTGGCCGCCTCTTTCGAGCTGGATTTCGATCCATACAGGGACAAGAAAACTCGCGGCTGTCAGGAACATGCCAATACCGATTTTACGTAAGGGTGTCAATGTCCACAGGCGATTGAGGACAGGATAGATAACGTACGCGAACAATGGGATCAAGATCATAATGAGGAAAGGATTTGCAGACTGCATTTGAGCCGGCAGCCAATCTTTACCGAGCCATCTGAGGTTCATTTTTCCAGCCTGTAGCACCCATGCGGATTCCGACTGATAGAACAGAGCGAAAAACATCGATACAAACAAAAAGATGATACAGAGTCTGCCTAATGTCCTAACGCCTTCCTTATCGAGCGTTTCTCGCCAGCCGGTCTTGCCGGCTGGAGGGATGTGCACAAGCTTGTATCGGCCCAACCAGTAAGACACTGTCGCGAGGAGCATGAAGACCCCGGGGACGCCGAAACCAACCGTAGGGCCATACTTATCCAGTAAATCCGGACATTTATACATTGAAACGGCGGCGCCCAGATTCACCGAGAAGTAGAACCAGCCGTAAACCTTTGTTAACAAGTGTTTGTTAGATGACCCAAACTGGTCACCTACATTGGCCGACAAACACGGCTTGATAATTCCAGAGGCCATAGCGATTAGTGCCAGTCCTCCAAACAAGCCGAGGCGCGTGTGATCCAAAGCTAAGACAGCGAATCCGACACAGTAAACCATTGAAAACCAAATGATGGTCTTATATTTCCCGAGCCAGAGGTCTGAAATAACGGCACCGATCAGCGGCATGAAATAGACCGCGGAGGTAAACCAGTGGAACCACGCCTTGGCGGGTTCGTCCCCCATAACGGCCGGCATTCCATTAGAGCCCATGAGATTCCTTGTCATGAACACGATGAGTATGGAACTCATGCCATAAAACGCGAAACGCTCGGAGGCTTCGGTGGTGAGAATATACGGAATGCCCGCAGGCATTTTTTTTGATGGTAGGGGTGCGTTGAGATACTCTTTCTTAGCCATAATGGACTGTACAATTCCTTTATGTCAGATATGCACTATCTTTCGAGTCGCCGGGCGACCTGTCCGTATGGCCCAATATATTACATACATCGTCGGATATATCAAAGAAGAAATGGCCGAATGTGAAAAATAACACGCCCGCCCCTCGGCGATTCCAGAACCAGCTTGATTTCAGTAGTTAGAGGTGATAATATCTTCCAGACAAAAAAACTTTTGATAACAAAATGGTAATACGACATTTAATAGGAGTATAAAGCCATGAAAATTTTATCAACTCTGGTCACTATGTTGACAATAAGCGTTGTTGTATTTGGTTGTGCATATAACGCCAAGGAAACAGAGCTGGAAAGCTTCATTACAGCCCACGTGAAAAAAATCAAACCTATGGAGAAAGAGGCGAGCCTCGCTTCCTGGGATGCTGCAATTAGCGGCCAACCGGAGGATTATGACAAAGTCAGTGAATTAACACTCAAGGCCCGCCAGGTTTACAGCAATCCTCAGGAGTTTGCTTTTCTTAAAGATATCAAAGAATCCGGACAGGTCAAGAACGATATTTTGGCTCGGCAATTGGATGTGCTGTACAACAGTTATCTTGAGACCCAGATAGAGCCGGAGCTGCTGAAAAAAATTATTGATTTAGGCACGGAAATTGAAAAGAACTTTAGTACCTTCCGCGGCACAATTGAAGGAAAAAAGGTTACCGACAATGAGATTAAGGAAATTCTAAAAACCCAGACAGATTCCCGTAAGAGAAGTCAGGCATGGCTGGCCAGCAAGCAGGTCGGAGCCGAGGTTGCGGATGATATCATCCGGTTGGTCAAGCTGAGAAACCAGGCGGCCCAAAAGCTTGGCTTCGATAATTATCATACTCTTTCTCTGGCCACCACCGAGCAGGATGTAAAAGAGCTGGACAAGATTTTCGATGAACTCTACGAATTGACCAATGAGCCGTTTGCCAAATTAAAAGCTGACCTGGATAGTATATTGGCGGCCAAATACGATGTAGCCGTTACGGAGCTTATGCCCTGGCATTATCACGACCCGTTCTTCCAGGAAACGCCGATGGTGTACGACCTTGATTTGGATGCATACTACGAAGATAAAGATGTTAAGGAATTAGCTACAGAATTCTACGCCGGTATTGGACTGCCGGTGGAATCCATCCTTGCCAACAGCGACCTGTATGAACGAGAAGGCAAGAATCCGCACGCTTTTTGCACGGATATTGACCGGGAAGGTGATGTGCGCATTCTGTGTAATCTTATGAACAACGAGTCCTGGATGGAGACTACTTTGCACGAATTAGGCCACGCTGTTTACGATAAATACCACGACCGGCAAGTGCCGTATTTGCTGAGAAGACCCGTGCACGCTTTTACGACGGAAGCTATAGCTATGTTCTTTGGCCGACTGAGCCGTAATCCCGCCTGGATGCAGCAAATGCTGGAACTGTCGGATGAACAACGCATGGAAATCGAAAGGGTAAGCGATAAGTACGCGCAGCTTAAGCAGCTCATTTTTGCCCGTTGGGATATGGTAATGTACAATTTTGAAAAACAGCTTTATGCAAATCCTGAGCAGGACCTGAATTCGCTTTGGTGGCAGATGGTTGAGAAATATCAGCTTGTGAAAAGACCCCAAGGCCGCAATGAGCCGGATTGGGCCGCTAAAATTCATTTTACGATTGTCCCCTGTTATTACCATAACTATATGTTAGGTGAATTATTGGCATCCCAGTTACATCACCATTTAGTCCACGAAATTCTAAAGCTTGAATCAGATGAAAACGTCAGCTATATTGACCGGCGTGAGCTCGGTGAGTTTCTGAGTGAAAATGTCTTTGGGGCAGGGGCAGTTTATCATTGGAATGAGATGATTAAGCGGGCGGCGGGAGAACCGTTGGCTCCAAAGTACTTTGTCGCCCAGTTCGTTAAATGATTGCCAAAATCGACCGACGCATCTCGATGAAGGTGTCAGAAAACAGTTTTGATTTTCCTGCAATTTTGAACGGAGTCGTTTATGGATTTAGAAGGACGGTCATTACCAGAGATTACAGTTAAGGCATTTATTCTGGGTGTCGTGCTTTCGGTAGTGCTGGCGGGCGCAAACGCATATCTGGGCTTGTTCGCAGGAATGACAGTCTCGGCGTCGATACCGGCTGCAGTGGTGTCAATGGGTGTGCTGAGACTGTTTCGGCGGAGCAATATACTGGAGAACAATATTGTCCAGACGGCAGCCTCGGCGGGGGAGTCACTGGCCGCAGGTGTTATTTTCACCCTACCGGCACTGGTTATATTAGGTACGTGGGATAGTTTTAGCTTCAAGTGGGTGGCAATAATCGCGGGGTTCGGCGGAGTCCTGGGCGTGCTGTTCACGATACCACTGCGGCGGTCACTGATTGTTGAAGGCAAGTTGAAGTTTCCGGAAGGTATAGCGACGGCCGAGGTCCTTGAAACCGGCCAAAAAGGAGGCAGGGGTGTCTTGTATATCGCCATGGCTGCGGTTGCGAGCGGCCTGTTCAAGGTAGGGGCCGGTGCGTTGGGCCTGTGGCCCGAGATAGTCGAGGGCGCAGGGGCAATCGGGGGCAGCCTGCTGTATTTCGGTTCCAACCTGAGTCCGGCATTGCTTTCGGTGGGATATATTGTGGGATTGAATATCGCGGTTTTGATTTTCATCGGCGGCGCGTGTAACTGGCTCATCGCGATACCAATTTGTGCTGCTGTTCAGGGACCGCCGGGCACAGAGGAGCTCAAAGCAGTAGATTGGGCATTCGAAATATGGTCCTCGCAGACACGGTATATAGGTGTGGGTGGAATGGTGGTAGGCGGGCTGTGGACAATTTTTCATATGCGCAAGTCCCTGTTGAGCGGGATAACCAGCGGCCTCAAGGCGTATCGTGATTTGACCGGTGGGCAGGCGGAAATACCCAGGACGGAGAAAGACATGCCGATGAAGTGGATACTTGTCCTTATAGTCGGCTCGGTTGTGCCTTTATTCCTGCTGTATCAGGTATTCGTCCAGCAGATACACGTATCGATTACAATGGCAGCGATAATGTTAGTGACGGGATTTGTATTCTCGGCGGTGGCCGGCTATATGGCGGGGCTTGTCGGGTCATCCAATAATCCTATATCCGGCGTGACGATAGCAACGGTGTTGGTTTCATCGCTGCTTTTATTGTGGTTGATGGGTAAAGACGCTCCGAACGGACCCGCCGCCGCCATCATAATCGGCAGTGTTGTCTGTTGTGCGGCAGCGATAGCAGGCGACAATATGCAGGACCTCAAAGCCGGTTACATTGTAGGGGCAACACCGTGGAAGCAGCAGGTAATGCAGCTTGTCGGGACGGTATCGGCGGCGCTGGTGCTTGCGCCGGTAATGATACTGCTTCAGAAGGCCTACGGTTTTGCCGGTCAGGCCGGTGCCGGGCCGAAGGCGCTGGCCGCACCACAGGCGAATTTAATGGCTTCGGTTGCAAGAGGGGTTTTTAAGGGTGAGCTGCCTTGGAATTATATCTTTATTGGGATGGCCGTCGCGGTTGGTGTGATAGCGATGGATGTTTACTTGCAGAAAAGGGGCAGTTCATTTCGGACGCCGGTTCTTGCAGTGGCGATTGGTTTTTATCTGCCGTTTGAACTGTCTGTGCCTATCTTTACGGGTGGGCTTATCCACTATGCCGTCAAGAGATATCACACGAAGAAGAATACGGATAAGGAGCAGGTCGAAGAATCCGGTCGAAATGGGCTGCTGTTTGCTTCAGGCTTGATTACAGGGGAGGCATTGATGGGAATCCTTTTGGCAATACCGATTATATTGCTTAAGAGTGTTGACATAGAACTGCCATATTGGTACATAGACGATGTTATTGTGAATCTATTGAGCGTATTCGGCATCAGTTTGCCATTCAAGCCACCCGTAGGTGCCGTACTTGGGATAGCTCTGATACTTGGCGTTGTGTACTGGTTGTATCGCATCTCGCTGGGAAGGCAGCAAGCCGACTCCGCCGAAGCGGCTTCGACGCCTCGCGAAGGCGGAAAAACTTAAACTTAAAAAAGCACCTGTGCCTGCGTTACCAACAGGTGCAAGCAAGAGGTTGATTTGCTTTGCGAATTAGAGAAGCTGGCTTATGAGCTGAGCTGCTTTTTGAGCACCGTTTACAGGGATTAGGGAATAATTTACTTCCTTACCAAGATTAGCAATCACCTTCTTGGCCAGAATCTCCGGAGTTGTTTCGGAATACACCATC
Organism: Sedimentisphaerales bacterium; assembly: GCA_035528395.1. Classification (GTDB taxonomy): domain Bacteria; phylum Planctomycetota; class Phycisphaerae; order Sedimentisphaerales; family Anaerobacaceae; genus NIOZ-UU13. The sequence goes on from DATKYR010000255.1 coordinate 8,596, forward strand.
TTGATTCCGGCCTGGTGCCTGGCTAATCGCTCCGCAACGTGAATCTGCTGTTCGCAATGATTCGCCAGGGGAAAGAAAAGAAACGGCCGCCTTAGTGCGGTCAATTCAAGCGTAGTAGTGCCGCCTCCCTGAACGATGGCCAGATCACTCGCAGCAAAGTGCTCGTAGAGAGCGGGAACATATCCCCTGACTTCTACTTCCTCCGGGACTTTCAGGGACTCGACAGCAAGGCGGGGACCACATATCAGAACCATGCGCAAATCAGGGATTGTCTGCTTAATAATTAGATAGGCTTGGCCGCAGAGTTCCAGCAAGTCTTTGCCAATGGAAGTTCCGCCGATGGAACACACAACCAAGGGCTCTTCACCATAGCCCAACTTGGTACGGATTCTTGACTTGTCGGTGTATTCTGCCGGGTTGAACGGCAGAATGTATCCTGTGAATTTGTAGTATTTCCTGGCATGGTCACGACGGTCAGGCAGAAGAAAACCAAGCCCTTTATCGGGGATGTCTTCCAGCTCACCTGCGAACAGGGCCAGATTCTTTTGGTCAGAAAGCAGTTTACGATCGGTCTTTGCCCATATCCGGTTCCATGTATAAACTCCCAGCTTTTCAATGGGATTCTTGGTCACTGAATCCAGTCCGAGAAAATCGTAAATCATAACAAAGGGAGCTTCTAATCGGACGAGTTTCATCGACAAGCCAATGCCTATTTCATAGGTCTCATCGCCGATAACGACATCAAATTGTTCCTTGCCGGTTATCTGCTTGAAGATTTTTACGTTGTGCGTCCACTCTCTCCTTGTGTTAGAGGCGTATTTCAACACGCTAAGTCCAAAGCCCTGCGCAGCATTTTCAGCGGGAATGTTGACGTTGTCATATAAGTCAGCTTCCGGGAGAAGCTTTTCGCCGGCCTCGTTGAGCAATAAAGTTGCCGGATGTGAAGCCAGCCAGGACAACTCTACTTCGGGGCACAGGCTGCGCAATTGTCCGGCTATCGCCAGGTCCCGAGTGACATGTCCTAATCCTATTGACCCGCTGACATACAGAATTCTCTTTATTGGCATTATTTTGCCTAAATCAATGAGTGCTTGTTTAGAATGTCAATATATCAGAACATCTACATTTGACGTGACTATACTTGTTCGGTAATGTCCTTGAATGTAATTGAAGGACTCTCGGCATTTGCCTTCAACTGACGAATCTTCTCAAGACTATCAACAAATTGTCCCTGGGCCTTGTCCAGATAGGCATTGACCTCATCGATATATCCATCGGCTGAGGCCGACCAAACGCGGTTAAGATATCGTTCACCGGCGGCAAAACTGCTCATAACATCGGCATAAGCGCCCAAGCCGTACGTATGTGCAATACTCTGGCGGGTTTGGACAAATATGTTCAGGTCCTCAATAAATAATTCGTCGATGCGGTGACGGACATCATAGGTGTTGATAGAGAGCTTTTCCGCATTGAGCCGGGTCATATTTTCGACGATGCGGCTCAGACTTGTCTCAATAAACTGGATGTTTGAAGCCAGCTTGCCTTCCGCTCGGCTTTCCTGCCGTTCGCCAAGGTAGACCAGCACAATACCCACAGCACCTGCGAGCAGGCCAGCTACAAAATAGGTCCATTGTACGTTTATTTTATCTACAACGGCTGCCAGCGAGCCCGCTAAGAAACCAACAGTTATTATTAGATATCCAAGTTTTTTCATCATCAGTTCCTATTTGCCTATTGAGCCGGCGATAACAAAATATAATGCAAAGCCGACTCCGACCAGTGCTTCTCCCACGATAAGACCTGCAGCGACAGGGATTCCTACCTCTTCGCTGAATTGCGGTCCCTTTTTCCAGTCCACGAAAATCCGCAGCAGCGTTCCAATGCTGTAGGTCAGGACGATGGCAAATGGCAGATAGAAGCCCAGGCCGACGAGGATGCCCAGCCCGCCTACGCCGCTGGCGCTGAGCAGGGCGCCAAGGCCGGCACCGGCGATGTACTTGTGCAGGGGGACATCTCCACCTAAGATACCCTGAATCGTGCTCGCTAAGGCCTGGCCCTGAGGTGCAGGCAGACGGTCACTGCCCAGGCCATAAGCCTTGTGAAGAACGAATATCAGTGCCATTATCAGGATAGGCCCCAGCCAGGTGGCTAAGAACTGGCCGATCTGTTGTTTTCGGGGCGAGGCGCCTACGAGATAGCCGGTCTTCAGGTCCAGCATCAGGTCGGTTGCCTGGGCCATTGCGACGCACGCAGCCGCTCCGACCATAATCGACGAGACCATCGATGCGGTATCGCCAAGCCCTCTGCTTATGACAATCAGGATAGTGACTGCGATAAGGGTCATTCCGCTCAGCGGCGACCAGTTTGTTCTGCCGATGCATTCAGATAAAATAACACCAGCAACCCAAATCCAGATGGTGCCGAGCAGGGCCATCAGTCCTCCTCGAATGATGCCCATCTCCTTCACAGAGGTAATGGAAATGACGAAAAGCAGAATCGTCGCGCCGGCTATACCGATATAAAGCAGATGAATAGGCATCTCGTCTTTTGACAGGGCGGTTTTCATTTTGGCTGCATTGTGCATGCTGCGAACGGCACTAACGATGAGCGGCAGCGCCAGGACAATGCCGGCCAAAGCCCCGCCGATGAGCATACCAATACCGACCGGCCTGAATAAGCTCAATCTCATATAATCGGGCATTGTCTGCCCAAGGGTTGTAAGCGTTTCCGGGGCCGGCAGCAGGTTGCGCGCCGCCAGAATCGGGGCTAAAATCCAATAGCAGACGAAACCTCCGATGACGAAGTAAAAACCTCCCCTGCCTGATATAAAGCCGACCCCCACTGTCATCAGAGAGATGTACCAGATGCCGTTCATATACCCCGGCATTCCAATCAGCTTGCCCAGGTTCCAATACTCGAATCCACTCAGTCCCTTGATTTGGCTCATATACTGGCTAAAGAAATATATGATACTACTTAGAGCCAAACCCGAAAGAAGCAGCAGGGCTTTGTGGACACCGGCGCCGGGGGATTTTAGGATGGTGGCGACAGCTACACCTCCGGGGTAGGTTAGCCGTTCAAAGTCAATCATATGTTTGCGGAGGGGGATAATAAAGGCGATACCCAGAATTCCGCCCGCGATGCACGCAAAAACCATCAAAACGGCATTGAAATTGGTTTGGCCGAGGATAAACAAAGCCGGGACGGTAAACATCATACCGGCAGAGGCCCCGTTGACCGAACTGGCGATAGTCTGGTTGATGTTGTTCTCGACGATACTGCTCCGGCCAAGGATGCCGCGCAGAATCCCAAAGCCCAAAATAGCAGCCAGCTCCGAGCCTTCAATGGAAAAGCCGAGTATCAAACTGGCATAGCCGATGCTCAAAGCAATGAGAATTCCCAGTCCATAGCCTACGAGTACTGCGGTCAGTGTAAGCTCCGGGTAAGGTCCGGTGCGGATGATTCTTTTTTCACCGGCTTGTGTTTCCGCCATCAATAACAATCCTTTGTATTCGGTACAATCTAATTTTGCGGCAGCATTGGCTCAGCCCGCTTAAGAAACTGTATCGGGACACCCCAGGGGTCGCGCAATATAATTAATTCATCGCCCCCCGGCGTTACATTCATGTCCACCGCAACCGTCGCACCGGCGGCAATTAACTTCTTGGTAATTGACTTGACGTCGTCAACCATAAAGGCGATGTGGAGGCACAGCGGGTCCATCGATGGATAATCCGGTACCGCATCCGGCGGATTATTGTAAAGCTCTAACATCATATTGCCGCCGGCATCGGAGATAAAACGCATGTTGGCCGGAGACGGGCCTTTCCTGATAATCTTCATCCCCAAATTCTCACAATACCACTTGGCCATAGCCGCCGGGTCCTCGACATTGATTGCAACATGCTCGAGGCGTATTCGGTTCGTACGTCCGGCAGAGGCAAAACCGTCATCCTTTGTTTTCGCTGACTCAGTGCCACAGCCTGCGAACATTAATGCTGCGAACACAAGAACCACCATTGGTAAACTGTTTGTTCTAAGTCTGCATATCATAATACAACTCCTTTCTGGACCAGACCCCTTTAAGCTTCGAATCCTGAGAGAAGCTCACGACATAAGCTTGTCTCTTTGACTTCGTACTTCCAGCGATAAATTAACCAACGGAGAGGGCGGGATTCGAACCCGCGGTAGGGACAAGCCCTACACAGCCTTTCCAAGGCTGCTCGATAAGCCACTCCGACACCTCTCCAGTGACATTTATAATTGATTATTTTCTATTTTTTATTGTTTCCGGATTTTATCTTTCTTTTTCTGCGTAAGCATTTAGCTGCTCTTATTTTTTTCCAGTATATATAGCGGAAAAATGAGTAGTATGCAATTATAATTAGCAATAAGGACAGGGATTTATCGTATGACGATTTTTTTGGGGAAAAAATGAACCGCGTTGTAGTAGAGACAGACTAAGATAGATAGAGTGGATAGATCGGTCGAACAACTTGTCGATGAAATATTGGTGATGGACTGCCAGAGTGGCAGCGTCAAGGCCCTGGAAATACTGGTCTCTCGCTGGCAGAAACGTCTCTGGCGATATGCCTACAATCTGACTGGTGATACCGAGGCGGCATGGGACATTACGCAGGACAGTTGGCTTGGTATCATAAAGGGTTTGAGAAAATTGCACGACCCCGCAAATTTCAAGGCCTGGGCATACAGAATAACAACAAACAAATCAATTGACTGGATAAGAAAAAGTAAAGCTGTAAAACAGATCAGCATAGAGGAAATTGAAGAACAGCAAACAAGCCAGAAAAAAGACACTGGTGTTAAGGAGTTGCTCGAAAAATTAGACATAAGAAAACAGGTGATTATTAGCTTATATTACTTTGAACAGCTTAGCGTCCCGGAGATAAGCGCAGCCTTAAAAATTCCAAAAGGGACGGTTAAATCACGTTTATACAAAGCGAGAAAAGAACTCAAAGAACTTTACCAAAAACATATCGAATAAACCTTAACTCAAGGAGAAAGAAAATGAACGACGAATTGATAAAAAAAATAATCGAAGATACCTACGATGATTCGAAAGAAGATAATCTATTGTCGATGGTAGGGCAGCTCTACAGCAGAAAAATGTTCTCCAGTTTTATTGTTCACGTCGCATACTCCTTGCCTTTTATAGCTGGGGCTATCTTTTGTGGCATCAAATTTTTCAAGACCGGCCAGACCCAATTCCAGATTATGTATGCCGCCATCTTTGTCTGCTGTATACAGGTTTGTATTTTCAGTAAAACCAAGTACTGGCAAATGCTCCACAAAATCAATATCAGCCGAGAAATAAAAAGGCTGGAGCTTCGCATCGCTGAATTGAACGAGACAGTCAAAAACAAATAACTAAAAACCATCAACATATTATCCGGTAAATGATGACAAAGCGGTTTACTTTCGTATGTTCAAAAATGTCCAAATAATTATGTCAGGGAGATTATAAAAATGGGACTCTTAGAAGATATGGATAAGCGAGCGAAGAAGTTTGGTATTATAGATGTAAAATTGGCTCAGGGTGCTGCTATGTTTGTGGCTCTTATTGTAGCCAAACTAATACCTCAAATAATGGATTTAAGCATTTGGTGGTTCGTATTGTTATTGGTAATATGTGCAATAAGACCGGCGTATGTATTTTGGCTAAAGGAATAGTTTTTTTCTTTCGGCTTTAGTTTATATTTCAGAGTGTATAAAATACCTAAGAGCTCTATCCAGCGAACTCTGACTCGCTGAACACTCGCCGGAGTCGTTGATTTCGGATGTTAGCTGAGATTTTGGATACTTCGAAAGAGTTTAACCTGAGCGTAAAAAGCCTGCCCTGAGCGTAGTCGAAGGGTTGAATGGGCTCAGAACAAGTTTTAGCGGTCTAAGGAAAGGAGAAGCTATGAAAACAATTCGACAAATTGGCTCGCTGGCCTTCGTGCTGGGTCTCTTCATTGTAGTATTTGCCGGGATACCGTGGCACGTGCTCGTTGCCGATGACCCGGTCGTGCCCTGGTGGCTGCGTATAGCGATTTTCTGCCTTCTGGGCGGTATCCTTGTGGTCCTGGTGACATTGGCCCTCGAACAAAGGACAGCCGGGACATCAGCAGAGACGCTACTGCCTGCTGACTCTGAAAGCAAGGTTTTGTTATTGAATTCCGATGCAGTACCCGGCCGCCAGACAAGTGAGATTCTCGGTCTCGTCCAGGGCCATACGGTATTCGCTATCTGGCTGGGCAAAGATTTGTCCGCCCTAATCAGACTTATTCTTGGCGGCGAATTGACTGAATATACAGAAATGATGGGAAACGCTCGGACAACAGCTACCAACAGGATGATGGCCCAGGCTGGGCAGATGGGCGCGGACGCAATCATCAACGTTCGCTATATGACTACGAGTGTTGTGGGCAGTGCCGCCGAGCTTTTAGCGTACGGCACAGCTGTCAAGCTCAGCGAATAGACCGCCTTGCGGGATTGGCCTTTGGTTTGCTCGCGGCCCTATACAGTCAGAATCTATCTTTATTGCTGTTCTTGTTCTCTTGACGTCGCCGAGCAAAGAATCCCTGTAGCTGCTCTCGGCATTGCTCTTCCAGAACGCCGCTTGTAACTTCGAGCTTATGGTTGAGTCTTTCATCCTGTACAATGTTGTACAGACTTTTGCACGCACCTGTTTTTGGGTCATCACATCCATAGACTAACCTGTCTATTCTTGCCAGTACAAGTGCTCCGGCACACATTGGGCACGGCTCCAATGTAACGTAAATCGTACAGCCATTCAATCGCCAGCTTTCCAGGAACGCCGCCGCCTGCGTCAGAGCGATGATTTCTGCGTGGGCTGTCGGGTCTTTGAGTTGCTCTCGCTGATTATATGCCTTGCCGATTATCTGGCTTTTATAAACGATGACCGCCCCGATTGGCACATCGCCATTTTCCTCGGCAACCTCCGCGGCGGCGATAGCAACTCGCATAAACCGAACATCCGCATCATTCAGTAAAGATTTGACAGCCTCATCGTTCATGGAGAGAAAAAAATAATCAATAGTCAATAATCAATAAAAAATACCCCCAAGGGGAGTCGAACCCCTGTCTCCAGGATGAGAACCTGATATCCTAAGCCACTAGACGATGGGGGCAATGCGATTTAATAGCGGCGGTTGGACTCGAACCAACGACCCTGGGCTTATGAATCCCATGCTCTAACCAACTGAGCTACGCCGCCGATAACTTACAAGCATTTATAGAATAACAATTTTCAATATGTCCTGTCAATCAGATATACCCACCGAACAGAAAAAAACTCTTGCGTTCAAAATCCTCGTCCTATAAGGTGCAACAAAAAGAATTTGCTCGAATCCCGGTTTCTCTGTTTTCATGTTTTCGAGAGAAAAGAAAAATCCCGCTTTAAGAGCTGCCCTGTAATGAAAAGGATTATTTCTGTATCACGCAGAACGGACATACCGGCCTTTTACGGTGATTGGTTTATGCAGCGGCTAAAAGAAGGCTTCGCCGGCCTGGTCCATCCCTTCGGCGGTAACAAGTATATCATACCACTAAGGCCTGAGAATGTTGTTTGCTTTGTCTTCTGGTCCAAAAATTTCAGTCCTTTTATTGAGAACTTAAAGAGTATTGATGGATTAGGTTACAAATTCTATTTTAACTATACCGTTACCGCCCTGCCGAGCGTCTTCGAAAGCAATGTAGAAAAGCAATCGGCTATAGAAGCCCTCAAACAGCTCAGCAGAATGTATTCGCCGCAGCATATAAACTGGCGGTTTGACCCCATCGTCCTTTCCAACACGTATGACCGCAATTTTTACATCAGTGCCTTTGAGGAACTCGCATCCGAACTTTCCGGATATGTAGAACGGTGTTATTTCAGCTTTGTAGTTGAATACAGCAAAGTAAAACGCAATTTTGAAGAGCTTGAAAGAACAACAAGCCTGAAAATAACAAACTACGGTGATGATTTTAAGATCGAATTAGCGAACGACCTTGCAGCTATCGCAGAGCGTTATGGAATCCGGATGTTCTCCTGCTGCGGCGATTATTTAGTAAACGATAACATCCACAAAGCCCATTGTATTGACGGCAATATTATTGAGAGCTTGTTTTTCCCCAATGGCCTCCAATATAAAGAAAAATCCACAAGAAAAGAATGCGGCTGTACGGAGAGCACGGATATTGGGACGTATGACACCTGTCCTCACGGTTGTGTGTACTGCTACGCCAATACGAATAAACAACAAGCCCGCAGAGCTTTTAATAATCACGATAAAGAAAGTGCCTTTTTAGGCTACAGCAAATCCGAATCAGATAAGTGGCTCGCTCTGGCTTCCACAGAGGGGTAAAATTATCACCGCGAAGGCTGGGATACAAAATGGCACGATAAAAAGAGACCCTCAGCAATTGAAATTGTTTTGATAATTGCTGCACGCGTGATGGAATAATCTCCAAGCCAATCCTAAATGCTGCCTGCCGCACTTTTGCGTGTATTAGTGCCCGTGGCTAATTTGAGAACCAATTGCTCCATTGCAACAGGAGCTTTTGTTCGGCCGGTCTTTATAGCATAATCGGTCTCGGCTAATTGCTGTAGGTACTCGCCGATTTGTTTGAAGCTCATTTGCTGCAGTTGTGCGAAAAATTTATTTTCATGACTCCATAATCGAAATTTATCTGTAATTTCCTTTTGTCGAACACCCTTTTTAAGCAGCAATTTGGCATTAAACATCCTGCGGAAATGATATGCAAAAGCCCCGACAACAGAAAATTCAGTTGATTTGTCCTGTGCGAACATGCCCCTTAAGCGCTCTACCGCCCGGCCCGGATCGCCGGCTATAACGGCATCAATCACCGCAAAGGCATTGAATAAACGATTATGGCCAATGAGTGATTCAATATGCTTCGGCGTTATAACCTTTTCGGCATCCGCGAACAAAGCTAATTTGTCGATTTCACTGTACAGTCGAGTCAGCTCATCGCCTGTCAGCTCAATTAAAAGCCCGGCCGCGTCCCTGCTGAGTTTTTTATCGTATGCATCGTTTGTATATTTTATGAGGCGTTGCGGCAATTCCTTGCGAGTTGGTTGTGTAATATTAATCAACTTGCCCATCTTAGCCAGTTTCTTGGCAAGTTTGGTTCGGGCATCCCAGGTCCTTACAGTCAATATAAATCGCCCAGTAGGGCAGGGTTTATCAAAATACTTCTCAAGCAACGGGCGGTTTTCAGATATAAATTTGTCTGCGCCTTTTACAAGAACAACCCGCTTGTCGGTTAGAAACGGTACCGTCCGCAGCTCATCCAGCACCTCTGAGACTGAGACAGAAGCAGCCTCGGCGTCAAAAAGTCCTGTCGCCCTTTGCGACGGCTCCAATAGCTCATCGAGAAGTTTCCGGCAATGAGCATTGACAAGGGAATCTTCTTTGCCGGCAATTACATAAATAAGTTCGTCCATCTTAAATCCAAAATTCGAGTATCGAGTATCCAGCATCGCTTGTCCGCCGTCTTGTCCGCCGTAGCTTTAGCGAAGGCGGAAGCATCGATTCAGGATTTGCGTCTCTTTTTGTTGCTCTTCTTTTTGGCTTTAGATTTCGGCTTTGGTTTAGTTTTAGCCTTTGGTTTTGACTGCGGTTTCTTATTAGTGACGGAATTACTTTTCGTATTGTCTGCGTCTTCGGCGACTATCTTTGCGGCTGCAACGAGTTTATCACCGGGTTTGAGCTTGATTAAACGCACACCCTGTGTGTTTCTGCCAATCGAACGGATTTGGTCAAGTCCGGTCCGAATAATCATCCCGGTGGCCGTTATCATTACTAAATCGTCCTTGCCCTGAACTGCTTTGAGTGCAACTACTTTACCGTTTCGGGCGGATGTTTTTATGTTTTTCAGACCAACTCCGCCTCGGCTCTGCGGCCGATAATTTTCAAGGCCCGTTCGTTTGCCGTATCCATTTTCGCAGACTGTAAACAAAGCGGCTTTGTCCTCCACAATCACCATACCTACTACGGCATCTCCGGAACGCAGTTTAATGCCTCTGACGCCTCGCGAAGCTCGTCCCATTGAACGAACCTGACTTTCTTCGAAGCGTATCGTCATACCGTCACGCGTCCCTAATACAATATTGTCGTTCCCTGTGGTCAGCGCAACACCAATCAAATCATCCGTTGGGTCAAGATTGATGGCGATCACGCCGGTACTTCTCGGGTTGCCGTAAGCGGATAGTTTGGTCTTTTTCACGAGACCGTTTTTTGTAGCCATAACGAGCTGCCGCGATTGTATGTTCTCCTCATCTTCACCGTTGAAACTGCTGACGTTGATTATTGATGCGACTTGCTGATTTCCCAGCCTTAGAAGATTAACAATATTTCTGCCTTTGCTCTGTCTGGACATACTCGGAACGTCATAGACCTTCAGCCAATAGCATTTGCCGCGATTAGTGAAGATAAGCAGATAATCATGTGTCGAGGCGACGAACAGGTGCTCTATAAAATCGCCTTCTTTTGTAACCGAGCCGATGATTCCTCTGCCGCCTCTGGCCTGCTTGCGGTACGTATCAATCGGCAACCGCTTAACGTATCCGCTGTGACTGACCGTAACGATAACCTCCTCTTCGGCAATCAAATCCTCAATATCGAACTGCTCAACCTTGGCCGTTATTTTCGTCCGCCTAACATCGCCGTATTTTTCCTTTATTTCGTAGATGTCCTCACGAATGATGTCCAGCAAAAGCTCCTCGTTGGCCAATACTGCCTCATAACCCTCTATCTGCTCGCTCAGGTCGGCATACTCTTGGGCCAGCTTCTCCATCTCCAGACCGGTCAGCCTTTGCAGCTGCATTGTCAAAATCGCATCGGCTTGCGGGCCGGTGAGAAAATGCTTGCCTTTACTTTTTTCCTTTACAAAAGCCTTGGGAAGGATTTTCTTCAGCGTAGCCGACTCGGCTAACCGCAAAGGCTTTTCCATCAGGTTCAACTTCGCGGTCGGAGTATCAGGTGACTTTTTTATCAAATCGATGATTTCATCAATGTCACTAACAGCCAGGATAAGACCTTCGAGAATATGGGCCCTGTTCCTGCATCTTTTCAGCAGGAATCTGCTCCGCCTGCGGACAACAATCTTGCGATGGTCAATGAAGCAGTCGAGCATCTCTCTTATATTGAGGGTTTCAGGCCTGTTATCAACCAGTGCGATATTGGCGATAGCAAAAGTGCTCTGTAGAGAAGTGTAGCGGTACAGCTTGTTCAGCGCGATTTCGACATCAGCGTCTTTTTTAAGGTCAACGACAATCCGCAAACCGTGACGGTCCGATTCGTCTCTGACGTCGGCTACTTCCGGAAGCGTATTATTGTGGACACAAGACGCAATCTTCGAGACAATTGTGGTCTTGACGACCATATAAGGTATTTCGGTTATTACGATTCTTTCCCTGTCTCGTTTGGTTGTTTCGATATCTACTTTGCCCCTGACCGTCAAATGCCCGCGACCGGTCGTGTAAGCTTCAATGATTCCCTTTTTACCACAAATGATTCCACCTGTTGGGAAATCAGGGCCGGGCAGGACCTTAATAATGTCCTTAAACCCGCAGTCCGGGTCCTCAATGACTAACAGCAAAGCGTCACAAATCTCGGTAATATTATGGGGCGGGATATTAGTCGCCATCCCGACTGCGATTCCGGTAGAGCCGTTGACTAACAAATTCGGAAACTTCGAGGGCAGAACCGTTGGCTCTTCACGGGTCTCATCATAGTTCGGCACAAAATCGACGGTGTCGTGCTTGATATCTTCGAGCATTTCCATAGCCGGCGCCGCCATTCTTGCCTCGGTATATCTCATAGCTGCCGGCGGGTCAGAATCGATACTGCCGAAGTTGCCCTGCGGGTCAATCAGCGGATAACGCATATTCCACTCCTGACCCATCCGCACTAATGTCCCATACGTGGCCTGGTCGCCGTGGGGGTGATAGTTGCCGCCGGTATCGCCGACGATTTTAGCGCATTTACGGTGTTTGCTTCGTGGCCCGAGGTTCAGATCGTTCATCGCAACCAGTATTCGCCTTTGTGAAGGTTTCAGACCATCACGAACGTCCGGCAAAGCACGCGAAACTATCACGCTCATCGCGTAGTTGAGGTACGAATTCTTCAGCTCATCGAGGATATGCATGTCCTCGAATTGTTCCTGCGGTTTCTTGACTTCCTTCATAATTTCCTGTTATCCTTAACACTAAATCTTGTTCGCAAATAGATTATCCGCAACCAACCAAAAAGTCAAGAAATACTAATGATTTTGAACGGGCATTTACCCCAATTTTTCCCGCCCAATACAAGCCTGACTGGCCGGAGCAGATTGCCGGCCGGCATAAGCGAATATCAGTGCCAAAAAGGACAAATAAAGAACATTGACGAATTTTTCACGTATAGAATTAGACTCTTCTAACCGATAATAATTTATAGAGGAAAAATGAAGATACGAAAAGTGACAAATTATATCCGCAGGCTCTGGAAAGAATGGCGAATAACCATTCTTTTCTTAGTTTGTGTAGTAGTACCTGTAAAATCAAGTTTAGCAGATTGGAATTGGGTCCCGACCGGCTCCATGAATCCCACTATACTGGAAGGTGATTTGATCTATGTGGATAAAATAGCCTATGACCTGAGAGTTCCTCTTACTTTGCATCGGCTTGCAAAATGGTCGGACCCCCAAAGGGGCGACATAGTAGTTTGTTTTTCTCCCGACGATGATACTCGGTTGGTCAAGAGAATAACAGGCCGGCCCGGTGACATAATCGAGTTAAGAAACAATATACTTCTTTTGAACGGAGAACCGGTCAGCTATACAAAAATCGACCCGAAATACACAAAATATCTGCCCGGCAGGCAAAAAAGAAAATATAGACTGGCGATGGAGGATTTGAACGGAGTAACTCACGCGGTAATGAGCACCCCTTCTATTATGGCAGTGCGAACCTTCGGGCCGGTTACGGTACCTCAGGACAGCTACTTTGTTATGGGCGATAACAGGGACAATAGCAGGGACTCAAGATATTTCGGATTCGTGGAAAGAAAATTCATAGTCGGAAAAGCAAAGGGGATAATTGGTTCCCTCGACATTACCGACAAATATCAGCCAAGATTCAAAAGGTTCTTTAACTCTTTGAAATAGTTTTTCAGGCCAGGCCATCTATCAGCCGGAACCTTGCGCAAATAATTTTGCCGTTTCGTCGTTCATTAAGACCCAGAGAGTGTAAACACCAATAAAGGTTCCAATTGGAATTAGGAACAAATCCAAAACGGCAATTATCATAACCAGAATCCGCGCCCAGCCCCTGCGCTTCAGAAGCCCAATTCCCCCGATAAGAGCCGGTAAGGATATTATAATAAAAAAGATAGTTATCGCAGAGGCAACTATCATGGTGATTATCATTGCGTCCGGGTCTCCTGAAATAATTCCTCCGCCGGCAATAGCTAAAAAAGCCATACATGCAAATAATAATCCCATAACACCAAACCCAATGTTGAGCACTGCTACAAGAGTTATATGTTTTTCCATCTTCCTACCCTTTCCTATCATAATTCACATTTCATATTATTTGCCTTTTTTATCCAAAATCGCCTCGATCTCATCCATAGTTCGATTCATTGCCGTCATCGTTTTATTGAATGGCTCAGCGCCTGTCATATCCACTCCCGCCTTTTTCAAAAGCTCAATTGGATAATCGCTGCCACCGGACGATATAAATTCAATGTATTTTCCGACCGCGTCTTTTTCTTTGCCCAACACTTTTTCAGCCAGGGCCGTGGACGCGGTAAAAGATGTCGAATACTGATACACATAAAAGTTATAATAAAAATGCGGAACGTATGCCCATTCGACCGTATACAGGTCATCGATATGGCAGAGGCCCTTGTCGTGGCCGTAATATTTCTTGAGTATCTCACCATAAATTTCGTTCAGGACATCCCCTGTCAACGGCTCACCGCGCTCAGCCTTTTCATGAATACGCAGCTCGAACTCGGCAAACTGTGTCTGCCGGAAAACCGTCACTCTGATTCCCTCCAAATAATTCATCAGCAAAGATAATCGGGTGTCATCATCTTTGATTTCTTTGAGCATTTTGTCAATCAGCAGGGCCTCGTTAAAAGTGGAAGCCACCTCCGCCACAAAAATCGAATAGTCGGCCGTCGGATAAGGCTGGTTCTTATTGGAATAATAACTGTGCATCGTATGACCCAGCTCGTGAGCTAAGGTGCTCACATCGTCATACTGGTCGTTGTAATTCAAAAGAATGTAAGGGTGGACATCATAAGCGCTGCCGCTGGAATATGCACCCGCACGCTTACCCGGTGTCGGATAAACATCTATCCATCGTTCCTCAAAGGCCTTTTCAACCACACGACCGTAGCTGCTCCCTAACGGCTTTACCGAATCAAGCACAAGCTTCTTGGCCTCATCGAACGTATATTTCAAATCGATACCTTTAACCACCGGCGCATATACGTCCGAATATTTCAATGTCTCTACGCCCAACATCCGTTTTTTCAAATTCAGGAAACGGCCGAATGAATCAAGGTTGTTGGTAACATTTTCAATAAGAGCCATATATACTGCTGTCGGAATATTATTCTTATCCAATGCGCTGTGAAGCGAAGACTCATAGCCGCGTGTGCGGGTATAGAACATATCCTTCTTTACATTCGCATAAAGCTGCGTACCGAAAGTCCCTTTGAACTTGGTAAACGTGTCCCAGAACGCCTGAAATACTGCCTCGCGGTCCTCTCTATTGGGTGAGGCTCGATATAGGGAGTACCCCGCCTTGGTCAGCTTGGCCGTAGTGCCGTCGCTTAATGTAATCTCAGGATAAGGCAATTCCGCGTTACTGAAGACACTGTAAATCGTTGAGGGCCCGTCGGCCAACAAGCCAGCCTCCGCCAATATCTTCTCCTCCTTTTCTGATAGAGTATGGGCCTTCTTCCGCTGTATGTCATACAAAGCCATCTTATAGATCTTCAAACCACGCTCTTGCTCAATAAACTTATCGATAGTCTCCATATCCATCCCGGCAATCTCAGGCTTAATAAATGCCGCCTTGGAATTGTAATCGGTACTAAGCTGCTGCATCTCCTGCTCCATTGCAAGGTACTTCGAACTGCGCGTATCCTGGTCGGATTTCATATGCGCATAGCTGTACAGACGCCCGAATTCTTTAGAGACTCGGCTGTCAAACTCCAAACAAGCCAATAGCTCAGACGCAGAGCCTGCTAATTTGCCCTGGTACTTTGTAACTTCATCAAATTGGGCAACCAGCTCCTGCTTGGCCTTATTCCAAGCCTGGTCCGAAGCATAGAGGTCTTCCAGTTTCCATTTGTATTGTTCAGGAACTTCCGCCCTTTCACGAGTTTGGCCTAAAACCTGAGCCTGAGAAAATGCAAAGACTGTAATCAATATAATAATGACGTTCAGGACTTTGTTCATATTTGTCTCCTCAAGTGTAAATCTCTTTGTCAATTTTCATTGACGTCTGTGTTGAATGTAAGCTGCTTAACAAGCTAATATATCTTAAAGCCTACAGCCACCCATTGTCAATCGTGCAACCACAGGATTTCACCGGTATTCAGTAATATTTAATTTGATGGGTGGCAGCCTCAAGCGAGTCCAGCAAAAGCGGGACTCGCTTGAAGATGACGCCGAATAACTACCAATAATCACCACGCATTTATCGTATTACAGACCCCGATCCCCAAGTCACAAGCCACGCTTAAGATGTCCCTGTGACCAGATAGCAAGACCTGAGCCTGCTAACAAAACCACTCCGAAAAGCAATTGAAAAACATTCAACGACTCCCTGAAAACCACATAGGAAATCGCAAGGACGATAAACGGCTGCGCTAGCATAACAAGCGCCGGAATAGTCGCTCCGATTCGCCTCATTGCCGAATAATAAAGCGTATGGGATAATGCTATGGACGTCACCCCCGAAAAGACAACACACGCCCACTGCCAGGCACCCATTTTCACGCAGTCCCCTACCCGGCCAAATAAAAGGGCGAGCACACAAAGCCCTGCAACCGTATATATGCTTATCACTGAAAAGCAGTGACGGGAGTCAATATCCTTAAAAGCAATCTTCGCTGAAATCGTATATACCGCCCACATAAAAGCCGTCATAAGAGCAATAATTATACCCGTCAGGGTCATTGTCGCGGCGAAATCTTCCTTATAATACAATACGCCGGCCACGCCCACCACCGAAAGCATCAAGCCTGACCAGAAGCGTTTGCTTTTTACTAATGTCCTTTCCTCGGGAAAGAATATCAGCGAAAAACCAGCTATCCCGATGATAGATGATTTCATCAACAGAGCCATAAAGGCCGGGCCGATATAGTAATAAGCGCAGGCGAACAAACTCTGCATAACAACATTTGCCGCACCCGGCACAACAGCCCTTCGCCAGACCCTTGTATCGAGCCGTTTTGTTTTGATGGAAAAGAAAAGAAATGGCAGCCAAACCAAACACGCCACCGAATATCGCAGCAGATTTTGTGTCCACGAATCCAGATACCCCGTCAGGTATTTTACAAATATCGGGCCCAATGCCCAGAAAGTCAGCGCACCAATACAGGCAAAAGTCGCCGATAAATCAACTTTCCTAATATTACCGTGCTCACTCACTAAGAAACTCCAGAACTTCAAACAATGTTTGGCCACAATATAAGCGCAACATCACACCTAATCAATATTATTGTGCAGAGGAGCATTGGGACAAAGGCACAGAGGACGGAGGACAGAAGGCGGATGACAGACAAAAAGGGAATATCGAATTTTCGAATTCAGATTTTATTTGATAGTATTGAAAAGGAATGCGTAATTCGAGGGATTTTCCTTGACGGCAGAGATGTTGATTTAGTATAAATAACATAGAATAAGCTTGCACGAGCAGAGGCGGTTATTTGTGGGTTTTGGCCCTCTGAGGCGTGGAATCCTTATAGTTTTCTAAAATAAGAGGAGGAGTTGTTGTGCATTATACGAGGCACAAAGTTCTACGTGAGAGCTTTGTATTTCACAATGAAGATATTTTGCATCTCAATTAACAACCTATATTTATTTTTCGAAGGAGGATTATTATGTCTAACAAATTGATTTATTTGGTTTCTTTTGTTCTGGTGCTCGGCATGGTTCTGACGAGCGCAGCTAAGGCAGACCTCATCGGCTGGTGGAGGTTTAATGAGGGTTCCGGTGACACCGCCATGGACAGTTCCGGCAATAATCACGATGGGACGCTCCTTGGAACCCCGGAATGGGTAATCGGCCCGCCAGGTTTCGGCGGCGCAATTGCATTCAACCCTGACAATTGCATAGGAATCGATTGTGGAATATTCGACCCTACAAATGGGACGGGGCAATTTACTGTTGCCCTCTGGGCGTTCTGGGATGGAACGGGGACCTTTCAGCATTTTCTCACCAAGTCGGCCGGATGGGGCGCAGACACTATGATGTTCCAGTTCGAGTTGTGGGGCGCCCATACGGAAGCCGATTATACCGACAGAGTGGGTGTTTCGTATGAACCTGCCGGGTCGGTTGCCTTCTTTATTATGCCTAAAAACGAATGGGTGCACCTTGCCATTACGTTCGATGGAACCAATGCCGTAATTTACCTTAACGGCGTCGATGAACAGGGCCCTAAACCATTCTCAATTGGTCCGGATGTTGAAGCTCAGGTCGAAATCGGATATAACAGTAACCGTCCCACTCTTAGTGAGAGAACTTTCCACGGGTCACTCGACGAAGTCCGCATTTACGACCATGCCCTGACCGAGGCCGAGATTCAGGCTGTTATGCAAGGCGGCGAAAGAATTCCGTATGCTTTGGGACCCACCCCGGCTGATGGTGCCAAGTATCAGGATATGGGAGTGAGCCTTAGCTGGCGACCGGGAGATTTCGCCGTCTCGCACGATGTGTACTTCGGAGACAATTTCGACGATGTCAACGATGCCGGCAGAATCAATCCGCAGGACGTATTGGTCAGCCAAAACCAGGAAGATACTACTTATGCTCCCCCCGGCCTTCTCGATTTCGCCCAGAGTTATTACTGGCGAGTCGATGAGTTCAATGATGCCGAGCCAAATAGTCCGTGGAAAGGTAATATATGGAGCTTTACGATAATCGACCATTTTATTGTGGACGATTTTGAGGACTACACCGACTTCTCGCCCGACATTATATATGAAGCTTGGTTAGACGGATGGGAGGTCGAGGCAAACGGTTCTACTGTTGGTTATCCTAATCCTCCTGCTGCCGAGCAAAATATTGTCCACGGGGGCAAGCAGTCAATGCCTCTTTTCTATGACAATAGTGGTACAGCAAATTATTCAGAAGCCGAACGTTCGTTTAGTCCCGCGCAGGATTGGACCAGAGAAGGTGTTGGTGTATTGTCGCTGTGGTTCAGGGGCCACCCGGCGTATGTCGGCGGCTTCACAGAAGGCCCGACTGGAACATATACGATGACCGCCTCGGGCACGGACATCTGGGATAACTCTGACGAGTTCCACTTCGCCTTCAAGCAGGTCACCGGCGCCGCCTCGATTTCAGCAAAAGTCGAGAGTCTGGAGAACACAGATCCTTTTGCCAAGGCCGGTGTGATGATTCGCGATACACTTGAGCCGGGGTCGCGCAACGTGGCATTGTTCATAACTCCTGAAAACGGAATTCGATTCCAGTTTCGCAACTCCGCAGGCGGTATTACGGACAGGTTCTTCGAAGAAGGTATTACCGCTCCTCAGTGGGTAAAATTAGAGCGTACAGTAGGCGGACTTGTCAGGGCCTATTATTCAGCGGACGGCAACACGTGGACACAGTTGGATCTGACGACGGTCACCATGAATACACCTATGTACATAGGCTTAGCG
>DATKYR010000256.1:0-12875 GCA_035528395.1 Sedimentisphaerales bacterium
CCTGGAGGTCGATAGTCCATTGGGTCCAGGAAGTTCTCTGTGCCGCATCAGGATTATCATTCGTGACAATCGCACTGCCATTGAGGACAACATACAACGTCTCGGCAGCGTTAGCTGAATCGCCTCTGAACCAAATCGTCAAAGTGTTGACACCTTTCTCAGTCCAGTCACGCAGGTAAGTCAACGTCATCTCCGCCTCAGAATACCTGAGGTTGCTGTTGTCGTAGGAGAACGGCATCGACTGAGAACCACCGTGAACGATAGTTTGCTCGGCAAAAGGAGGCATATCATAACCAATGATAGAACCGTTTGACGTGTCTTCGAGTCCGTCTAACCAGGCATTAAATATTCTGTTGCTATTAGGGTCATCGGGATCAAGGTCATTGTAGCTCTCAAAATCATCCACAACAAAATATTTGTTTGTTGTAAAGGTCCATACATCGCCCTGCCAGATGTTGGGAGTCTCGGCTTCATTGACCTCTTCAACCCGCCAGTAGTATGTCTTGCCTAAATCGAGTGATAAGGGACCATAATTGCTCTCGGTCATGGTAACAACATCAGCTGTACCATCCATTACAGCCTGCTCGTCGTTGCTTAAATAGAGTTTATGCTCAGCTGCCTCTCTTCCAGCTCTCCAGCTAAGAGTTACACCAAGAGCAACATCTGTCGCTCCGGAAGCAGGATTTGGTTTAGCTGCATTAGTGGGAATGTAAAAGAATCGCACCTCACTCAGACCAAATTGAGGCAGGATGCCTCCCCAGTTACTGTTGGCTGTAAGCCTGACGTACTTTGCTGCTATACCATTCAATTCAACAGTGGTATTGTGTGCATAGTCGGGCACACCAGGCGCCTGGGCGAACTCATGAGTAGTTCCCAATGTTACATAGTCAGTGCCATCTATTGAATATTCAATTGTAACATCCTTGAGTCCTAAACCAATTACCGACTCCAAACCATCATTAGAGTTCCATACCCACATTTGATGAAGTTTGTAAACTTTGTCTAACTCATATTCAATCCAGCTCGGCTGAACACCATCCTGGCTGCTCAACCACATATTGTCATCACTCTCATCAGTGTGAAATAAACCGCTTTCATCCAGTCCCGAACCATTCACAGTATTTTCAGGCCCTTTACCTTCTTCGCTGCTGGAAGCCGTTGCTGTTTCCTGCTCAATGGCATAGGTCTCAGGCTCAACAGTAAAGCTCCAAACCGGTCCGTTAAAGATTTCAGAGCCTGGTGGAGCGTTAACTTCATCGACACGCCAGTAGTAGGTCTGGCTGAAGTTTAGACGGCCGGGAGCATATGCGCTTGCATCCTGGTCCTGACTGGCCAACATATCCAGAGGATTGGCCCTACTGGCATTGGCGACATCGTCGAAAACCGTTCCGAAGTAAACGTCATGCATCTGAGCATACAGACCGGGCGTCCAGCTCAGGACGATATCTCGGTATACGTCGACCGTTCCATCTGCGGGATTAGGATCAAGAGGCAATTCGACAGGTGTTACTATAAGACCTTCAAGGAATGTTCCGCCCTCCATTCCACCCTCGTCATTCTCCTTCGCCCGCAGAATAGCCGAGCTGCCATCTTGAGGCGGCGCAAACAGAAGGGTTATTATACCATCTGTATCGCTGTTTATAAAATCTGCCAATGCCTGACTTGTTTCGGTTGATTCCCTCACAAAATTTCCAGGTGCAGTAAAAGTCAGCAGCACTTCGGTCAGGTCATCAAAATCCAGCTCAACCGGTGACCCAACAGCCGGAGTGGGATTATTCTGAACACCAGGAGCATTATTCCATACGAGGTCAGTTTCCAGTAGGAGGTTATCTTGTTCCTCGATAACTCCATAAACATCAATCGGGCCAGAGCCGGCACCCAAGTTACTCAAGCTTACATTCGAGAATACCGCTCCTTCAACTTTGACCGCTGAGATATCAAAGCTAAACAATCCTACCCTACGCCTTACATCAATATCACGAACGTGCACGCCTATTTGCTGTTCATTATCGTCCGGCCCCACTTGAGAATCATTACAGACATGTTGGTCAATGAAGGCCTTTACGCTAAAAGGTTCGGATATTGCCTGAACATTGCTCGTCAAGCCCATCACCAAAATAAAAGAAATCGAATAGATGAATCTTCTAAACATAATATTCCTCCTTCAAAATAATATTAATCAATTCGCGTGCTCTGACCACATACCAAAACACTTATTATCCTGGAAAGACATCAATTTCAATACCTTTACTTGATTTCAATTATCAGCCAAATAATCACTTAAGGTGCATGCTCTGATTCCGGTGGAGGGTACAACCGAATATCATCGATATACACAAGACCCGAATCCCCGGGCTGCTGCGGATTGTTTCTGTCACCAAATCCAATACCAATCGTACTTACATTGGTAAGGTCTATGCCCTGGTCTGCAAACTCCTGCAAATCGATATTCCATTCGACCCACTCAGTTATCTGTGCCGCGTTTGGATTGTCGTTATTAACGAATGCGCTGTCATTGAGAATAACATACATTTGCTCAACAGCATTGGCTACATCGCCTATGTACCACAACGTCAATGTTCCAATGCCGTTCAGGGTCCAGTCAGTCAGAAAATCCAACGTCCTGGTCGCTTCAGAATTTCCGGCGGTAGTGTTGTCATAGAAATACGGCATTGACTGTTCGCCACTGTGAACGATCGTGGTCTCGACAAAGTGCTCTCCCGCCGGAAAATCAGGCTCAGCGTAACCTATAGTGGAACCGTTTGTCTCAACGCCATATCCATCTATCCACGTACTGAATATCTCGTCGGGAGGATAGTCGTTGTAGTCCTCAAAATCGTCCACGACAAAATATTCGTGTGTCGTAAAGTCCCAGATGTCACCCTGCCAGATATTGAGAGCTTCGGCATTATTGACCTCATCAATCCGCCAGTAGTAAGTCTTGCCTAAATCGAGCGATAATGGGCCGTAGCTTGTGTCGGTTACTGTAACAACATCTGCCGTGCCGTCTATTACGGCCTGAACGTCATCGCTAAGGTAGACGATATGTTCAACCGCCTCCCTTCCCGCTTTCCAGCTAAGGATTGCATCCAAAGCAACTTCTGCTGTTCCTGGACTTGGAGTTGGTTCCGTTGCATGTACAGGTATGTGCAGGAATCGCACTTCGCTTAAGCCATATTGGTTCAGGATACCGCCCCAGTTACTGTGAGCAGTGAGCTTGACGTACTTCGCTGCCTCACCATTAAATTCAATCGTGGTATTGTGTGCATAATCATCCTCACCAGGTGCCTGGGCAAACTCATGAGTGGTTCCCAGTGTCGTATATTCGGTACCGTCAAGAGAATATTCAATAGTAACTTCTTTGAATCCCAAACCGATCATTCGCTCCAGACTTTCATTAGAGTTCCATACCCACATCTCGTGAAGTTTGTAAACCTTGTCAAACTCAAATTCTATCCTGGTCGGCTGCTGCCCATCTCTGCTGCTCAACCACATATTTTCTTTACCTCTTTTACCATGTAACAAACCACTGCTATCCAATCCTGAGCCGTTCACGGTATTTTCAGGTTCTTTACCTTCTTCGCTGCTTGAAGCTGTAGCCGTTACCTGCTCAATGGGAAAACCAAAAGGAACTGTAAAACTCCAGACCTCGCCTGTATGTATCGTAGCACCATCGGCTTCAACCTCATCAACTCGCCAATAGTAGGTCTGGTCGAATTCAAGAGAGCCCGCAGGATCATAAGTGTTATCGCTTTGGCTTCGACTGACCAGTATGTTCATCGGATTGCTCCTGCTGGCTTCGTTAACCTCATCGAAAATCGTTCCCAAATACACATCATGTGTCTGAGCAGATATACCCGGGGTCCATCCAAGAATCACATCATCCCATATACCTCCAGCTCCATCTGCAGGGATAGGCATAGAAGGCAATTCAGGCAAAAGCATCTTCCGAATCTCTTCCAGCGACAGCACTCGATTATAAATTCGTACATCATCCATTAAACCTTCATACCACCAGCGATCAGCCGTACTACCCTGGCTGTTTCTCCCGAAGTTAACGAAATAATCATCATTCCTGTTTATAGCCCCGCTATGCTCAACTGTGGCTTCTAATTCCCCATCAATATACAAACTGAGTGCATTGCCATCATAGATACCGGCCAGATGGTGCCATATGCCGTTAAAGGAATCAGTCAATGGGGCCTCAGCCCTATGATAGCCTCCGGAATATATGTAAAATTCCAAGTTATTAGCATCGTCGAACCTCATTCCATAAGTAAACTCACTTTTCATTACAAGGGCGTTGGGTACACCATTAGCCGCGCTATTTGTATTCACCCACATAGTAATCGTGATGACATCCGTAATGTCCAGACTCGGTCCATCTATCAACTCTACATAGTCACCAATTCCGTCAAATTGCAGCGCACTATTAATTCGGCCGTCCACCCACGTCAGCGGAATGCTCGTTATGTTGCTATCGTTGCCATAGCTGCTCGAGTCGATTATTGTAGAACCGGCACCTTTATCGAACTTCCACCAGCCTACGAGACTTGGATCTTGAGCACCGGCTGTGTTTGTCATAATCAGACCAAGAACCGGAATAAAAATAATACAATAAATTAACTGCTTACACATAAAAATCCTCCTTCACTTCAATATATATGATTTTATGAAATGTAGATCGTTTAAACTGCAACATGTCAGAGTTGCCCTACAACTCTGCACTCCATATGATAACTCCTCCTCTATCCTGAAAGTATAAAGAATTCAATTACCAGATGTTAGAATCGACAAAAATCTACTTATTCTGTTGTCGCTCTGGGCTCCAGCATAATCATGTTAAAAACTACACTGCAAGATGTCTCTCTAATTATATTTATACCATATTATCCACTGTTTCTTCAAGGAAAAAATGTGTGTGAACCGACGTTTCCCATATGACTCCATAGACTGGTAATCGGTATGCAAAATAGCCACGGGTAGGAGTGCAAATCAGCCTGTGCTTACCAAAAATTACATCCGGGCAAGTAAAGCGAGGGTTAGGATATAGTCGCAAGCTCAATATACTACAGTTGTCCCTCCGAAAAACCCTATCCTGATGAGAAGTTGAAGCCAAGACTAATGAACTTTCTGATTTGCTAACAATGACAATCCCGCCAAATGGATTAGCAAGAGCCTTTCTGCACAACAGGCTGGGGAATCGGCAGGCATTATTCAGACGAGTGTAGACACTTCTACGGTAGTCTATGCAGCTACGCGGACATATCTGTGATGCAAACCTCCGAGTACAGGAACAGAAATGAGTTTGCTTGGGCCTAAAATCTGTGGTCGTTTCGTTTGTAAGACAGGCGTGTCACCATTAAGGCCCTGGTGTGGTAGTGCTATGTGATATTAATCTTCGATGAATTCCCGAAGCAGCCTTTCCAGATGTCTCTGACTGAGTACTATTACATGATCGAGCATCTCTCGCCGCAATGTTCCAATATACCTTTCCACGAATGGATTTTGCCATGGACTTCGGTATGCTGTACGAACTTCCTTTATGCCGCAGCTTTCCAGAAATGCTCGTACTCCGTTGCCATAGATGCCGTCATTGTCACGGAAGAGATATTTTGGCTGTAGACCAAATGGCATCGCCTCACGTAGCTGCTGGATAACCCAATTCATAAATGGATTTCTTGTTACTGCAAAGTGTATGACTTTGCGTCGGCCATGATCAAAAACAAGGAATACATAATACGTGGCGAAGTTGATGGTCGTAACAGTGAAGAAGTCGATTGCCCAAGACATATCCAGGTGGTTACGCAAAAATGGCAGCCATGTAGTCGATCTTTCGCGAGGTTTTCGCGGCTTGTACATGTATTTGCCGATTGTGTCATTGCATGGTGGGTCGTAGTTGAGAAGCAGAAGCGTATCATGAATCCTTTCAGCGCTCCATAAGGGATTCTCTTTACTTAGCTTGTAAATCAGGTTCTGCATCTCCTTGGAAATCGGAGGTCGACCACCTTTTCTACGCGACTTCCATCGCCAGAAGTATCGGAAAGATGTGTTATGCCATTTCTTGACTGTGGCTGGCTGCATAAGGTGGACAAAATCTTCCCACTTGTCCAGAGATTTTGAGAGCAAGACCCATAAGAGGCGAAAACTTGCAGTAAATCTTGGCCGCCGGCGCTTCTTCTGCCCGATTTGGTGCTTACAAACGGCGAGTTGGCTCTCCACTGCCAGCAGCCTGGCAGCCAGCACTGCCTTGGGAGAGAAGAGGGCCAACAGGAAAATCAGGGCATACCGGAACAGTTCGCAAGCACAAACAAGAAGATTGCAGAGGTTTATCAGAAGGTTCTTTATGTTATTCATGCCGCCAAGATAATACAATTAGTCGCACGAAGCAAGTTTACGTAAGTTCTTTAATGACAAGGTGGACGAGGTTATTCGGGTGGACAGCCAAGTCGCAGACAGGCGACGTGCGCCTGACCGTTCAGCAGCTTATCCCTCATATATTTTTGTCGTTTTTAAAGGAAGTATGTTGTTTTGTAGTTGATTTTTTTGACTTTTTATGGGATAATAGCACGTGAAAGGAGATGCTAATATGAAAATTTTAATAAATCCGCGTCTTACGTTTGTCCTCGGAGTAGTAATTGCGCTTGTCACAGTATGGTGTAATGCAGTCCCTACAAGAGTTGATGCTGAAGGAATGTCTGAAGCAACTGGCGGCGGTTGCTACGACAAATGTGTAAATTATGATCCTGACTGCGATGGATGCGACGACGAATATAACTATTGCTACTTTCAAGAGGGTGATAATAACAAGGTGTGCGAGGAATACACATTATTCAAAGGATGTCGTTCTACGGACTGTGATCCAAAAAACGTAAACCAAAAAAGCTGCCAGACATTCTAAAGCTTGTTGGTATTTTGTCAGCGATTCGAGCATCGTTCATGCTCGAATCGCTGATCATTACTGAGGAGTTAATATTTCATGGACATCATAAAGACTATTCTGATTGGAATTTTCTCAACAGTGTCGTTGGGTACCTCTAACGCTCACACACCAAGCGCCGCTGATTTGTTGGACAAGTATGCCCAGAACCAGGACAAACTTAATTCATCTGTCATTGCAAAGTTTGAATGTGAGGAGAAATTCGTTGAAGGTAATGAAGTTGTCATTGACCGTGTACCACCGTCTGAAGTTCGGCTGGATGGACAAAAGTATTTTGCTTGTACAAATTATGATTATGATAAGGTGAGTGACACCACATCGCCTTTGGATGAAACCGACTATCGCAAATTTACATTATGGGATGATGAACGAAGAATTAAATACTATGATTATGGTGAAGTGTCAAGAGCCTCGATAAGCAGACAAGACAAACCTGGAGCTATCTTTGCGAGTGAGTGGCCAGGATCGCCCCTCTTTGGCATCCGTTATCACAAGGCTGAGCGTATTGATACTGTGCTGCGTCAATGTGAGACATTGTCTGTTCGGGACGAAATGGAAATAATTGACTCAGAGGCTTGTTATGTCATTGATGCAAAAAGCCCAACCTTCTCGTATACTGTTTGGATGAATCCCAATCGAGGCTATAGTATCTCTCAGGCAGTCATCAAATTCGGCCCGGGAACACAGGGCGCTTTTGGGGTATTGTCTGAAAATGAGGATAAATCCCTTACTGTTAGTGATGTGCGTTTCCAGCAAATCGGTGAGGTTCACGTTCCCATGGCATATAACGCGTACTTTGAGCGCCGGAGAGACGGTGTCGTATATAGCAAAGGCACCATTCGTGGAAAGGTCACTGATATTACCTTTGATCCAGATCATGAAAAGCTCGCTTCTTTTGTGCCAAAGATGAGGGATGGTACAGTAATTACAGACAAGGATTTTTGGTTAATATTCCGATGGCATGATGGAAAACTCGTGCCTGATGTGGACGAAGCGGCTCTTGAGCAGATCGATAGAATAGCCGAGGAGCTTGTCGCAGAAGATAGGGTTCCTGCCGAGCTGGCAACTGCCAATAGAACTGAGGCTACTCCTAACGAACCGGCTACCTCTATAGATACACAGCCGAAAACGCAGGTAGATACTGTAATGACGCAGCAAGAAGTAGTGGCCGAATCTGGTTTATTGGGCACAGTGCTAGTGGTTCTGAGTGTCTTGTTAATCATTGGAGTTATCGGATGGGTGGTATTTCATCGGCTTAAAGCTTAGGGAGAGGCAAGAATGCAGATCTTGAATCTTTTAGGTGGGCAATCTCGGCATTTTATATTTTTTATTTGCATTATAGCAATTTCGGTTGTCAACAAAGCATATGCTGCTGGTGAGAATAAGCAGAAAACGCCTAAATCTGCCTCTGTCAAGCGCAAATCATACAATTCATATTGTGGTCTGTATTGCCTCAAGTCTTTGCCCCGGGATTGATCTGTAATACCGGACAACGCCCATGGGAAGCCAACGGGACTTTCTCTGCGGATGGCAACACCTTTTGTTTTCAACGAGGGCTTCGACCTCAAGAAAGTGCGATTTTGAGCTGAAAAATGGGTCTGGTTTTTGGGGTCGTGGGTTCATAGCGGGGGCGCGTTTCGAACATACGACCTTCCGGAGCAGATGTCATGAACTGGGGCCGGTATTATTGGGCCGGCAGTACTGGAAATCCCTTTTCCCTGCGATAATCATTGTCCCTCTTGATGAGTTCCTGGAAACGTTCTTCCGGGACCCATTCCACGTGGCTGTCTAAGAACAACACATTTCGTCCACCACCATGATTGCTCGATTTCTCATAAACCGTAATCATCCAGGGAGTGTCTGAAGTAGTGATTGACGCCCCTCTATAGATGTAGGAGTTTTTCAGCATTGTGGCGGGACACACCAGACCCTTAGCAGGCATCTCTGCTTTACTAATCAGCGTTTCCAGGTCCGGAGGGAGCTGGTCATTATAATCATTAGCATAGATCAAGAGGGCCTTGCCGATGCCACTCATATTTGTTCCACAGGCAATACGGGTAGCTATCGCATGGGCTTGCAGCAGGGACGGAGCCACGAAGTTGTTGATGATAGTATCCGCAGCCGTAGAATCAACCTGTAAAAGCAGGCGTTTGCCATATCTGCGAGGCGTCAGAAGTTTAAGTATCTGGTCTAATTTCGGCATGAATTCCCGAACCTCAGGGTTTTGCCCTACCAGGGCGTAAAGTTTTTCGATAAATGTCAACACGCGGTCCGCACCCTCAGCATTTGGGGATTGAATCGTCATATTCAAAGAAATCGAAGGCGGACCATTTAATCCCAAAGCCGCCCAATGCAGATCCTTACTAAGTGTCGTTAAATTAATATTGCCGGACTCAGAGGGAATCTGTGGTAACATTTCCGCAAGAATACGACGTTGATCGGAACTGGGGAACAACACAACCTGAGCGGTTGTATTGGCGCAAGCCTGAAAGCCTGCTGCCAAAGCTTGGGACCGGACCCCAGACACCGTTTTGAGCCGTGCAATAATCCGTTTCAGTCCCACCAGAATCAACCCATCGGACACGTGAAGCTCAATATCTCCGGCATTGAAATCTTTTGCAATTTTCTGTATTTGCTGGTGCAGCCTGGCCTGATCATTAGCCGAATGGACCGGGACCGCCACAAAGAAATATGGAAAGTCGTACATACTGAACACCACAAAAACGTCCCTGCCGCCGGCCTTCAGTAAATCATTCAATTGCGCACCGGCCAGGTCCTGAAAGTTCTTGAGACTATCCTGTAAATGTTTGGCGGTATCAGGCCCGGAATGTTCGCTTACAGCACTAAGAGCCTGACCAACAAAGGCATCAAGATTCAGCTTTGTAATATCCAGACGGATAACTGCAAATGCCTGGTCGTCAATGCATGGCCCTAAAACCTGGTCCAACCCTGTAGATGCACCCGCAGTTAAAGTATTCAGACCGACAAAACAACAGAACATCAACAAAAAAACCCAATTCACTTTTCTTTTTGTTTGCATAATTATGCTCCTCAATAAGAGTGGATATTCATAACAGGTTCTATGGCTTGATAGTCAGTTCATAAACTGGCCGCCGTTTACTTTCTTCAGGTGCAACCGGTGCTTCCAAGCGAGCGTTTCGCGCATCAATGCGACGGTAAATAAAATCCTTGCCTGTCATTGGATCTGCAGGTATCGGTACGGCAGTGATTTCAGTAAGTGAGCCGGGCAGTTGCCCGGAATGGTCCGCGGCAAACATACGTATCGCTTCTACAGTTCGCAACAGGGCAATATTTCGGTCAAGACGCGCTTGCAGGACACCAATTCTGGCCAAAGCCGGTAACAAAGTGCAGAAAAGGTTTACCTTGATCCCTTTAGTGCTAAGATGATCATTAAGTCGCTGTTCGCCTTTTTTTAGATGTGGTTGCGCCTGGCTGTAGGGAAGCTCAAACCACTTAAACAAGCTATCCCGCATTTCCAGGTATTCCTGTTTCTGATAGATCAAAACAGCCTGCCCGGCGGGCAGCGCCTCAATTCGCTCCTGAGAATATCCTTTACGGGCCAGGTACTCTTTCGCATCGGAATAATGCATCATGACCCACCCGACCGGCAAGAGCCTCTTAAATGGCATATCACCCATTTCCCCACCTAATGTCAGTATTTTGTTCATAAAGTCGGAAACCTGTGCTGGCGACAGGACCTCGTTTTCCAAATTTCGCAACTGCGGAAATTCCACAAACAGCATTTCCCGCTCATATTCAAGTGATGAATGCATATCAATCATGGGATCCGGGAGAGCAGTCAGGGCCCAGTACAGATTGGGAGAACCCGGCATCTGCATCAGGCCTTCTACCTCTTTAAGCAGTCGGGCTGTGACGGCAATTCCAACCAAATCCTGAATAATGGTCGGTCCCTGGGCAATACCCCTGCCCATGTACAAGCCATGTTGCAGTATCTCCAGGGCTTGGTCGGTTTGTCCGTCCGCAATCTTGAGGCGTATTTGCAATTGCATCGCCATGGTCATACTGCGAAAGGTCGACAGGTGCGGCAACTGCATGGCAAAGCCGTCCTCCAGGGGCATCTCCCATTGGCAATAGGTGCGCTGAGCAGCTAATTTGATGAGATGGAAGCAATTGGAAAAGGACGACAAAGCCTTTTCAACTTCCTTGCGCTCCAACTGATCGACGGGCAAGTCACGCCAATCGCTGATTTTTTCATGTATATCTTCGGTATCTCCATCCGGGCATAGGGCCGCTGCCGAATAATAGAGCAATGCAGCGTTGCCGGTCTTCTGCTCAAGGTAGCAAGGTAACAGCCTGTAAGACATCGCTGGTACCGGCTCTGCAGCAGGCACCAGTGACAGCGTTCTTACTTCGACACTCTTGTCAGTCGTTGTATGTGCACCGCGGACGGCTGGGCATAAAGGCAAGGCCCCTAACGCAGCAATCAGGTACCATATAATGAATTTCTTATACATTGTAACACTCCCTCATAATTTAAGGTTTCTGGTTAACGTTTTACCTGACCGGTCAAAGTCCATATAACAGCTCATCAGAGCTGAGCAATCACTATGACGACAACATACTCTCCAGTAATTGTTTCCGATTCTTGAGTGGTTCACTGTGTCTCATGCCTTGCTGGAAGCGCAAAGCGTCCAGCCCATACCTTACGATATTCTCTCGCAGCATGGGATATGCCAATGAACCACGAGACTCGGATTGTACAGGTTGATAAGAAGTCTGCATCATCTGGAACTCACCCTGCTCGGGACCGGACGACAAACTCCGAGCCCCATTCAAGTCGGGACGAATTAACATCGAGCAAAGTAATACAACAGTCAACACACCGGATAGCATTTGCCAGGGCCGTTTCTTACCGGCAGTCGCACGACCGGCATTAAACATCAACACATCACGCTTCAGTGTATTCGCAATCGGTTTCAATTGGCCAAGAGCAGATTCCAATTCTTGCTCGGCGGGGTTCAGGTTCTCTTCGTTATACATGATGAATGCTCCAGATTTTTTCTTATCATTTCCAGGGCCGTCTTATACTCATTATGAATCCAGGGGATAGACTTGTTCATCACTTGCGCTATTTCCTTAAGGGACATCTGGCCCCAGATTCGCAACAGGACAATCTCACACAAATGCGACGGCAGCGTTTGCAGTATGTCTTGAGCCTGCCGGGCGTCAATCAGATCGTCAAGCCGAGATTCAAACCACATGGCCTGTCGGTGCAGGAACTTCCGCCCTGCCTGTCGTCGTTGCTTTAAGCGTCTTACTATACTGATCGAGGCATTGCGTACCACACGAAAAAGCCATGCCCTGACATTGTCCGGGCACCTGCGCTGCTTCAACAGCTTGAGCTGCCATTACCGGCTTTGAGTCGAGTATGAATTCATCGAGCGAAGTGAAACCATCTTTGATGAGTAAATCATTTGCTGTCTTGTGTATGTCTTTGAGCGTTGAGTTTTTAGTCTTTTGTTGGAATCGGTAGAATTGTGTTTCGTCCGGCAGATTACCTAATTCAAAGCCACACATCTCCAGCAGCGGCGGCATTGAATTTAGATATTCAATTAATTCCGGTATCGTTTTTATTCCTTGTAGGTGCTTTATGATAAAAGCCCTCAGCATAGCGTGCTTTGAATGTCCTGTTCTTCCGGGACCGTGGTTTCTGTCTGGCATTGCTGAAAGGTTTAGAGCTTTGAAGATGTAATAATACTTTCGCAGGAGTGGTGCATTGCGAATTAGCTCCTGCAGGTCGTAGAAGAAAGAAGTTTGAAAATGTTGCATGCCAAAACCTCCTTTGTTTTGGTTGTAAGTTCCTTTGTATACGTTGCTTACATATTAGCCAAAACGGAGGAGATTGCAAGTAAATAATGAGCGTAACTCATTATTTAATATAGAGTTAGAATAA
>DATKYR010000257.1:0-5262 GCA_035528395.1 Sedimentisphaerales bacterium
CGTGGATTTCCTGGCATCGGAAGAGGCGCAGCAAATTGTCCGGAACTATGGAGTCAAACAATATGGTCAGCCACTTTATCGAGACGCCCAGGAATCCAAGCAGTTCGAATGAGACTGATGTGTTATACAACAACAAGAAGAAGAATGGATATTTTAACTTAATAGGATGTGTTGACCAATATTGTTGGAATATTCCTGAACAGTTTCAATGTTGGAGGAGCAAATAATGGCGATTACGAAATTATGTTTCTATTGTGCAGTTCCTTTGGTGCTTGCTGTCTGCCACATCGCTCAAGGGGCACTCGTGGTCGTGCAAACGACTACGATAGCCGACACGTTCGTGCGACAGAACTCACCGGACGAGAATTTCGGGACCAAAGGCGCGTTATCAGTCGCCGGTTCCGCAGCCGGTAACATGTCGGGCGAACTGGTTGGACCAGCGGACGCCTTTCTGCAGTTCAACCTTGCCTCGGAAGTCGCATCCCTGGATGCGGAGTTCGGACCGCAGAACTGGGCTATCCGCGATATTTGGCTACAGTTCGTCGAACAAACAACGCCTGGTAATCCCCGATTCGGCCAGGGTCGAGGCCGGTTCGAGATTCGCTGGATCGCCGCGGATGAGTGGTCGGAGACGGAGTTGACCTGGAACACTAAGGGTAATCATCTGAACAGCGACATCGACATTTCGGTTGGAACATTTGCCAACCTGTATCATGGGGACGCATACTTTCCCATCCAGCGGTTCACTTTGACCCTGTCCGAGGCGCTGGTCAATGACATTCGCTCCGGCGACGATGTCAGTTTTTATCTGACCGCGTTAGACCCATTCATCGGATTCACGTTTAACGCCAAGGACATTACCGGGACCCACCCCCTGCCTTACCTGGAGATTGTCGCAATAGTGTATGACAAAGCAGACCTCAACCACGATGGTTGTATCAACTTTTTAGACTATGTAAAATTAGCCGGAGACTGGCAGAAAACAGGGCCAGGACTCAATGGAGATGTTAACGAAGATGAGATAGTTGATTACAAAGATCTGGAATCGCTCGCAGAAAATTGGGTAGCTCATTATCCTTAAAACCGGGAAAGAAATCTTTTGTTTGCAAAATCACTATGCAGGCATTGTCAGCAAGTAAGTACAAGCAATAGAACAAAATGGATAGTTGGGATATTTGTGAATTTGATATCAGCCTAAATAAATCTCCCAAGAGAACCGTACAGCGAATGAATATGAGGGTGCACAAGCTGGGTTTCACGCTGGTCGAGCTGCTCATGGTTATTTTTATTTTCACGGTGCTGATGGGGATTTTGCTGCCGGTGTTAGCAAGAAGCCGGGCGGCGGCCAAGTCGGCGCTGTGCAAAAACAATTTGCGGCAATGGGGCCTATCATTACATTGCTATATGAACGAATATGACGGCTGCATCCCCCGTCGGGGGCAAGGTATTCAGCCAACATACCAGATTGATCGCGCAGAGGACTGGTTCAACTGTCTTGCCCCCTATGCCGGTGAAAAGCCTTACAAAGAGCTTGTCGCTGCAGGCTGTCGACCGCGGCCCGGAGATGATTCGATCTTCGTTTGCCCAGAGGCGCTTCGTGACACACAGCCCTATTTCTTCTCGTATGCCATGAACATGTATCTGTCACCGTGGATACGGCCTGAGGTCCACAAATTGAGTGAGATTCCTCACCCGGAGCGGCTGGTTTTCATGGCCGATGCTCCGGGGCCATATTCGTCGACAGTACCTTCAAAAGAGGATTACTCGGTGGTAGCCAGACATGAAAGCAAGGCTAACCTTGTATTTCTGGACGGGCATGTCGGAAGCTATTCCGGGGAGTACCTGGGATGTGGGGTATGCGACCCGGAACATGAAGATGTGCAATGGCAGACGGGTAGTAATGGCGTAAATCAGCCCCCTGTCGAGTAGGAGAATGACAGCTATGAAACGTTACGGATCAATAGTATTGTTTGTCGTAATTTTAATAAGCTATGCAGGCTGCCGGTCACTTAATTCCCGCTCTGTTGCCGGACAGGGCATTGTCCGGGTTGCAGTCATAGGCGGGATGACTATGACCGGACTATGGCAGGAGATCAGCCAGATGTTCGAGAAAGAAACCAGCTACAGTGTCGAGCTGGTCGCCACCGGTCAGCGCGAGGAGTTGGCCGAGACACTCCGTGAGGGCAAGATTGACCTGCTGACTATGCACTCCGGGGATATCACAACCGATCTGGTAGCCGATGGCTACGGCACCAATATGCGGCCGTGGGCCCGGAACGAGCTCGTCATCGTCGGCCCATCCAACGACCCTGCCAAGATCCGCGGACTCAACGACGGTTCCAAGGCGTTCCGGCAAATAGAAGTTCAGCGTGCCAACTTCGTGGACTTTCTGGACATTGGCAGCCGGGAAGTCTGCCACAAATTGTGGAAAACGGCAGGCATCCGGCCGCGAGGTGACTGGTTCCTAAAGGACGAAAGTACAGACCATATAGAGATCCTCAATTTCGCCGCAAAGAACAACGCCTATGTGGTAGTAGGACGAATGCCTGTTCTATTCGGTAAGATGAAAATGCAAGGAATGGAAATCTTGGTTGAGAACGACCCGGCCATGCGTAGACCTTACATTGTCATGGAAGCAAACCCCGAGCGGTTTCCTGAAGCCAACATGCGAGGAGCACAATGCTTATCAGACTTCCTCCTTTCAAACGAGGTCCAAAACTTCTTAGCCAAATCGGCCTCAAACCGACGTGGAGGTCTCCCACTGTTTTATCCTGTCGCCCTTCGTAAAGAGTATTCTTGTTCGAAATGCAGGAGCGATGTTTATGAAGACAAATGGCGTTTAGTAGTTATGATCTCCACAAGACGGGTGAAAGATTATTATCAATTCAACGACGCAGATGATTACACGTATGCAATATATGATGTATTGCCTTCTAAAAGATGAGGTGATAGACCTGAGTAAAATTTGGAGCAAAATTACTTAAAAGGCTCTCGTTATCGGGGGTGGTCATTCCATTCACGATCACCGCCGGTTGTGAAACTAAGGTCACAGTCTAACGCCTCGGCAAACGGATCGGGTACAGGAGGCGCCGTGCCGGGTCGTCTCAGTGAATTATACCATCAGAAGCAACTTCTCGCAATTGGGAGGTAGGCAGGCGGCCTACGTTGATGGCCAGCATCTCGTCAATTGTGTAGCCGGTGATCTCCGCCAGGGCCTGGTTCGTAAAGACAACGCGCTCGTCCTGTAGGATTGCAAGGCCCTGCAGCGAATGATCCACAAGAGTGTGGTACGCCTCCTCTGTCAGTTTTCGCTCGGTGATGTCTTTGGCAGTGAAAACTATGCTGATTACGCGATCATTTTTTTCATCGAGTATCGGCTGGCCATAAGCATGCAGCCACTCAAACTCCTGTTTCCTGTTAATCCCACGGAATTCAAGCTCGCATGACTTGCGAGAAGAAACGATCCTTTTACAGAAGTCCTGGAATTTATCGTAATCGTCAGGATGGACTATTTTTGACCACGAGCTCTGGCTTCTAAATTCATCTAATGCATAACCTGTCATTTTCTCTAATCTGTCAGTGGCTGATATCGCAGTTTTAAATAATCCTGCTCTGTAGCCCCAAAAAAAGCTTGATTGCTTATGCGGGGGGGGTACTATTTGAATCTGAATTATTAGGTAATAAAGCGCTCCGAGAAATAACGTGGCAAAACAACACGAATAATACGTTTATTAAAGGGTTCCAATAAGAGTATCGAGCGGGAAATATAAGGCGAGATGCTGCAAGCAGATCATTGAAGAACGCTTGGGTATAAGGAATTAAGAAGCACAAATTTTTGATTTTTGAAGGGGTAACATGATGGCAGATTTAGAGAGCTTGGAAGAAAGATTGAAAAAAGTGGAGAATCGAATTGACTATTATGCGAATCTAAGTGAAGGGTATGCTAAACAAATTGATAAGTTCGATCAGCAAATTGTTAATTTAGAAAGAAGAGTAGAAACCTTAGAAGCCAAACAATAATAACGGTAAAAGACCTTTTAATATTGTTATATTCTGGCTATTTGGTACGGCGGTTGAGTGTGAGGAATTGAAGCCAATGCTCTACTTATACATTTTAAGTGCCTGGCTCGTAGTAGTCGGAACTTGGCGAGTGTCGCAGGCGATGACTGCGTCTCCGTCAATAGCTGACATCTTTTGGGCCAAAGAGATAGAAAATGAAGCCACGTACTAATAGATTTGACCGAGAAGCAGCGTTTAGTATGGATTTGGTCAATCCGGATTCCGATACCCCGGATGCTATCAACTGTGCTGCCACTCTGAATGGCTCTTCCATTTGTTTTCTTGAAAACAGCATTGCCAAAACTGTGTCGGCAGAAACAGCCGATCCAGAGAACAAAGAACCGGATACAAGGCACAGCTATCAGTTTATTTATCAAATAGGCTCAACCAATCCTATTGTCGCAAGAACAATCCTACAGGTTAAAAGCATCCTTGGGTCTGTTATTCTGCGTAAAGGTTTAAGCAACCAAACGATACTTGATCATGCTTGGGATTGTACACAGCATCTAATCAGTTGCGAGGACTCCTTTTTAAGCATTTATAACGAAACTACCGACTTAATGTATAAATGCGATGAACTTATTAACGAGGCAAAATACAAATCACACATACCATCCCTTCCTCAAGTCAAGAACCTTACTGAGCGTATTGTAACGTTCTTAGGCAATGGGAAACGCTTTCTAGAAAAATCACATGAGTTACTCTGCATCTTCTATGGAGCAGCCAACAACGATTCTAATTTTCAAGCATATCGAGATTGGATGAAAAAACATGAACCTTCCAGAGTTGCAGTGTATGACTTGCTAGAGCAAAACAAAGACTGGATAAAATCTCTGGCATGGTATCGAAATGCTCTTGACATCAACCATGCTAGGGCCGGATTTAGGGTTACAATAGAAAACTTCAAGTTACAGGCAGGTAATAAATTTACTGGTCCTTGTTGGCAATACGATTTCCAGGATAAAGGTGGTGACATACAGAATAGTCCAAGCGACCTCATAGTTGATATAAATGCCTTTCGTGCAAACATGTTAGCCTTTTTTGAGGCACTGTCCCTAACCTGTATAAAAGACAACTGGGATTCTCAGTGGAATTTTGAGATCTATCGTCACGAGGATGAAAGAATTAACCCAAAGTGCCCAATTATATTTTTTGTAGGCCTCAACCATGAATGATTTATTTACCCCTATACACAGAACATCG
>DATKYR010000258.1:0-26930 GCA_035528395.1 Sedimentisphaerales bacterium
GGGGATCCAGATTAGTCAATTACCAATGAACCATGAACTATGAACCATTTACAAGAATCGAGAATCCAACTTTAGCTCACTTTAGGCACTTTAGGCACTTTAGCTCACTTTTCACTCCCTCGCCCCTCTACATCTGTCGAGAACCCTCTACAAATCAACTCTTTTTATGCAAAACAAACCCAATCTTGTCCGCCGTAGGCGGATTGCAAATGAACGTAAGTATCTTTTCACAAATGGCTTATGAAAATATAAGCGATTGGACACTTAGTGAAAACAAACCCAATTCAAACCCAATTTCCCAGAGGGTAAAATTGATGCAAAGTGTGTATTTACAAAGGATTATGAAGAAAATTGCGGCTAAGGGCTATGAAAAAACAAAGCCAAAACAAACCCAATTTCGTTAAAGGCCCAAAATGAACGTAAACGCTTTTTTACAAAAGGATTATGAAAATGAACCACCTTCAGGCTCCAAGAAAACAAAGCCAAAACAAACCCAATTTCCGAAAGGCCAAAATGAACAAAAAAAACCTGAAAAACCTGCAAATTTCTCCCCAAATTTTTATAATTTTAGTGATGAATTTTATTAATTTCAACCGCTGGTGAATCTCCGCCGTGCTGAAAGTCGAACATCCACTCCTATTTCAGCCCGCCGAAGCAGAAACTGACCATGTTACCTTCAGAAGTTGATGTGAAAGAATTGCACAGAGATATGACCTTTCATCCGCCGAAAAAGGTTTGATACGAAACTATCTTGCCGAATGTCAAGCCTGTCGCGACTTGGCTCCGCCACCCGATGTGTTAAGTCGCATCGCGGCGAAAGCGAACCAGGGCGGGCAGTTGTGCCCTCGGAAGTACTGATTGTCAGGATTAACCCTACTTTGCTTTTTTGGGCTTCTTCGGCTCTTTAGGTTTTTTCTCTTTTTTGGCTTTTGGAGCTTTTGGCCTTTTGGGCTTTTTAGTCTTTGTAGCAGTTTCGCCACCACCGCCGAGCATAAATGCCGCACCTGTTACCAAAACAGCTACCACAGCGACCCCACCCATAATAATCCAGATTAGACCCTGTATGCCTGCCAGAATCGAAGGCGTCACGCCTTTTAGACCTGCCACGGCCACGACCGTGGTATAAAGAACAACCACCAGAGGCAAAAACAGCAGCATCCCTAAGGTATTACTTTGCATATCCGGTGCCAGTTCGATATATGATGGTCGTGCTAATGCCTGGACATCTGGAGCAAGTTGAGGAGCTACAGGCTCTTCTTCGGCAAGCATTTGCTCCGCCTCAGCAGCCACTGCCGCTGCAGAGCCGCTTCCGACTTCGGCGGGAACTGGCTCCTGGCCTTCTTCCTCAGCCATGTAAATTTCATCAAGAATGCCACCTAATGAAGTATCATCAGCCTGCAGTGACAGGTCCAACAAACCTGAGCCGCTTCCGAAACTATCCAGATTTACATCTCCTTCGATCTCTTCCAACGGCACTTCAGGCGTTGTACCTGTTGGTACCGCAGTCTCGGCCAGCGTATCATCCGTTACCTCGTATTCACTGTCGGTTTCCCCGAGGACGCTGATTCCTTCACCAGTTAGTGCGGTGTCTGCGTCTGTCAATTCACTTGGCGCAACTGGCGCCCCGGTTTCCGGTGCCAAAAGAATCTCACTTGTGCCTGCCGCCTGTTCCGATGGTGCCAGTAGTTCCTCCTCCAAATCTTCAGGCGCCGGTGCTTCGAATTCCGGAGTCTCCGGTGACGGAGCCTCTGGTGAGAGCGCTTCGGATTCCAGAGCTTCGGATTCCAGAGCTTCGAGTTCAAGGGCTTGCTCTGATGGCATAACACCTGTGTCGGACATCAACGCTTCAACTTCCTCAACCTTAAAGAGCAAATTCGGGCCATCGCGAAACTCACGTAACTTGCCTTCCTTGACAATCTGTTTTAATTCCTCCTCTGTCTTATTGAGCTTCTCGGCGGCTTCTTGTAATGAGTAAAACATCCCAGCCATAATCACCTATCTCCTACAAGCTAACAACATGGCTTACGTGGTTTTTTAGCTTACCAAAAAAACTGGCTCTAACTTCAATTATTGTATCCTGAACGCTGGAGATATGCAACCTTTTTTTTGGTGAAAATACCGTAAATTGACAACTTAAAAGCCATTTTGAAACATTCCAGGCTGAAAAATATAAAAACAATCGCAAAATCTGCGGTTGTGCCTGTCGCGAATTGGCTCCGCCACTCGATGCATTAAGTCGCATCGCGGCGAGAGCGAGCCACGGCGGGCGTTTTGCCCATAACACATCGCGGCTGGGCCTATTCATGAGGCGCAGTAAATTATAATGGAAAAAGTCTCAAGATTATCGGAACACCGACATTTTGTCCTTGACGGGAAAGTGGTTGATTTGGTATAAATAAAATTGGTGAATTTTATACCTGCATAGACCAACATTTGTGGATTTTGGTCTTCTGAGGTGTGAAATTCTACAATTTTCCAAAGAGAGGAGGAGTTATCGTGAATCGTTTCAGGCGCAGAGTTGTAGCAAGAACTTTGTGCTTAATGCTGGAGATATTTTACATTTCAATTAACATCACATATTGGGTTTTTGAAGGAGGATTATTATGTGTAGAAAATTGATGTATTTGGTTTCTTTTACTTTGTTGCTGGGCTTAGTTCTGAATAGCGTGGCACAAAATACTGACCCGAGTCTTGTCGGTTGGTGGAAGTTTGAGGAAGCAAGCGGAACATTATATGACCAGAGCGATAATCATAATGACAGCACATCTTCTCAGGGCGTGCTTTATCAACAAACCGGTCAATCAGGGTACGCTCTGGGCTTTGATGGAATAGATGATTATATTGTAATAGGAGCTAATGGAAGACCAACTGATACATTTAGTTTTGGAGGATGGTTCAAAACATCATCTACACACGAAATTGATCCGGAATCAATCTCCGGCGTGGGTGGAGTAAATAATCAAAGATATGCATTCGACCCGCAACATGGAGGGGAATCAAATGGCGGAGCTGGACTATCTGTCGGAACAAATGGTATTCTAGTTTATGAGCATGGCAGTAACTATATGCCAGCAACTGCCGTATACCAGGCTGATATAGGAGATGATTGGAATCACATCATGGTAGTCTACAATAATAAACAACCAACAATTTACCTTAATGGTAGTGCGGTTCGTACAGGCTTTAGTTCTCCGAGAGAAATAGTATCTGCGCCTATTCAATTTGGTGGAATGGTGTATGGTTATTTTGAGGGCCTGATGGACGAGGTGCGTATCTACAACCGAGTGTTGTCGGCGGCCGAGATAAAAAAACTGGCAGCTCGTCCAAATGCATGGGGCCCCACCCCGACTGATGGCACCCTGTATATAGATACATGGGTGAGCCTGAGTTGGTCGCCGGGAGGTAATGCAGCCACACACGATGTGTACTTAGGTGACAATTTTGATGATGTGACTGCTGGAACTGAAAGCGTATTCCAAGGCAACCATGGCTCTACGTTCTTTGTTGTCGGCTTTCCCGGATTTCCTTATCCGGATGGGCTCGTTCCGGGTACGACTTACTACTGGCGAATCGATGAGGTCAATGACACCGAGCCGAATAGTCCGTGGAAAGGCAAGGTCTGGAGCTTCTCAATTCCACCCAAGACCGCCTATGCACCCGACCCGGCTAATGGTGCCGAATCTATAGCTGAGGATGCAAAGCTTAGCTGGACGGCTGGTTTCGGTTCGAAATTGCATTATGTCTACTTCGGTGATAATTTTGACGATGTGAACAGTGCCGACGGGGGTGCTCCAACGGGAACTGCGACCTATACTCCCGGCCCACTTAAATTGGCCAAGACTTACTACTGGCGGATCGATGAGTTTGATATTATCGAGACGCATAAAGGCAACGTCTGGAGCTTTACTACTCAGGGCGGCGTCGCGGGCCCGAACCCGGCTAATGGCGCTGTGGATGTAAAGCAGACACCGGTTCTGACCTGGTCACCGGGAGTCTATTCGGCTTCGCATCAGGTCTACTTCGGCACAGATAAAGAGGCCGTACGCAATGCCGATACCGGTTCGCCGGAGTACAAAGGTGCCGGGGACCTTGGTTCGGAGAGTTCTGAACACGGAAAACTCGAGTGGAATACCACCTACTATTGGCGTATTGATGAGATCAATAACGACAATCCCGACAGTCCGTGGACAGGCCCTGTCTGGAGCTTTACGACGGCCAACTTCCTTATCGTGGACGATTTTGAATCTTACAATGACCTTGACCCCGCCGATCCCGAGAACAACAGAATATTTAACGCCTGGATAGACGGATACGGCATCCCGACAAATGGCTCTCTCGTTGGTTATGACAATCCTCCCTTTGCCGAGCAAACTATCGTTCACAGTGGTAACCAGTCGATGCCATTATTCTACGACAATAGTGTTGGGTACTCAGAGGCAACTTTAATGCTGACTTATCCGCGTGACTGGACCGAGAATGGTGTTAGTACACTGACAATCTGGTTCAGAGGCAACTCGGCTAACGCTGCTGAGACGTTGTATGTTGCTCTCAACGGCAGCGCTGTGGTCAATCACGATAATCCAAATGCAGCGCAGGTCACTACCTGGACGGAGTGGACTATCGACCTGCAGGCATTCGCAGACCAGGGCGTGAACCTGGCCAATGTCAATACTATTGCCCTTGGTCTTGGCAATAAGAACAGCCCACAGGCTGGTGGTTCAGGTACAATGTACTTTGATGATATTCGTCTGTATGCTCCGGCACCGTAAGCCGGGATTTTAGTGGCAATTAAAATTACACGGTCGATATAGCAGATTTGCGTCACTTATACCTGCCTGCACTTGTTTGTTTCGCAGGCAGAGGTGCGGTAACGCAAGTACTGGCAATTCGGGGCCTATACCGAACAATCCGGTATTGGCCCCTTTCTTGTTGGTAATTGGTTATTGGTGAATGGTAAGGTAGGGAGACAAAAGGCCTTTTAATTGATTCAGTCATGGGCGGAGCTGCGATATTTTGTCTGCCCACAGCAGGTCTTTACCCCGTTAGAAATTAGACTTTTTTAGACACCATTATTTCTCGCTATAGACTTTCTAACGGGGTGAACGTGGAAAAACTTTTCGCTATGGACCTATAAAAGGTGTGTGTTCTCTCCTATACGCCCGCAATTGGCTCAGCAAAGGCCGTTTCGCGACTATTTGGGTTGAATTACAACAGCCTTTAGGGTATAATACTACCAGCAATTCAGGGACGGGGGGCTTCATCGAAGCACTAAGATTAAACTGAACTATTGCCTGCACCCCCGTGCTTTCTTGCGAAAGCAAGAATGGGGGTAACGCAGGCACAGGTGCGAATCCAAATGACCTGATTGTGAGGAGGGTGTTCATTGAGAAAAGCAAAAGTCAAACATTTTAGTGTCGTTTTTCTAAACCTGATGACTTTGAGAGTCGCCATTTGCATTCTGGGTTTAATCGCCAATATAGCTCGAACGAAGGCCAATGATCCGATAACTTTACTCAGCACTACCATAACCGAGGTAGAAACCAGCAGTGCCCCTGTTTTGGATAAGTCCAGAAAAGCCAAGCTCGAACCATATAGTCCAGATAGCACCACAAAAAAACAGCCCGTTAATTCCCAGGGTAAAGCCGAGCCCCCGCGCTTTCTTGTGAAAGCAACAGCGGGGGGCGAATGGGAAAGCATACAAATGCGTGTAACGGCCTATTGCCCGTGTCCGAAATGCTGCGGTGAATATTCAGACGGGGTAACGGCCTGCGGGCACGAGATACAGCCCGGTGATACCTTTGTGGCGGCAGATGGACGATACCCCTTCGGCACTGAAATGCTCATCCCCGGCTATAGCAACAGCCAGCCTGTACAAGTTCTCGACAGAGGCGGCGCCATCAAAGGAAACCGGCTCGACGTGTTTTTCGCCAATCATCAAGAGGCCCTGGAATGGGGCGTCAAGTACCTTGAGGTTAGGGTAAACCA
Source organism: Sedimentisphaerales bacterium (assembly GCA_035528395.1). Classification (GTDB taxonomy): domain Bacteria; phylum Planctomycetota; class Phycisphaerae; order Sedimentisphaerales; family Anaerobacaceae; genus NIOZ-UU13. Next base: position 5,986 of record DATKYR010000258.1, read on the forward strand.
CAAATAGGAAAACAGGGAAGAGATTGCAAATCAACCAATTCCTTATTGTGGAAATGCCCTCCCGGAGTAACAAGAACTCCTTCCTTATCTGCATCTCTAATCCGGTTTATGCCGGTATGATTTTTATTGCAACCAGTACGTAAAACCAATCGTAGAAATTAAGAGCCTATCCAAATAACCCGCTCTATTGCGGCCAGCTGCAAAGCCCGATGCCTGCGTTGTCGGCCAAAAATGTTCTCAACGTGGAGAAAACCACGCCTCCGAGCATTTTTGGCCTGCCGTCTTGGCCTCGAACTTTTCGCTCGGCCTCATAACGACCCGGTCATTCGGATAAGCTCTAAGTGTGCTCGATATGCGCCGGCTTTGAATCTGGAGTGGCAATTACCGCTCCTTTACAGTCGCGGCTCTGCTTAGCGTAGCGATTGCAGGACTGAGGTATATTCGAGAGGGCTCAGCTTTTTTGTGAAAAAATGTTGTGATAGCGCGCTTTTTAGTGTAAACTACGCTGACATTTTCAGGGATGAAAATTGGATATTTTGACCTAATTTTATATTTTGACGCAGAGGTTTATTATGAAAGTAAATTTTAACAGAGCCGCCCTTAGCGAGGCCTTAGGTTTGCTGACGTCCGTCGTGCCGAGCCGAACGCCCAAGCCGATACTTCGATGCGTGCAAATCACTGCCGAGGAGAAAGAGGTTCGGATATGCGCGACGGATTTAGAGGTCGGTATCAACTATCTGGTCTCTGAGGTGCAGGTCGAAAAGGCAGGCGAGGTTATCGTACCGGCAGACCGGCTGGCGGCGATTGTGCGTGAAAGCGTTGACGAGGTCCTGCTATTAGAAGCCTCAAAGGGCACGTGTGAAATAAAAGGGGCTGACAGTCACTTTACGATTTACGGCCAGGAGCCGGGGCAGTATCCGGTGGTGCCAGGTTTCGACGGTACCGGTGAGATAAAGATTGCTTTGGGTAATCTTCAGGCTGGTATCGAGCAGTGCCTTTTCGCAACGGCCCGAGAAAGCAGCCGCTACGCTATTAACGGGGTGCTTTGGGAGATTAAGGACAAGAAGCTAATGCTGGTTGCCACAGACGGCAGAAGATTGGCACGGCGCAGAGTCAACCTAACTTCCGCCCCGGCGAAAGACAAAGCACCGGCGAATATCATAGTGCCGGCTAAGGCGATGGGACTATTAGATAAAGTCGGCAGCAATGAGAAAGACAGCGTTACAATTAAACTCGTCGATAACCAGATTCTAATAAGCTGTGCGAACGTTGTTATAAGCTCAAATCTTGTGGAAGGCAACTTTCCGAAGTACGAGGACATAATCCCGACCGATTACGACAAGAAGCTGATACTATCGACCGAGGGTGCGTTGAGTGCTGTTCGTCGTGCATCGCTGCTGACGAGTGAGGAGTCGAGGGGGATTAAGCTGTCAATCGGAAAGGACAAGCTGGTGTTTTCCGGCAGAGCGCCGGAGACGGGCGATGCGCAGGTGGATATGCCCATAGATTATAAAGGCGAGCCAATGGAAATCGGCTTTAATCCGCAGTTTTTGATAGATGTTCTGCGTGTTATCAAGACGCCGGAGTTCGAATTCGACTTAGGCCAGCCGGATAGACCGGGCCTGATAAAAAGCGGGACAAATTTCCTGTACGTTCTGATGCCCATCAATTTGGGATAGTCCATATCCGCCGGACGGAATCGGACTTATCAGTATCGTGAATTGTATCTCGTCCGGGATATGAGATACATTATGTGTGAAGAGGAACAATTACTACACAATGCCGTCGAGGGACGAAGAGCACGGAAATCTGACAGGACGGTCAGGTTGGGTGAAGTTGTCCAAAATTTTATGACCAAGTGGGTTTCGCCGCGGCAGGCAAGGTTTAGCGCGGTAGCTGAACTGTGGAGCCAACTGCTGCCTGCTGAACTTTGCCGGCACTGCGAAATTGTTGATTTTTCCGGCGGTCAGCTGAAGGTCAAGGTGGATTCGCCTGCATATAAGTACGAGCTGCAATTGTGCAGTTCGGAGATTCTTGAAGAGCTGCAACATCAGTGTCCGAGTGTTCGGCTAACGAAAATCAAATTCGTTGTCGCTTAAGCAGCGGTTTCCAACCGAGAGACCGAAAAAATTCGATAGTTTCTCGGTTGAAAGAGACGATATATAGAATAGAGGCAGAGAACCAGTATGCAAGACCACAAATATGATGCGAGCAACATAAAGATTCTTGGGGGTGTGGAGGCGGTGCGTAAACGACCTGATATGTATATCGGCGACCGCGGCACCGGAGGCATGCATCATCTGGTCTATGAGGTATTAGACAACTCCATCGACGAAGCATTGGCCGGGTTCTGTGACAACATAAACGTGCGCATCTATCCCGACGGCAGTTGCACGGTGGAAGATAACGGTCGAGGCATACCAATCGAAAAGCACAAAGAGGCCAAGACCAGCGCTCTGGAGGTTGTGCTGACGAAGCTGCACGCTGGGGGGAAGTTTGATAGCGACAGCTACAAAGTGGCCGGCGGTCTGCACGGTGTGGGAGTGAGTGTTGTCAATGCCCTGAGCGAATGGCTGGAAGCTGATGTGTATCGCGACGGAAAGCACTATCACTTCAAGTGCGTCAGAGGAATTGCCAAGAGTCGGGTGAAGGAAATCGGCCCGACCAATAAAAACGGCACAAAAATATCCTTCAGGCCAGACGAAGAGATATTCGGCGATACGGAATTTGCATACGACACGCTGCTGAAACGAATACGAGAGTTGGCTTATTTGAATGGCGGGCTGCAGATTAGCTTCAGGGACGACAGGAATAAGAAAAAAGAGGTCTTCAAATTTCAGGACGGGATTAAGGCTTTCATCAAACATCTTAACGAGGGCAAAGAGACCCTTCATAATGATGTCATCTACTTAGCCAGGGAAGACCAGAAGGCTAAGCTGAGCTGTGAAGTGGCGATGCAGTACAATGACGGTTATACTGAAAACTTGCTGGTATTTGCCAACAACATCCGTAATATCGACGGCGGGACGCATCTTTCAGGCTTTAAGACGGCGCTGACGCGGACGATGAACTATTACGCCAAAAGTAATAACCTGCTAAGGAACGGACAGGCGACAACAGGTGATGACCTGCGTGAGGGATTGACAGCAGTTGTGGCGGTGAAACTTGGGGACCCGCACTTTGAGGCCCAGACGAAAGTGCGGCTGACTAATCCGGAGGTTGGCAGTTTCGTTGAGACGACCGTCAATGAGCAATTGGGTCATTTTTTGGAAGAGCATCCGGCAGAGGCGAAACGGATTTTGAACAAGGCCATCCAGGCAGCGGCAGCCAGAGAAGCGGCGAGGAAGGCACGTGAACTGACAAGACGCAAAGGTGCGCTGAGCACTTCCAACCTTCCGGGCAAATTGTGGGACTGTGCGAGTAAGGAAAAGGCGAACACGGAGATATTCATTGTAGAAGGTGATTCGGCCGGGGGCTCGGCAAAGGCCGGGCGGGATAGATATATCCAGGCAATTTTGCCGTTGAAGGGGAAAATCCTAAATGTTGAAAAGGCCCGTATTGAAAAGATGTTGGCCCACGATGAAATCCGAACCATTATCAGCGCTTTGGGGACCGGTATCGGGACGGATGAGTTCAATTTGGGCAGGTGCAGATACGGTAAGATAATATTAATGACAGACGCCGACATCGATGGCGCGCATATTCGAACTCTGCTGCTGACGTTTTTCTTCAGGCAGATGCAGCAATTGTTTTTGGAGAATATGATTTATATTGCCCAGCCGCCCTTGTATGAGATTAAAGTCAAAGGTAAAAAGAAATCTGAATATATCCTGAGCGAAAATCAAATGCACAAGCGGATGATTGCCAGGGGTCTGGAAGGTACAGAACTTATCATCAGGGACGGTAAAAAAAGTGAAAAGGCACAGGCTGGCCGAGGCCGCTCTGTTAAAAGTAAAAAGGCGAGTTCTAACGGGGCCCGTGAAATTTGTGACAAAGAGCTGACTGAGCTTGTGAAGACCTTAGCTGAGGCCGAACGCATCATAAAGGTTTTGAGCAGACGTGGTATCAACTTCACCGATTTCATCCAGGCCTATTACAATCCGTCCAAAGGAGGACTGCCGCAGTTTCGTATCTGCACCGAAGGCCAGGATGAGATTTATTACGAAAGGGAGGAATACGAAAAACGTGTCGATGAGCTCAAAGAGCGGACCAAAGGTTTAGCAGAAGGTGAGGAGGAGGAATCAATTGCCGCCGAGGAGCTTCATGAGGTTGACCGCATCAATGAAATAGACAAGCAGCTCAAAAAGCAGTTCGGCTTAGACCTTAAGGATTTTCTATTAAAACCTGCTAAAGGTCTTTCAGGTGAAGTTGCACCCACGAAGTTTGAGCTGGTCAGCGGCGATGATAAATATGAGGCCGCATCGTTAGGGGACATCTGCGCAAGCATAAGGCAGATAGGCGGCAAAGGGATTGAGATAAAACGCTTCAAAGGTTTGGGCGAGATGAACGCCGATCAGTTATGGGAGACAACAATGAATCCACAGACACGCACTTTGCTGAGCGTCAAACTCGATGATGCCGGTGAAGCCGACCGGCTGTTCAGTATCTTAATGGGCAACGATGTGGAAAAACGCCGAAACTTCATCCGCGACCACGCTCTGGAGGTCCAGAACCTCGACGTTTAATTCGTATATCGTTTTGCGTGCAAAAGAAAACCCGCCGAGCAAATCGGCGGGTTAAACATTCTTGAGATTCCCGACTTAGCGGTCATTCAACTTCTACTGCACTTGCTGAGGGAATCTATCGGCGGCGGATTCTACTACTTCTACCAGTCCTCCCTCCATAGTACATATCTGTCGAGGAAGAACGGGATGGTTCACCCACGTTTTCACCCAGATAGGAATATGAAAGAAGCTGGGTCTTTTCAGTAAACTGGTCAAAATTGAGCTGGCCATTTGCGAAGTCATCGATGTCTGCCTTTTTAGCGCGAATAGTCAGAACCGTGGGCGATAAGGAGCCCGATCCGGAACCCGCAGGTTCAGTTGCGATGTACCTGCTGCGGCCACTGATGTATACTCGCGTGTCGAGCTGGCCAGATTGGCTTGCTTTCCCGGTGACCGTGAGAATCACCGACTCATCCGGTTTCAGGCCTCGGATGTTCGCCGCATGCTGCAATGTTTGGATAAGCGTCTCTTTCAACTCTTCGACCTTCTCGGCATCGTACTTTTCTTCCGGGCGTTCGCCGGTCCTGCGTACTCTACCGACTTCCTCGGGCGCATATATCTCCTGTCTCATCTGTGTCCAGAGTGGGTCGGTATCTTCCTCTTCGGTTTCCTTTTCTTCAGGCACTTCGGAGGGCGGTGAGAGCAGAAAATCAACTTTTATCAAAAAAAGTGTTCCGTAGCCCTGAATGTACATAGCCCCTGTAGAGCGGCTGTCCCAAGAAAAAGGCGTTGAGAGTCTTATCCTACTACCAGTAGTGAATCGTCCCGGAATCAGGTTCGACTCAGCCAATCTTTTGTCAAAGATACGGCACATGACAGTCATATCTTCCATCATCGTGACCATATCCTGCGGCATTATTTCTGCGGTGGGAATTACGAGGACTCTCCCGCCGTCGTACTGCCCTGTCGTGGCAATATTTAGCTGGATTAACTTTCCGTTCAAATCACTCAAAAGCGAAGGCAGTGTTTTGTCAGCTTCGCTGACTACTTGCTGAATCACTGCTGCCGGAGCGGTTGGAACTGCTGCCGGAGCGGTTGGAGCTGGGGCCGGAACGGTTTGGGCTGTAGTAGAAGCTGCCAGCATTAAATTGAGAACGATGGTAATAGTAATGGCTCTGATAAAAGATTTCATTTTTTTACTCCTCTAAATACATAACCTGTAATTCGTTAACTAACATAGGAAAATCTCCATCTGTTGACGAAATCGGCTAAAACACAGAGTGCTCTTCATGAGCAACCGGCCGCCCCTCGAGACCTGGAGAACCTTCCTTTCCGACTTTTGCATATGATGTGAAAATCCTGGTTCGTTCCCGAAACTGGTCAAAACTAAGCTCACCCTTTGCGAAGGCATCAATGTCTGACTTTTTCACACAAATGGTCAGAACCGTAGGCAGAAAGGAGCCAGTTTCGACTCCAGGTTCAGGTAGGACAACCCTGCGGCTTCTGCCTGTGCTTCTTCCGTAGATGTATGATTGTGTAACAGTCGCCATGCCAGATTGACTTTGGCCACCAATGACCGTGAGAATCACCGACTGGTCCGGTTTCAGGCCTCGGATGTTTGCAGCATGTTTCAGGGTTTTAGTAAGCGTCTCTTTCATCTCTTCGACCTTCTCGGCATCGTATTTTTCTTCCGGGCGGTCGTCGGACCTGCGTCTTCCGACCTCTTCGGGTGTATAAATCTCCTGTCTCATCTGTGTCCAGAGTGGGTCGTTATCTTCCTCTTCGGTTTCCTTTTCTTCCGGCGCTTCGGGTTGCGGTGAGAGCAGGATATTTACCTTCATCAAAAACAACGCTCCGAAATCCTCGAGGAAGATAGCTTCTATTGTGCCGCTATTGTGCCCAGAAAACGGAGTAAACCCAACAAACAAGCTTGCTCTTCCTGTAGTCAAATTCGCCTGGCTGAGTTTGTTATCAAAGATGCGCGACATTACGGTCATATCTTCGGTTATTGCAGCAAGGTCTTCTACTTTCAATTCGGCGGCAGGAATTACGATGACCGCTCTGCCACCGCTGTGCTGCCATGCCGGTATGCTGACTCGCGGTATTGCTAATTCGATTTTAGGAATCTGTAGTTCTACCTGCTTTTGCACCAGTTCTACCTGCTTTTGCACCTCCGCTGCAATCTCCGCTCCTTTTTGCGCCACCTTCGCTGCAATCTCAGCTTCTTTTTGCGCCACCTTCGCTTCAATCTCAGCCTTCTTTCTCTCAAGCTCTATTTCCTTTTCCGCAACTACGGCTTCTTTTGAGGCTGGTTGGCTTTCTTCCTCGGTGACGTTTTGGGCCAGGGCAAAGCCTGCTGTGATTAGATTGACGGCGACAAATACAATAATTGTCTGGGTTAAAGCTTTTTTCATTTTTTGCTCCTTTCGATTTAGGGATTTAAATTTTTCGATTCGTTTGGAATTGAGCTATCGGGTTGAGTATAAGACAATAGTTGTGCCATACCCTGTTTTGTGCGCAGCAGCTCGTCTTCGGTCTGGACGGCGAAGGTTGCAAAAGCATTGGTCAACTGGGCGTTGTCCCGCAGTCGATTCAGCTCTATCTGCTCAAAGGCTGCTGCTACCCATTGCCTGTCCTGTGTTTGGGCCGTATTGATGGACTCGATGAGCTCTTCGAGCAGTTGATTGGTCGCGGCACCGGAAGCAGCCAAGGTATATGCTGCAAACTGATTCAAATCGCCGCGATATTGCTGACTAAGCTCGTTTTTAAGCTGGGCATAACTGCTTGTCAGAACTAACTGCCAATATTGCTTCATCTCGTCAAGGAGGTTCCGGCGAATAGCCGGCTCGAGAGCAGCCTGGAGCTGTTCGGCATCCGGTCCTCGAGGGGCTGAGAGTCGGCCTGCAGCGTAACCGGCGATAATCAGCAGTACGGCTGCGGCGGCAATCTTAGTGAAGCTGTTCGTAGCTTTTAGCCAATCCATATACCAAATTCGCTTCCCGGTTGTTACCTTATTCGATTGTCCGGAGGCTTCAGTAAGCTTTGCAATGGTTGCATCGGTCAATTCCTGCGACGGGCCTGATGGGACCTGCTCATTATTGAGGGCTTTTACAGCTTTTTCTAAAATATTTTCATTTTCTTCCATAATACAACCTCACTTTTGCGCTTTCAGTGACAATTCAAAAGACTGTCGTAGTTTTGCCCTGGCGCGGTGCAGCAGCACACCAGCAGCATTTGTTTTAATTCCCAGGGCTTTGGCAATCTGCCGATAGCTCATATCATTTAGATATCGCATACAAAAGACCTGCGCCTCCTGCGGCGGCAGTTGAGTCAGCGACTCCCGCAGCCTGGCAGCCAGCTCCTGCTGCTGTGCCATTTGAGCCGGGCCCGGATTTGTGCTTGGCACAGCGTCCCAGTCAGCCGAGACGGCATTACAGTGCGACTGGCGAAATCGCCGGCGTAGCTGGTCTATTGCCCGTGTGGTGGCCAGCCGGGTCAAAAGACCAGAAAAATTCCGGACACGCTGACGCTGTGAGAGTTCCAGAGCACAAACAAAGGTCTCCTGGAAGCAGTCGGCGGCATCAGTGCGGTTTCCGAGCAGCCTGTAAGCGGTCTGCCACACAGCCGGGCCGTGTTTTTCGATAATTATCTGCCAGTCAATCACTTGTAAGCAAGTCTCCTTATTAAACGGCTGCCGTTGTTATATTATTAGTCGCTGGAGCCGCCTGTTTTATTACAGAAATTCTCGATACACGATTCTTCCTTTCGGGTCAATTATCAAGTATTAATAAAAAATATTTTTTATTTGATTTGCTGAAATTTTTTCTTGCAAAGCTTTTGGCGACATGGCAAAATTGCAGCATTCCAGCCTGCTGATGGAAAGCCTTTGGCGGGTCGAGATTTTTTTTGAGGGAGAACAGAATGACAGAAAAAGTCAAAAGCAAAAAATTAAACGCAGGAAGTTTTGTCTTTTGGCTTGATTCGGTTTCTCTTTTTGTCTTTGCCCTTCTTTTCATTTGCACAATGTCACTTACCGGGTGCGATAGTCAAAAAGCCGAGGTGGTTGGAACCGGCCAGGTCAAGAGCACACCTGCTGAGCAGAAGAAGGCCGATTTACTGAAGACACTCGACCGCAGATTTGAAAATCCCAACGCTCATTTCGAATTAGGTCAATTGTATCATGCCGAGAGGTCGTGGCGAAAAGCAGAGCGTCATTATAATGTAGCCTTGGGTTTTGACCCTACACACAGGGAGGCTCAAGCGGCAATGGTAAAGTTATTTTTCGATAGTGGGGATACTGCCAAGGCTAAAACTTATGCCGATATTTATATGAACCAGGTTGTTGATTCAGCGAGCGGTTCATACCGGCTTGGATTTGCGTTTCAGAAGCAGCTTCTTGATGAGTATGCGTTTGATTGCTACCAGCAGACACTTCGCCTGGCGCCTAATTCCGCCGGGGTTCACAGGCAGCTCGGCTACTATTATTTGAGCAAGAACGACAAAGTCCGGGCAGAGGAATATTTGAAGCGTAGTTTTCAGCTCGACCCTCTACAGCCGGAGGTGGCCGGTGAATTAGGCCGGCTCGGTGTGGAAGTAAGAATACCGCGTAAGGCCGAGAAGCGCACGAAGAAGCTGGACAAGATAGCCGAAGAGTCACGCAAAGAAGAGAAAGGATAGTGACAGGGCTCAACACCAGGCCGTAACGGTGTATGTTGGTACCCTCCGGGGTATCTATTGAGCATTAGCTTATATCTAAGAGGTATGGGACAGGAAATACGGTCTTTTTCATTGCCCCGTAGCGAAAGGATGCGCTGCGGGGTTTTTTAATTTACTATTTACTATTTACTATTTTCTATTTTCTACTTACTATTTTCCTTTGCTTGAAGTCTGTCTGCCGTGGATGGTGGATTTCCAGCTTGTACAGTCGATTTCCAATAGACCGTTGGGAGCAAATGCTGAAAATCAATAGGAGGTAATTGATGCCGAAGATGGGATTGCACATTGCGGATATTTTTGTATTGGGGTTATATCTTGTCGGGATAACTATTATTGGTGTCTGGGCGGCAAGGCGGATAAAGAATATTGCCGATTTCTTTATGCCCCGCAGATTCGGCAAAGTGATGATGATAACGCATGCTTTTGGGACGGGCACACATTCCGACCAGGCTGTCAGTGTAGCTTCAAAGAGCTTCACAAATGGGCTTTCGGGTATATGGTACCAGTGGCTGTGGTTGTTCGCGACGCCGTTTTACTGGTTGATTGCGCCGGTGATGCGACGTTTTCGTGCGATAACAACTGCGGATGTTTTTGAGGCGAGATTCAGCCCCAGTGTCGCGATGCTGTTTGCGGTTGTAGGGATGCTGAACCTTTCGATTAATATTGGCGTGATGCTCAAAGGGGCCGGTGCGGTTATTGACTCAAGTACGGCTGGTCTTGTTTCATCCAATATCGCTATCGCCGTGATGACGTTGATGTTTGTGATATATGGAGTGGCAGGCGGGCTTTCCGCAGCAATTATTACCGACTTCATCCAGGGGGTGTTGACAGTTGTTTTTTCTTTTGTCCTGCTTCCGTTTATTTTGAATGCAGTAGGCGGTTTGCAGGGTATTCACGAATCTATAACGGACCCAGGTATGTTGTCGCTTGTGGCTCCGGCGGAGATTGGATTTTTCTACATAGCGGTGATTGCCTTCAATGGTCTGGTGGGCATTGTGACCCAGCCTCACACTATGGGTAACTGTGCGGCCGGTAAGACCGAGATGGAAGGGCGGGTCGGTTGGATGTTTGGGAACTTCGTCAAGCGAGTGTGTACGATAGCGTGGTGTTTAACAGGGCTTGCGGCGGTTGTGTATTTTGCAGACCGTGATGTTGAGCCGGACCATATTTTTGGATTGGCAGCGGCAGAATTTCTGCCAAAGATACTGCCGGGGGTACTTGGGCTTTTCATAGCGGCTCTTTTGGCTTCTGTGATGAGTTCATGTGATTCATTTATGATAGCATCATCAGGTTTGTTTACAAAAAATATTTACAAACGTCTTTTGCCTGGAAGAACTGCAAAACATTATGTTTTTGTAGCTCGAGCTGCATCACTGATAATCGTTGCCGGCGGCGTAGTTTTTGCATATCGGCTTGAGGGTGTTGTGGAAGGACTCGAGATATTCTGGAAGATCTCGCCAATGATGGGTATTGCGTTCTGGCTGGGTCTTTTCTGGCGCCGCACAACTGCAACCGGGGCCTGGGCGTCAACACTTACGGCATTCGGAGTGTGGTGGCTGACGACACAGGAGTTTTTCATCTCGTGGCTCGGCAGCCTTTCGATGGCCGAGTCTCTGACGTTCGTTTTTGTAAAGAACGGAGCGGCAGAGGTTTACTTGCCGTGGCAGATGGTTTTCTATTTGTCGGCTGGGACAATTGTCGGAATCGTTGTAAGTCTGTTCACCAGGCCTGTGTCTAAGGAAAAACTCGATAATTTCTATGCGCTGGTGCGAACACCTATCAAGCCGGGCGAAGAAGTATCTGTGCCCTGCACTCTGCCGGATGATGCTGAGGTTCCGGAGAAAAGAAATATCTTTCCAAACACCAGTCTGGAAATAGTAATTCCATCACGTACATCAGTGGTCGGTTTCTTAGCCGGCTGGGCGTGTGTGGCAGCGATTATTTATTCAGTTTATCTGATAGCAAGATAGCAAAGATTTAATCAATACTCGATGCTCGTAGTTGGAATAGAAATGGGCGGCGGCCCGGCAACCGTATCCGCGAGGTTTGCCCCTGAGGTGATGGAAAGTGTTTACAACAAATAGCATCAGATTTGGAGAAGCCAAATGGAAAATCTCACATTTTACATTTTAGATGTATTCGCAGAAGAGAAATACGCGGGTAATCAACTTGCGGTCGTTCGTGATGCAGCCGCGCTGTCGGCTGGAACGATGCAAAAGATTACTAAAGAGATGAACTATTCGGAGACAACTTTTATTTTGTCCGATGACCAGAGAAACGGCGGATATGACGTTCGCATTTTTACGCCGGAAGAAGAAGTACCTTTTGCCGGCCATCCGACGCTGGGAACCGCCTATGTCATACAGAATGAAATTATAAAAGAACCGGCCGGGACAATAATCTTAAACTTGAAGGCAGGCCGGATACCTGTCACTTTCCAGAACACTCGCGAAGGTGAAGATATCCTTTGGATGAAGCAGATGACTCCGGTCTTCGGTAAGGTTTTTGACGCAGACGATATTGTACGGGTTTTGACGGTTGAGAGAGAGGACATCGATGAAAGATTCCCGGTACAGGATGTATCTACCGGCTTGCCTTTCATTATAGTTCCGCTTAGAACTCTGGATGCCGTAAAAAGGGCAAGAGTAAAAAAAGATGAGCTGTTAAAGCTGATTGAAGATACACAAGCCAAGATGTTCCTAATTTTTTGCCCTGAGACGTACGAGCGGGATAGGGATTTAAATGTAAGGGTGTTTTGCGACTACTACGGTATTCCGGAGGACCCTGCGACAGGAAGTGGAAACGGCTGCCTGGCTGGATATTTAGTGAAACATCGTTATTTTGGAAGTGACGAAATTGATATTCGGGTCGAACAGGGTTATGAAATCGGCAGACCTTCATTGCTTTATCTAAAAGCAGAACAAAAACAAAGTCAAACAGATGTATCTGTCGGTGGAAAGGTCATAATGGTCGCCAAAGGAGAATTGACTTGAAGCGCAGTTAGAGCAGCAAGGGGAATTCAAGATGGAACAATATAAGATAGATTTTGAATCGATGCCTTGGGAGAGAACGGCTGTTGGTGTTAAAGTCAAGGCTTATGAACGAAATGGAAGAAAGCTGCGCTTAGTGGAGTTTACAAGAGAATTTATCGAGCCTGATTGGTGTACTAAAGGACATATAGGATATATTTTGGAAGGGCAAATGGAAATAGACTTCGATGGGAAAGTAGTTGTGTTCAATTCGGGTGATGGTCTGTTTATACCGGCTGGCGACAAACATAAAGGCCGTATTCTTACAGATGTATTGAAAATCATCCTGGTAGAAGATATTTGACTTTTAACAAATAGATAAAGAGCATAGGAAACATTTGGAGTAGATTTATGAGTGCGAAATCTGAACAGGCGGTCAAGAGATTCAGGAATGGTTTTAATTGCTCTCAGGCGGTATTAGGCAGTTATTGTGAACAGTTTGGTCTTGAATGCGGGAAGGCATTTAAAGTGGCAACAGGATTTGGCGGCGGAATGCGTATGGGGAGTACGTGCGGGGCAGTTACAGGAGCCTTGATGGTTCTCGGATTAAAATATGGGAACAGCACTGCGGAAGACAAGGAAGGAAAAGCGAATACATACAAAAAAGTTGAAGAATACACAAAGCGTTTCAAGGCTCGGAACGGCTCTGTCACTTGCAGGGAGCTGCTTGGTTGTGATTTAACTACGCCGGAGGGTATGAAAGAGGCAAAAGACAAAAATCTCTTTTCTTCGATATGCCCAAAGATAGTGCAGGATGCAGTTGAAATTCTTGAAGAGATGATGGCGGAAGATAGTTAAAGTCTTTGAACCAGGGTCAAGAGTATATGTTGGAGATACTTAAAGCTGAAAGTGGTGAAAATCTTGAGTGGGTTCGAGAACTTTTTGGTGAATATGCGGATACGCTCGATTTTGGTTTAGATTTTCAGAATTTTGAAGAAGAATTAGCTAATCTTCCGGGCGATTACATCCGGCCGGCGGGACGCCTTTTGCTCGCTACATATAAAGGAAAACCTGTTGGGTGTGTCGGGCTAAGAATGCTAAGTGATGGCGTATGCGAGATGAAAAGACTATACGTTAAAGAACGTTTTCGCCGTATGGGGATTGGCAGAGCGTTAGCCGAAGCTGTTATTGAGGAAGCACGAAAAATTGGCTATAACTATATGCGGTTAGACACGGTTCCATCAATGGATGTGGCAAGGGCGCTGTATGCTTCTGTCGGATTTAAGCAGACCAGTCCATATCGATACAATCCGATAGAGGGTGCTGTCTTTATGGAGCTAAGGCTGGTGTAAGAATTTGAAAGCAGGGTATATATTAAGGAAGGGGAAACTATGAACAAGACAAAATACCGGATTTTCATTGGACTTATATGGATGTTCACGGTGGGATCGGTTCTGGGTGCTGAGACGGTCTATGATATTCGTGATTACGGGGCCAAGGCCGACGGAAAAACGCTGTGCACCAAATCCATCCAAAGGGCAATAGACCAATGCGCTAAAGACGGCGGCGGGACTGTTTATCTGGGGCAAGGGATTTTTCTGTCCGGCACTATCTATATGAAAAGCGGTGTAACGCTCAAACTCGACGTTGCCTGTACGTTGTTGGGCAGCAAAAATCTGAAAGATTATCCAGAGACTGTACCGGCCTTTAGGTCGTACACCGACAACTATACGGACAAGAGTCTGATTTACGGCGAAAAACTGGAGCGAATAGCCATCACCGGAAGTGGTATCATAGATGGCCAGGGAAGTTCGTTCAAAGGGCCATATAAGGTGCGCCCCTATATAATTCGATTTATTCAATGTCGAAACGTCACGGTAAAGGATGTAACCATCAGGAACTCGCCGATGTGGGTGCAGCATTATTTAGCCTGTGACGACGTGCACATCAGCGGAATCACGGTCAGAAGTGTTGTCAACGCCAACAACGACGGTATCAATATCGACTCCTGCGAGAGGGTCATCATTTCAGACTGTAACATCCGTTCAGGAGATGATGCCATCGTGCTTAAGAGCACATCAGCGCGGACGTGCAGAAATGTAACGGTCAGTAACTGCATTTTGAGCACCCGCTGTAACGCGCTGAAGATGGGCACGGAATCCAATGGGGGTTTTGAGAATATCGTTATTACCGGTTGTTCGATTTATGATACCCGTCTGGCTGGTATAGCGCTGGAGATAGTGGACGGCGGCACGATGGACGGCATCGTTGTCTCGAATATCACAATGAACAAAATCGGAGCGCCGATATTTTTACGGTTAGGCAATCGCGCTCGGTCCTTCAAGAAAGATATGAAGAAACCCGGCATCGGCATAATGCGAAACATTACGATAAGCAATATCGAAGCGACCGGCGCCAATGCGACCGGCTGTGCGATTTCCGGGCTGCCGGAGGCAAAGATAGAGAACGTTACGCTTAGCAACATTCGGCTTTCGTTTGCCGGTGGCGGAACCAAGGAGGACGCCGGCCGAGCCGTCCCTGAGAAGCCCGAAGCCTATCCGGAGTACTCGATGTTCGACAGACTGCCGGCTTACGGGCTTTATTGCCGTCATCTTAAGGGCTTAAAGCTGCTCAATGTGCAGCTTCAATTGGCAAATAGTGACCAGCGTCACGGGGTTGTCCTAAAAGATGTTGAAGATGTGTTAATCGATGGTCTGGATGGTCCATCCTCGCCGGCGACCGATTCGATAATTCATATGACCGATGTCAAAAAGGTTTTTATTCGCGACAATGATAACTGAGTGTTTAAGCGTTGATTGAATGATGGAGAATGAATTTATGATTTTAGGGAAGTATTCCTTTGGAATTGGTGACAGGTTTTCTCATCAGGGCAAACCACAATTAGCCGCTTTGATAAATGCGAAAGAACAGGGTTTTGACATTACACCTGTTTGGAACAAATCCCACAGGGAGCATACTATCATCGGAACAAACCCGGCGGATACGCGTAAAGAGGCCGACGATGCGGTAGCGGCCTATGGATGGGATGGGTCGTATTTCGTGGATGCCGACCATATCGGACTGAATAATGTTGATGGATTCATCGAGCCCAGCGATTTTTTTACACTTGATGTTGCTGATTATATTGGCAAAACAGCAAACAAAGCCGATGTGAATTCCTTTGTTCAAAAGCATAAAAAATATATTGGCTCACTTGCAATTGATGGTATTGATGAGACTTTTAATATTAGCGAAGAACAAATCAAAGCAATAGCAGATAAGTTTCTGTTGGCGGTTAAGCAGGCGGGCAAAACCTATCGACATATTACAACGGCTAAAAGCACAGATAACTTCATTACGGAAGTCTCAATGGATGAGACCGACCAGCCGCAGACGCCGGTGGAGATGTTCTTTATCTTAGCGGCTATTGCCGACGAAGGGATTCCAGCCCAAACGATTGCACCGAAATTCACAGGCCGGTTCAACAAAGGAGTGGATTACGTTGGTGACGTTACAGGTTTTGCAAAAGAATTTGAAGAGGACGTGGCGGTGCTTGCTTTTGCAGTCAAAGAATTCGGTCTGCCTGAAAATCTGAAACTTAGCATTCACTCGGCTTCTGACAAGTTCTCGATTTATGGGCCAATAGCCAAGGCGCTGAAGAAATTCGATGCCGGGCTGCACATTAAGACAGCGGGCACAACATGGTTGGAAGAACTCATCGGCTTGGCAGCGGCCGGCGGAAATGGATTATCAATTGCAAAAGAGGTTTACGCCGGGGCGCTATCGCGGATGGATGAGCTTTGTGGGCCGTATGAGACAGTTATTGATATCGACAGAGAAAAACTGCCGACTGCGCAAGAGGTTGACAAATGGGATGGCGAAAGATTCGCCTCAGTGCTGCGACACGACCAATCTTGTGAACATTACAATCTCAATTTCCGGCAGCTTCTTCACGTTGCGTACAAAGTCGCTGCTGAGATGGGGACACGCTTTTCGGATGCGCTTAAGAAATATGAAAATATCATCGCACAGAACGTAACAGAGAACATCTATGAACGGCATATAAGGCCGCTCTTTATTGAATAACAAATATCGGAGGTAAAAGCACCCATTATTACGTTCGAGGAGCCGGGGTAATTGTGCAGAAAAGGCCGAAGGGCTGCCGATATAGATTACGTCCATTGTCGGATGGCAGCTTTAAGTGCGCAAGGTATGCTTTTTTTATCGGACCCGACTAAGAACAATAGTTGTGAAAAAGAAGAAATCATATAAGAGAGTCTCAGAAGGCCAAACAACGCGTTCTAGCGCCGGGACGGCTCTGTGCTGCCTCGGGATAGGTGTGTGCTTAGTTGTTTTGTGCAGTTGTCTTAGCTTCGATATTGGTGATTGGCCGAGCAGGTTTGTGTATCCTCATAATAGCCCCGTTGCTAACTGGTGCGGGACGGCAGGAGCATTCTGTGCGTACTATCTGCTGTATTATATTGGGCCCGGGGTGTTTGTGATATTAGTGTCGGGAATTTGTTTTCTGGTTGCCAGGCTCGCACATAAACCGACAGGTCAACCGATTTTGCGGACAATCGGTTTAGGACTGATGACCGTGGCGGCTTCGATGACTTTCCAGTGCTTATGGCCTTATCGGTTCTTTGGCTTCCCTATGGGTTCAGGCGGGGTGTTGGGCATCGGGGCGGCGCAGTTTCTGCGAAGCCATTTTGCATCGCTGGGCACTTTCATATTGGTGGCAGCTATCTGGGTAGTTGGAATTCTTCTATCAGCGGATAATTTTATTTTGAGATTTTTGGGTTGGCTTGATTTTGGGGCAAAAAGGGCATTTGGTGCTGTTGTACCGGCGTGGTCGGTGACAAAGCGATCCGCCATAGTCGGACAGGGGCTGAACGATATATGGCAGAAACTAAGTGCCAGGCAAAAGCCATTGGTTATCGAAAGTAAAACACCCAGACTGTCGGACGTTGGCACGGTTAAACGGTTGGAAAATATTCCGGTGAAACTTTCCACCGTTGAAGAGGTCAGACGTCCAAGCCCTCCTGTATCCAAAAGTTCGGTGGTTCAGCCGTCCTACGAGGATTATGAACTCCCGCCGGTGGAGTTGTTGGCTGAGCCGGAGTATAGTTATTCCGCGGTGCAGGAGAAGGTCGTCAAGGCCAAGGCGATGGCTTTGGAGAGGCTGCTGTCGGAGTTTAATATCAACGCGCGGGTGGTTGCGGCCGAGACAGGCCCGGTCATAACAATGTTTGAGCTGGAGCTTGCGGCCGGTGTGAAGGTCAGCCAGATAGCGGCGCTGGCAAACGATATGGCTCGTGCGCTGGGCGTCGGTGCGGTCCGGGTTGTGGCCCCCCTGCCGGGTAAGCATACGATAGGCATTGAGGTACCAAACAGCGAAAAAGAAAAAGTTCGTATGAAGAGTATGATGGAATTAGCGGGCAGCAAGCCGCGGAAGATGCAGATACCACTGTTTTTAGGCAAGGACTCTTCCGGAGAAGCACTCGTTTCGGACCTTACCAAGATGCCGCATTTACTTATCGCCGGGACGACCGGCTCGGGTAAAAGTGTATGTATAAACAGTATCATAACAGGCATATTGCTTACGAAAAGGCCGGACGAGGTAAAGATGATTTTGATTGACCCGAAGATGGTCGAGATGACGGCGTTTAATACTATTCCGCACCTGATGTGTCCGATAGTTACCGAAACTCAAACGGCTGTTCAGATACTTGAATGGGCCACTGTGAAGATGGATGAACGTTATGCCCTGCTGGCCGAGGCAAAGGTTAAGAATGTTGCTGAGTATAACAGGCTCGGTGCCGAGGAGGTCATTAAGCGGTTTGACCCGAGCAGTGCCGAGGAAGAAGCAAAGATTCCAAAGAGATTACAGTATATTGTGATAGTAATCGATGAGCTTGCAGATTTGATGATGACGGCACCGAAAGAGATAGAAGCTTATATCGTTCGCCTCGCACAGAAGAGCCGGGCGGTCGGTATTCATATTGTCTTAGCTACTCAGCGGCCTCAGGCAACGGTTGTCACGGGGCTGATAAAATCAAATATGCCGACCAGGATTGGTTTCCGTGTTGCGGCGAGGATGGACAGCCGAATTATCCTCGACCAGAACGGAGCGGAAACGCTGCTCGGTGAGGGTGATATGCTGTTTCTAAAACCCGGTACGAGTGATTTGATCCGTGCTCAGGGCACTTTCGTCGATGAGACGGAGATAAAGCGAATTGTCAAGCATCTTAAGGATGTTGCCGAGCCGCAATTCCATCCTGAGCTGACTCAGCTCAAGAAGCTGGACGCGTCTGAAATGGTAAAAGACGAGCTGTTCGACGATGCGGTTCGGATTATTCTGGAAACAGGGCGTGGAAGTGTGTCGCTGCTTCAGCGAAGATTGAGTGTCGGCTATGCCAGGGCTTCACGCATAATCGAGATGATGGCCGGGGCGGGAATACTCGGCGAGTATAAGGGCAGCCAGGCACGTGAAATTACGATGACGTTAGAGGAGTATGATCGTGTCCGTGAGCAGATGGAAGCGGAGAATCAGCCGGAGGAATCCCAAAGCGAGAGCTCATCGGAGCCGGCTTATGTAAGTGAGGGGCAGCGAGAGTACGTCTCAACCGATAATGCGGATGAGTAATATCTCGCATCCATGCGTCGGGACGAAGCTAAGAGCTTATCCAAATAACCGGGTCGTTATGAGGCCGAGCGAAAAGTTCGAGGCCAAGGCGCACGCGCCAAAAATGCTCGCCAGAAGTGGTTTTCTCCACGTTGAGAACGGTTTTGGCCGACAACGCAGGCATCGGGCTTTGCAGCCGGCCGCAATAGAGCGGGTTATTTGGATAGGCTCTTAATGTTGGGTGTGCTGCCCAATGTGTTCAAAATACCTCTGAAAGGTTACAAAATAGCTTATCAGAGTGTGCTATAGTCAACAGCCAACGGATTTTAGTGGATTTTTTGTGATTTTTATTTTATTTTGTGACGAAGCTTTATAAGACAGCTCGACGAACATCGTGAGCCATGGATTTCTTAAGTTAAGAAGCTTCAAATGGTTACGTTTAGGAACGGAGACGGGAGGCTCGAATCCAGGCTCGGCGATTTTTTGCTGGCTGGGAAATATTTATGCCTATTTATGAGTATAAATGCGGTAAGTGCGGCAGAATAAACGAGTTTCTGGAGAGCTTCTCCAGCAGGTCAAGCAGAACCTGCGTATACTGCGGCAGTAAAAAACTGGAGAAACAATTCTCAGTATTCGCGCCCGGAGTTAAGGTAGGTGACTCAAAACGCTGTCATGGATGCAGCGATAACACTTGTCCAGGCGCAGGCCATTGAGTTTCGAGGTTAGCCTTCAAGGAGGCAAAAGACGGATGAATGTGAAAAAGGGCGGCTACAACTTCAATGCTATAGAGAAGAAATGGCAGCAGCTCTGGGAAGAGCACAAGACATTCAAGGCAAAAGACGGCGATGGTTCCAGGCCCAAATTTTATGTGCTGGATATGTTTCCCTACCCCAGTGCTGCGGGCCTGCATGTCGGCCATCCGGAAGGTTATACCGCGAGCGATATAGTTGCCCGGTATAAAAGAATGAAAGGTTTCAACGTTCTGCACCCTATGGGCTGGGACGCATTCGGTCTGCCGGCAGAACAATATGCCGTACAGACCGGCACAGACCCGAAAACAACAACACAGAAAAACGTTGATAACATTCGGAAACAAATCAAATCGCTCGGTTTTAGTTATGACTGGGACCGCGAAGTCAATACGACCGACCCGAATTACTTTAAGTGGACCCAGTGGATATTCCTAAAAATCTTCAACAGCTACTTCGACGAAGCTGAACAAAAGGCCAAGCCGATTGAAGAGCTGCCAATTCCTGATGGGTTGAGTGCGGCCGAGAAGCAGAAGTATATAGATGACCATCGACTGGCTTATGAAGCCGAAGTTGCCGTCAACTGGTGCCCGGCACTTGGGACCGTCCTGGCGAATGAGGAAGTAATCGGCGGCCTTAGTGAACGGGGAGGCCATCCGGTAATCAGAAAGCCGATGCGGCAGTGGATGCTGCGAATAACAAAGTACGCTGAAAGACTGCTCGAAGATTTAGCTGAGGTAGATTGGTCCGAATCCATAAAGAAATTGCAAGTCGGTTGGATAGGTAAGAGTATCGGAGCGGATGTTGATTTCAAGGTCGATGGTTTTGATGAAACCATTCGCGTATTTACTACCCGTCCGGATACCTTGTTCGGGGCGACTTATATGGTGTTGGCTCCTGAGCATCCGCTTGTAGATAAAATTACAAGTAAGGAAAGAAAAGAAGCTGTTAATAAATATCGCCAGGAAGCTGCCCGTAAAAGCGATTTGGACAGAACAGATTTAGCCAAAGAAAAGACCGGCGAACCGCTTGGAGCTTGCGCTGTAAATCCGGTAAATAATGAAAAGATACCAATCTGGATAAGCGATTATGTTTTGATTAGTTACGGCACCGGTGCGATTATGGCCGTGCCCGGCCACGACGAACGCGATTATGAATTCGCAAAAGAATTCAAACTGCCCATCATTCCGGTCGTTGAACCACACGATAGTGAACAAGCAGA
>DATKYR010000259.1:0-46661 GCA_035528395.1 Sedimentisphaerales bacterium
AGATCGAGGATATTACTTAAATCGGAGCCCCAGTTATTTTGCAGATTCTTAATGGAATTGGAAATCAATTTCAGTTGAGCTTCGGTTGGCTGGCCTTCCATAATGAATCGGTTCAGCTTTTGCAAACTCAGACTTTCAATCACACCCTTCTGATAGCACAACAGCATCGGCTGTTGGCGCAGGTGGTGAGCGATTTGTAAAACGCAAATATATTTTTCCAAAGCGTTATCGGTTAGGCTTTCGGCAATATCATTGTTGGCACTTGAGATCAGCAGAAACACACAGCTACGAATTTTCGCCGAAGATTCTATATTCTCACTTTGCGTTTGAGGATCGATAATCAACGGAAACAGGCATTTTTCTTTGTGTGCGGTTTCTATCAATTTTTCGATCGTATCCTGGTACCCCCTGAGCCATTCGGCGGTCTCCGGATGGTCTTTTGAAAGCCAGGGCTCATCTTTGGACGAGGGTTTTGATTTGATGAAGAATTCGGGCTGATTGGAATCGATATCCAGAGTTTTAAATATCTCGTCGTAAACCAATCCGGCGTTTTCTTCATCAGGTATCACGTATTTGGCTTCGAGGATGGCCAATTCATCGTCAAAGGTATAAGGACGCCAACCTTCGTTATCTTCCGGCAGGAACACCCAGATGATATATACAAGAGCCACGGCGCCCACACCGAGCCAGAACCATTTCCTCATCTGTTTCGGCAGTACGGTACATGCAGCAAGAATAATAGCGAGCAGTGTTATTATTTTCCATGGAGCCTGGTAAATCAGTGCTAAGATTAACAAAAGTGTGAGTAGGCTTAAGCCGATCCATTTGAAGATTCGTTTCACGAGACCGTGCTTTTTATTTTCTTTTTTTTTGTCTTCTTTCATTCTTTTTTCCCTTTGTTATTTTATTATTATGGCAGGGGCCATATTGGTCTGTCATCCGCACCGTTTCTATATCTTCCGGCCTCATCGATATTATTAGGGCCAATGCTGTATAGAGTAAAACCATTCTCGGTAAGTTTATAGACAAAGGGGCCGTTATTCTGAGGGTCGATGAGAATATCTTGTGATACTAAATCCTTAATTTGTTCAAGACTTTCAGGCCATCGGCCGTTTTTTTTCTCGAATCGCCGCAAGGCAATTAAAATCTCCGTTCCCCGTTGGTCTGCGAGGAATCGCAATTTAATCTCATGAATCCGATTGAAAGTAGCTTCCTGATTGTGTCGATTTTGCCACCAGTCTTTTAGTTCTTTGAGCAAGCTGCCGGTCTTTGGCATCTTTCTGCCATAGATGTTTTCGACTTTAAGCAAGTTTTCCCATACCTGTTTCCTGTCTTTGTCTGTCTGTGACAGGGCAGTTTCGATTGCCTGTAGGTGTTCTTCGGTTACATCGTCAGTCATTATTAAAAAACGTAACTTCTGTAATCCGAGAGTCTCTATGGCTATCCCGACAAGAAAATCAATGGCTACCGGCTGTTGGCGGTTGTGCCTGCCCATGTGAATCAAACAGAGATATTTTCGCAGGCCCTGGTCGATACGACCTTCTGCTATATCATTGTTCGCAGATCGGACCAGAAAATACGCCCATTGACGCATAGTCATCAGCCGTTCATTTCTTGCCGTTAAGCCTTCAGGTAGGGGTATAAATATTGGAAATAAGCATTTTTTAAAATTTGAAACCTGGAGCAATTCTTCGATAATATCCTGCCGTTCCTCAAACCACTTGGCAAGCTCTGGATAGTCTTTGCCGAGCCATGGCTGTTTCCGGGTCAGTTCGTCGAGTTCCAGGGTAAGAAAAGTCGGTTTAAATATAGATTTGTCGTACTCTTCCAGTAGTTGATTATAGATAGTAGCGGCATTTTCGGCATTCGGAATTGCACGGGCGGCTTCGATGGCGGCAAGCTGTTCGTCAACAGATATGTATTGTTTGATGAACCAGAATAATACGCAGGAAAGTACGGCAAGAACAATAATGACGATTAACCGCAAACGCTTTTTAGAGCGTTGTGTATTTACTCTCTCATGATTGTCCCGGCCTTGTTCGTCCATTATTCAGGTCTCCGCTTTTTTCCATGAACGGCCAAGCCGTATCTCGCTTAGACTCTGGGCGCTTTCGGAATAATTATCCATGCTATGAAGTAAGTCACCAGTAGCGGCAGTATCCCGGTTGACAGGCATAAAAAAACAGTAATGATTCTAACCATTATCGGATCGAGGTCGTATGTTTCGCCGATACCGCCGCATATACCGAAAATCACGTTATCCTTTTTGGACCGATACAGTTTTTTCATTTTAGCACTCCTGTTCTACCTTGATTATATACGCTTACGAGCATCGTTTTATTCAATATTCTTTTCGCTGCTGCCGAGGCTGAAATCCTCACCTTTCAGTTCGTAAACAAACGGCATGTTGTTATCTGGATCGGTAAGCGTTTCCTTCGAAAGTGATGGTTTGATCCGGTCAAGGCTTCGGGGCCAGTTTCCGGTTTTGTTTTTGAAACGCCGCAGTGAGATCAGGATATACATTCTGCGCCGGTTTTTGAGGGTGCTGAGATGGTATCTATGTGTTGCATTGATAAGGTGTTCATCAGACTTGCTTGTTACCTTCCGATACTCCCAGTACCTGCGCCAGTCTGTGAGTCTGGGCCGCCCTTTGCGTTCGAAGAGCCTTTGGACCTTGACCATTATTTTTAAGTGTTGTTTCCATTGATTCTCGGCCGGCAGCAGCGCCGCTTCGATAGCCGTCAATTGCTTCTCTGTTAGTTCGGTTTGGGTGATAAACTGTTTCAGCGCATCAAGGGCCAATGATTCCTTGGCAACACCATTATTGTAATAGGAAAGAACCGGTTGTTGGCGCAGGTGGGAGCCCATTTGCAGGACGCAGGCGTATTTTTCAATCGCGGCGTCTATTCGGCCTTCTCCTGCGTCCATATTGGCGGATCGAACGAGCAGTGAAGCCCATCCGCGCATTTGCCGGACGGGGTTAGTAAAATAGTGCTCTTGCTGTCTTTCTGAGAGGATTGCCAGGCGGCACTTCTCCATCCTGGAGATATCCAGCAGTTTCGAGATCAGGTCCTGCCACTCATCGAGCCAGGCGGCAAGTCTGGGATAGTCATTGCTGTGCCAGGGTTTTTGACGCGTCAATGACAAAATTTGCCTGTCCACTACGGGAGGGTCCGCTGGAAGAGGCAGGTTATACTCGGCAAGTTTGCAGTAAGCAACACCTGCGTTTTCGGACTCCGGTATGGCGCGGGCGGCGTTGATAGCGGCAAGTTGTTCATCCGCTGAGCGGAAGTTCCACAAACTAATCTTCCAGAGGAGGCAAAAAATGATCGCTACGGCCGCCAAAATAATAGAGGCAGACCAGAACCGCCCGAAGCGGCGTTTGGCTTCATCAGTCTTTCTGTCTCGCTTTTTATCTTCGGACATTTCTCAGATGTCCAGTTTCTCTCGCAAATGAATGAGCAGGTGGTCGGTTGGGATTCTTATCTGCTCCATGGAGTCACGGTCGCGGATGGTGACGGTGTTGTCTTCTTTTGTCTGGCCGTCGACGGTGATACAGAAGGGCGTTCCGGCCTCATCCTGGCGGCGATAGCGCCGGCCGACCGCGCCTTTCTGGTCGTAGAAACAGTTGAAATATTTCTTCAGGTTATCATAAATCTTTCTCGCTATCTCAGGCATGCCGTCCTTCTTGACGAGCGGGAAAATGGCGGCTTTCACTGGCGCCAGGGCGTGGTGGAATCGCAGCACGTTTCTCGTTTCGCCGCGGACCTCTTCTTCATCATAAGCATCGACAAGAAAAGCAAGCGCGCTGCGGTCGATGCCGGCACTTGGCTCGATTACGTAGGGAATATATCGCAGCTTCTTCTGGTCGTCGAAATAAGAGAGCGGGCCTTTGTTGTAATCCTCTGCCTCGCCGGCCAATTCGATGCCCGTCATGTCGCCCTTGCTCTCGTACCACTTATTGAGCGTTCTCATTCCCCGCTGGTGCTGGCGCAGGTCGAAGTCGGTGCGGTTGGCGATGCCTTCGAGCTCCTGCCAGTCGCCGGAGCCGAACGGGAATTTGTACTCGACGTCCACGCAGCCCTTGGCGTAATGGGCGAGCTCGTCCGCATCGTGCTGGCGGAAGTGCAGGTTTTCTTTTTTTATGCCCAGATAGAGGTACCAGTTGAAGCGGGCCTCTTTCCAGTGATCGAACCACTGCTCATCCGTGCCGGGCTCGCAGAAAAATTCCAGCTCGGCCTGCTCGAACTCGCGCGTCCGGAAGATAAACGCCTTGGTCGTCACTTCGTTGCGGAAGCTCTTGCCGATTTGGGCGATTCCGAACGGGATTTTCACTCGCGTCGTATCGAGCACGTTTCTGAAATTGGCGAAGATTCCCTGTGCCGTTTCCGGCCGAAGGTGCATCGTCATCGAATCGTCGACGTTGGCCCCCATCTGGGTCTCGAACATCAGCTTGAACGGCATCGGCTCGGTGAACTGGCCGACCGCCCCGCAGTTGGGGCAGACTTTTTTGCTCAAATCCTGCGCCCCGGCCATCGCCGCGTCGATATCGATGTGCTCGGTATGCTCATCCGCCTGCCCGGCGGCATCTTCTTTGAGATGGTCCACGCGCGTCCGGGTATTGCATTTCTTACATTCGGCGATCAAATCGGCGAACTTGTCGGCGTGCCCGCTCGCTTTCCACACCATGGGGTGCATTAAAATGCTGCAATCCAGGCCCACGACGTCGTCACGCATCTGGACTACGCTCTTCCACCAGGCCTTTTTTACGTTGTTCTTCAATTCGACGCCGAGCGGACCGTAGTCGTAGCAGCTCGCCAGCCCGCCGTAAATTTCGCTCGATTGAAATATAAAACCCCTTCGCTTACACAGCGATACAATGTCGTCGAGCCTGGTAATTTTTGCCATATTTAGTCTCCATAATCATTAATTCAGCTTATTATATAGGCAAAATCGCCGATTACAAGGACGGAAAGCGGCGATGTGAATATCGAACGCCGAATATCAAATAACCAGTCAGTAGCTTCTCAGTTAGATACGTCTGACAGTTTGCCCTGAATAGAATCGAAGAGATTCACGAGTTATTATTGCTGCTGTTTGACATTGTCGTTTCAACCGATTAGATTTATGTGCCAAAGCTATTCCTGAAACAGATGTCTATGAAAACAGAAATTTGCATAATTGGAGCAGGACCGGCGGGCCTGACGGCGGCGATTTTCGCAGCCCAGGCAGGTGCCCACACAACGGTAATCGAGGCAAATACAACCCCCGGCCGAAAGCTGCTGCTCACGGGAGCAGGTCGCTGCAACCTCACACATAAGACCGACCCTGCCGAGCTTGTCCGAACGCTCGGCCCACCACAGGGCAGATTCCTTAGTTATTGCTTATACAAGTTTTCGCCGCAAGACGTGCTGGATTTTTTCGCTTCTTTAGGGCTCAAAATCAGGACCGAACAAGATGGCTGCGTTTTCCCCGCCAGCGACCGCGCCTCCGATGTCAGAGATGCCCTTATAAAACGGGCAAAAAAACTCGGTGTTAATTTTCTCTATGGCAGCCGCGCCGGCAATATCACCAAACAGGCCGATACGTTTATAGTTCACATTCCCAAAGAACCGATCCAGACCGAAAAAGTTATCATCGCAACAGGCGGCCTTTCCTGGCCCCGGACAGGCTGCACAGGTGACGGCTACCGATTCGCCCGAAGCTTCGGTCATCATATAACCCAAACCAGAGCTTCTCTGGTTCCGCTGATAACCCTTGAAGACTGGCCCGCACAATTAGCAGGCACGCCTGTCGAAGATGTCAGAATCTCAGCCCGCATCAATAATAAAAAGATTACCACCGCCGGAGCGCTTATTTTCACTGACGATGGCATCGGTGGCCCGGCGGTGCTCGATATAAGCCGGCACCTGACCGATTATCTTCCCGCTGAAAAAGCTCCAATCGAAATTACTCTGGACCTTGCACCGCACCTTGAACAATCCGGTCTTGATAAAGAAATTACCGCCCTTATAAGCGCAAATACCAAAAAGAAAACCGTTAATATACTTGCCGAATTCCTGCCAAGGCGCCTCGCAATTTTTCTGTGCGAACAGGGCGGCTGTGATGGTAGTCTTCCGGCAGGCCGGCTCAAAAGAGATGTTCGAAAAAAGCTGGCCGCGGCCATCAAGGCCATGCCTCTTTCAATCCTGCGTACCAGACCGATCGCCGAGGCGACGGTAACCCGCGGCGGCGTCAGCCTGAAAGAAATTGAGCCTAAAACCATGGAATCAAAACTTTGCCCGGGCCTCTTTTTCGCAGGCGAAGTCCTTGATGTTGACGGCCCCTGCGGCGGATACAACCTCCAGATATGCTTCTCAACAGCCACCCTGGCTGCTTCCGCCGCTGTTCAAAACAGCTAACACCAACGATTGAATTTTAACGAAATTCCGCTTGGCATTTTGTGTTTTTTGTTATGTTAACCTTATTTGCACAGGTTAACGTAGGTTAACCGACTGTATCAAGGTTAACAAGGAAACCTGTGGATTAACTCTATATTAAATAAGTGCTTACAAATATTTATAGGAGGTTTTAACTGAAGAAAAGGAACTAAGAAACCGTAAAAGCCACGGAAAAATTCCTCAAAAAACACCTCATAAAGCTCGAAAAATAAAACAATACTGTTCATCCCAAATAGTCAATCATCAATAATCGTTAATCATTTCAAAGGTTGGGCCTTGGGACGGGATTTTGACTTGACGAGTTTTGTCCTTATGAGTATCATCATGTACTATAAGCGTTTGATTTGTTTGGGAGATTTATAAAAATGACTAAAGGCATTCCTTTTGGATTTTATCAGGGCAATAGATCTGAGTATCTAGCGATTCCAGCTCTAAGTAAATTAGGTTTTACGATACCAATTCCGCGACAAGAAGATCAATTGGTGTCGATTTTATAGTTCATCTCGCCTATATGAAAGAAAAGACAGTTGTTCCTTCCGGTAGGTCTTTTGGGATTCAGATAAAATCAACAATGGATCCAATAGTTTTTGATAAACAAGAAGATAGAGACAGTTTGTTCAATTCGAATATGCCTTTTTTCATAGGAGTGGTCAACAGAGAATCTTTGAGTTTAACTATTTATAGTACTCTTGCGAGATTACGCCTATTTTGGATGAAAGGTCTTAATTTCAAATTTGAGTTAGCTTTCAAAGAAACGAACGTGGCACAAAAACCACCAGATTATGAATCAAAACAAGTATATACTGGAAAACCTATTGTGAAAATAGGTCTTGTAGAGCCAAGTACTGCTAATGATAGACTGGAGGAGTTCCAAAATCTACAGTCGACAATGGAAGATTGGATAAAGTTGGAGAATGAAAATCTGTCACTTAAAGAACAAAAGGTTCCACTCGTTTTTCTGCCAACGACATATGAAACAAATAAGCCGTTTCAGCTTGGCATACAACTTGTTTGCATAAAATATGCTGCTGTTGGTAGCTTGCCCGATATTTGTAAAGCCACAGCAAAAACCTTGGAGTCCCTTGCTTATTATCTGGATGCGTGTTTGGAAAAGGCCTCGCTCCCTGTGGATCTGGCGGAACTGCTTAGAAAACAACAAGAAGATGTAAAAAAAGTTAGGAATAGAAACTTAGAAATTTTAAAGAAAGTGAACTGAAGTAATAGAAGGTAGTCGCTATCAATAAGAAATCCTTCAGCCTATATTCATTATATCTATTTCCCGTTGATTTCATTTTTGATTTTGTTAAGAAGATTTATTGCCTCAAGTGGTGTCAGGTTATTGACGTCGGTTGAGGCCCGCCTTTCAATTTACTATTTACAATTGACTCCTCCAAAAGACGGCGGATCTACGATATTTACTATTTTGACAGATGAGGGTTTTTGTTCAATCCTGTTAAACTTGCTCATCAGGCACTTTCATAAAGGACTTTTCCTTCCCGCCAAGCTGGCCTGGCGATTGTGCCGGGTATATGGCGATTCCGCTCAAATTCTTCCGGCGTAAGAACCATTATATCTCTTGCCAGGCCCAAACCCCGTAAGGCCCTGTCCATTTCGAGCATTAAATGACGTCGTTTACCTTCAAACGAACATACGACAAGTATATCAACGTCGCTTCGGTCATCGGCTGTGCCCCTTGCCTGCGAGCCGAAAAGGATAATTCGGTTTGGGGCAAAGCCATCAACCAGCCGTTCCCTGACCTTAGATAATGTCTCATCACTTATCATAGGTTAACCTTTTCTTCTTGTTTAAATTATACAAGAAGGATTTATGGATTACAATTACCGGCTTCGATTTCCTTTCTTATTTCCTCGAGCAGATTTATCGCTTCGTTTGGCGTTAGATTGTTAACGCAGGTCGAGGCCAGTTTCTAATAGAGCGATTATTCAATTCTTCAGTTTATTGCTGACGGTAATACTGCTTGGCCTCGGGGATCAAGTTCTGGAGGTTGCTGATTCTGGTTGAGTCGGCCGGATGTGTGCTCAGAAATTCCGGCGACTGGGCGCCCTGCTTTGCCGCGGCCATTCTCTGCCAGAAAGTAACGGCCTCCTCAGGATTATAGCCAGCCATCGCCATAAATATCAGTCCCAGATGGTCCGCCTCGCTTTCATGGGTCCTGCTGTACGGCAGCAATACGCCGACCTGAGTGCCTATTCCGTAGGACTGCATAAACAGGCTCTTTGTTTTCTCGGGGCTTTTTGACAAGGCCGTCGATAAGGCCATACCTCCCAGCTCCACGATAAGGCCCTGGGTCATTCTTTCGGCTCCGTGCTTTGCGAAGGCGTGTGCGATTTCATGGCCCATAACCGTTGCCAGGCCCGCCTCATTCTGGGTTACTTTAAGCAGGCCGGTATAAACAACCACCTTTCCCCCCGGCATGCACCAGGCGTTCAACGAATCATCTTCGACGAGATTAAATTCCCAGTCGTATCCATCCAGCTTCTCTGAAATATTATTTTCCGCACAATACCGTTCGACGGCCTTTTGTATATTGGCTCCGACGCGCTTGACCATCTGCGTTTGGCTTAAATCGTTACTGAGCTTGTTTTGTGAGATGAATTCGCCGTAGGACTGGAAGCTCATCGAATTCATCATCGAGTCGGGAACGAGATTGAACTGTTTCCTGCCGGTGATTTCCACCTGCGTGCAGCCGGCCAGCAATAACACAAGACCACACAGAACGACCAGTTTTGATTTTGTAGAATGTTTCATAGCACATCCCCCTTTCTTAATAAGGTACAGTAATAATTGTCCCGCATACCCAACTGTATATATTAAACAGGCAGTATCACCCTTTAACAAGTGTTTTTTAGCCGATTTTCTATTATTTTTCGTTGATTTCGTTCTTGATTTCGTTAAGCAGATTAATCGCTTCGATGGGGGTGAGGTTATTCACATCGGTGGAGGCCAGTTTTTCGAGGACGGATTTGTGTTTCTGGACAAAGAGGGAGTCCTTGTCCGGTTTTTTTGTTTTGTGTTTTGAGAGATGTTCGCCGGTGGCTTCTTTTTGGAAGGTGCTTTCGAGCTCTTCCAGGATTTCTTTGCTCCTCTCAAGAATATTTTTTGGCAGGCCGGCTAATTTGGCGACGTGGATGCCGTAACTTTTGTCCGTTCCGCCGGGCAGAATCTTATGCAAAAAAACGACCTCGTCCATCCATTCGCGGACAGCTACATTGCAGTTCTTGAGGTTTGCAAACAGCTCGGCTAATTCGGTCAGCTCGTGATAGTGAGTCGCAAAAAGCGTTCGGCACTTTAGCTTATTTGCGATATGTTCGGTAATCGCCCAGGCCAAAGAAAGACCATCATACGTGCTCGTCCCCCGCCCGACTTCGTCAAGAATGACCAGGGATTTACCGGTGGCGTTGTTGATAATGTTGGCCGTTTCGGTCATCTCGACCATAAATGTGGATTGGCCGCGAACCAATTCATCCGACGCCCCCACGCGGGTAAAGATTCTATCGACCAGACCAATCTCAGCATCTTTAGCGGGGACAAATGAGCCGGTCTGTGCCATCAGGACCAGCAGGGCAACCTGTCTTATATAAGTGCTCTTGCCGCTCATATTGGGGCCTGTGATGATGAGGATATCGCCGGCACTGTTGCCCAGTTCGACGTCGTTCGGCACAAACTCCGGGCCGAGCGTTTCAGCCAAGACCGGATGTTTGCCTTCGTGAATGATAAGCTCACCGCCGCCGGTCACTTTCGGGCGGATGTAGTTTCGGCGCTTAGCAAGATATGCCAGGGCCGCCAGACAATCGCATTGGGCGATAGTATCGGCCAGCCCCTGCAGTCGGCTTACGTACTGGGCGGATTGACGGCGGAGCTGGTCGAAGAGCTGCTGCTCCAATTCGAGTGCCTTTTCCTCGGCGCTAAGGGCCTGGGTCTCGTATTCCTTGAGCTTCTCGGTGATATAGCGCTCGGCGTTTTTGATTGTCTGCTTGCGGACGTAGTCGGAGGGGACCTTATCGGCTGAGGAGTGATTTATTTCGATATAGTAGCCGAAGACCTTATTGTAGCCGATTTTAAGATTGCTTATGCCGGTCCGCTCGGACTGTTCTTTCTGATAATTCCTCAGCCAGCTTTGGCCGTCTCTGGAAATTGAGCGTAAGCGGTCGAGCTCTTCGGAAAAGCCCGCTTTTATCACACCGCCGTCGCGAAGGTGCGTAGGAGGTTCCGGCTTGATTGCGGATTCGAGCAGGTCGGCCAATTCGTCCATACTGTCACATTGGCCGGCCAATTGCACGAGCAGGTCGGCGCCGAATTGCTGCAGGATTTCTCGCAGCAGCGGTATTTGTCGAAGTGTGGCTGCCAGGGCAACTAAATCTCTCGGAGACGCCCGGAACGTGCTGATGCGAGCGGCGATTCGCTCGGTGTCGGATATGTTCGAGAGCAGTCTGCGAACCTCAGCTAATTTGTCATCGACATCTTTGATTTCCTCAACGGCATCCTGACGCAGCTCGATAGCGCCGAGCTCACACAACGGCATACACAGCCAGTTTCGGAACATCCTGCCGCCCATACCGGTTATTGTTTCATCGAGGCAGTCCAGCAGTGAGCCCTTTTTGCTCTCGGTGCGAATGGTCCGCAGGATTTCCAGGCTCCGCAGGCTGGCCGGGTCGATCTGCAGAAAGTTCCGGCGGCTGATTTTTTTCAGATTCCGGATATGACCGAGCGTGGTCTTTTGTGTTTCGTTGAGATATTCGATTACAGCACCGGCCGGACAAATAAAACCGTCATCATCGTCACCGATGCCGAAACCCTCGAGCGTAGCGGTTCCGAAGTGCTTTTGCAGACGCTGCCTCGCCTGATAGGGGTCGAAATACCAGCCGGGACGTTCGGTAACAATGGCGTTGGTCAGTTGCGTGATGTCCCGGACGAGCTTTTTTGTTTCAGCTTCGAACAGCTCACCGCGTCTATCGGCAAGCAGACATTCGGCCGGTGACAATCGCAGAAGCTCATCGAGCAGTTTTTCTTCGCCCAGCTCCTGAACAAAAAAATGGCCGGTCGAAATATCTACCCAGCTTATCGCGGCCCGGTGCTTTGTGCCCAGACTGACGGCACAGAGGAAATTGTCCTCTTTAGCGCTCAGCAGCATATCATCCGTCAGCGTACCGGGAGTAACGATTCGCACGACGTCGCGCTTGACAACACCCTTCGCGATTTTGGGGTCCTCGACCTGCTCGCAGACCGCTACTCTATAACCGGCCTGTAACATCTTTTTCAGATACCCGTCAACGGCGTGATATGGCACGCCGGCCAACGGAATGGGATTGTCGCCTTTGCTTCGGCTGGTCAAAGTTAAGCCCAGAACTTTTGAGCAGGTCTTGGCATCTTCGTAAAAGGTCTCGTAGAAATCGCCCATGCGAAAAAACAGTATGCAGTCGGGATGCTTTTGCTTGAACTTGTGAAACTGCTTCATCGCAGGCGTTAGTTTTTCAGCATTTACACCCATAGATGCAGATTATACACGAAGCTGACCGTTTAACAACCGTAATCGCCTTGTCATTGCGAGCGAAGCGAAGCAATCTCAATCTATTTTTCCGTTTAACAGCTCAGTTATGATTGAGGCCGCTTGTTGTTTGGATTTGGCGTTCTTTAATTGTTGTAACAGCTTTTCCTGCCGGTCTGTAAAGACAACAGCAGTTTTCAAATCAAAATCTGTAACGCCGCAAATTTGCCGGATTTTTTCTATCAGGTCCTCGATTCCGGTGCCTTCCTTGGCGCTTATCTTAACAGTGTTCGATAGAATTCCAGTTAGTACGCCTGTATCGAATTTGGCAGGCAAATCGCATTTATTTAAGACTGTGATGACTTTTTTGCCGGCGATTTTTTCAAGAAGACGCTCGTCAAGCTGGTTGTTGGTTTGGCTATTATCCAGAATGAGCAGGATAAGGTCTGCCTGTTCTAAAATCTCAACACTTTTCTTCTGAGAGGCTTTTTCAACAGTATCTTCAGAACCTAAAAGCTCTTCATCCAATCCTGCCGTGTCAATTAACCTCAGAGAAAGCGATTTGATTTGACACACAGCTTCGACCCAGTCTCTGGTAGTGCCCTTGATGTCGGTCACTATTGCTTTTTGTCGGCCGGCCAGATCATTAAGAAGTGTGCTTTTACCGCTGTTCGGCGGGCCGATCAGGGCTGCCGTGCAGCCGGCGATAATCAGTTTAGCTATTCGGCTGTTCTCAAGTATCCGCTCGGCCTCTGTTGAAATTTGGTTAAGAGATATTGCGTTGATGTTCTCCAGCCACTCTGCGGCTTTTTTGCTTAAGCCGGCCTCGACCTGGTTTATGATTATTTTTGTACCCTGAATGGTTTTGGCTTTGAGCTGGGCCAGCTTAGCTTCAACTGCGATTGTGTTGACAGATTTTTGTGCAGAGAGGATTTTTGTTAGAAGCTGCTCTGCGGTCAGCAGCGTGACACCACAACGCTGGAGCAGTTGCATTATGTCAGCGACAATGAGCGGATTGCCGTGGCAATTTATTGCGAAAGTTTTTGGTCCTTCACAGCCGATGGTAACCTGGTCGATGGTTTCATTGCCGTCTGCAATTGTGCCGAGCAGGATTTCGCCGGTCTTGAATTTTGCTGGTTTTGTTCCAGCCGGCTTGAAGATTTTTTTAACGACGGCCTCGGCTGAATCACCGAAGACCTGCACCGTCGATATTGCACCGGTGCCCTTGCCCGTCATTACCGCTGCGAAAGTATTCATATGAAATTGAAGATTAGAAACCGGACTCCTCTCTTCACAGAAGGGGCATTACTCAAAACACACAAGTCAGATAGACTTGGCTTTTTCTTCGATATATTTTTTATAGGCCAGAACGATACCTTTGACGACCAGGTTGGGGACGAAGGAGTCTATGAAATCACAGTCGTCCTTTATGGTTTTTGCGGCTGAGCCGGTAACGATGGTTTGCGGCCATCTGCCGATTTTTTCTGCGTAGCGCCTGATAACCTCTTCCAGCATCCCGATAGCGGAATAATACAATCCGCAGTTTATGGCCTCGGCGGTGTTTTTACCATACGGTGTCTTCGGCCTGGTGATTTTTGTCTTTGGCAGCTGGGCCGTGTTCTCTTTCAGGGCCTTTGCGCTGATTTCGAAGCCCGGGCCGATAACACCGCCAAGAAAAACACCATTTTCATCAACAAGGTCAATCGTTACAGCGGTCCCGAAATCCGCCACTACTACCGCACCTTCGACCACGTCATACGCCGCTGCCGCCAAGATTACCCTGTCGGTGCCGACCTTATCCGGCTCATCCACCCAGAGACTCATTGGCAGGGGTATGTCTTTACCTATGATATAAATTTTTTCGCTGAGATTGTCTTTTACTATTTCCCGGATTAGTCTGGTCCAATCCGGTTTTACACTGCTGACGACGATTACACCATCGCGTTTATTCTCTTTTGAGCTTTCGGCAATTGGTATCTTCCCCCAGGCCGATTTTAAACAGCTCTTAAGCTTTGTTTGCGAGCTGCCGGGGATGGATTTAATAAACTGCTCTTTACCATCGAGAAAAAGCCCAATATCAATATTGGTATTACCTATATCTACTGCGATTATGTTCATAATTTGTACCTTATGGCTCGTATTTATCCGTACCCTTTTTACTTTATTCTTTTGCTGATGTCAATCTGTACAGAAACTTCACAAGACAACTAAATATGATGACTTGGCAACGGCTGAAACGGACAGACTTGGCAGCTATTGGTAACTGTATCGGCTAAGCAGTTCGGCCCTTAGCTTACTGTCGAAGGGCGGCATTATTCTATTGGGCCACCAAACGGTCCTCATTGAGAATATCACCATCAACACTGTAATGTCGAAACGTCAGTGTGGGCTTATCTTCTGAGCGGTCGACTATGCCGGCGAGGAATCCGCCAATTACGTTTAGGTACCTATGCTCGGCAAGTCTCTGGTCGTTACTCCAGCCGCCGGCATGTTCATTGCTGGCCGGCCCGCACGAATATTCCCTCACGCCTGTTTTTTCATCCACCGATATATACTGCCAATGACGGTCTCCACAAATGACGTACATGTTCTTCTGTTTCGAGATAAACTCCCTCAGCTCATTGCCTTCGTGCGTAAAATCAACGTTCGAGTGGTTGTCATGTTTATTTTTTCGGTCGGGCCCTACGAGAGGCGTTGGGCTGATTAAAATACGAAACGCGGCGTCCGATTCCTGAACGGTCCGCTTAAACCATGCTTTCTGCTCTTTGCCCCAGATTGTCTTGTCAGGGCCATCAGGCATTGTATTGGGACTGCGAAAATCACGTCCTTCGACCAGCCATATCTGGAGGTCCTTGCCCCATCGAAAGGTCCGCCAGGTTCGGTCGCCCATTGGCACCTGCTCCAGGAACACCGCCTGGCCTTGCTCGAACGTAAAGTCTCCCATGAACCTGGTTTCCCTGCCGGGCCAGCAATCGTTCATCCAAGTGTCATGGTCGTCCTTGATAAAATAGCTGGTAACCTGACGATGAAATTCAACGTTTGTCGGGAGACTGTACATGCGGGCCCAATGCCAGCGGGCCAGCGGCAGCGTCTTGGCCAATTTGTCATAGTAAACGATATCGCCCGTATGGACAAAGAAGCTCGGCTCAATCTTCAACATAGCCGGATAAATCTTGTAACCACCGCCGGGAGCATCCTGGTCAGGGTAGGCTTGACCCGTGGAGACCGAAAAGACGACCCGTTCAGGTTGCTCGGGACGTGGTGCCGTTCTAAATCTTCCCTCTAACACCTGTCCTTTCTTTCCCCCTCCACTTGCCCTCGACTCTACACGCACCTGGTACCCGGCATTAGGCTTCAGGTTGGCCAATTTGAACTGATGAGTGTAATCACGTTTTATATCTACTGCATACCAATTGGTGGTATTCCAATTGGAAGCTCCCTCTACCCTGTACAGAACCTTGACCTTCCCCGGTGCGCCCGGCACGGCCCCTTCAATTGTTTCGATTGTTGAACCTCCGGGAAAGTTGACGGCAGGTGTTTGATTGGGCCTTGCCTGGGGCTTCTTGATTGGTTTGCCGGTTTTGGAATCATGATAAAGAATCTCGGGCATAGGTGCTCCCAGGCCCACCCGTTCCGGATGCCGTGTCAGACGCGTCCAAACAATCGCTGTTTCGTCTGTTACCTCACCGATTTTAATGCCCGTGGCTTGATAAGGTCCGCCCGAGAAAGAGCTGCCACAACCATGGATGGCCAGGAATAGGACCATCAATACTGCCTTCGTAATAGCTTTTGAAATCATAAGAATATCCTTTCTCATTCAACAATTCCTTGTGAAATACTCACTTTCTTAATGCTTCATTTTAATGGTTTTTCGACATTTTGTCACAAAGATTATTGTCCCATCCGCTGAATCCTTCACTTTTCACTTGACGTTTTTCTCTGGATTAGATATACTACAATATCGCCTGAGGAGGCGAAAAGATGGATTTACAGCTTTACATCACTATTGCCCCTGTGGGCTTTTATATTGTCTGCATATTTACGAGGTCCTTAACCGGCCGATTTAATCCAGCCGGAAAGTAACGCTTGTTTTCTGTGCTGGGTTTTCCATTGTCCCGATGGGCAGAAAAGGAACGGTAGAATGAAATTGGTTGATGATTCTAAAATTAGCCTGGTGTCACTCGGACTTATCCTCGCTTGTGTGGTTGGTGGAAGGCATGCCGCCGCCGAGTTTACTTTCAGTACCCCGACTAATCTTGGTTCGCTCATCAACACCTCGGATGATGAAGGCCGGGCGTGCATTTCGGCTGATGGTCTGTCGCTCTACTTCGATTCCAACGACCTCGGCAGCTTTGGCGGTTTTGATATATGGGTGGCAACGCGCAAGGCAACAGATGAGGAATGGGGTGCGCCTGTGAATCTTGGCCCGATTATGAATACGGTATATGAGGAATTCGATGCGAACATCTCGGCAGACGGATTATCGCTTTTCTTTGCCTCCGACTATCCCGGCGGCTCAGGTGAATTCGACCTGTGGGTGGCAAGGCGGAATACGACAAATGCAGACTGGGATGTGCCTGAGGTTCTTGGGCCGATTGTGAACTCCCAATACGATGACGATGGCCCGAGCATCTCAGCAGACGGACTGTCGCTCTACTTTAGCTCTAATCGACCCGGCGGCTATGGTGAAACCGACCTGTGGGTAACTACGCGCTCAACAGTAAATGGTGCCTGGGGCGAGCCGGTGAACCTTGGACAGATAGTCAACAGTTCGCTTTGGGAGGCGCGGCCGAATATCTCAGTCGACGGCCTGACACTCTTCTTCGGCTCGAACCAGCTTGACGGCAGTGTTTTATGCGACCTGTATATGACCAGGCGAGAAACGACGCAAGGCACCTGGGGAACACCTGTGAAACTTGGCTCAGCCGTCAACAGCTCCGATGATGAGGATTGGCCCTGCATCTCTGCTGACGGACGAACGCTTCTCTTCGAGTCCGACAGGCCCGGCGGATTTGGCAGTTGGGACTTATGGCAGGTATCAATAGAGCCGGTGGTTGACTTTAACCGAGACGAAAAGGTGGACCTAACCGATTTTTGCATGCTTGGCCAATACTGGCTCCAGGAGCAATCTCAAGTTGACATTGCTCCGGCACCTCTTGGCGACGGTAAAGTGGATTTTAAGGACCTTGCTGTTTTGGTTGAATATTGGCTGACAGATTATCGCCTCCTGGCGCACTGGAAGCTCGACGAGACAGAAGGTACTATCGCCAAAGACAGCATCGCCGACCACGATGGCACCCTCCATGGTAACCCGCTCTGGCAGCCTGCCGGCGGCAAGGTGGCCGGGGCGCTCGAATTTGATGGAGTCGATGATTATGTTAGCACGCCTTTTATCTTGAACCCGCAGGATGGTGCATTCAGTGTTTTTGCGTGGATTAAAACAGGTGCCGAAGGACAAGTAATCATATCTCAGAGTGACGGTAGTGTCGGGCCGGGAGCGACATGGCTTGGTACGGATCTATCAACAGGTCAGCTCATGACCGGTTTGATGTCTCCACAGCCTTCCCTGCTGTCGGAATCCGTAATCACCGATGGACAGTGGCACCATATCGCCCTGGTGTGGGACGGCTCGTTTAGGTACCTGTATGCGGATGGAGTACAGGTTGCTAAGGATACTGTTGAGCCGGCGGGGATGCCTTCAGATGGTGGTCTGTACTTTGGTGCCGGAAAAAACCTTGATGCAGGGTTCCCGCAAGGCGGGGTCCCAGCTAATTTCTTCTCGGGTCTCATTGATGATGTTCAAATCTACAACCGCGCCGTTATGCCTTGATAAGAGTACTGCGCTTGCACCCTTCTACTTTGCTGCGCCTGCACGGGCGTAATCGCAGGTGCGAGCGAAAGCAAGAAAGGGGGCGGGGTTTTTTCCTTGTTTTAGGCCTCGCATAGTGGTAATATATTATATGTTGGTAACGAATTGTGCATCCTGTATCAAAGCGGTAAGACTATTATGGATAAACAGCGTGGGTTTACCTTAATAGAGCTTTTAGTGGTTATTGCCATCATTGCCCTGTTGATGGCAATTTTGCTGCCATCGCTGCAGCGGGTAAAGAAGCAGGCAAAGAGTGTTGTTTGTCAGGCCAACCTCAAGCAAATGGGCCTTACTTTTTCAATGTACGCGGATGATAACAATGGCTATTTAAATAAGGAAGCAGGTGGTAACCCGAATAACAGCTGGGTGGCTGCGATGCGGCCATACTATAGCCATGAACCGAAGATCCGAGCCTGCCCATCGACAACGACTTTTTTCAGCGATGGGCTGACAGGTCCATTTGTGGGCTGGGGTGTATATGGCGAAGGAGCCATTCCTACTGTGCCGGGCTGGGCAATGAAAGGTGACTATGGCAGCTTTGGCCTGAACGGATGGGTTGCGAATGACAACGGCGGCTATCATTTCGAGAAGAACTGGAAGACCCTCCATGTCAAAGGTAGTAATGATATACCGGTGTTTCTTGACTGCCAGTGGGTTGACGGCCTGCCGGAAGCAACAGACGAGCCGCCGGAATATGATGGTCAATGCCATTGGCAGTGGGATTACAACGCCATACGAAATTTCTGCATGAACCGGCATAATGGTACAATAAATAGTGTCTTTCTGGACGGCACCGTAAGGCCTGTAGGTCTTAAAGAATTGTGGCAGTTGAAGTGGCATCGATTGTGGACCGAAGAAAGCCTGGCTGCCGGCCTACCGGTCTGGCCGGACTGGATGAGACGTTTTAAGGATTATGCAAATTATTAGCCAAAGATGCTCTGCATTATTTTCTCTTGTGTCCCGGCTCTGTTGAAATCACGGTAACCTTTTCAAAAAAGCATAATAAATATCGCGGATCTGCTCTCGGCAGAATCAATCTGCATCGTGTCACCACATTCTCCCGTATTTTTTCTTGAAAATTCCCTTCCTGCAGTATAGATTTCCTGTAACAGTCACATCTTGGCTTTCAGATTTAGGAACAGAGAGCTATCAAGCTGTTCCGGTCTTACCGGGATACCGGTGTGAAGGTTGTCCGGAGTCCGATGGACTCGCTTTGAACAACAAGGATTCGGGATGTTATATAGAAAACATATAATTATTAGGCTCGCAACTCGAAGAAGAAGGAGAATGAGACTATGAAGCGGATTGTATTGTATTTACTTATCGCCGGAAGTTTTACAACAGCGTATGCCGATGAAAGGCTGAAGAAGCAGGTCGACAAGTCAGCGGAACAGATTGAGTCGAAGGTCATAGAATGGCGTCGCCATTTTCATCAGTTCCCGGAGCTCTCGAACAGGGAATTCAAGACGGCTGAAAAGATAGCAGAGCACCTGAAAAACCTCGGCCTGGATGTCAAAACCGGTTTTGCCCATACCGGCGTTGTCGGCCTTTTGAAAGGCGGCAAACCAGGACCGGTGGTTGGGCTTCGCGCCGACATTGATGCCATGCCGGTCACCGAACGTGTAGCCGTGCCTTTTGCTTCCAAAGTACGCGCCGAATACAATGGGCACGATGTTGGAGTGATGCACGCCTGCGGTCACGATGCACACATTGCCATTCTAATGGGTGTTGCCGAGATTCTTACTTCGATGAAAAAGGACCTGGCCGGGAGTGTAAAGTTTATTTTCCAGCCGGCCGAAGAAGGTGCCCCCCAGGACGAAGAAGGCGGTGCTGAGCTCATGGTCAAGGAAGGAGTCCTTAAAAATCCTGAAGTCGATGTGATTTTCGGATTACATATTTGGGCACTTGCGGAAGTCGGCACCATCTCTTATCGTCCCCGGGGCATGATGGCCGCCGTCGATGGCCTTCGCATTAAAGTCAAAGGCAAGCAAACTCATGGCTCCACACCCTGGACAGGCATCGACCCAATTACCGTTTCCTCCCAGATTATCATAGGACTCCAGACAATCATCAGCAGACAAACAGAATTGACGGAAGAAGCGGCCGTGATAACCATCGGGAGCATCCACGGCGGAGTCAGAAGCAATATTATTCCCGAGGAAGTCGAGTTGATAGGTACTATCCGGACCCTCAATACGGATATGCAGAATAAAATTCACGAAAAGATACGGCTGACCGCAACAAAGATAGCCGAAAGTGCCGGCGCGGTTGCGGAGGTTCAGATTAGCAAGGGCTACCCGATAACGTACAACGACCCTGAACTTACTGACATGATGCTGCCTTCCTTACAGGAAGTCGTGGGCGCCGAAAATGTAAAACTGGTCAAGGCGATAACGGGCGCCGAGGATTTCTCCTTTTTCCAGCAGCAGATTCCCGGCCTGTATTTTTTCTTGGGCGGATTGCCGAAAGGCAAAAAGGTCGAGGAGGCCGCGCCGCACCATAGCCCGGATTTTGATATCGACGAAAGCGGTTTGAAACTCGGCCTCAGAGCGTTGTCTTATCTGGCCCTGGATTATATGGATAAATACGGAAAGTAAGAGAATGACTATTAGACAAAGCATCCAGTGTTTCGTCGCAGCTCAATTGATGGATGTCATTGCGAGCGAAGCGAAGCAATCTCTATTGTTCGAAAGCAAGAGATTGCCACGGCCCGGAGTTTACCCTGAGCGCAGCCGAAGGGGGCCTCGCAATGACAACTCCTCAAATTATATGCGACAGAGTATTATGGTCAAGATTTGGTCCACAGCATTCCTTGACAAAATGATAATACTACGGCTAAAGTGGAATCCATATAATCGGTAGAAAGATTGAGGTATATAAAATGGCAGAAGTCATATCGGAGAATAAATCAATACCTCTGAGAAGCTCTGTTCTCCTATGTCTGGCGGTGAACTTATTTATCTCTGTAATGACGGGGTGGAACTTCCTGGGCGTCCGGGGTAATTTTCCCTCATGGTTCGGGCCGGTATTTCTTGCGGCTATCGGGCTGTTTATCTGCATCATCTGCTTTTACATCTGGCAGCTGCCACGCACATTAGAGCTTGTTAAGCCACCGACCGGACATCAGGCTTCTCTTATCTGGCTGCTTTTAGTCCTTTCTGTGATATGCACCTCGGCCCTGCACCAGTTCGCTCCATTTCGCCCTGACGCGATTATGATATGGCCGCAGATACCACCGCGCCTCAACATCCTGAAGTACAATTTCATACTGACGGCGGGTTCTCTTTTTGTAGTTCTTGTGCTGGCTGTAATGTATTGGCTCGGCCGAAAGAGTCAGGCTGTGACCGGCCTGGTAATCCTTGCTGTTATTATGCTCGTGCCGAATGATAACTGCCCAAATGACTTCAATCTACCCTGGATACAATGGATCGGGGCCTCACCGCTGATGTTTATGCCGAACTCGGTTGTTCTCCTGATTGGTTATATAGGCCTGCATGGCATTTGGCCGCGTGTCGGCATACTCCTCATGGCAGGGATTAATGTTTGCGTGTTTTTACTGGGTCTTGGACATTTAACGAGACTCATCTGGTGAAAATAAATTACGGATAAGTATAGCAGGTTAATGAAAGTTTTAATATGCATCCACGTTTGTTTGAGATACCCTTCCTCCACCTGACCATCAGCACTTTCGGTCCCATGATTGTGCTCGGGTTCCTCGCGGCGCTTTTCATGATGAGACGATTGAGCCGGCGTGCGCGCCTGGACCCGGCAATAATTATCAACGCAGCCCTGTACTCACTGATCATCGGCGTGGTGGGCGCCCGGGCCTTCTTCGTAGTCCACTACTTCGACCAGTTTCGTGGGGACCCTCTGAATATTTTTGCTACGTGGCACGGCGGCCTGGAATTCCTGGGTGGTGTGATCCCGGCGATCGGCTTTTTGTTATTCTATCTCCACCATCATAAATTGCCTGTTCGCCGCTATCTGGATATTATGGCCATTGGGCTGATGATGGGCCTGGCGTTCGGGCGGATAGGGTGTTTTTTAAATGCCGACTGTTTTGGCAAACCTACGAGTCTGCCCTGGGGTGTTCGCTTTCCCTATGGGTCGTTCGTGTACATCAGTCAGATTAATCCCGATCCAAAGAGAAATAGATTGGAGCCGCACCTTCAGTTGCCGCAAGCCGAGTACCTCAGCTTCTATGACAAACACGGCAAATGGTACCCAAAGCCCTTGGAGGAGCTAACAGAGCCCCAGAAATATGAGGTCACAAAAGGCAGGTATCGTTGTCTTGGCGTCCACCCCTCTCAACTCTACTCATCCGCCAATGCTTTGCTGTTGTGTGGTATTCTGTATTTTTTTTGGCGCAGGAGCCTGGGGAGTACCGGTTCGGACAAAGCTTCGAAACTACTAAGCCGGCCGGGCTCGATGGTCGGGCTCATGTTTGTCCTGTACGGCTTCACTCGATTTCTTCTGGAATTTATCAGAGACGACAATCCGTATGAGCTTGGAATTCTGACTATTTCACAGATTCTTGGGATAGCCATGCTCGTGCTGGGTGTTGTTTTGCTTGTGGTTTTATCGCACATGAAACCCGATACGTCGGATGTTCGGGAATTATTATAAAGATTATTTCAATTCGGCACCGAGATGGATTCCAAATATAAAAACTCGCGGAAAGGAAGCAAAATGAAAAGATTGATTTTTGTGATAATTGTCGTCTTATTGTTCTGCCTGTCACTGGTTGATGCAACCGAACGGGACAGTTCGATTCTCAAAGAAATCGGTGTAACACGAGGGATTTGCGTATTGCTCGGTGAGGCGAAGTGTGAGCTTGCCGTAAAGCTTGCGCGCGAAAGTGAGCTGCTGATTTACGTCCAGCTACCGCTGGCACAGGACATCGAAACGGCACGCCGAATGGTTGATAAGGCGGGACTTTATGGAACACGTATCTTCATAGAGAAGGGTTCGTTGAAGCGTCTGCATCTGGCCGGCAACATTGCCGATGCAGTCGTCGCTGTGGGTAAGGCAACAAGTATCTCTGAAAAGGAGGCGCTTCGTGTGCTTCGGCCCGGCGGCAAGGCCTTGTTGGGAAACAAGGTTCTCATCAAGCCTTTTCCCGAAGGAGCAGATGACTGGAGCCATCCCTATCACGGCCCCGATAACAATCCTCAATCGAAAGACCGTATAATCGTCGCACCTTATCTGACACAGTTTCTGGCCGATCCTCGCTATGCGCCGGTGCCTCAGGTGGCAGTTGCTTCGGCAGGTCGGGTATTCAAGGCGTTCGGACACGTGGCCTTCAAGAAACGTGAGGAGCCGTTCCTCAACAAGCTTGTTGCGTTCAATGGTTACAACGGTACGATTCTCTGGCAGCGCGACATAACGCCCGGCATAATGGTCCATCGCAATACGATGGTCGCAACGCCCACAACGCTCTATGTGGCTGATGACAGCTCGTGTAAAGTCATCAACGCAGCAACCGGCAAGCTCGAGGATGAGATAATTCCTCCGTTAGATGTAGCCGGTGGAGCGTTTTGGAAGTGGCTGGGTATGGAGGATGGTATTCTCTATGCGTTAATCGGAGAGCAGGAGCAAAAAGACCCCACCATGCGCTGGCAGCGCGAAAGCCACGGCTGGCCGTGGAACCCAATATCGAAGGGCTTTAATCAGCCTGACGGAATCAGGGACAGCGAGAAGGCGTATGTAACCCATCCGTGGGGCTTCGGTCGAAATGTACTGGCCATCGAGCCGAAAACGAAAAAGGTCCTGTGGAGCTATCACGAGGCCGAGCCGGTTGACAGCAGGGCCATGTGTATGAAGAACGGGCGTATCTATATTTTTCGCTTCGGGGCGTACCTTGCATGTCTGGATGCA
Organism: Sedimentisphaerales bacterium; assembly: GCA_035528395.1. Taxonomy (GTDB): domain Bacteria; phylum Planctomycetota; class Phycisphaerae; order Sedimentisphaerales; family Anaerobacaceae; genus NIOZ-UU13. The sequence continues at coordinate 23,693 of DATKYR010000259.1, forward strand.
ACGACCGGCAAACCAATCTTGCGCCGGACCCCCGATAATGCCCCCGAGCTTTTCGATACCCTCGGCAGGTATATGAACCGGCAGGGCGCAAGCTTCAACTGGCGAACAACGTGCTATGTGAAATGCGGTGACGATGCGTTGTACTTTGCCGGCCCACAGGTCGGCAAGCTTCTTGCTGTCTCGACCAAAAACGGCGATGTATTATGGAGCGACCCCTACGGTAATTTCCAGCTGGTCTTAAGGGATGACGGGCTCTATGCCATTAGTGGCCAGAATGACCAGGGCAGCCTCAGCAAGAAGTTTGCTCCGCTCACAGGAGAGGTATTGGCGGAGCTTGAGACGGGCCGCCGAGCCTGCACTCGACCGACAGGCACTCTGGATGCTATTTTCTATCGGGCTCGGGGCGGCTCGACTCGCTTCGACCTGGCCGGCAGCAACCCACAGCTCGTTTCGCCTATGCGTCCACCGTGCCACGATGGTGTTACTATCGCGAACGGCTTGTTGTACTGGTGGCCATCGGTATGTGATTGTCAACTTACGCTCTACGGTGTCACCTGCCTCGGACCGGCAGGCAGCTTCGACTTCACTCCACGGGCAACTGAGGCAGAGCATCTTGAGAAGGCTGCCGGCGATGTGACAAATGTTGCGAGTCTCCCTGAATCGTCGGCTGACTGGCCAACATTTAGGGCGGATAATATCTGCAGCGCCACAACAGAAGCAGCTATCCCCGAAACGAGTGAGCTGCTCTGGTCTTATGAGCCGCAGACGCCTCCGGCTTCGAGAGCCCCGGCTCCTACGGCCCCGGTCGCAGCCGGTGGGCTGATATTCATCAGTGGCCCCGACGGTATTGTCCGGGCGCTGGACGCTGCAAGCGGTAGTCTGCGGTGGAAGGCCTATACGGGCGGGGCGGTCCGAATTCCGCCAACTATTTGGCAGGGGCGGGCATTGGTAGGTTCCGGTGACGGGTGGGTCTATACGTTTGAAGCAGCGACGGGACGGCTGCTCTGGCGTTTTCAGGCAGCTCCGGCGGAGCGGAAGATTCCTGTTTATGGTGCGTTGCTTTCCACCTGGCCGGCGGCCGGCGGAGTCGTTGTCGAAGATGGCATCGCTTATGTGGCGGCCGGTATCGTTAACTATGACGGCACGTATGTCTATGCACTGGATGCGGCGAGTGGCCGGATAAAGTGGCAGAACAACACATCCGGACATCTCGACTCTCAAGCTCACTCCGGGGTAAGCGTTCAAGGCCATCTTCTGCTTCACGACGGCAAGCTCTATTTGGCCGGCGGCAACGCTGTCTCACCGGCAATTTATGATACGAAGGATGGCAAATGCCTTAACGACCCCGCTCTTGTCCAAAACCTCACACAAAACAATGTCCTCTTATCACAAAGCCCGCGCGGCTGGGAGCTTTCCTTGCTGGGAGACCATGTCGTCTCTTGCGGCAAGCCTTTCTATGCCGACCCGAGGTACGATGTATTTGACCCTACTGTCTTTAGCAGGGTCTTTCTCACATCGAGTTCCGGCCGAGACGTCGTCTGGGTAAGCAACCAGAAAAACAAACGGATTTTGTGCTTCGATCATATAGACAGGAAGGCCCTGAACCAAAGTATGGCGAATCCGCAGAACCAGTTCCTTGTTGACTGGATGAGGTTAGGCATCAGGAAGGGACCTTTGTGGAGCCACCAGTGCAGCCAAAGCGTCGCTGTCGCAGTATGCAGTAATGCCGTGGTGGTTGCTGAAAAGTCAAAGATTATTGCCCTGAATCTGAAGAATGGTAGTGTACTCTGGTCTCACAAATTGCCGTCACCTGCTGTTTCCTGGGGCCTGGCCATTGACTGCAACGGTCGAGTCGTAGTTACTCTCGAGAACGGGACAGTTTTGTGCTTCGCTCAGACTGTCGTAGTTTCTCGTTGAGAAGCAAACGACGGGGATTACACGAATACGGTCGGTTGCACTGTCCCTGCTTTCTCGCCTGCACCCTCGTGTCTGCTGCCGCGGACAGCAAAGGGGGTAACGCAGGCACAGGTGACTCTTTCGGATTGGAGCAGGGTTTTTGGTTGTTGCCGAAGAACAAAGCCGATATATTAGGTCTTTGGAGCCGACATGAAATGGATCATGTTAAGGGGCAAACCACATAATTGAAAAAACTTTGCCAAGGGGTATATAGGGCAATTTTAGGCAGAGGCAGGACAATGGTATCAAAAATAACCCTAATGTTCGATATTGTGCTTCTAATCTCGCTTTGTGGCTCCTGCCGGGTCACGCCGCCTGCTGATGTCAAGGAATCAACGGATACTCTTCTGGAGGTAGAGCACACTCAGAACACAAAGACGGTGCCACAATACGAAGTTTTTGAGATTACCTTTAGGCACGAAAACGACTATGTTAATCCTTTTTTTGACGCCGCTATTGATGTTGTCTTTACTTCTCCCTCGAAAAAGCAGATTCGGGTCGGTGGATTTCATTACGGTTCTTCATCCGGAGCGAGAATCCATACCAGCACGGTCCAGACCGACAGAGGAGAAAGACAGCAGGTGGTTTATGACTTTGGCAGGCAGGATTTGTGGAAGGCGCGATTTGCTCCCCGGGAGCTCGGCAAATGGAAATACAAATTCGCGTTTAGAAATGTTAAAGACCAAAAGGCAACTGGTGAAGGCACCTTTATCTGTATGAAAGGACGAAGACCGAATCCCGGCTTTGTCCGGCGACATCCCGCGAATCCATTTCGATTTGTGTTTGACGATGGAAGTCCATACTTTCCTATTGGTCTTCAGGACTGCTGGGGCGACAATTCCGCTACCGGCTCGGTTTTAGACCAATGCTCGATGGAGGGCCCTTTCCGGACAGACCTAAAGGACCCGCCGCCGCTGCCTGCAGGGCCTATGTTCGTGCGCGGGCCGTCCTGCAATCCGCAAAATGCCGATGTATATTTTAGGTATTTCTCGCAATGCGGATTCAATCTGTACCGCTTCTCACAGCAGAACTGCTCGTACCCGCTCGATCGCGACCTTGACAACTACCTTGTCCAGGAAGCTGTTATGACAGATGAGCTTCTGCAGCGCGCCCGCAAGTACGGCTTCCGGATTTTTTACGGAATTTTTGGCTTTCGAGAGGCGTTCAATGACCAGCCGTTCGACGAAGTAAAAATGTCAAAAGTCAAAAAATTCATAAAATACAGCATTAACCGATGGGGAGCATACGTGGATTTCTGGGAATTTCTCAACGAGCAAAAGGCCGATGACCATTGGTATGAAATCATGGTTCCCTATCTAAAGTCACTCGACCCATACCGGCATCCTGTTACCACAAGCTGGGAAAGGCCCGAGCTTGCCGGCATCGAAATTAACGCCCCACACTGGTATCAAAGAGAAAACGAGCTTGAATCCGACATGGTGACAGCTTCGAAAGCAGAGAACTGGAAGAAATATAATAAGCCCGTGGTCGTCGGTGAGCAGGGCAATCATATTGACAGGCGAAAGCCGCAGCCTCCGGGCGTCGGTGGCGTGTGGGACGAGGGCTCAGCTCTGCGCATGCGAATTCGAAACTGGACGGCATTTTTCAACGAGATTGCCTTTGTCTTCTGGAATACCAGCTACGCCCGGGACGGCCATTATATGAATATCTGGCTTGGCCCAAAGGAACGAGAGTATGTACGAGCGATGCAGGATTTCGCCTATCGCCTCGACAGGGACATTCGTATGGTTAGCGTGAAGGTCTCACATCCGGAGGCTGTTCGAGCTTATGGCCTTGCCTCAAAGGAAAGGGCCGGCGTTTATCTGCATCATTTCAGCGACCATATGAATCCTGTGAAAGATATTACTATTACTCTGGACGTGCCGAAAACCGCAACAGGATACTGGTACTCGCCCCGGAACGCTGCGATTCTCAAAACCATTAACGTCTCATCCGGAAAAAACACTCTTGATGTCCCTGAATTCACCGTGGACATTGCTCTTCTTATCACGCCGGACGGACCGCCGGATATTGACAAGGATGGAAAACCCAACAATCTTGACGACGATGACGACCAGGACGGCGTGCCCGACCAGATTGATGCCTTCCCCCTCGAACCGGAGGAGTGGGAAGACAAAGATATGGATTGGATTGGCGATAACCTTGACGCCGATGACGATGGTAATGGCATCGGAGATGATGAGAACAAAAATGATATTGCCGATTGCCAGGAGCTGGACTTTGATGGTGACGACGTGGACAGAGCAAAGTCTGTCCCCTGGGACGTATTCCCATTGGACGCAAAAGAATGGCAGGACACGGACGGCGACGGCATAGGCGATAACGCCGACCCTGATGATGATAACGATGGTTTTACCGATGAGGATGAAACCAAACACGGAACGAATCCTCTGGACAGCTTGAGTTTTCCGGCTGGCTTATAAAACGAGCCCCGTCCTTTCCTTGCCACAAGTAAGAATTGTAAGGTGGGCTTTAGCCCACCGATACGAAGTTGGTGGGGCAAGCCCCACCCTACAATACTTCGTCCCGTCTTTGACGGGCGGGGCGAGAGGATATATTTTAATGAAGCCCCGACAAGACCGAACTTCCGACAGAAACGACTTAGTGAGGGGATTGCCGATGTTTACCGCATCGGCTCCGGAGGTTCTTGCCGAAGAAAAGGCTGCTCTGGCAGAGCTCGAAGGCAAAAGTCTTCTTCGGCGGTGGCGAGGGTATTTTGGCAAAACAGGCCCCGGCTGGCTTCAAAGCGCCCTCGTGCTCGGCAGTGGAAGTGCCATGGCTTCACTTTTTGCCGGTGCTTTTCTCCAGTATAAATTGCTTTGGGTCCAGCCCCTGGCAATGGTGCTGGGCATTATTCTGTTTGCAGCCATGTCGTACCAAACCTTATCCACCGGGGTCCGGCCTTTTTATGCAATGAAGCGTTACATCCATCCTGCTGTTGCCTGGAGCTGGGCGATTGGGGCGCTATTGGCAACGATAATATGGCATTTGCCCCAATACGCACTGGCTGCCGGCATGACCGACGACATGATTAAGGCTGTGACGGGCTGGGAGCCGTCGTCATCCGCGGCGCAGACTGCACTATTAATTGGAATTGGTCTGGCTGTCTTGACTATATCGACCGCCGCTGTCTGGACATACAGCAGCGGACATAAAGGCATCAGGCTATACGAACGCATATTGAAAGGTTTTGTCTGGATGATTATCCTCGCTTTCACGATTGTGATAGTGCGCCGAGCAATAGAAGGGGGCGTGCAGTGGAGGAAACTATTCAAAGGATTCTTACCTCTGCACATTCCGACGGACGTGCGGGGAGTTTCTATTGTAATGGCGGCATTTAGCGCGGCCACCGGTATTAACGCCACGTTTCTCTTCCCTTATACTTTACTCGCACGCGGCTGGAGCAAGGAACATCGAGGCCTGTCCAGATTCGATTTGATTACCGGCATGCTGCTGCCGTTTTGTATTGCGACGTCTCTTATGGTTATTGCGACCGGCTGTACCATTTATGACCCTGAGCAATTTGCTTCGGGCTCTACGAAACTATCACCAATCACGGCAGCGGCCATGCTTGAATCCGCGGGATTGAGCATGTTCTTTTCGCGGATCGTTTTTGGCTTAGGGATACTGGGAATGGCACTGAGCTCGATTACTATGCACATGATTATTAGCGGCTTTGCCGTCTGTGAAATATTTGGCATCGAGCCGAGTGGCTGGCGTTACCGGCTGGCCTGCCTGCTCCCTGCACCGGGTGTAGCCGGTGTAGTGCTCTGGAAGTATCTCGGGCCCTGGGTCGCGATACCTACCTCGGCAATTTGCGGACTAATGCTGCCCATTGCCTTCATTGCCTTCTTCATTCTCAACAACAGCAAAAGGTATCTCGGCAAAGACAAACCAACGGGCATAAAAGCACTGGTTTGGAACATCGCCATGCTTATCTCGATTGGTGTTACAGTGGCCAGCATAATCTATTATCTCGTTTCACTGATATAGATGACGAAAATAGTTGCATTTTCGAGGTAGATTTGATATATTAGCCTGCCAAAAATTTGATGATGTTTGCAAACGAAAATATCAGATAAGGGGACAAAAACTATGAAACGTCTTACACGTCGTACTTTCATGAAACGTTCATTGGCCGGGGGCCTCGCTATGACTTTTGCGCCTTACGGGCGTGTACTTGGTGCCAATGATGATATTCGCGTTGCCGTGGTGGGTTTTCGCAGCCAGGGGAGCAATCACATCAAATGGTTTAGTAAAATCCCCGGCGTCCGAGTAGTAGCGCTGTGCGATGTGGATAGAGATTTTATCGACCGGGAAGTCAGGAAGCTCAAAGAACGTAATGAAAAGGTCGATACTTACGTTGACTTTCGCAAGCTGCTGGACGACAAAAATATCGACGCTATTATTACGGCCACACCCAATCATTGGCATTCACTTGTTACTGTCTGGGCCTGCCAGGCCGGCAAGGACGTGTATGTCGAAAAGCCGGTCTCACACAATATCTGGGAAGGCCGCAAGGTGGTCGAAGCGGCCCGAAAATACAACCGGATTGTGCAAACAGGCACCCAGAATCGCTCCGATGAGGGGCTTATGCAGGCGTTTGAGTATATCCGTCAGGGCCGGCTCGGAAAAATTCTAAGGGCACGCTGCTACTACTTTAGCCCGCGCGGCCCTATCGGCAAAGTAGATGGCCCTCAGCCTATTCCTGAAACGGTTGACTATAATTTGTGGATGGGACCGGCGCCCATGGTGCCCCTGATGCGCAAGAACCTGCACTACGACTGGCACTGGCAGTGGCCTTACGGCAACGGGGACCTCGGTAATAATGGTATCCATTGCATCGACGTGTGCCGCTGGGCGCTGGGTTATTCCACCCTGGCCCCGCGGGTGATTAGCTTTGGCGGCAAGTTCCTCTGGGACGACGACAGGCAGACACCCAACACTCAGGTAGCGTTCTTTGACTACAAGCCGGCCCCAATCATCTTTGAGATGCGTAACCTGCCGCGAAAGAAAGGGGATTCGGCCATGGACCCCGCCTACCGTAACATTCGCACTATGGTGGTAATTGAATGTGAGGACGGTTACTATGCCGGCGGCTGGGCTTACGACTATGACGGCAACAAGCTCAAGCAGTTTAAAGTCACGGGAGGCGGCAGTCACCACGAGAACTTCATCAAGGCTGTGCGCAGCCGCAAAGTCACCGACCTTAACGCCGATATCCTCGAAGGACATCTTTCTACTACATTGTGTCACATGGGAAATATTTCTTATAGGCTCGGCCAGGAGGCCTCGCGCGATGAAATAGTGCAATCGACCAAATCAAATAAGGAATTGCTGGATGCGTATGAGCGTTTTCAGGAACACCTCTTGCTTAATGTTGTGGACGTGCAACAAACACCACGGATTCTTGGCCCCTGGCTGACAATGGATTCCGACAAGGAAAAATTCGTAGGCGAATTCAGCGACCGAGCCAATGAGCATCTTTCCCGCAGCTACAGAAAACCTTTCGTTGTACCCGAAGAGGTGTAGTTACTTGTCTCGTTTGGAATTCCAAGATTGGTGTCACGGCCATCCTGGCCGTGTTTTCACGGGCTGGAGTATATGTTTAGCCAGGGAAAAACCATCCCCAAAGCCTTCGGCTTTGAGGATGCCACCCAATAAAATTATTAAAGAATGTGTGGCAGCCTCAAGCGCAGGACTCCAGCAAAGCGGAGTACAAGCTTGGGGATGGCCATTTAAGCCACACTCGGCTAAACACGTACGGGCAGGAAGCCAGTGCAACACCAGCGCATCGAATAACCGGTTCAGCCGCTATCCTTTCTCAGGGCCTGAGCTGGCCCATAATGCTCTGACATTGTCCTTGACCAGCTCGCCGCGGTACATCCTCGTAAAAGGTCGTTGAATTCTTAGTCCGCTTGACTGGGCGATGTCCACCGCATCTGCGTTGTCGAGAGGTATGTCGATAAATACCTGCTTTCCCGCGCAATGGTTCAAAGCATCAGACAATAAAGCCCGGCCGGCATTCTTCATAGCTATACACGGCCCTATTTGGACTGCATTTGCTCCGGGACGGGTGGTGATATATCCTTCTACTATGTCACCGTGCCGCATGACGCGTATGTTTTCCGGGAATTCCTCAAACAGCCGGCTAAGCATTTTCGCACGGTCTGTGCCGGTCATTCGATTATCAAACTTAATTATGCTTGCAAAGACCTCCGGAGTGGGTTTGGTTACGACCGGCTTTTTTTTATCTGATAGTGCTATACCTTCGAACCGGACTAATTTGTATTCCGGCATAAATCCCAATTTCTCGTAGATAGGCTGACCCGCAGGAGTTGCATCAAGACGAACAGTTTTTACTTTCCGCTCATCGAGATAATTCAGGGCGTGCTTCAACAGCGCTGTACCCACTCCCCTGCCGCGGGCATTCACATCTACCAAAACCATAGCTATCCAGGCCACCCGGCCAAGGACGCAGGTAGCGGTCGTACCTATCGATGCTCCGTTCAGCTCGGCCGCAAAACAGCCTGCAGGTTCCATATTCATAAAACGCAGCCAATCTGATTCGGTTTGGTTCCATCCCGCCTGCTCGGTTAATCTCAGCCCAAGCTTAAGGTCATCGATTGTCATAAGTCGAATATCTATCATAGCGGGTGCACCTTCCAGCCGTGCCGGCCCGCTGCGACGCATCGCGGCGAGAGCTACGTCTCGGCAGGAGTCGTAATCTTCGATGGTTTCTTAGTTGGCCGAGAGGCTCACCCGGAGGCTGACCTCATCGGCGGTCGGGAAGTCCGCGGGAAGTTCCATCCGGGTAACTCGTCCTGTGGCGGCCCACTCGGTACCACGCAGGAAGGTAACAATAAATCCGACACTGCGCAACTGTTCGGGACCGTGACCGAGGACCGTATGGAATACTCTTCCTTTGCCGTACCGCACAGTAAACAGGGCTGGTTCGTGCTCGCCGGTGCCTTTTTTTGCCGGGTCGGCGTAGGCGGTTGCGAGGACAGCCATATTCTTTGCGGGGCCCCGGAGTTTACTGTAGAGCTCGTCCTTTGCATGCATCCATTTTTCAGGAAGCCCTGCCGTGATGGCGTGTAAACGGTCTCGAATCACAACCTGGAATTCATGCTGCGGCCCGTGTGTCCCGCCGGGGCCGGGGGAGTTATCGAAAACGATTTTGCCGTCCCGGTAACGAACCATCGGCCCGGACTTCTCGTCTCGGCCGCCCCATCCGCCGAGCGCTATCATCTCGTTCCACTCTTTCCACTCTGGAAATGCGTTGTTTGCTGCGTGGTAGATGACCAGACCACCGCCGTTTTTCATATACTCGACCAGTTTATCCCGGGTTTGTTTGGGCCAGTCTGCGCCGGTATAGTTCGAGACAATAACATCGTACTTTGCAAAATTCGGCCTGAATGAATCCATTGGCTGCTTTTCGGCGGGCGTGGTCGCTACGTCCACAGCAAACAGACCGCTTTCTTCCAACAAGCTCTTGAGAACGGGCGTAGTGCCTTTCCAATCGTGGTTGTTCTGGCCGTCAACAATCAAAGCCTTCAGCATTTTCTTATTTGCTCGACTGAGGTCCCGGATGCGGATATTGCGCCATTTGATTTTTTTATCTGCAACTTTGGAACCGTGCACCTGTAAGGCGATAAAGCCGGTGGAGGTCATATCGTCTTTCAGGTCGGCGGCGGGCACCCCGTTGACCCATGTTCTTATTCTGTCACCAATGGCCTCGATGCGATAATGGTTCCATTGATTTTGCTTGAAGGCTTTTTGCGCTTCGGGTTTGTCCTTGAGCGGATAGAGCCAGCCCCGGCGGGCCTCGTCATAGATACCGCCGCTCCACGCCCGGGAGGAGGTGTCGATCTCGACCTGATAGCCGTGGACGCGGTAGTTCTTGTAGTGCTCGAAGCTGTGGCTGCGAATCTGAATGCCGGAATTCATCCCGGGTTCGACAAGGAACTCCAGCTCCAGAATGAAATCGGTGTACATCTTCTCCGTGCAGAGGAAGCTGTTTGGCGTATTGAGAACAGTGGTTCCTACAATCATTCCATCTTCGATAGTGTACTTTGCCTGGCCGTTACGCTGGATCCAGCCGTTGAGAGTTTTGCCGTCAAAAAGGTCTTCCCAATCTGCGTCCGCAGCGAAGGCCATACCTGAAAGCGAAATACATGTCAGGCTGAATATAAGTAATAATGTTGTGAGTCTTTCTGCAGCAGCAATTCTCTTCAAAAAGTTTCTTTGGATTGTTGAACATTCTTTTGTCATAGTACTCTCCTAAGTAAGATTCCCTGAGACCGAAACATAACGTGGTCTGAAACTTGTTCTCATTGCACTATAGTACCAAGATTCAAATATTTTGCAAATATCCTCTCTGAGTGGGTGTGGCCGGATTTTACGGCAAGCGATTTTGGCTTTTGGAATCCGCCTACGGCGGACAAGATTGGGTTTGAATTGGGTTTGTTTTTTGGGCTGCTAAACAATCGTTTTTTCTGTAATCCTTTGTTATAAGTGAGTTTACGTTCATTTTTGGCCTTTGGAATCCGCCTACGGCGGACAAGATTGGGTTTGTTTATTCGGACTACGAAATCATCGTTTTTTATGTAATCCTTTGTTAAAGTTAACTTTACATTCATTTTGGCTTTTCGGAAATTGGGTTTGATTGGGTTTGAATTGGGTTTGTTTTGACCAAGTGTCCAATTGTGTTTATTTTCATAAGCCGTCTGTAAAGAAATACTTATGTTCATTTGCAATCCGCCTACGGCGGACAAGATTGGGTTTGTTTTGCATAAAAAGGGTTGATTTGTAGAGGATTCTCGACAGATGTAGTGCCTTATAGGCAGGTAAGTTAGTGAAGAGTGAGCTAAATCCGCCGCGGCGGATAAAGTGCCTAAAGTGAGCTAAAGTAAAATAAAGTGAACTAAAGTGCCTAAAGTGCCTAAAGTGAGCTAAAGTTGGATTCTCGATGCTGGATTCTGGATGCTCGATGCTTGATGCTCGATACTGGATTCTCGATTCTGGATTCTCGATTCTGGATTCTCGATGGTTGTGATGGTTCATTGGTTAATTTAGTTAATATGGTTATTTGTCTTCTTATTGCCAGAGGGTAGAAAAACACTCCCTCTATAATTGGAGCTATCTGCACAAATGAGTCGAAAAAAGTCCTCGATTCTTAGTTCATGATTTTCGTAACTCGATGTAAGGAAGGAAGATAAAAAATTTTTGAAAAATTTGATTTTTGTTCTGAGGTATCAGCGTTTTTGATTGAAAACTGACGGAAAATATTACCTATCTTAAACCACGGATTTCACGGACTCACACTGATAGTTCAATAGTAAGTAACCGCGGATACCTATGGCATAAATTAGCACGGATTTTGTTCGGAATAACGGAAATTCCTTGCTTTGTCGGGAATTGAGGTTTGCCCTTGACGTATTAGAGAATTTTGGGTGGTGTATGGCTTGGGGAAGAAATGTAACTGTCCCTAGTTTTTTCCCAATAGGTGACCAGCGCTATTTATCGCCTTTTTCCTTTTCCTTTTCCTTTTCTTCCTCTTTTGTCTGCAGGTATTGTGCTAGTTCTATATGGCCCGCTTTAAACGCTATTTCTTTTGCAGTTTTATTCAATTGCTCTTCTCTTGATGAGGTAGTAAGCCAAATCTTTTTATGCACTGGTTTGCTGTAATCATAGTAGTTTTTCGCAAAAATGTCCGCCCCATGCTCAACGAGCGCCTTTGCCGCCTCTATATTGTTGAGCATAGCCGCCTGATGTAACGGGGTACAGTGATCTTCATCTCCTGCATTTACATCGGCGCCGTATGAAATGAGCAAGTTTATTACTTCCTTACCGCTGTACATTGCAGCATCATGTAATGCTGTTCGGCCATTCTCATCTTTATGATTCACCTTTGCCCCGTGCTCAAGTAATGTCTTTATGGTTTCATACTGCTGCCCATGTCTTGCATATTGTGCAGCAAGCATCAATGGCGTTTCTCCGTTAAAAATTTCTAATTCAATATCAGCACCATGGTTGAGCAGAAACTCAACTATTTCGATATGTCCCTTACTGGAGGCAAGGTGTAATGGGGTGAAACCTTCTGATTCTTGAACGTTTATTTGGTTGGGGTCCCTGTCAATTATTTCTTTTACTTTCTTCAAATCCCCTTCATACGCAGCTTTATGGATTGGCCTTACACCAAAACAACCACCGAAGAAAGACAGGGAACAAACCATCAGACACCAACTAAACTTTTTTAAGATACTCTTGCGCATAATCTTTTGCTCCCTATAATTTCATAAGTTACTATATAAGCAGTCCGGAACTATCGCCTTCTTTCTTTTTCTTTTTCCTTTTCTTTTTCTTCCTCTTTTGTCTGCAGGTATTGTGCCAGTTCTATGTGGTCCGCCTTCAACGCTATTTCTTTTGCAGTTTTATTCATTTGACCTCTATTCATCGGATGAAACAGCATCCCTTCAGGCAGTGGTTTGCTGTAATCATGGAAGTTTTTCGCAAAAATGTCCGCCCCATGCTCAACGAGTGCCTTTGCCGCCTCTATATTGTTCAGCATAGCCGCCTGATGTAACGGGGTACTTTGATGTTCATCTCTTGCATTAACATCGGCGCCGTATGAAATGAGTAAGTTTATTACTTCCTTACCGCTGTACATTGCAGCATCATGCAATGCTGCTCGGCCATGCTTATCTTTATGATTCACCTTTGCACCGTGCTCAAGTAATGTCTTTATGGTTTCATACTGCCCATGTCTTGCATATCTTGCAGCAACCATCAATGGCGTATCTCTGTTAAAAATTTCTAATTCAGTATCAGCACCATGGTTGAGCAGAAACTCTACTATTTCGATATGCCCCTTACTGGAGGCAAGGTGTAATGGGGTGAAACCTTGTACATCTTGAACATTTATTTGGTTGGGGTCCTTGTCAATTATTTCTTTTACTTTCTTAAAATCCCCTTCATACGCAGCATGATGGATTTGCTTTTCCAAACAACCACCGAAGAAAGACAGGGAACAAACCATCAGACACCAACTAACCTTTTTTAAGATACTCTTGCGCATAATCTTTTGCTCCCTATAATTTCATAAGTTACTATATAAGCAGTCCGGAACTATCGCCTTCTTCCCTTTCTTCCCCTTTCATAACCTTCCACTCCACGCCTTATGTCATAATCAATCGGCATCTCGTATCCATATTGGTATTAGTATTGATATGCCTGCTTGATCTGTCCATATCCATATTATTTTTATTGCGCTTCCGCTTTCATAACCTTCCATTCCACGCATTATGTCAAAATCAATACCTTTCTGACCGTCTTCAAAATTATCTCTACCTTGATATTAACATTATATAGGTGACTGTCCCTTAGTTTTTATCTCTTCAAGATGTCCGCCTCACGCCTTTAGGGACCTAAAACAACACAAAAGAATGGGAAAGTCAAGATTTATAAAATTAAAAGTGGTTTGTGTATATATGGTTCGGTTAAGGTTTCGTTTGTAGTTACCACATTTTTTTATCAGTGCAAACTGAACTTTTAACGAATATAATCAAACCAACGAATTGCACAGGATACGTCACATCCGTGCTAAATGCAGGCACTTTTAATCGGAGCAGATAGGATGAGCAGAAAAGTTAAGTTTATCGTATTGACAGCCATTATCATTTCTCTAACTACCCGAGCAATTCGGGCGGAAACTCCCAAGAACAACCCAAAGTTCGACCTGTATGTTCTATTGGAGTTACCTGTAGGTTCACCTATCGGGCAGTTGCGGGCGGTTCCGGTTAGCCTCGGCAAGAACAAGCCAAGAGCATTGCTGGCAGTGTACTGCGCTGATGCCGAGGTAGATCCCTATGTGGAGATGTTCTTTTTTCCCAAAGATACATTGAAGCTCATGCTTTTTACACAGGAGGGAGAGTTTCTCTGGAAGCGTGATCTTGGGCCGGGGGTGGTTCCAGGCATCTGGTTTTGCCCGGTCTTCCCATTCGACCTCGACAACGATGGCGTGGAGGAAATATGGTTCGTTAACAGCATTGACCCGGACCATCCGCTCAGTCTCAAAAATAGCCGTCTGGAGCGCATCAATGCGCGGACTGGAAAAACGTCCGGCCAATGGCCCTGGCCCAATCCTGAGCGCAATCAAAGTCCCAGCCACACGTTCAGGAATTTCATCCTGGGAGGCTATGTCAAAGGCAAGCCCGTGCTTGTTACCGCGCAGGGAACCTATGGCCCAATGAAGCTGCAGGGACGGAACCCGGATATGTCCCTGCGTTGGGAACATGTCATTGAGAGTGAGAGTCCCGGAGCGCGCGGCAGTCATATGTGCCCGGTCGTTGACATTAATCACGATGGCATTGACGAAATATTTTGGGGGGAACGATGCATCGAATTGAATACCGGTAAGGAATTATTCTGCGCCGATAGAGACTCTTACAGAGGCCATTCAGATGTGGTTCAGCCGGTCTTGGACCGAGTAAAAAATCGATGGTTTATTTATACCTGCAGAGAGAGCGGAGGCGTGTCCCCTCGTGTGGTAATGTTTGACGATACGGGACGGAGAGTCTGGGGAGATTTGAAGACCGGCCATATGGACATGGGCTGGGCCGCTCGAATCGGAGAAAATGGGGAGCATATCGTTATGGCTGTCCGCATTGGAGCCAAATCGGCTGGGCCGCAAGGCTTTTTCCGTCAAGAAACAGAAGAATTCACTTACAAAGTTTTCACTGGAGAAAAATGCTCACTTCCATACAGCGTTTTCTGCACATTGCCCGTGGACTTAAATGGCGATGGAGTGCACGAGTTAGTACGCGGATTAGCTGAAGGCAACGGTGAGGTCATTGATAAGAAGGGACGAGTCATTGGAAATATCGATGGCTCAGTCGCCATTGCATCGAAGTTTATGGACCATCCCGGCGAACAGATACTCAGTTATGGTCGTGATGGAATTATTCGCGTCTGGGCGGACCGCAACGCTCAGGATAATCTTCAGGCGCTCCAACGCTACAAACATCCCTTCTACAAAGCTAATCAGAGGTTAACGGCAACTGGTTATAACGTTGTCAATCTTGGAGGACTCTAACCCACATAACTCTCTTTACGAACCTCGCTGAAGCTCCATTTGCGGCACTTTATTGGATAGCCTCTGCACCATCCGCACCCCAGGAGTCAATTTGCTTCAACTTCTTATTTTGCAGGGCCCTGTAGCAATCGGGCAAATCAAATGACTCCAGTATGCCCGGCACAAGTGCTGAAAGCGGCCAGACATAAGTTTCCGACTCGGCGATGTCGGAGTATGAAGTCAAAGCGTTTTTCAGTGTAACTTGTTCGACCTGGTCCGACAAAACAGCCGCGAATGCGGCCGGCAGCGCGCCCCACCCTTTAGCCACTATATGGACCTCATCGTGACCATTGCTTTCGAGCCAGTGGAGCACCCGGAGCAAATCATAAGTCCTTTGCCCCACGTACGGCCTGTCTAACATAATGGAATGAATCGCATAGAAGTAGTCGCTGCCGTACGGATCGAGAAACGAATTCTGGTCGCATGTGTTCGGCTGCGATTCTCCGATGCCCCGCACATCGCACGCGTAGAAAGCAGAGTTGGGTTCGGCTTCAAGCAGCTCTCTAACAAGCGGCTCGGTGCGCAGTTCGGCGTCGCTGGATTGATGCGAGATATACAATATGGCTCGCCTCTGTCCCCTGGGTGGTCGCGACATCAGCCGCTCATCGGAAAGACGATACACAACGGCAAAAATCCCCGGCTCTGTCTCGATAGTGTAGGTAGTCCAATACCGCGTAGGGTATCCACGTGAACGCCAATTACGGAGGATGCGATACTCGGGAATCGCCTTCTTAGCCCGCAAACTGTCCCATTCTTTGAGCCGCAGCGCCTTCACTATACGCCGCTTAAGCTGGGACGCAGAGAGATTACTGCGCCGCTCTTTGGCCAGCACCTGCGACTTGGCCTTTGTAAACGAATAGACCGGCCGTGAATTCAACTCACATACCTGTCCGCGCGGCGCGCACCACAGTGTTTCATCTTTCTCAATGACCAGCTCCGGTTCGTTTTGTACATCAGGGACGCCCGTAGCACGGTTGAACCAGCCATACATAGCCTCACGGTTCTCCTGGGAGTAGCCATGGTAGCTCGGGCCGATAAAGAGTCCGAAATTCTTCTTGGCTCCCAACAGATTATACAGGCCGCTGAGCCGGCGATAGGCCTCTTCAGCGCCGCGGGCATCAAAGTAATCCTTCTCCTTTGCCAGAATGATAACCGGCTTCGGTGCCATCGCAGCAAGGAAATCAGAATGGTCCAGCCCAAGGGCCAACGCCCGCGGCGGGCACTGCTCGGTATCGGCGGGAAGCTCGTTTTCAAGGTTACGGCGGAACGTGATAACAAAACAGCCCGGAGCAGCCATTGTCCAGCGTCTTTCGACGCCGCACAACCAGGTCGTCATTGTGCCTCCGCCGGAGTTTCCGGTGACGCCGATCCGTTTCGGGTCGACTTCTTCACGCGTTAGCAGGTAGTCCAGTGCTCGTATGCCATCCCAGGCCCGCCAGGAGCCAATGAACTCACCCACCAGGAATTGCTGATTGCCGGCGTAAAGATGTTCGCGGACACCGACGCCAATCCTCGATTTCAAATCCTCGTCCGGGTACTGCAGGCGCTCGCCCTGTCCGATGGGGTCGTATAGCAGCACTACATAGCCTTGTCGTGCTAATCCCTGCGCAAAGGATTGGTACGGCTCCGCCGCTTTTCCATTTGCTGAATGACCGCAAGTTCCCACAACGCCGGGGAGCGGAAATGTCCGCCCCTTCGGCACATACAAGTTAGCGGTTACAAGGAAATTAGGCCGGCTCTCAAAGATTATCTTCTCTATCTTATACACATCCCGCTCGACGACGCCGGTAATACGCGGCTTGAGCGGCGTTTTCTCAGGCCAGGGCCCGAAGCTCTGCTGTATCCTCTCACGAACCTCACGCACATACGCTTCGGCATCGGCCCGGGTCTTCAGGGCCTCCCGTCGTTGATTCGCTTGTTGTTCGATCCGATGTACGGATTTGACGAAATATTCCTGAACCATACGAGGAAATCGATTGAGCGGAATGAGTGAACCACCGTCCGAAGAAGACGCGGCCTGAACCGGGCCTACATACAACCAAGTGGTCATCACAAGAATGAGGATGTTAATTATCCTGATATGCGGGACATCGTAGCTTGCCAGCTTCCTTGTTGAACCTTTTGAAATCTCAAAAAAATAAAACATCGTTTAATCCTCCACAAAATTATACGTTCTTTCGCAACAGATTAAGTTTGATTGCCAAAAACCTTTTTATGTGGGCCATTATACTTCCTGGACGGCTTTATGCAAAAGATATACATAGGCTGAAATGTTCTGCTACGGCAAAGCGATATCGGCTGAGCAGGCAAATAATATGGGCGATAGGAAACTGGCGGAACTTTTAACCGGCACCCTGCGTCAGATGCAGACGAAAAGCCGAGTAAAACAGGGCAAAAAACCGTATGACTATTGAATAATCAATAATTCTCTAATCCCTGCCTTCATCCTGAGCGTAGTCGAAGGGCTTAATCCTTCCCTACTAAATCTTTCTACGCCATTAAGAGATGAATGTTTATTATTTAATACTCATGGACGTTTCGCTAATTGATCATAGCCAAGTAGATCAGCCGGGCTAAATGACTCAAATTCCCATATAGGCAATCTCCGCTTCCTTTCTTTGTAGCTATTTAGAAGGTCTTTAAGATCTTCAGGTTTGTCAATAGTGAGTAAGCATTTAATCTTTTCAAAGTATTTTTTTGAGGTTGCACGGGCAAATATTTCAAGTGGGCTTCGAAAATCCCCAAGAAAAAGCACTGTTTCCGGCCACCAACTACGACAATCGTCTTCAGCCTCTAACTCCGATCTCAGAAAGAGAATAAAGTCACCCTGCATGAGATGGCGGAATTCTATTCCTATTCCAGAACATCGTTTCTTTAAAAGATCTGCTCGTAAAGAAAGCCTTCTCATATTTAGCCTTTGATTTCTATTTTTAAGTGAGCTCATATTTTGCCTGAATATAACGAAATTGATCATTACATCTCGGCCATAATCGGAGTTACTTGACAAATAATATCTCTGCTCCATCAAATAGTTTGCCAGCACGAAGCATTCCTGTTTAACAAAAACTGCAACAGCATACAGAAACAACTCGTGAACAATAAATCTAAAATTATCGAAATTCCATTCACTCCATTGCCTTACATGCTCTGGTTGATTCATATAAGGTATAAGATTCTCAAAAAATCTGTGTAGCTTCTTTATATTTTCTTCAGATGGCCCGTATTGGGCTATAGTGATGAACAACTGGATTGCTTCATTACGATAAGGAAGAAAATTCTCAATGCCTTTTACAACCTCATCGTCAAACTCACCAGAAGTCTTTTCAATCCTAAATAATTCAAGATTTTCCGAGAATGTATTGAAATACTCCACTAGAGCTCCTGTTGCATATGCTTTATTGTTCTTAATAGCATCCCTTGCTCTCTTGAACTTTGCTGTCGTGCCTAATGAAACTGTATCACTTTCATTAAGAAATGCAGGTTTATTTCCAAGTGAAGGTTTAAGATAAAGAGGTTTGTCAAATATCCATCTTAGAAGTCTTTCGAAGTTTTCACCGTAATTATCAGATTCGCTTAAGTCTATGTAAATCCTTGATTTGTAATATGTTGGCAAAAAGGGCTTACTGTTTTCATCTTTTTCTGCAACAACGGCCACAAACTTATCCTGCTCTTGATTATCATATATCTCTTTTGAAATTATTTGAGTCTCGGTCCCGACTCCACCTGCTCTGCCATCCGCTTTTGCTGCATAAATCTTGTCAGTGACGATAGCAACTTTTTTGATTTCTGGATCGGTGACCATCTTTTCCATGAAAGCAACAGCATCATGCCCCTCTTTAAGATCCCATTTATCTAAAATTACATCGACACCTAACTCCATTAACTCAGTCGCTAAATTCAGAACCCACTGTTCGTGAACTGGATTAGACCAACTGTAAGATATAAACAATTTAGGCGCTTCCATTTCTTATCCTTCTAGAAATGTATAACAACTTACTATATGATTTCATTATAACATCAAGCTCAACGGCACGCGCCTTTTAGCGAGTCCGTTGAAGCAACATGTTAATTTTTTCCTATCTCAACCCTTTATCCCCTTCAGACCAACTTACAAACGGTCTATACCATCTTCCTCAAACAAATCGCTCGAACTAAGGGAGAACTTGGTGATCTGCAATTCGGAAACGTCGTAACCAGTTTCATCGGCCAAATAATTAAGATCGACTTTGTCCCATTTTGGTTCATTCTCACCGTCCCAATTGACGAGCGAGTATTCATCTTCTTCCATAAAATCCAGTGTTTTGGGCCAATGCTCGATCCAAACAAGCTTATCAGTTGAGGTGAATCGTTTATACCAGTTCTTTTTATTCTTAAGAAAATCATTGAGGATTTCGACCAAGAAGGACGTAATTGCTATTGGTAGCTTCTTATGCTTCTCATATAGATATTTGAACTTTTCGAGCTTGTCGCCCCGACTCTGGCTCTTGAGTTCTTTCTCCAGCCCAGCACGAATTTTTTCAAAAGCATTGCATATCGATGTACCTATGATTTTGTCGGTTTGTGAGCATATTATTACAAAGGGTCCATGCTCATGATAAATCATTCGGATGAAACACTTCGAATAGCAGTTGGTAAAACCTTTAAACGTGTAGGTAAACTCTTTGATCATAACGTTACTCCAATGATTAGCTCAGTGGACACTTGCACTACTCGGCCCAAATGAAGCCATTTGTTAGATTCTCTCATAAATACTGAATCCATTGTTCTTCGCTCACAATAAAGATAGGACAACCTTTCTTCTTATAATCTATTGCCTTTTCGATCTTTCTGCCGTGGCTTGTATGAGCCCACTCCCGACTCGCTAAGGTGCCTATTACCAGATAGTTCAAATCCGTTCGTACTCTTGGGATGATAATTCCCTCTCTTTCTCTGATTGCTTGTTCGCAAGCATTCCGAGTACCATAGATAAAATTTCCTGTGAAACAGAAAGAATTATTTGGAATCTGGATTGAATCAATGTTGTCGATTGGGAGTCCAGTTGACAGTCCAGATGTTGCTCCTGTTTCTTGGAGAGTGTTACCCAGTAGGTCTGATAAAGTCTGCTTGAGATATTCCCTTTCATCTTCCGTGATAATTCCATCCGCAAGTACGTCACGAACTCGCGCATATACTACCTCACCAGGCCAAGTTGTCAAGATGCTCTCATTGTCGGCGAGCCATGTATTAAGGAAGTAGATCTCCTCATCATTAAGTTTGCCGTCAGCTAGTAGACCCGCGCAGATGCCAATTAATGATTCGCAAGAGCGTTTTAGAAGTCTCGCTTCGGTGGCGGCTCTTCTTGTGAAAGATTCTCCCATATTTACGTTTCTCCTTTAATAGAATGCCCATTGATTACATCAAATGCACTTCGTATTCCACGTTCGTATGCAGTTGATGGTTCTTTTCAACAATCCGTATAGGGCAGCTTGAAATAAGTTGCCCACCCAGTTCTATACGGCTCAAAGTTGCCCGTCCCGCTTCTGCCGACAAAATTATCCCCGGCCTTATCATAAAAAGCAAGGAAAAATTCAGAATCCCGCCCTGAACCGTAAGCGTAGCCTGCCCTCCGAAACCACGCCGAAGTTGGAAGCTTAGTCGAATGGGTCGAATTGATCCTAAACGGTGCCCTCTATTGGACAATTTCTTTGATTTCACTTGATTTTTAACGATAAATATGGTATAATACGCCTATGTTAGCCAGCAGGCAAACATAAACCGCCAATAGGCAAAGATGACATTTCAGTTTGCATGTCGTAAGCTGCAGCGCAGCAAGGACTTATAGCCAGCCAGCCCAGCCAAACTTGCTTGTCCCGTTAGAGTGCCTTATACTCTAATGGGATCATTTAACCATATTAACCATATTAACTAATTTAACCATGAACCACTCACAACCATCCAGAATCGAGTATCAAGTTATTTACGTG
Source organism: Sedimentisphaerales bacterium (assembly GCA_035528395.1). GTDB lineage: Bacteria > Planctomycetota > Phycisphaerae > Sedimentisphaerales > Anaerobacaceae > NIOZ-UU13. Next base: position 44,768 of record DATKYR010000259.1, read on the forward strand.
CCTATAAGGCACACCTCTACAACTGTAGAGAGCCCTCTACAAATCAGCTCTTTTATGCAAAACAAACCCAATGTCAAGAACGCTTAAATCAACGTAAGCTCTTTTATAACAAGTAAATATGTGAAAGTGGACAATTGGTGAAATCAGAAAAACAAACCCAATTCAAACCCAAACAAACCCAATTTCCGAAAGGCCCAAATGAATGTAAACTCACTTATAACAAAGGATTACAGAAAAAAAGATGATTTCGCAGTCCAAAAAAACAAACCCAATTCAAACCCAATTCAAACCCAATTTCACCTACCCCCCAAAGGGGTAAAACATAAGTCCGATGCCGGATGTCAGAGGTCAGATATCTGTCTTCTGCCTTCTGTTTTCTGTCTTCTGTCCATGGCCATGAGAGTAAACCGACATTCGCAGTCCGCAAAGGCAGGCCAAATAATCCCAATGATGCGCGACTGTCAAGGCGATCGTCTTGGCGGGCCCATTCGTTCCATGACAAATCTAAAGTGAGAGGTTATAATCCTCCAAGGTGTGTAACCACGAAAGAAAAGACCGCAACAAGGGGTATAAAATGAACAATCGTATCGTTTTCGGTGCTACGGGGCTGGAAGTCTCGCCGATATGTTTTGGCACATGGCAGCTCAGCCCACGTTTCTGGGGCGAACGGTCCAAAACAGACGTATTGGCCGCTATGAACACAGCTTTCGATGCCGGGATAAACTTCTTCGATACCGCGGACGCCTATGGAGATGGCTACGCTGAAACGGTCCTCGGAGAATTTCTAACTGAGAAATCTCGCGAGACCTTCGTCATCTGTACGAAAATATTCAACCACTTTAATCCGGACGGCTCACGCTACCCGGACCTCTCGCCGGCGCACATACGGCAGCGCTGCGAACTGCAGCTGCAGCGTATGGGTGTTGAGACAATCGACCTTTATCTGCTTCACATGTTCGATCCGTTGACGCCTTTAGCGGATGTAGCCGGGACTATGAATTCATTAAAGAAGCAGGGAAAGATACGCAGTTATGGCGTTAGCAATCACACTCTTGAGCAGCTTCGTGCACAACGGCATTTCGGGGCCTATGACGCAGCTCAACCGCGTTATAGTCTGATTGATACGAAGATCGAAAGTGACCTGTTAGGCTATTGTGAAGCGGAAAATATCGGTGTGATGGTCTATTCGCCTATGCACAAGGGACTGCTCACAGGCAAATACACCGGCAGTGAGACCTTCGGCGATTTTCGAAAGTATCTCCCCGATTTTCAGGGCGAACGTTTCCGGGCAATTGCAGCAGCAGTACAAAGCCTGGGGCCGCTGGCGAAAAAGTACCACCTTTCCACGTATCAGCTGGTCCTGGCAGCTACGCTGATGCATCCGGGCATCGATGTTGCCATTGTCGGAATCAAGAACCCGCCCCAAATCACCGAGGCGATAGGAGCCATGGGCAAAACAATTTCGCGCGAGGATTACTTCACTGTCCGTAAGGCACTTGCAGTGAACAGTCTTTCAAAGATACAAGATGCGAGCGGCCAGAGAAAATAAAGCCAACTATTCTACGAAATCGATATGATGAAATCAGAAGTCAATATCCACCGGCTGGTAAGAGAACACACTGACACTACCGTCCCGCAAATTGTCTATTATGATTTTTCGCAGGATGTCATAGAGAGGGATTATCTCATAATGGAATATCTTGAGGGCAATTCCGGGCTCTTCGACGAAAAAGTCCCGTTGCCCCGGGTTTGGCTAAGGACTGGTAAAGAAATTAGGTTTCGTTTTGGCTCCAGCGAGGACAAGGCTGGCAAGGAAGCAAAACGCAGGCCTACTGGTTGGTAGTCCGAGTTTTGCTGACACCGCCAGCCGAAGCCGCAGCCAGCCAAAAATGGA
>DATKYR010000260.1:0-7001 GCA_035528395.1 Sedimentisphaerales bacterium
TTCGTTTTGGCTCCAGCGAGGACAAGGCTGGCAAGGAAGCAAAACGCAGGCCTACTGGTTGGTAGTCCGAGTTTTGCTGACACCGCCAGCCGAAGCCGCAGCCAGCCAAAAATGGAAGATAATTTATTTACAAGTCCTAAGAGCGTAAGCGGTTTAATTTGTTCGCAGAAGATTTCCTGCTATGATAGACCTGCCGAATAAGTTCGCCTTGCGTGAGGACCCTTTACCAGCAACTTTGTTTTCTTTGTGTCCCCAACCAGTTCCATATGCCCGCAATCAATGCAAATGTTAGCCTTAACACCAATATCAGCAGATTTAGTTTTTAGAAATTTGGACTTTTTGGGGCGAAAACCTACTCTCCTGTTGGATTGGATTGAACCAGATTCAAGATTCTTGCTGCCACACCTTAAACATTTCTTTTCTACACTCATAGTGCAACCTCCATCTCAAATTTCTCATATAGCTCTGCGCAGCTAAGGTGCTGCCTACACAGTTCTTTCTAATTAGTTCCCGTTGCGGAAACAGGACTTGTCATTCCCGCGGAAGCGGGAATCCAGCTTTTTCACTCTGGACCCCTGCTTTCGCAGGGGTGACATCGCCGGTTTTTGCTTTCCGCAATAGATACTATTTTGCGGATGCTCAGGACAAGTCTTTTCCTTTTATTATTTCGGTCATTGTCATATGAAGTCTTATTGTGTTTTTTGTAGTGTGGCAATCAAGGCAGAATAGGGTGACATGGCATTATAAAAAGGAGTATTTTCGGACTAAAAGGAAGACCCCAAAAGCTGTAGAGACAGTCAGACATGGTTGATTATTTTTAATCGAAAGCCGCGTGGAGTATATGGAATTCTACAAATAGATTTGGAGCCTATCCGGATAACCGGGTCGTTATGAGGCCGAGCAAAAAGTTCGAGGCCAAGGCGGCAGGCCAAAAATGCTCGCCAGGCGTGGTTTGCTCCACGTTGAGAACGTTTTTTCACCGACAACGCAGGCATCGGGCTTTGCAGTCGGCCGCAATAGAGCGGGTTATTGGGATAGGCTCTAAACTGCCTTCTCTTATAAAAATCACCGCACCGAAGCCGAGCAATAAGAGGCAGGATGCAAAGGCCGCAACAGCTTGCTTTACCACCAGAAACAGGGATTGCTATTCTGCTGCCAGAACCAGCGGTGTTCCATTTCATTGAAATTCCGCCACTGCACATGCCCGTCAACGAACAGGATATTTCCCCCCGCAGGCCGTGAGCCTCCTTTCATATGGTTCGTTCTGTCATAGATTTGCCAGCGTGACCAGCATCCGCCGGTAGCCTTGGTAAAGTCCGATTGTAACCGGTCCGGTCCATTGCTTGCGGTCACGTCGGTAATCAGCTCAACAGTTGCGGCAGACATCTTCGTTGCAGTGACAGTTCTCACCCATTCCTTATGCTTATTGTCGGAGCTCATGGGAGGGTTCTCTCTGCCTTTGATCGTATCAATGAACCAGAAGTATCCCATAATCCTATGATAGTTTTTGCGGGTCGATTCACTCTGTGGCTCGGGTTGAGGATAGCTCTCCGGCGTCCCGGCCGAAAGATTCTCCCCGTAACGCCAAAAGATGATATTGTCTCTCTGGACCCACGATGGACAGTAGAAAATATGTCGGTCGAAGGCACCCGTCCTCAGGATGATATCTGTCGTCCAGTATGAAACATCAAATAACCAGCGATCTACCTCGTTGAGAGGCAGCTTGCCATCGTTGTCGTTGGCATACAAGTACAAGCCCAGCCCCATGCTCTTCTCATTTTGGCCGCAGACAACTCGTCGGCCCTGTTCCCTGACAGCACTGAGTGCCGGCATGAGTATGCCCATTAAAAGGGCAATAATCGCAATCACAACCAATAGCTCAATTAAGGTGAAGCCTCTTTTTTCATCCATATCGCGCCTGTAGTTTTTCTGAACGCAGAATTGCCGGCTACAAGGAAACGATACACTTTTTGTGACTAAAAATCAAGGGAAATATACCCAATCCTTTCTGGGCATTTCAGCCTTGCCTTTTCCGCCCAGGGCGAGAGGAAAAGCTCATATGGCTCTTATCAGGACTATCGCCCAAATTCTGCTTATTCGTCACTTGCATCTTCTATTTTTAATGGAGTGGTCCAGAGATAAATAGTGTGCTGACCATACTCATCATCAGAATTAACCTCAACGACCTTGTCAGGCTTGACTCCCCTCATGTTGAAGTCGTGTGAGACAATTCGCGAACCGGGCTTGAGTTTCTTCAACTGTGGGATTAGTTTCACATTCAACTCCGGAAGCAGGTAGAGCGTGATTACATTTGCCCTGCTGAGGTCCAAAGTAAAAATATCCCTCTGCTCGATTCGAACCAGATGTCCGACATTATTCTTTTCCACATTTGCCAGCGACTCTTTCACCCTATTGCTGGCTATGTCGTAGCCCACAGCCTTACATCCATATTTTTTGGCTGCCGTAACTACGATCCGACCGTCACCGCAGCCAAGGTCATAAACCAAATCGTCCTTTGTAACCTCCGCAAGTTCGAGCATCTTATCTACCGCCACCTGCGGCGTGGGGACAAAAATGACATCCGGCTCCCGAGTAGGCTTCATGGTTTGGCCGCTTCTTTGCCCGCCTGACATCTCACGTATTTTCCGGCCCGTTACCTCTTGGCTGCCTCTGGAACTCGTCAATTCCCCGGTTAGCATCTTGCCGTCCAATTGGCCCGCAAAGCTGAGTTCGATTTTTCGCTCACCAAATTCCAGTACTGTCTTAAACGCCACCTCGTCATCATCAAAAGTGACTTTCTTAATGGCGATTGGCCCGTACATGGCGCTCAAATCGGGATTAACTCTCAGTAGCTGTTTCCGGCTGCCGGAGTCCGATGCGATGTCAAGCTCCCATTGGCCGACAAGGGCGGCACCAACGCGTTTTCCTTCTGCTGTAATGTCACCCTGTTCAGAAGTGATTGTGCCGGAAAGCGTATGCCCCTTGACTGTTCCCTCGAATGTCGATTCCCACTGCCGATCCTGCATTTTGCTCTTCCGCTTGAACGTCAGCTTGCCGCCTTTGAAATTCACGTCCGTGATTTCATGTTCACCCCATTGGCTCTGCCAATCCGCAGCGAGTTTACCCCCTTCGTCCGCTTTGACTACGAGCATTGCGGTGAATTCCCGCTCACCCATCTTGAGTTTCGTTTCCCAGCTCCCGGCAGCTCTGGGTATTCGTGGGACACGTACGCCCTCGAGCTTAAACTCACCTCTGTCACTCGACAGGGTTCCGGTGAGTTTTCCACGCTCGATTGTTCCCGTGAACTCCGACGTCGTAGACTGACCTTCACGATTTCGACTGACCCGTGCGAAGCTGAGCTGACCATTTTCATACTTAACGTCTTTCAGTTCGCTAAGTCCCCGGAAACTGACCCAATTACCGATTCGGTGACCCTCACTGTCCCTGGTTAACGACAGAATCGATTCGGACTGTCTCCCGTCGAAATCGACCTTGACCTGCCAGTCTCCCGTAATCCCTCTCTTTGCTTGTCCAGCCTGCAGCTGCGCCAGGGGCGTCAGCAGAACTATTAAAGCAAGAAACCAGACTGTCTTGTGAGATGTTAGCATCTTCATTACGTATTCCTCCAAATGGAAAGATTGTTTAGCCCCCTGTTTTGTACTTCATCGATAGCACGCTGTCGTATATCATCTTGGTATAAAATGAGCTCACATACAACTCTATAACAGTTTTACTCCCTTAGTCCTCAAGGAGTGTAAACTGAGTTTTCCTATTCGCAATAGAATATCAAAACTGCCTCGAAGATTCAAACTATTTTGTTACTATCACCTCATTTTTCGAGCAGCTAATTTACAACGCTCTGCGTCTTCGCAGCCAGGTAACAGGCAGACTTAGAGCTTATCCGAATAACCGGGTCGTTATGAGGCCGAGCGAAAAGTCCGAGGCCAAGGCGGCAGGCCAAAAATGCTCGGAGGCGTGGTTTTCTCAACGTTGAGAACGTTTTTGGCCGACAACGCAGGCATCGGGCTTTGCAGCCGGTCGCAATAGAGCGGGTTATTCGGATAGGCTCTTAAGCCTATAGAACCCATGGGCTGCGCATCGGCCTGCTCACAAGAGCCTCCGCTTCGCGGTCATTCACGAACCGCCAGCGCTCCGGGTCCCACTTCAAGGGCCGATTCAAACGCGTGACAATCTCCCCCAGGAGGCAGATCGTCACCGAGCTGCACCCAATCTCGACATCGCAGATGGGACGCTTGCGACTACGAACGCAGTTCAGAAAGTCCTGTCGATGATCCCTGTTCTCGTAGAGGTGCACGTCATTGGGCTTCATCCTGAGCGTTAACAGACTTTCGGAAGACGCCCAGATTTTGCCCCGACTCACGCCCACCCAGCCTTTGTCGCCGATGAACTGAACATCACCCTCATGCGGGCCGCGCTCCTTGAACAGTGGAATCCCATTGGCGTACTGGAACGTAAGACCATCGGCATCAGGGCCGGAACCGGGCGTAATCTCGACCGGTCCATTCCCGTCCATACCCATACCCCATTGTGCAATATCAAAATGATGAGCCCCCCAGTCGCTCATATGACCCGCGGAATACTCACGCCATGACCGCCACGCAGTGCCGAAGCAGTCGTAGCTGCCGCTGACGCGCTTCGGATGATAGCTCGCTTGGGGCGCCGAACCCAGCCACATATCGAAATCGAATCCCTCCGGCACAGGCTCACCTCCGAGAGGACACGGACGAGAGATGCTGCGCACCTTCGCATACACCTTTTTGAGCTCGCCCAGGTACCCATTACGGGCAAGTTCGCAGGCGTGACGAAAACGCCTATCCGAGCGCTGTTGGCTGCCCGTCTGGAAAACCCGGCTGTAGCGACGCACGGCCTTTACCATCTCACGTGCTTCGTAGATAGTTCGAGCCATGGGCTTTTCGCTATACATGTCCAGACCTGCTTTCGCTGCCGCAACTGCCGCCAGGGCGTGCCAGTGGTCCGGCAGGGAGATGACGACCGCATCCAGGTCCTTGTGTTGAAGAAATTCACGGAAGTCACTGTATCCCTTGACGCCCTTGTATGAGGCCACGCCCTTTTGTTCGGCGTACATATCCTCAATGATCTTCACATTTGGCTCGAGACCAGCCAGACGATTTCCCGCATAGTTCGTCCCAGCACGGTTGACATCACAAACCGCAACGGCCTGAACATCTGACTTACCCGTAAAGCTTCTCACATGCCCCGAACCCTGGCTGCCGGTACCCCAGTACCCAATTACTATCTTGTCCGATGGGCTCACCCCCCCCCGCTCCCAACGCCGAGGCCGGGACAAAATAAGGCAAGGCCACAGCCCCCGCCGTAATCGCAGATGTCTTTAAAAAGTCACGTCGCGTTAATGAATGATGATTCATGCTCAAATCCTCCATTGTTCAATCCAAACAGGCAATATTTTGTATTCACGAGTCGCTATGTTTATACCAAAACCCAGACCGTTGTCAAGTGGTCATTTTCTCAAACTTCGGGGTTTTTTAAGACCTCCTTCGGAGAAGATTCAATTACTCCATCATCGTTCTTTCACATCATAACACCAGAGCGTGTCGTGATAGCGGAGGTAGAGCCGGCCATCGTGCAAAACCGGATGCGCCCAGGCATCGCGTAACCGGCGCGTGACTAAGCGAAAACGACCGACGACATCAAGACTTTCGCTCCCCGGTTTCAACAGGGCCACAGTGCCGCTCTCGTCGAGGCAATATAGCCGTCCGTCCGCGTAGATTGCCGCTCCTGTGGTAAGGTCCGTGAGCTCGTATTTTGTTTTACCTGTCTGCCAATCGACGCCGAACCACCACTTGGACTCCTTGTAGCCGGCAGCAAAGAGAGTACCATCCACAAGCACCGCCCCGCCGGTTACGGTGTCGAGTGGCGAGGTCCACAAATGCTCTGCTGCGATGCCTTGCCCATCCGCGCCGAGGCGGTAAGCTCTGCCGAGCTCGGCATAAGGAGTTACGTAGAACACACTGCCGGAACCATAAACTGGAGTAGCTGTATTAACTCCATGTGGGTTTTGTAGCGGGACCGTCCAGAGCAGCTTACCGGTATCGGCATCGACGCCGAAGCCGTGTGCTGAGGAGCAATTGGTAATCACCCGGCGTCCGGTATATCGGAACAGGATCGGCGAACAGTGCGAGGTGCGGTCCTCGCCAAGTGGCTCAGTGGTCCACACCGTCTGGCCGTTTCGCTTGTCCAGTGCGGCCATCAGGGCCTTCCTGCCCCCGGGCGTTACAATCACCCGCGTACCATTCACCAGCAGACATTCACTCAACGCCCAGGTGATGTTCCGGGCGCCGAACAGCTTTAGAATATCGACAGCCCAAAGCTCCCTGCCCGAGGCTGCGTCCAGGCAAGCCAGGCGCCCATGCGCGTTCAAGTGATACAAACGGCCTTCGGAGAAAGCACAGCACGCCCGTGCCCCGGGGTAAGGTCCCTTCCAGGCCTTTCCGTTCTTCGCCCGCCACTGTTCAGTGCCGCTGCGGTCGTACGCAAACACAACCAGATCGTCACCCACGTCGCCGGTAACGTACAGCCGCTCACCAACAACAATCGGTGAGGACCATCCCGTTCCCAGGCCGTCAATCTTCCACAGGAGCTTCGGTCCGCTCGCGGGCCAGGTCGACAGCAGACCTTCTTCATCAGAAATTCCATCGCGGCGCTGGCCGCGCCACTGGGGCCAGTCCTGCTCTTCTGAGGCAATAAGCCCTTCAGTTAGGTCAGCAAACACAGGACTTATCAACAACATAACCACCAATATTGCCAACACAGGAATTGATTGCCGCTTCATTCTGACTCCTCTTTAGAAGTCCAGTGTACTTAGGACTGGTAAAGAAATTAGGTTTCGTTTTGGCTCCAGCGAGGACAAGGCTGGCAAGGAAGCAAAACGCAGGCCTACTGGTTGGTAGTCCGAGTTTTGCTGACACCGCCAGCCGAAGCCGCAGCCAGCCAAAAATGGA
>DATKYR010000261.1:0-41199 GCA_035528395.1 Sedimentisphaerales bacterium
TTATTCTAACTCTATATTAAATAATGAGTTACGCTCATTATTTACTTGCAATCTCCTCCGTTTTGGCTAATATGTAAGCAACGTATACAAAGGAACTTACAACCAAAACAAAGGAGGTTTTGGCATGCAACATTTTCAAACATCTTTCTTTTATGACCTACAAGAGCTCATACGAAATTCGCCACTGTTGCGAAAGTATTACTACCTCTTCAAAGCTCTAAACCTTTCAGCACTGCCAGATAGAAATTATGGTGTTGGAGCAACTGGACACTCGCGACACGCTATACTACGGGCATTTATCATAAAGCACCTACAAGGAATAAAAACGGTACCGGAACTAATCGAATATCTAAATTCAATGCCGCCACTGTTAGAGATGTGTGGCTTTCAGTTAGGTAATCTGCCGGACGAAACGCAGTTCTACCGATTCCAACAGAAGATCAAAAACTCAACACTCAAAGACATACACAAGGCGGCAAATGACTTACTCATCAAAGACGGTTTCACTTCGCTCGATGAATTCATACTCGACTCAAAGCCGGTAATGGCAGCTACGAAAGAGAACAACCTCAAAAATCCAAACCGCAACACTCGTAACAAAGCAAAAAGACCAAAACGTAATCCACAGGCAACTCTGAGCTATTACTCCTGCCAGCTCATCAACGGTAAGAAAGAAAACATGATCTTCTTCTGGGGATACAGAACACATGCCCTCATTACTAAAGAAGGTGTCTGCCTGGTTGAGAAAACATTGCCGAACAATATCACCGATGCAGAAGCTGCATTTAGCCTTATCAAAGAGCTAAAACGAAGATATCGCTTCAAAAAAGACGCCATCTTCATCGCTGATAAAGCCTATGACGTCAGAGAGCTTTACAATTTCATCGCCGAGCAAATGAAATCAACTCCCTACATCCCCATAAATCCGAGAAATCAAAAGGATGACAAGACCTTCGGCCCACGAGGCTGTCCTTTGTGTGATGCCGGTATAGAGATGAAATCAGCCGGCAAATGGGCCGAGGGTAATCGCCGGAGAATTAAATTCCGCTTTCCACTCAAGACAAGCAAAAAGTTCGCAGCCAAATATAATAATGCCTGTCCTGCCAAACACCCATTATTCGATACCGGAAAAGGCTATGGCTGCACAAAGTATCTCGATGTTACTGATGATGCACGTTCAAGGGTGCCAAGGGACAGCAAAGAATTCAAAGAAACCTTCAAGGACAGACAAATCATTGAGCAGTATTTCTCGCGTCTTGGCGACAGAGAAGTAGAACAAACAACACACTATTCGTTCACTGCTATAAGCAATCAAATGACCATCGCCCATCTTACTGCCAGTCTCGTAGCCGTAGCTGCAGCCATACTGCTAAAGCACCCGGAAAAGATGCGATGCTACCGAACGTTCGCACATCTGTATAGGCCAAGAGAGGCTGGATGACGAATCCAGGCTGTGCTGAAAGATTAACTTTTCAAAGAGCAACAACAAACACCATGGAGAAGCTCTATCTACGAAAAGGCGTTTTAGACTAAAGTCACTTTAAAATCAGTTTTCTGTCAGTAAAATCCTCGGTTCGCTGACGAAATATATTTTCACCTCTACCCGATCCTGCCAAATTCACTCATTTTGCAGGTGTCTTATAATAAGGGGAAAAAAGGGCGTACTGAAGCATGAAGATACAAATCACAATCGCCGTTGTTTTTACAAGAGCGGATATGGTTGTAATCATGTCTTTCCTTTTCCATATCCATATGCAAACCGCGGTGATTCCTATCCAAACCAGAATTTTGACAATGGATATTACGGTTAAAAACGTTCCCGCCAAGCTGGTCAGAACTGATATTCCCAAACAGCCGAGAAGGATTGTCTTCCAGATTTGCTCAGGCTTGCCGAAAGCAGAATTAACAGCCATAACCTGACCGAGAAGAAGGGCTGCTATGGGCAAAACCGGCATGGAGTAGCGTGAGTGTGTGCCGGGAATCAGGCTGATGAGAAGAAAGACAAGCACCATTCCCCTTCTGCACCCCAGAAAGATAAGCCGATTTTAAGGCGTCAGGCGTTCAATCAGTTTTTTATCCCACATCATCGGCAAAAACAAAATCCATGGCAGAAAATACAGAAGCGACTTGAAAAAGTTCTCTATAATATGCCCGATATCAATATCCCTCCAGATTCGAGAGATAAGCTGGCCGCTCATCTGCCCGGCCATTTGCTCCCCTATTTCCTGATTGCGTGCCGCATGGAACTACAGCCAGCTTAACCCCAAAACCACTACAACCCCAACGAAATGTTCAACTCGTAACAGCTCTTTCAATCGTCTGGACTTGTGGAGAATTCCGATAACCGGAGCGTAGAAAAACAAAAGATGCGCAGGCCCCTTGGTCAGCATCCCGCAGGCGAGAAGAACGGCCGCGCCCAACCAAAGAAGCCAACGCGAACCTTTTACCGACCAGACGTTCAGCCACCACAGCAGAGCAAGACCGGTCAGGCATACATAAACGCTTTCAATCTCAATTAGCCGGCCCTTCTCGAGAATGCCGAAATTTGTTAAAAAAAGAATTGCCGCAATGGTTCGCCCCTCTTGCGTCATCCATCTGCCCGGCATCCGGATCAAAAGCATCACAAATGCAAGCACGAAGACCGCAGACGGCAGCCGTGAAGCAAATTCCGACTGCATGCCAAGAATCTTAAACGAACCTGCGATGAGCCAGTTGATAAAGGGAGGCTTGTTGAAATACGGCTCTCCGCCCACATGCGGCAACACCCAGTTGCCGGTTCTTAACATTGTCACTGCCGGCAATACCCTGCGTCCTTCTTCGCCCTTGAACTCAAGGCTTCCAAGGCCCGGAAGATAGAGTATCCCCCACAAAATCAGCACAAAGAAAAAAAATAATTCCACCTTCGATTATCTGTAAATTCCATAGCGTTTAATTTCCTGTTCTGCACCTTTGTCTATAGCAGATTAATAATGCCTGTTATAAATCTTTCCTTAGACTAACTGTCTTTGATGTAAACGTCAAATAAATCCCACAGAGATTAAATGGGCTATTCCATTCACGTTGATGAGCTTGCGGGGATAACAAAAATATTGTTTATTTTGAGATTGCTTCGCTCGGAATAGCAAGTTTTACACGTTTTCAACAGAGCGTATTTTCTGTTGTCTCCGTCAAAAGGCAGCAGAGCTGCGATATTGACTTTTACTTCAAGAGACGATATCAATTACCATAGTTTTATACGGCTTGTTTGCAATGATAAGGGGATGGGGCTTGTTGGCATAAGCCGGTAAAATAGGGGTGTTCGTGAGGTGTCAATAACGACTCAAAAAAAATTAAAAAAATTCATGAACACTATGGACAAATAGGAGTAGCCACTATTTAGTAATCATTATGAAGAACACAAAAAATAAAATCAATTGTGCCGAGCTGGACGAAAAAACACGCTGGTTTACGGGTCATTGCAGACAGGCCGGCTCAAAAGTGACGACACAGAGGATAGCGATATACAGAGAGCTTCTAAAAACAAACGAGCATCCTTCGGCGGAAATGCTGTATGAAAAAGTAAAAAAAGTATTTCCGAGTATGTCGTTGGATACGGTCAATAGAACACTGTTGACGCTAAATGAGATTGGAGCAGGCTTTACGGTAGAAGGTTCGGGCGACGCCAGGCGGTTTGACGGCGGATTGAAGGAACATCAGCATTTTAAGTGCATAAAATGCAAAAAGATTATTGACTTTCATTACAAGCCCTTTGATAATATTAAACTACCTGCGGAAATTAGCAAGAGATTTAAGGTGCTTAGAAAAACCGTATATCTTGAAGGGATACGCGATTCGTGTAAATAGAGCTACTTGTGTTAGTTGGATTTGGTTGAGTTTAGGGCTCAGAAAGCTAATTTTGGGACAGAGTATCCCCGATAGCCTGGTCTTAGCTCTTTGAAAACTTAATCTTCTAACGCTAAACAGGGATCTTTGGTGCAAGTCAGTAGATAAGGAGATTGCCAAAATCCTTCATATTGCAACGAGAACCGTGGAATTTCATAAGTACACAATATGATGGAGCAATTGGGCATGAAAACCCGTGCTGAACTTAATTCACTTTGCTATCAAGCACGGAACTGTCTCAATCCAACGAATTTACCTGTTAGTTTTTCATCCCAAAACTCGTAATTATCCCAGTAGTGTCATATCTCCAATTATTCATAATGTAATGCAACTGAGCAGTTCGTGGGTTGCCGTGTGTTCCTATGTATAAAAGGTTAAGAGAATGAACTCAGTTTGGGTTTATGGTTTTAAGAAAGAGAGGTAGCGTATGGAACTTAAAGGAAGTCAAACAGAAAAGAATTTGTTAGCGGCATTTGCTGGTGAATCACAGGCAAGAAACAGGTACACATATTTTGCCAGCCAGGCCAGAAAAGAAGGATATATCCAGATATCGTCGATTTTCGAAGAGACAGCCAACCAGGAAAAGGAGCACGCCAAGCGCGAGTTCAAGTTTTTGCAGGGGGGCGAGGTGGAAATTACGGCAGCATTTCCAGCCGGCGTGATCGGCAGCACAATCGAAAATCTAAAAGAGGCAGCGGCTGGTGAACATTACGAGACGACCGAGATGTATCCAGGCTTCGCCGAGGTAGCGGAAAAAGAGGGGTTCGATGAAATAGCCAAGGTGTTCCGGAATATTGCAGTTGCTGAGAAACGGCACGAGGACAGATACGTCGCTTTGGCTAAGAATATAGCAAATGGGGTGGTTTTTAAGCGTGAAAAATCGGTAAGATGGGTTTGCAGAAACTGTGGCTATGTGCACAAAGGAAAAGAAGCTCCCGATATGTGCCCCGCCTGTGCACATCCACAAGCGTATTTTGAACTGGAAGCTGCCAACTATTAATCAAGAGAAAGGGACGGAAAATGAAAAGAAGAACCAATACAAAACTCATATTGGGGGCTGTATTGCTGTCGGCGATTGCCCTGGGCTCATTGGCTTATTCGCATTGCCAGGTGCCCTGCGGCATATACGACGATGAGGCACGGTTTGGTATGATTGCAGAGCACATTACAACAATTGAGAAATCGATGAAGCTGATAGAAACACTCTCGGCCGAGAGTAAGCCTAATATGAACCAGATAGTGCGCTGGGTCAATAACAAAGAGGTGCACGCCGATGAATTGAGCAATATCATAACCTATTATTTCATGGCTCAACGAATAAAAATAACACCAGAAAGTGATGCCGAGGCACACAGTACTTATGTGAAGAATCTAACTCTGCTACATGAGATGCTTGTCTATACTATGAAGACAAAACAGACAACCGACCTCGAAAACGTGGAAAAACTCCGGGCTTTATTGAATCAGTTCCACGAATCATATTATGGCAAAGCCGCCGAAGCCGAGCATAAACATTGAAGAGAAAAGGGTAATATTATGACGGAAAGAAAGGATATTGTAACCTTTAAGGGCAATCCCCTGACTTTGGTGGGCAATCCGGTCAAGGTCGGTGATAAAGCACCGGATGCAGAGGTGCTGGCGAATGATTTGTCAGCGGTTAAACTTTCCGGCTTTCGGGGAAAGGTTTGTGTAATCTGCTCAGTCCCGTCTCTGGATACTCCGGTATGTGATACGCAGACCAGAAAGTTCAATGAGCAGGCTGCATCGCTGGGAGATGATGTAGTCGTGTTGACTATCAGTATGGACCTTCCGTTTGCACAGCGGCGATGGTGTGGCTCAGCAAACGTGGTAAATGTCCGGACACTTTCAGACCATCGGAAAACGGATTTCGGCAATGCATTCGGCGTTCTTATTAAGGAATTGCGGCTTCTGGCTCGAACAGTATTTGTTGTGGACAAAGAGGGTGTTATTCGTTACGTACAGATAGTTGATGAGCTAACGAATGAACCTGATTATGAAGCGGCACTAAAAGCGGTAAAAGAAATAGAAAAATGAGAAAGCTAAAGCAAAATGTTTACGCCGTTGGGGCAATTGACTGGGATGCCAGACTGTTCGACAGGCTTATTCCGCTGCCGGACGGGACCAGCTATAATTCTTATTTAGTACGAGGCAATGAAAAAGTAGCATTATTGGATACAGTGGACCCAGCCAAAACAGAAGTTTTATTAGACAATCTTATCAGGCTTGGGATTAACAAAATCGACTATGTTGTTGCGCACCATGCAGAGCAGGACCATTCCGGGTCTCTGCCGGATATTTTGCTGGTATATCCGGATGCAAAGGTAGTAACGAATCCCAAATGTAAGGATATGCTGATAGACCTGCTCGGCATAGAAGACGATAAATTTATCACGGTCGAGGACGGTGAAACACTCTCATTAGGCGACAAGACCCTTCAGTTTGTTTACATCCCGTGGGTGCACTGGCCGGAGACTATGGGCACCTATCTTAAAGAGGACAAGATACTTTTTTCGTGCGATTTCTTTGGTGCTCACCTTGCCTCAAGCAGTCTGTTCGTTGACGATGAGGCGGTGGCCTATGAATCGGCAAAGCGCTATTTCGCCGAGATTATGATGCCGTTCAGACGGCAAATAAATGCCAACCTCGCAAAGCTTGACGAGTTAGATATAGAGATCATTGCACCGAGTCACGGGCCGGTACACAACAGGCCAAAGTTCATCGTTGACGCTTACAAAGACTGGGCTTCTGAGACCGTCAAAAATGAGGTGGTAGTGGCTTATGTTTCGATGCACGGCAGCACGGCTAAAATGGTCTCACATTTTGTCGAGGCCTTGATGGACAGAGGCATTACTGTAAGGCAGTTTGAGCTTGCGACGGTCGATATAGGCAAGCTTGCGATGGCATTGGTAGATGTGGCAACGGTGGTTATCGGCTCACCCACAGTTTTGGTCGGGCCACATCCGTCTGCGGCTTATGCAGCTTTTCTGGCAAATGCTCTCAGGCCCAAGGTTAAATTTGCTTCTATCATAGGCTCTTACGGCTGGGGCGGCAAAATGGTCGAGCTGCTAACAGGTATGTTAACAAATCTCAAGGCAGAAATTCTCGAACCAGTATTGGCAAAAGGCCAAGCAAGGGAGAGCGATTTTGCAGCGATTGAGAGGCTCGCCGACGAAATTCTCACTAAGCATAAAGAGATTGGAATCACAATGCAGAAATGAAAAACTGGATTCCCGCTTTCGCGGGAATGACAATATTATGAAAGGGATTTATTATGGCTAAAAAACTTCAAATTTACAAGTGTGCGGTTTGTGGTAATATTGTCGAAGTGCTTCACGGTGGTGCCGGTGAATTAGTTTGCTGCGGTCAGCCGATGGGGCTCCTCGACGAAAAAACCGCTGACGCAACGACAGAAAAGCATGTGCCGGTAATCGAGGAAATCGATGGCGGCTATAAAGTCAAGGTAGGTTCTGTGCCGCATCCTATGGAAAAAAAGCACTATATCGAATGGATTGAGCTGCTCGCTGACGGCAAGGCATATCGGCAGTTCCTTGAACCGGGAATGCCGCCTGAGGCGATATTTAACATTGAGGCCGATTCTGTTAGCGCAAGAGAGTATTGCAATGTTCACGGTCTGTGGAAAGGGTAAGAAATGATAAGCAAAAAGATGGAAGAGGCCTTGAATGGGCAGGTGAACGCAGAGCTGTATTCGGCATATCTTTACCTGTCGATGGAATCTTATTTCAAATCGCTGAATTTGAATGGATTTGCCAACTGGATGAGAGTGCAGACGCAGGAAGAAGTAATGCACGCGATGAAGATTTATGACTTCGTAAATGAGCGTGGTGGCAGGATAATACTTAAGGCGATAGAGGGGCCGGAGACAGAATGGGATTCACCATTGGCGGTTTTCGAGGCGGTTTATGTTCATGAACAAAAAGTTACAGGCTTGATTAACGACCTGGTGGATTTGGCTATTAAAGAAAAAGACCATGCAACAAACACCTTTTTGCAGTGGTTCGTCAATGAGCAGGTCGAAGAAGAGTCCTCCGCTGATGAAGTAGTGCAACAAATGAAAATGATGGAAAACGCCCCGGGTGGAATGTTTATGCTCGACCGTGAATTAGGACAACGAGTATTTACACCGCCCGCAGCCGAAGGAGAATAATAATGAGCATCTCTTTTAATGCCATCGAAGTCTTTGAAATAGCAGAACGGATTGAAAGAAATTCCGTAAAGTTCTATCGCAGAGCGGCAGAAGCCCTTTCTGACCAGGACCTGTCTGGGATACTGTTGAACCTTGCCGAGTTCGAAAAGGAGCACGAAGAAACTTTCGCCGATATGAGAAAACAGATATCGAACAAGGAATGGGACCTGATAACTTTCGACCCCGAAGACGAAATGACCTTGTACCTCCGGACGACTGCTGACAGCCACATCTTTGACCTGAAAAAAGACCCAGGCGAGCAGCTAAAAGACAAAGAAACCGCAGAGGACATTTTCGAATATGCTATCGAGGCCGAAAAGAATTCCATCATTTTCTATATCGGCCTGAAAAACTTCGTCCCTGCAAAGGCCGGAAAGGACAAGGTCGATGAAATTATCAAGGAAGAGATGGACCATATTGCTGAGTTAAATCAAAGATTAGAAGCCTGGAAGTATCTTCAAAGAGTCTCGATTTAAGTCAATTACTTAAAGCTTGACTTTCCAATACAAACTTAACATTCTACCGAAGACGAGGCTCAGCAGCATAGCTGGGCAATTAAACAATGAGAAATCACGGTTTATACGTTCATTAATCTAAAAAGGAGATTTGAAAATGAGTGATAAAAAAAAGTTGACCACCGCGTTCGGGATACCGGTTGGCGACGACCAGAACTCCATGACTGCTGGTAGCCGTGGACCAGTTCTCATACAAGACGCCCATCTTCTGGAAAAATTGGCTCATTTTGACCGTGAACGTATTCCTGAGCGTGTAGTGCACGCCAAAGGTGCCGGAGCCGGAGGTTATTTCGAAGTAACCTCAGATGTAACTAAGTTTACTAAGGCCAAGTTCCTTTCCAAAATTGGTAAGCGGACCGAGGTTTTTGTCCGTTTTTCCACTGTAGGCGGCGAAAAGGGTTCAGCCGATGCCGCGCGCGATCCACGCGGTTTTGCTATTAAGTTCTACACCGAGGAGGGGAACTACGACATGGTTGGGAATAACACACCCGTCTTCTTCATTCGTGACCCTATAAAATTTCCTGATTTCATCCACACCCAGAAACGGAACCCGGCTACCAACTGCCCTGACCCGGACATGTTCTGGGATTTCCTTTCACTAACTCCGGAATCAATCCATCAGGTCACTATTCTGTTCTCCGACAGGGGCACACCCGCCACTTTCCGCCATATGAACGGCTACAGCAGTCACACCTTCAAATGGTACAACAAAAAGGGTGAGTACTTCTGGGTGCAATATCATTTCAAAACCGACCAGGGCATAAAGAACCTTACAAGAGAGGAAGCGATCCGAATATCAGGTGAGGACCCGAATCACGCCACCCGAGATTTGTATGATGCTATCGAGCGGGGTGAATATCCGAGCTGGACGCTGCAAATGCAGATCATGACCCCCGAACAGGAAAAAGATTTCCAATTTGACATCTTTGATATAACCAAGGTCTGGCCCCACAGCGATTTTCCTCCAATCGAGGTAGGTCGTATGGTCCTGGACCGCAACCCGAAAAACTACTTCGCCGAAGTCGAACAAGCTGCCTTTTGCCCCGGTAACCTGGTACCCGGAATTGCCGCTTCACCGGACAAGATGTTGCAGGCGCGTATCTTTTCGTACCATGATACACACATCCACCGCCTGGGACCCAATTATCACCTTTTACCCGTAAACTCACCTAAGGCAGCCCCCGAACATAGTTACCAACGAGACGGTCTCATGCGTACCGACGATAACGGTGGTGCCGGTCCGAATTACTGGCCCAACAGCGTCGGAGGTCCTGCACCGGATCCGGATTCCCTGGAGCCGCCCTTTGAGGTATCCGGCCAGGCAGCCCGCCAGGCTTACTCTCACCCCAATGACGATTTCGTACAAGCCGGTAACCTCTACCGCGACGTTATGACCGATGAGGATCACGACCATCTTATCGGCAACATTGTAAGTCACCTTGCCGGTGCTAAAAAACGATTTCAATTGCGCCAGACGGCATTGTTCTACAAGGCCGATACAGACTATGGACAGCGTGTGGCCGAAGGGCTGGGTTTGGACATTAAGAAAGTTAAGAATTTGGCGGCAATGTCCCAGGAAGACAGGGCCAAAGCCACAGCTAAATGAGCCTGAGAACTGATTGTGTATATGGAGCACAAGAGAATATTGCAAATATGCAGCTGAAAGGAGAAAGTAATGGTTATGCCATTTAACGCTGATGAAGTTTTCGAGATGGCCGAACAGATAGAAAGAAATGGAGCCAGGTTTTACCGTGCCGCGGCAAAAAAAATCCCGGAGGTACGTCAGGTGTTCTCGGACCTTGCAGCTATGGAAGATGAGCACGAGAAAACTTTTGCAGCTATGCGGGCGGAGCTTTCCGGAATAGAAGTGGACCCGCCCGTTTTTGACCCCGATGGCAAGGCACAGATGTATCTGCGCGTGATGGCCGATGAACATGTTTTTAACATAAAAGCTGACCCTGTCGAACAGTTGGCCGGCCAGGAAACACCAGAGGACGTTTTGAAAGTGGCTATCGGCCTGGAAAAAGACTCCATTGCTTTTTACGTCGGCCTGAAAGAGGCTGTCTCACGCAGGGCCGGCAAGGACAAGATTGAAGATATTATAAAAGAAGAAATAAGCCACATCGCTACCTTGAGCCAAAAACTGGAAGCTTTGAAATAGCCAGGACGGTTAAGTGAGCTGCAATATGAAGAAGTTTCCAAAAGCCCAACCGGTTTGGGAGACAGGGACGTTGGACCTGGAATCCTTATTCAAACTCTGCTATCCAATGTGTATCATCTGTTCAAAGAAGGGTGATAGATTTAATGGCTGTATCGTTAATACCGTATTTCAGATTGTGCCTGAGCCGCCAATGGTGGCTGTCAGTGTCAATAAACAATATTTGACTCACGAGTACATTACCAACAGCAAGGTTTTCACCATATCGGTTCTTGCCGAAAGTACACCTATGTCGTTTATAGGCAGATTCGGTTTCAGAACCGGCAGAGACATAGACAAATTCAAGCAGGCAAAATACAAAACAGGGCAGACCGGCGCACCGATAATCCTGGACAATGCGGTCAGTTTTATCGAAGCTAAAGTTGTCGATGCAATTGACGTTGAAACACACACTCTCTTTATTGGCGAAATTACAGCTTGCGGAACTATTGATGACGACAAAATACCGATGACATATACTTACTACCGGGATGTCAAGCACGGCAGAACACCGCGGACAGCGGCGACTTACATAGAAAAGAAACCAAAGAAAATATCAAAACAAGGAGCTATAAAGATGAAAAAGTACAAGTGTCTCATGTGCGGATATATTTACGACCCGGCCGTAGGTGACCCT
Organism: Sedimentisphaerales bacterium; assembly: GCA_035528395.1. Classification (GTDB taxonomy): domain Bacteria; phylum Planctomycetota; class Phycisphaerae; order Sedimentisphaerales; family Anaerobacaceae; genus NIOZ-UU13. The sequence continues at coordinate 11,457 of DATKYR010000261.1, forward strand.
GATAGTGACATAGAGCTAGGCACCACTTTTGAAGATTTGCCCGACGATTGGGTATGTCCCGATTGCGGCGTCGGCAAAGACGAATTTGAGCCGGTGGAAGATTAAACACCATTACGGGAGAAGCATAGACATTATTTGACACCAGCCCAAAATAAGGAGCGGTTATTGTGCCGGAAATAAAGCCGACAATAGATAAAAGGGAGATTCTCTGTGCAGAGACTGTGGCGGGACCTAACGCATTTGTTGTCTTTGGTGCATCAGGTGACCTGGTGCACAGGAAACTCCTTGTGAGTATCTTTCGGCTGTTCACGCAGGATTTACTTAGTGACAGATTTTATCTGTTAGGATGCGGCCGAAAAAAATTCTCCGATGAGGATTTCCGTAAAAAGGCAGAGCAGTCGATACGGGAAAATTCCGACTATCTGTCCTCGAAAGACTTAGACGCCTTTACGAGCAGGCTTTATTACGTAGATGGTGATTACAATGATGCGGATTTTTACAGACGTATCAAAACCAGACTTGCGGAGTTAGAACAAAAGCATAAAGTCTTTGAAAGCCTGGTGTTGTATCTTTCAGTTCCTCCTTTTTTATACACCACGATAGTAGAGCATCTCGGCTCGTCAGAACTTGCCTGTCCGAAAAAGCTCACCACAAAGAAACAGATTAAGCTGGTCGTCGAAAAACCATTCGGCAGAGACCTGCAAAGCGCCATAGAATTAAATAACAGAATACACCATTGTTTTGACGAGTCTCAAATTTATCGAATCGACCACTATCTCGGCAAGGAAACCGTTCAGAATATCCTGATGCTTCGTTTTGCTAACACTATCTTTGAGCCGATATGGAATCGAAATTACATAGACAATGTGCAAATCACTATTGCTGAAACACAAGGGATTGAACACAGAGCAGGTTATTATGACACCTCTGGTGCTCTTCGAGATATTTTCCAGAATCATATGCTTCAAATGCTTGCTTTGGTGGCGATGGAGTCGCCCATATCCTTTGAGGCAGACCATATCCGTGATGAGAAGGTCAAACTGCTGCGGTCGATTCGGGCATTTGATGTTAATAAGCTGGGCGATTTTTGTGTGCGAGGACAATATGGGCCCGGCTCGATAAACGGTAAGAAAGTCAAAGGCTATTTGGAAGAGTCCGGAGTGAGAGCAAATTCGAAAACAGAAACCTTCGTTGCTATGAAACTGTTTATAGATAATTGGAGATGGCAGGGTGTGCCTTTTTATTTGAGAACCGGCAAGAGACTTCCGGCAAATGATACTGAAATTGTAATCACTTTCAAGAAAGTTCCCTATTCGATGTTTTCTTCTGTCGGCCTTGATGAGCTGCCGCCCAATGTTCTTGTGCTGCGAATACAGCCGGAAGAGGGGATATCGCTCAGCTTTCAGGCTAAAAGACCCGGCTCAAAAATTTGTATAAGCACGCTCAATATGAATTTCAGCTATAAAAGCGTTTTCCTGGTTGACATGCCCGAGGCGTACGAGAGGCTGCTTCTGGATTGCATGGTTTCTGACCAGACACTCTTTACGAGACAGGATGATGTTGAGGTTTCCTGGCGCCTGTTTACACCGATATTACAGGCCTGGGAACAGGATGAGTCGGCGCCTCATAAGTATCCTGCCGGTAGTGAGAGCTTTGCAGAAGCTGACAGACTTATCGAATCGGATGGACGAAAATGGCGAAAACTTCTGAAAAGCTAACATATTATCTGTTTTAGTGACGTAAGAAGAAATTCAAAAAATGAGCAATCAGAATACACAAGAGCGAACATCATATGACATCTCAATCATTCGGCCTCAGATGAACAGTGAGGATTTCAAGATGAGAGGCCAGGGGATGGAATCTGCTGGATTAGAGGCTATAAGAAAAGGGCTCCTGACATTGCATACGCTGGAGCTTATGGCAACGACCATTTACAGGTTTCAGATTACCAGAGAGAGCTGCGAATTCAATCGTCAATTGATAGCCGCTATGTGTAACGAGATGACGCACTACCAGGATTTTCAGGTAAAGCTTTACGAATATGGTTTCAAGCCCGGCATAATCAGATTAGCATACTGGTTTGTCGGCTTTGCGTTTGGCTTTTCTTCTCGCCTGATGGGCAGAAAGGCAATTCTCAAAACAGGCATCTGGGTTGAGACAAAAGCTGTCCACCACTATACTGAACTTCTTGAGACAATCGACTGGGATGAAGAGACACATAAGGTCATTGAGAAGGACCAGGCCGATGAAGATGGACACATCAACAGATGGAAGCGGCTTCTCGAATCAGAAGTAAGTCGGTAAAACTATGGGATTTCAGAGCGTATTGATAGCGTTTGGATTAACACTATTTGCCGGTCTGTCAACAGGTGTTGGCAGTGCTTTGGCGTTTTTTGCCAGGCGAACTAATACTAAGTTTCTTTCTACATCCCTTGGTTTCTCGGCAGGCGTGATGATATACGTTTCATTTGTTGAGATATTTCCCAAAGCAAAAGACAGCCTTGTTATCGAGTTAGGTCAGGTCGCTGGTTATTGGGCTACTGTTCTGGCTTTTTTTGCCGGAGTTATTTTTATTGGCATTATAGACAAGCTGGTACCATCGTTTGAAAATCCACATGAAGTTCACAGAACAGAGGAAATGGATGAACCAGAGTCGGCAGACAGGTTCAGGAAACTATATCGAATGGGTTTATTTACGGCACTGGCAATCGCAATACATAACTTTCCGGAAGGACTGGCCACTTTTTTAAGTGCTCTAAAAGATACGAAGCTCGGAATAGCAATAGCCGTTGCCATAGCGATACATAACATTCCTGAAGGCATTGCTGTTTCAATTCCCATATTCTACGCAACAAATAACAGAAAAAAGGCATTCATTTACTCGTTTCTATCAGGATTATCTGAGCCGGTCGGTGCAATAATCGGCTACACCATTCTCTTTTCATTCCTTAACGACGTAGTATTCGGTATACTCTTTGCCTCAGTGGCGGGTATAATGGTATTTATCTCGCTCGATGAGCTCCTGCCTACTGCGAGAGAATATGGCCAGCCTCACCTGGCAGCCTATGGTTTAGTCGCAGGTATGGCAGTTATGGCTTTGAGTTTGCTCTTGTTTGTTTAGATAGTCGAAACATTTGGAATGTGTTGAGTTCAAGTCAACGGTGCCTGGTGAATAAACGGCTGGTTATAATAAAGGATGTACTGGAAAAACTGTACCGCAAGTACAACCATCGTGATTTGATAAAACCGGATCCGCTGCAGTTTGTGTATCGATATGACAATCCCTCTGATATGGAGGTTGCCGCCTTCTTGGCGGCGGACCTTGCTTATGGGCGGGTCGAACAAATCCAAAAAAGCCTGACCAATCTTTTCGAGCGTATGGGTAAAAGTCCGCACGCTTTCGTCAAAGGTTTTGGAAAAGCTGAGCGGAAAAGCCTAAAAGGTTTCAAACATCGTTTCACAACAGACCGGGACATTTCAGATTTAATGATGTTGTTGAAGAAAGTCCTGAACCGGTATGCCGGCATCGAAGAGTTTTTTATTCAGGGCTATAATCGAGGTGACAGAAATATCGTTCCGGCATTGTCCAAATTCTGCAATTCACTTCTTGATATGTATGCTGCCGAGCACAATGGAAAGATAAGCCGGGGACTGAATTATTTATTAGTCAATCCCACTAAGGGCAGCGCCTGTAAAAGGCTTAACCTTTTTTTGCGGTGGATGGTGCGTAATGATGATGTCGATACAGGGCTGTGGAAGTCGATTGACAAGGCAAGGCTCGTTGTTCCGATCGATGTCCATATGGGTAGATTGTGTAAGATTTTAGGTTTTTACAACCAAAAAGTGGTCTCTTTAAAAACGGCAGTTCAAATAACACAAGGCTTTGCTGAAATTGAGCCAGCTGACCCCGTAAAATATGATTTTGCATTGAGCAGAATTGGAATCGTGGAAAACTGCAACGGCAGCTTTCATCCAAACTGTGAAGGCTGTGAGTTGTTTGGTTTTTGCGGTAACAGATAATTTGATGAGCGGATATGAACCATCATGGAAACTAAAGACAAGATAAAAGTATTGTTTATTTGTACGGGCAATTCATGTCGAAGCCAAATTGCTGAGGGCTGGGCCAGACACTTAAAAGGTAGCATCATTGATGCGTACTCTGCGGGGATTCGCCCGATAGGTGTCAGTTCCAAGGCAATAAAGGTAATGGCCGAGGCGGGAGTGGACATCTCAATGCACAAATCCCGGCATGTTGACGAATTCTCTGGAATCGATTTTGATTATGTAGTAACATTGTGCGACAATGCCGCAGAGAATTGCCCTGTATTTAGCGGCAAAGCAAGAATTGTTCACAGGCCATTTGACGACCCATATTTTGCATCCGGCAGCGAAGAGCAGATTATGGCAACTTTTAGAAAAGTGCGGGACGATATAAAAACGTTTATTGAAACTCTGCCGGAGAGCCTTGAAGACAAAAGTGGTTAAGAGTTGAAACACAAAATGAAATCGGAACAATTAGAAAAATACACTTCTGCGATAACGCTTTCGGATATGGAAATATTCGTTTTTCCGGAGCTTATGTACGCCCTTGTTTTAGCCAATATCATGAGCCCGATTATCTGGCAGTGGCGGCAGCTCGACTGCTTCAAAAAACTTGAGGGCAAGAGCAGCTACAGGAAATTGATGCGGCTAAGGCAGTTCATAATGGACGAGTTTGACTTTAATCTTGACCTTGAGACCTGGGGACTGACAAGCAAAGACAAAGAGCTCAAAAGGTTTGAGAAGTCTGTTTCTCACGGTGATATTGCTAAAAGCAATGCCCTGTTCGGCTATCACGGCGACAAATATTATTTTGATGTGGACATCCGACGGCACTTTGGTCTGGACAAATATGACAGTGACATCATCCCGTACTGGAAGACGGAAACCGTCGAGGCGATGAACGCCTTTCGCCTAAAGGAAGGTTACAAAACAGCAGCCGGTGAATGTGTATCTCTTGCCGCTCTTTATGCCGCCGCGGTGTTTATAGTATGCGAAATACCGCTGGAAGATATTTTTATGATACTCACACCGCTTCATTCGCAAAACTTTATCGACCTTCAGGATGGAATTCTGACCAACAACAGAAGGCTCGTTACAAAAACGATGTGGTTCAACGGCACCGCTATTTCCAATAAGGCCCAGCGGGCACTGCGCAACGAAAACATTACAATTGTTGCCCATTCATCCGGCTATGTACATTGTTTGTATAAAGATGCAACAATAGATAAGAAACTTTATCAGGATTTTAGCAGGAAGATCGATTCATATTTATCGGCTGAGTTATCGCTCTCTGTCTTTGCAAATTTTCTGCGGTCCAATCGAAAATATCAAAAGTTCTTTCAGGTCTGCCGCGAATGTCACGGACAGGCACAATTCTTAAAGGCCGAGGTCGTTTTCCATTACGAGCACGGCAGTAATTACAGGGTGGCCGACAAAACTTTCGACAAATTGCTTGCGGATATTTCGGACGAAGATTTTGTTCCATACCAGCTTCCCGGCAGAATCCGCTGTGACCTGCTTAATGAATTTATAGAAAAGCAAAAGCCTGACATCAAAAGCATCGAGGGCAAAGCAGCGTTCAGAAAATATGTTGAGCCGATCATCCCTGAGGCGCAGCGGTTTGTGGATGAATTAGCCGATTTTATGCACATTGAAGCGAAGCTGCCGGCTTCGGACAAGAATTTTCTGTCCGCTGAGCCAATAGAAATATCCGTAGAGCAAAGCAGAGAGCAGATAATTGACTATCTCGAGCATGTACGCCGAAGCAATACCACTGCTGACCTTGCCTTTTATTCATATCGTGATATGGAGAGTAGTAACTGGCTGCCGTTTGTCAAAGCAGCAGTGCAGCGCAACCCGGTCTCAATTCAGATGATCAAAGCAATGTCGATAAAAGAAATATATGCGTGGCTTGAACGAATGAAAGATGATTCGATTTACGATGGCAGGCGATTGGCGCAGCCCGATGAAGTGGCGAACTACAAGACCGGAGACGGACTCGAAAAGGCATTCTTGTTGGCCAATGTCATCCGGGAAAGGAACCCGGAGCAGGACGTTGAAATAATCGCAGATAAAGAACAGGTAATCTTAAAAGGCCGGTACGAACACTGGTTCGTATCCAACAAAAACCTCGAAAAGAGTATTATCATGAGCACAGATGGAAAAATTGTCATAGGCGACTGATATATGATTTTTTACCACTCGGCCTGAACTACTTTTTTCGTCTGAATTTGGCATGAAAGATGGCGGCGCCTTCGACAAAATTGAACATTCAAGAATGATTAGACCTGTTTTTTTAAGCTTTGAAAAGAACCTAAAACCTCGATAAGCATCGCGAAACAGCGTTTTTCCAGGTTAAACATATAATTTTTTTAAAATATTTTGTTTTTTTGTTGAACTAAGTTATATATTGGACTATATTAGTCCTATATGAGATGAGAATAATTATTAAGGTCGATTATTGAGGTTTATCGAAGATGGATGTTTTGAGACGAAATACAGATTATGCTCTGCGAGCTATGGTAAACCTGGCTGGGCATTATGGTCAGGAACCCGTTTCAACCAGGTATATAGCTAAGGCTGAGGATATTTCTTATGAGCTTGCCTGTAAGCTGATGCAGAAACTTCACAATGCCGGGCTGGTGAAAAGCAGTATGGGCCCAAACGGCGGGTTTGCCTTAAGCAAAAAGCCGGACAAGATAAATATGCTGGAAATAATAGAGGCGATTCAAGGACCCTTGAGCTTAAACAGATGTTTGTTGGAGGAGAATATCTGTCCGAACAAGGACGGCTGCGCGATAACGGTGGAACTTGCCAAACTTCAAAAGTATATAGGCAAATATCTTCTCGGCATTACGCTGGATGAACTGTTACAAAGCCGATATGCAAAGAAAAAAGGTAAGGCAAAGAATATTAAAAGGAGAAGAAGATGACCTACGAAAAGGAAAGGCCCGGTGTCCTGGAAGCGTGTGTGAGTAAAACGCAAAGGCTGGCGGATTTGGTCGAATACTCGAAGGATTCGATTGTTAGTAAAACAATAATCGATAAGCCGGTGGGGACAATTACTTTGTTCGCCTTCGATAAGGGCCAAAAGCTGAGCGAACATACGACACCTTATGATGCCGTTGTACAGGTTCTTGATGGGAACGGTATGTTGACCATAGATAGCCAGGACAAGCACATTACAACCGGAGAGATTATCATAATGCCGGGCAATGTGCCGCATGCAGTTACAGCCCAGGAAAGATTCAAGATGTTACTAACAATGATTCGTGCATAAGAAGGTGTAATTTATTTGAAATAAGTAAGGGCGGACAGATGTTCAGATGTCCAGGACAAGACCAGAGATTTTGGAAACCGGAAGACATTTTTGAAGTGCAATGTCCCGGCTGTGGTGGAATGGTCGAGTTTTTCAAGGATGAACCGAAACTGAAATGCCGCAATTGCAAACAAATGGTCGTTAATCCGAAGATAGACCTCGGCTGCGCCGAATGGTGTCAATACGCCGAGCAGTGCCTGGGAGTTAACGTCGTAAAGAACTTGAAGGTTATGCGGGAAAAGCTAATAAGCCGGATGAAAAATGTTTTTGGCGATGACCGGAAACGGATTGAGCATGCGCTTGCCGTCCTGGATTATGCCGAGCAGATACAGAATGTCGAAGGCGGCGACCCGCTGATTGTCAGGGCGGCAGCGATTTTGCACGATATCGGAATTCACGAGGCCGAACGCAAGTATGGCTCGTCAGCCGGAAAGTATCAGGAGATTGAAGGCCCACCTATTGCTGAGGAGATTCTGAAAAGATACGACATTTCGGCTGAGGCTGTCGAGCATATATGCAGGATTATCGCAGACCATCACAGCGCAAAGGACATCGATACGGTTGAGTTCAGGATTGTGTGGGACGCAGACCGGCTCGTAAACCTCCTAACGGATTCCAGCCTGCTGACCAGCGAGAAACTGCAGGAAATTATTGATAAAAAATTTAAGACCGACGAAGGTCGTCGGTTAGCAGCAGATTTGTTTGTAAAAAATTAAAGTCAAAAGAACAATCGAATAAAATGAAAGGAAAATTATGTTTTGTTATCAATGCGAACAAACGGCCGGTGGTACGGGATGTACCAAAGTCGGAGTTTGTGGAAAGAATGAGGATATTCAGAGCTTGCAGGATACGCTCATATTCGGGCTAAAAGGGATAGCTGCTTATGCGTATCACGCGCGAGAGCTGGGGCAAAAAGATGAAGAAGTGGATGCGTTTATGCACGAAGCAATGTTTGCAACGCTAACAAATGTGGACTTTGATCTCAATCGATATCTTGAGCTGTTGCTAAAGGCCGGCGAGATGAACCTTCGTGTGATGGAAATGCTCAACAATGCACACACATCGACCTTTGGCAATCCGACACCCACAATAGTGCCGACCGGCACGAAGGCCGGGCCGGGAATCGTGGTTACCGGCCATGACCTGCTTGACCTCTATGAGTTATTAAAGCAGACCGAGGGTAAAGGCATTAACGTTTACACTCACGGCGAAATGCTGCCCGCTCACGGTTATCCGGAGCTCAGGAAGTTCAAGCATTTTGTGGGCAACTACGGTACGGCCTGGCAGAATCAGAAAAAAGAATTCGATGAATTTAGCGGTGCAATTTTAGTTACGACAAACTGTGTTATGATTCCGAAGGATTCTTACAAAGACCGGATGTTTACGTGCGGGATAGCAGGCGTTTCAGGCGTTAAGCACATCAAAAACAGGGATTTCAGCGAGGTGATTGAAAAGGCCTTGTCCCAGCCGCCGCTTCCGGAGAATCCCCAGGGAACGCTGAGTACGGGATTCCATTATACGGCTGTCCTCGGATTGGCAGACAAGATTATCGAAGCCGTAAAGGCAGGCAAAATTCGACACTTCTTCTTTATTGGCGGCTGTGACGGTGCCAAGCCCGGGCGCAATTACTTTACCGAGCTTGCTGAGAAGGTTCCGGATGATTGCGTGATATTGACGGCGGCCTGCGGAAAGTACCGATTGAATGCACGTGATTATGGTGATATTGACGGAATTCCTCGTCTGCTTGATACGGGGCAATGCAACGACTGCTATTCGGCCATCAAGATTGCAACAGCACTCGCCGAGGCCTTTGATTGCGGTGTAAACGATTTACCTCTTTCACTCGTAGTCTCATGGTATGAGCAGAAGGCGGTGGCCATTCTGCTGACGCTGCTGCATTTGGGGATAAAGAACATACGGCTTGGGCCGAGTCTGCCGGCGTTTCTTAGCGAAAATGTTCTGAATGTTCTCGTGGAGAAATTCAATATAAAGCCGATTGGCAATCCCGATGAAGATTTGGCCGAAATGCTGAGTTAGAAGGAGTTTTAGAATGGCCCTGCGAAACATTGTAAAAATAGATGAAGAAAAATGCGATGGATGCGGCCAGTGTGTGAATGCCTGTGCTGAAGGTGCTATAAAGATAGTTGACGGCAAAGCCAGGCTGGTCAGTGAGATTTATTGTGATGGCCTGGGGGCGTGCATCGGGCATTGTCCCCAGGACGCCATAACCATTGAGAAGCGCCAGGTCGCGGAATTTGATGAAGAAGCGACCAAAGCACATCTGGCTAAAGAGCAAGAGAGCCAAAAGCAAGCTGACTTTGTCTGTCCGGGTATGAGGATTCAAAAGCTGCGGGAAAAAGGCCGTACCACAGATTCTACCGCCCAGGTTCCATCTCAGCTTAGCCAGTGGCCGGTGCAGTTGAAGCTGGTCTCGCCATCTGCCCCGCATTTTAACAACGCTGATTTGCTGTTGGTTGCAGATTGTGTGCCCTTTGCAATGGGTGACTTCCATAGCAGGTTTTTGAAAGACAATAGTATTGCTGTGGGCTGCCCGAAACTGGATGACGCCGAGTTTTATATCGAGAAGCTGGCGGCAATATTAAAAGCAAATAAACTGAACAGTTTAACGGTCATCCATATGGAGGTGCCGTGCTGCTCAGGTCTTACTCAGATTGCACGACAGGCTATTTCTAAAAACAAAATTGAAATGAGCTTCGAAGATGTTACAATTGATTTACAGGGCAATGTCAGCCGGACTGAAACGGTTGAAATCTGATGCCCGATTTAGATATAGCAGTTCTTAATTGAGTAAGGAATGGACAATAATGGCTAAATCCTCTCATAAAAAAAAGGTTGCCGGGGGAGATGCGTCCCTGTCCACCAGAGCAATACATGCCGGTGAACCGAGAAGAAAATACGCTGATTCGTTAATGACTCCTATTGTTCAGACTTCTACCTTTACGTTTAAAAACAGCAAGCACATTGAAGACTACACCAAGAAAGGAAAAGAGCACTTTGAGTACGGCAGATATGGTAATCCTACTGCAAAAATCGCCGAAAAGCGTCTTGCCAACCTCGAAGGTGCCGAAGACTGTGTTGTTTTTTCCTCCGGGATGAGCGCAATAACCACGACGATTCTTACTTTAGTTCAGTCCGGTGACCACATTGTTGTCACGGATGACAGCTACAAAAAAACTCTTGAGTTTTGCCGGTTTTACCTGAAACAATTCGGCGTTGAGTGCACTATTGTCCCATTCGGAGATTATGAAATTCTTGAGAAGGCCATCAGAAAGAACACCCGTTTTATATTTTCCGAATCGCCGACCAATCCTTACCTGAATATATTTGATCTTTTTAAAATCAAGCATATAGCGGAAAAGCATAATGTTCTGACGCTCATAGATAGTACATTTGCCACTCCGTTGAACCAAAGACCCATCGAATTCGGGATGGACCTTGTCCTGCAAAGTGCGACAAAGTACCTTGGAGGTCATAATGACATCTTGGCCGGCGCTGTGCTTGGAAAAAAAGAGCTGATCGATAAGATACGCAACCTGCATAAGTCAATGGGCGGCCTTATTGACCCGCATTGCTGTTATCTTCTGTTGCGAGGGCTTAAAACATTTCCATTACGAGTAAAAAAGCAAAATGAAATAGCATTAAAGGTTGCAGAATTTCTCGAAAATCATCCGCGTATCAAAAAAGTCTATTATCCTTTCCTTAAAAGCCACCCCCATTACAAAGTAGCAAAAGAACAGATGGCCGGTGGCGGGGGAGTCGTAACATTTGATATAAAGGGCAACCTCAATACCGCAAAACGGTTTTTGGATGCCCTGAAGCTGTGCTACATTGGGCCAAGCCTGGGCGGTGTTGAAACACTGATAACACACCCCGCGTTAGTAAGTTATTACGACTGCACAAGAAAAGAACGCTACGAGCTGGGAATCACTGATACCCTGTTCAGGCTCGCCGTTGGAATTGAGGATGTTGAGGATATAATTAACGACCTGGAGCGTGGGCTGAAACAGTAGAAAGTCTTCCGCTCATTTGAGATAAGGGGGTAAATAATGGCTGATTTTGCCAAATCGATAATTATAGATTTTTGGGGCACCGCAGCCGAGATGTCACCATATCTGCTGTTTGGCTTTTTCGTGGCAGGGATTCTTTCGGTGTTCGTATCCCAACCACTCGTTGAAAGGCATCTTGGCGGCAGGGGGGTATGGCCGCTGGTTAAAGCGTCAATTGTTGGTGTGCCGTTGCCTCTGTGCTCGTGTGGTGTTATTCCGGTATCAATATCGCTGCACAAGCATGGAGCAAGCAAAGGAGCCACAGTGTCATTTTTGCTGTCCACGCCTCAAACCGGCGTTGATAGTATCTTCGTAACTTTAAGCCTTCTTGGCCCTGTCTTTGCCGTATTCAGACCTTTGGCTGCATTCGTTACCGGCATTATAGGCGGCACCCTGGTCGATGTGTTTAATCGGGACAAAAATAATGCAGAACGCCCGCAACCAGAGTGTAAAGATGAGTGTTGCGCCGAAGGTAACAAGAAAAACAAGATTATCAAAGGATTAAAATACGGCTTTGTTACGCTTCCGCGAGATATTGGCAAGGCAATGCTCGTAGGACTTATTATAGCGGCCTTTATTTCCGCTCTGATACCGGATGGTTACTTTGCGGAAAAATTAGGCACCGGGATTTTCGCAATGGTGGTAATGATGTTTCTGGGCATACCGGTCTATGTATGCGCAACGGCCTCGGTGCCGGTAGCAGCAGCGCTGATATTGAAAGGCCTGACGCCCGGTGCAGCGTTGGTTTTTCTGATGACCGGCCCGGCCACAAACGCCGCCTCATTCATAACCATCTGGAAAGCTTTAGGCAGAACAACAGCAATTACATATTTGGCTACGGTGGCAGGGTGCTCTTTGTTATTTGGTATTTTACTCGACTACATTGCCTCCGGCATCGACATTGAAATAGCTACTCATCACGGCTGGATGCTACCCGATTTTGTTAAATACATATCGGCTGTAGCTTTATTGGCCATATTGAGTTTTGCTATTCTAAGCAAACGTAAAGGTATGCCCGACGAGCAGTAGAGGAAATTATTGTAATCGGGGCGACAGGACTTGAACCTGCGACCTCGTGACCCCCAGTCACGCGCGCTAGCCAAACTGCGCCACGCCCCGAATTAATTTCAATATTATAATGTAAAACATATTGTAATGCAAACATTTTTTGGAATCCAGCACGAATTAATGCAGCCAGATTTTCCGGCCAAAACACAAGGCGAAGTGGTGGACATTTCTTTTGACTTTCAGACCCAAAAAGAATATGATGGTTTTAGGTTCTGCTAATACAGAAATACCGGTATCATTATGAACAGACAAAGAGGATTTACCCCGTTAGGAATAAGAATCCCCAATCAGGATAGCGGAAGATTTCTAACGGGGTTTACCCTGATAGAGCTTTTGGTAGTGATTGCTATTATTGCACTGTTGATGGCGATATTGATGCCGGCTTTACAGCGGGTAAGGAAACAGGCCGGATGCGTTGCGTGCCTAAACAGGCTCAAGCAATGGGGCCTGTTCTTTGCGATGTACGCCGAAGACAACGATGGCCGATTCATGGCGGGCCATACGGCCCAGCCTCAGCCCAATCGGTGGGTCAGCGCACTTGGGGACTACTATAAATGGGATGACGAATTTACCTGTTGTCCGAACGCGACGAAGCCGTGGGTTGATAAGAATGGTATCACCGAGGGAGCCGAGGGAACGGACGTCGGTGTGACCATGGCCTGGGGCTATATGAACCAGGACCACTGGGCCAAGCCGATGAAGGGAAGTTACGGGATCAACGGCTATTGTGTTGATATCCAGCCGGGCAGGGAACCTCGCGGGGAGCCATCTTGGTACTGGCGCGGGCCGGCTGTGGCGGGGGCCGCGTACGTGCCCTTGTTCCTCGGGGCACAGCGCTATAATGGTGTGGTGGACTCAGTAGATGACCCTCCGGCATATGACGGCCAGGGGTGGGCTGAAGGTGGCGGCGGGCGTATGTTGCGTTACTGTTTAAACCGGCACGATGGCTTTGTGGACGGGATTTTTCTGGATTTTTCTGCCAGGAAAATAGGGCTTAAGGAGTTGTGGACGTTTAAGTGGCATCGACGGTACGACACTACGGGCCCCTGGACAACAGCGGGCGGGTGTCAGCCCGGTGACTGGCCAATTTGGATGAGAAGGTTTAAGGACTACTGAAAAGAGTTTCTGCGCTCAGAATCGCCGACCTTATCATGACCCTACCTCAGATACACGTTAGCATGATTTTGGCCATTGTAGAACTCTAAAATCCCTCTCAAATCCGTCCTAAAGAAAATCCAGGGGCAGCCTGAGGCTGGCCGTTTTGGCCCAAGAATCCTCCGTTTGTCAGGTCGTTCTCATTTGGATTTTTCCAGTTCTTATTTTATAGTTTATTAAAGGGCTGGTTTTCACGAACAAGCCATTCCGATAATTCGTTTTAAGCTGACTAAAGGGTTGTCATCCAAAAAATGGGGGTAGCTAAAATGGGGATTGAAAAGCTCTCAGAAAATGTTCTTCTCGTTAGTTTACCCAAAGAGCCACATTTAATAAGTGATGAGCTTGTAACTGTTAATAAAATCGTAGGCGATGGACATGCCTGTGACGTAATTATTGATTTTTCCAGCGTCACACTACTGACATCTGAGAGCATAAGCAGCCTCATTATATTGGAGGGATTCCTGAAAAACCTCGGACACAAAGTCATTTTGTACGCTGTTTCTTCAATGATCCGACAAATCCTTGAACGAACCGGTATTCAGCCATTATTTGAATTTGCCGATGACCAGTTTGCCGCCTTGCAATCTGTACAACCTTCCTCTTTATTTTGACCATTTAGCCGGCCCACAAAATCTCACATAAGGCGCCCATCGTCTTTCAATTTAAAACGCCTCACAAGCCACTTAAACGACGTGTTCGTCTTGAGGGACATCTGACATCCCGCAACTTAACAATCAGCCAACAGCTTGCATTACTGCGGCTGAGTGTGTTATAATTATGGCAGAAAAGCATACCTGCGAAACTCATTATTTCTCTTTGAAAGAGAAGGGCAAAAGTAATGCGTAAACGAAACGGCTTTACGCCGTTAGAAATTAACATTCCTGCTCGGAAAGGCGGAAGATTTCTAACGGGCTTTACACTAATAGAGCTTTTGGTAGTGATTGCAATTATTGCATTACTGATGGCGATATTAATGCCGGCCCTTCACCGGGCCAAAGAGCAGGTTAAGGAGGTGGTCTGCAAGAGCCATCTGCACCAATGGTCAGTCTGCTTTATGATGTACACGTCCGACTATGACGGTAGGTTCATGCCGGGCATCGACGAAGATTGGGCAACGGGACGATTCTCGTGGATATATACGCTGATTCCCTATTACAACGAGCCGGTTATTCGCCTTTGTCCAAAGGCCAAACTCACGGTCGAAGAAGGTGGCACAATGCCCTGGGTGGCTTGGGACGTTAGCAAAACCAATCCCAGTGACTTTTCGTATCTCAGGGAACCAATGTACAAGATCGGCAGTTACGGGCTTAACTGGTGGGTCAATGACAGCGACCTGGTGGTGGGTGCACATGATGCGAAGAACAAATGGCGACGGACCGGCCAAAAGAATGCGAGTATGATTCCTGTGTTAATGGACAGCGGGTTTATGCTGGTCCGTTCCGAGCCGTCAGACCCGCCACCGGACCAGGATGGAGAATTTCTCTGGGCATTCGGGGGCGGAATGAAACGTGTCTGCACGAATCGGCACAACGGTGAGGTAAACATATTCTTTATGGACTTCTCTACGCACAAGGTGGGTCTGAAGGAACTTTGGGCACTAAATTGGCACCGCAGTTTTGATACTCGTAATCCCTGGACCAAAGCCGGCCTCGTACAGCCTTCTGATTGGCCCCAATGGATGAGAAGGTTTAGGGACTACTGAAAAAGCACTAAAATATTTAGGTTACTCCTCCAATCATTCTCTTATTTCTTAAAACCGCTCTCACAGCCATCCTACAGAAAACCCTGAGCTGGTTTAAACTTTTAGCAGCATATATGGAGTTTGTCCGCTATTGTCCTTAAACAACTGGGGCCTATACCTAATCGTTTGGTACAGGCCCCGAATTGATGCAAATCTGCAATATCAACTATACAATTTTGATTTACAGCCAAATCTCGGCTTACGGTGCCGGTGGATACAGTCGAATATCGTCAAAGTACATCGTACCTGAACCACCAGCCTGTGGGTTGTTCTTATTGCCTAACCCAAGGGCAATCGTATTTACATTGGCAAGGTTTATGCCGAACGCCTGCAGGTCGATATTCCATTCGGTCCAGGTAGTTATCTGCGCTGCATTTGGATTATCATGAGAGACAATCGCGCTGCCATTGAGAGCAACATACAAAGTCTCGGCAGCGTTAGCCGAAATGCCTCTGAACCAAATCGATAAAGTGTTGACACTATTCTCAGTCCAGTCACGCGGGTAAGTCAATGTCAACGTCGCCTCAGAGTAACCAACGCTATTGTCGTAGAATACCGGCATCGATTGGTTGCCTCCGTGAACGATAGTTTGCTCGGCAAACGGAGGATTCTCATAACCAACAAGAGAACCGTTTGTCGGGTCGTCGTATCCGTCCAACCACACATTAAATATCCTGTTGCTCTCGGGGTCGGCGGGATCAAGGTCATTGTAAGATTCGAAGTCGTCCACGACAAGGAAGTTAGCTGTCGTAAAGCTCCAGAGGCTGCCTGTCCACGGACTGTCGGGATTGGTGTTATTGGCCTCGTCAATACGCCAATAGTAGGTGGTGTCCCACTCAAGTTTTCCGGGTTCATAGCTCTGGGAACCAAGGTCCCCGGCACCTTTATACTCCGGTGAGCTGGTATCGGCATTTCGTACGGCCTCTTTATCTGTGCCGAAATAGACCTCATGCGACGCAGCATAGACTCCCGGTGTCCAGGTAAGAATCTGTGTCTGCTTTACATCCACAGCGCCATTAGACGGATCAGGGCTTCCAACGGCGCCCTGCGTAGTAAAGCTCCAGATGTCGCCCTTATGTGTGTCGGTGACATCAAACTCATCGACCCGCCAGTAGTAGGTTTTGGCCAATTTAAGTGTGCCGGGAGTATAGGTTGCACTTCCCTGTGGGAGTCCACCGGCGGCGTTGCTCACCTCATCAAAATTGTCGCCGAAATATACTGTGTGCAATTTCGAACCGAAACCTCCCGTCCAGCTCAGAGTTACATCCGGGTCTACCTGCTCGGCAGCATCAGCCGGGTCGGGGTAGTAGGCGGTCTTGGGTGGAACCGAAAAGCTCCAGACGTCACCTTTCCACGGACTATTCGGCTCAGCTTCATTGACCTCGTCGATTCGCCAGTAATATGTCGTGCCTGGGACGAGACCATCCGGATAAGGAAATCCGGGAAAGCCGACAACAATAAAAGTCTCGGCTTGATTGCCCTGGAACGTACCTTCAGCACCGGCATCCACATCATCAAAATTTTCACCAACGTACACATCGTGTGAAACCGCGAGACCTCCCGGTAACCAGCTAAGGTTAATCCATGTATCCGGATGGAGGGCACCATCCTCCGGCTTGGGGGCCAGGGCGTAAGGCCATACCTCACCTTCCATCGCGCCCATTATTTCGGGCACCGACAAGGCATGGTCGTAAATCCTTACATCATCAATCGCGCCAATCCAGTCGCAGCCCCACCCGTCCGAGCCGATGAGGACAGGGGTACTGCTGCTGGTAATTGCGCCCATTGGGGTCGAATCAGTCTCCTCTCCGTTGAGATAGCATTTCAGCGTCGTGCCGTCATACGAGCATGCGATATGGCACCACTCGTAGCGCTCCAGGTTTTTGCCGACGAAGGCCCAGGCCCTGGGCGACGTATTGAACGTAAACGCCATGTAGGGCTCAGGACCACCCCACCCGTATCGTACCTGATAGCTCCAGCTGGGACTCATCCCAGCCATCGCCTTGGCCATCGGCGCTGTCTCACCGCCAGGGCTGCCCTGTCCCTCCGGGTCATCCGCGTCAGGTCTTATCCAGAGGGCTATGGAGGTCGGACCGGTGATGTCCAGGCTGGCGTCATTGCCGCAATCGATATAGTCCCCGCCGCCATAGACCGAGGTGTCGCCATGGAACTCCAGGGCTGTCCCCCCGACGCCGGCAATCCATGTGGGATTGTTCACGATGGTCCCATCGTTGCCGTTGCCGCTCGAATCGGCAGCGACTGTGCCCGACCCATCGTCGAGCCTCCAGTGGCCCACCAGATCAGCGCACACACTGCCTGACACACTCAGGACAAGAATAAAAGAAACCAGATAAATCATTTTTCTACACATAATAGTCCTCCTTCAAAAAGTTAAAGTAAAACAATTATAAATTTTATTTTGGCCACACGCCAAAATTTTCGTTTTTTTCAACAGGCATCAAAAAGCTCGTCTATGAGAATGTCACTCACACAGCTTATGGTGCTTTTTAGTCCCGGCTATGGCAATGGAGCATACAGCCGAATATCATCGAAGTACATCGTACCTGAACCACCGGCTAATGGATTGTTCCTGTTACCAAGACCAAGGGCGATCGTATTGACATTAGTAAGGTTCACGCCGAACGCCTGCAGGTCGATATTCCATTGGGTCCACTCCTCTACCTGGGCTGCATTAGGATTATCATGAGAGACCACCGCACTGCCATTGAGAGCAGCATACAAAGTCTCAGCAGCGTTATCCGAAATGCCTCTGAACCAAATCGATAAAGTGCTGACACCATTCTCCGTCCAGTCACGCGGATAAGTCAATGTCAAAGCCGCCTCAGAGTAACCAACACTGTTGTCGTAGAAAAGTGGCATCGATTGGTTACCTCCGTGAACGATAGTTTGCTCAGCAAAAGGAGGATTGTCATGACCAACGAGAGAACCGTTTGTCGGGATGCCGTATCCGTCAATCCACGCGTTAAATATCCTGTTGCTTTCGGGGTCGGCGGGGTCAAGGTCATTGTAAGACTCAAAATCTTCCACGATAATGAAGTTGGCTGTAGTAAAGCTCCAGATATTACCCGTCTGTATCGTACTGTCGTCCTTGACTTCATCAACACGCCAGTAGTAAGTAGTACCCCACTCAAGTCGTCCGGCGTCATAGCTCTCGGAACCAATAGTTTTGCTGCCTTTGTATTCCGGCGAATCTGTATTGGCATTTTTCACAGCCTCTTCATCGGTACCGAAATACACCTGATGCGAAGCGGTATTATCTCCCGGACTCCAGCTAAGAACCTGTATCTGCTTTACATCCAGAGCACCACCTGACGGACTCGGACTCCCTGCCTTCAACGGAGGCTGCAGCGCACCACTGGGAATTATCTGCTGTTCCCGCCTGCTGCTCTCCCAGAACAACTGAGCAATCGCCATGTCCTCGCCTTCGAAATACTCCATCCGAATTGAGTGGGTATCGCCACTTACCAGTTCGATCGGTTCGCTCAGGCGATCGCTTGTAGTGCCATTGTTCCAAAAATCGATGATGGGCTTTCCATCCAGCCACAGCCTGAAACCGTTGTTGGCGGTAATTTGGAACGTATAAGTGTCCGTCAGGTCCACCTCAAGCTCGCCGCTCCAGCGGGCCGAAAAGTTGTCCACATTGATACTCGCATCGGGAGAATTCGTTCCGGGTACGTCAGCGTTGCCCCAGTTAAAATTGATTTCGGGCTCCAGGCGTGTCAGTACCGGCTCACCACTGAGGCTCGTGTTGTTGAAGTACTCCGCCTTGAGACCGCCGCCGGCCTTGGTAATCGTGAAGCTCCAGACGTCGCCTTTATCTGTGGCGGCGCCGCTAAACTCATCGACCCGCCAATAATAAGTCTTCTCTAATTCAAGTGTGCCGGGGCCATAGGTTGTTTCCGCCTGGGGCACACCAACAACAGCATTGTTCACATCGTCAAAGTTGTCGCCGAAATATATTGTGTGCAATTTCGAACCGAATCCCGGGGCCCAGCTAAGGATTACATTCGGGTCCACAAATTTGGCCCCATCAGGTGGACTTGGATCGTACGCAATCCTGGAAGGAACAGTAAAGCTCCAGACAGGACCTTTCCAGGGACTATTCGGGTCGGTGTCATTGACCTCATCGATTCGCCAATAGTAAGTTGTGCCTGGAACAAGACCGTCCGGATAAGGAAATCCGGGAAAGCCGACAATAAAAGAGGTCGAGCCCTGGTTACCCTGGAACGTATCGCCGGCACCGTCATTCACATCGTCAAAATTTTCGCCCAAATACACATCATGTGAGACCGCAAAATCCCCCGGAAACCAGGTAAGATTAACCCATGTATCCTCAACTATGGCACCATCAGCCGGAGTTGGGTTCACGGCACGGCCGCGTTCCTGGACTTCTGGCTCAGCACCAAAGTACACCCAATCAATCCATACTTTTGTGTTCAGGTCATCACCGACCATGCCCCACCAGGCACCCTTTAGCATCAAATACATATTCACAGACCAATCTGGATGGTCCTCGGTCGATTCGTCTTCATGTGTGTATTCTAAAAAGAACGTCTGCGGATCGGTGGTTAGCGCTACCCGCTCCAATACAATGTCGATCCACTGAGCACCTTCCGGTTTGTAGAGTTGGATTAAGACCACCATTTCCCTTTCCTGGTCAGACTTAGCTATAAAGCCGAGAGGATACGTTTCGCCCTCCACAAGCTGAAATCCCCCCTGGGAAATCCCTATGGAAGTTGCTGCAGAAGCATTGGTAATATCTATCAATACCGCGCTATTCCCTGATAGGCCGGCACCGGGTACTACTTCAAAAGTGAAGCCCGCCCCCCCGTACGAGCCCCATGAAATGAGACCATTGTCAAACTCGCCGTTTATAATCTGATTTTCCTGACCCAGGGAGATTGACCCAGACAGCACACAAGCCAAAACAAAAGAAGTTAAAATAAACAATTTCTTACACATAATAGTCCTCCTTCACCCCGTCTCGTCTTTGCCGTAAGGCATCCTGCGGACGAGGGGCGGGATTCAAAAAATAAATATAGATTGTTAATTGAAATGTAAAATATTTTCACTGCGAAGGGCAAATTTAAAATTAAACTCAATGCTTCGCATAATACACATCCTCCTCTATTTGGAAAATTACAATAATTGCGCCCGCAGGAAGACCAAAATCCTCAGATGCCCGCCCATTCGACTCCGCTCAGGGCAGGATCTGTGCAGGCACAAGCTTCACTATTGTCGTTTATACCAAATAAGCCACCTTCCCGTCAAGTACAATCTCTTAGTAATGTATTGGCATGCCTTTTTGATAAAACTACGCAGAAACGCAGAAAGGGCAGGGAATACATCGCTTACCTGGTGTAATTTCTTCAATCTATGGCGGACATGTTCAAAAAAAGCCCTTCAGCCTATTTTTTAGATTCTCACAGAATCCCCATCAGCTTTCAATTTTTAAGCGCCCCAGAGACTATTTAGTTCATGTTGCGGAAACAATATTTGTCATTCCCGCGGAAGCGGGAATCCAGCTTTTTCGCTTTGGACCCCTGCTTTCGCAGGGGTGACATCGTCGATTTTTGTTTTCCGAAACAGAGAGTATTTAAAGGATGAAACCGTCTTGAAGGGTATCATAAAGGGCATGTTTACAGAGTTCGCGCTTAAAATCTGATGAGAATTGTATATCGGTATTAGCACCATCAATTACATCTCATGGCTTTGCTTTTACCAGGCCCCTTAAAATTATTTTCTTGATATACCTGTTAAGTCGGAGTATTTTTTGATTATGCCCAGTCGCTTTAAAACCACAATAAATATTATTGCTTTGTTTGTTATTATTGGCTTTGCTGTGTCCGTTTATTTTCTATGCCGCTTTCATGATGCCAAATCCACGAAACAGGAAGAAATTATATATTTGCCGAAGTTCGCACCGGAATTTTTGAAAGACATAGCAAGAGAGGAGTATATACTCGTTGAGATAGAACCGAACGACCCCCGCATATCTAAAGAGTGGATAAAAGAACATATAAACCAGCAGGAGTTTTAGTTTTATTGTCCTTATTTTCCCCTTTTCTCCACGCTTGGTTACTCCACTGCTCCTTTGTGTATGATATTTTATCCTTCTCTTATTTATATCTCGAAGAGCATTTAAACGGCGAACTCGTCTTGAGGGGTATCATAACAGACTTATTTCCGCAAATCACCTTGGCCTCGCTAACAAAAAGGTCTATAATCATACACATAACTATGACCCTGCTTTTTCTTCACTCACCATCCTCTAAAAGGCTGCAGGGGCTTTTTCATCGAATGAAGAAAACCAAGCACTATGTAGAAATAATGCCTGGCTCGACCAATGCACAAGAACAATCTGTATGGACTTACTTTGTCAGGAACTTCAGGAATTTTTTTTCTTCGCTGGTGGTTTGGGTTGTTCGATGGAACCGGTGGCTTCAGGAGTTCCCTTTATTTCGAGGTCAGGCTTACCTGAAAGAATGCGTTGTACTTCCATTTTGTTGTCCCATTTGTGAGAGTCGGGCCCATCGCATCCTGGCGACTCGGATTTGATTTCTGCCGTTACTTCTCGTGCTTCTTCAGACTCTTTCAATGGTGTTTCCTGAGAGGGTTCGGATGGTGTCTGTTGTGACTCTTGAGGAACCTGAGATTTTTCCTTGCAAGTCATAATTTATCTCCTTCTCTGTCATAAGAAAATAAACTTAACTTTATATAACTATTTATCGGCGTGTTCAGGCAGCTACTTTATCCTTTTGCTAATCAAAAAACAGGCTTTGCGAACCTTATAACCAGGAATACCCTACTCGCTTTTTCTGCTCGGCTTGGGTGTTGATGGTGAGACCAAATCCTCGTTTTCAGGGCCGATTCACTGTTTCTGCAAAGATTTTCTTAATTATGGGCTTTTTCCATTGACATCTTTCCAGTTAATCAGATATGTTAATGTTAAAGGATGAGGGTGAGTAAGCTTGTCTTATTTGCCTCCCAATCTTCCACGTAATTCTGTTGCGAATGAAGGTAAGAAACAAAGCTGAAGAACTATGAAAAACGTCATTCTGAATTGCGTGCTACTCGCATTAACAGCAGGCAGCACAAGTGCAAACGTGACAGTCGATTTCGAGAGCCCGCCACTATCCCTTGGAACGCTTCTCAACGACTACTCAGGGCTAAGCTGGGTAAATTTCCAAATCGCGGCCGCTCAACCACCAGCGTCCGGGAGTTATGCAGCTCAGACCGTTGGACGCCCACCATTTTCTTACCCTGCTGACACCCCGTATGTGGATTTCTCATCCGTTGGGCTCGTAACGGTTGAAGGGGCTCATTTTTGGTACACGCTATGGCAGGCGGGGGATTTTGTCCTCGCGGATCAGCCTGGCTCTGTCACTGGTTATCTCGGAACAGACGTGGTAGGATCGCAGGTCCTTCCTATGTCTGATACTCCGAGTTTCATTGCTATCAGCTTCCCGGGAGTGGTAGATCGTATTGAGTTCACCCGACCGACCGACTGGAATGGCAGAGATGTCAATATCAGTATGGATGACCTGACATATAGCGTTATTCCAGCGCCCGGAGCTTTTTTGCTTGGCTGTATAGGCGTAGATCTTGTCGGCTGGTTACGCAGACGCAAAATGCTGTAGCTTTGTTGTTATAAAAATCTCGTCATCAAGCCCCTGCGCGTTCTCGCTTTTTTCCTCTCCCTCCGCACCACGGGGGCTTTTCTGTTTGTTAGCGATAGAAAAGTTGCTCTCCGGAAGCTCGGCTTGGGTGCGGTGATAGTGAAAAGGACACGTTAAAAGCCTTCCTCATCCAAAGCCTCAATCTGCCTCTTACTGTATTAGGCCATATATGAAAGCAGCGGCTATTGCAAGAATGACCATAACCAAAGCAAGCTTGAAAATTCGGACATTACTTGCTCGATTGGCTGCTTTCAACTCATTTTTTAGTTCTTTTATTTTATTTTTGGTTTTCTTTCTATTCATGTTACACCATTACGTTTTTCTTAACGGACCAAGTGTAGCAACCATATCAATTCCATCAGGCCGGAAGATATCAGTACAAACATCATAGAAACGATACCTGAGGAACCGCCAAGTTTTTGAGCGATTAATCCCGTTAGGTTTTCACTCCCTAATAATAAATACTACACTCGCAAAGCGCGCCAAAAACTTATATTTCCCAATTAAAACATAAAAAATATTTACCATAAAAGCAAGAGGCTCACAGAATCTCCCAGAGCAGTTCTCAGAGGGTTCTTACGCTTGTAGAATCGCCGACGTTGTCTTGACCCTGCCTCAGATACCCTTCGGCTTGAGTTTGGCCATTTTAGAATGATAAAACACCTTTCAGAGCCGTCCTATAGAAAATCCTGAGCTGTTTTGACCTTTTAGCAGCATAATGGAGTTTGTCAGCTATTGTCCTTAAACAACCGGGGCCTATACCGAATCATTCGATATAAGCCCTTAATTGACAGGCTCCGGTTCATAGGATTGCTTCGTCGCCACGCTCCTCGCAATGACATAAAGTGCGTTTTCAGGTCATTGCGAGCGATTTGAAAAATCGCGCGGCAATCTCAAAACGTCCTTTTTGAACTTTGGCAACAGGCCCTTAACGACGCAATCTTAATTGCCAAATAAATCACACAACTTACGGTGCCGATTCCGGCGGCGGCAGATACACCCGAATATCGCGTATGGTAAAATTTTCCTGAATTTCAAAAATAAATAAAAAAATACTTGACAAAGTTAGGCAAGCCTAACTATATTAGCCAAAACGCACAAAATAAGGAAAAATAGCTATGGTCACAGCAAAAAGTGATAACCTAAGTGCCTCTTTGGAAGATTATCTCGAGGCCATTCTCAATCTTACCAGAGAGTCCAACGTCGCCCGCAGCAGGGACATAGCCGAACAGCTCGGTGTCTCCAGAGCATCTGTTACCGGCGCCTTGCGGGTCCTGAAGAAAAAGGGACTGGCCAACTATAAGCCATACGATTATGTAACACTCACCGAATCCGGCAGGATTGCAGCAGCCGAGATTGCCAATAAACATAATATCCTGAAGTCTTTTTTCGTCAACGTCTTAGGTGTTGAGTCGGATGTTGCCCAGCAGGCCGCATGCAAAGCTGAGCATGAGCTTGGTCAGGAGATTATTGAAAAGCTTCTGTGTTTTATCGAGTTTGTAACCCAAAGCAGCAAAAATGGTTGTGATTTGGCGAATGAATTCCAGAAATTCTGTAATAAAAAGAATCAGAAAGTCTAAGTAAGCGAGCTAACAGCAATGGAGCAAAAGAAAGCAAGGTCGTTGTCAAAGGTTCAGTCGGGAGAAACGGTACAGTTAGTCGGCATAGAGGCCGGACGAGGTTTGAACAGCCGCCTTGCCTCAATGGGGCTTGTGCCAAACGTGAAAATAACAGTCGTAAACAACAGCCAACCCGGACCTTTTGTGATAAGCGTCAAGAACTCGAAGATGATGTTAGGCAGGGGGATGGCTCATAAGATTATGGTTTTGTGAAAACGCGCAGCTTTTGCACGAACCTTATTTTTAGACGGGAAAATTCATTCAACTTGACTTTCGCAGAAAAAACAAAGCTGTGAAACAGACCGCAGGATTATGGACAAGAAAATCAAAGTAGCCTTAGCCGGCAACCCTAACACCGGAAAAACTTCCATATTCAACATGCTGACCGGCGCGCGACAGCACGTAGGCAATTATCCCGGAGTAACGGTGGAAAAGAAGGAGGGCATCTGTAAATACAGGGCATATGAAATAACACTTGTGGATTTGCCGGGAACATACAGCTTGACGGCCTATTCGATAGAAGAGCTTGTTGCCCGTAGCTTCATAATCGAGGAGCATCCGGATGTTGTGGTGGATATTGTTGATGCCTCCAATATCGAGCGGAACCTGTACCTGGCGACCCAGCTTATTGAAATGAATGTCCCTCTGGTTCTGGCGTTCAATATGAGCGACATCGCCGAACAAAAGGGATTGCAGTTCGACACTAAACAGTTGTCCAGGCTCTTGGAGGCAACGATAGTCTCAACCGTTGGAAATAAAGCTAAAGGGAAAACAGAGCTGCTCGATGCCATTGTCGAAACAGCCCGGCAGGAAAAGCTGCAGCGCACTCATAAGATAAAGTACGGCGAGGAAATCGAGCATGAGCTGGCGGAAATCGAAACACTCATCAATGATAAAGAGCAGCAGTTGGCAGAAAAGTACGGCTCACGATGGCTCGCTGTCAAACTGCTGGAGCAGGACTCTGATATGACTGCAAAAGTCCATAGCAAAGAGGTGATCGATCTAATTACAGCCGGCACCGAGCATCTTAGAGGTATTTTCGCCGATGAGCCCGAAATCGTAATGGCGGACCGGCGGTATGGTTTCATATCTGGTGCCTGTCAGGAGACTATCAAGAGCACGGTCGAATTGCGTCACAGCACCAGCGATATGATAGATGCGGTAGTAACAAATCGCATCCTGGGGCTGCCGATTTTTCTGATATTGATGTATTTAGTCTTTTTTTCGACATTTAAGATAGGCGAATATCCGATGAGCTGGCTCGAGCAGTTTTTCGGCTGGGCTTCTAAAACGATAGCCGGCTTTTGGCCGACCGGCTCAGAGAGCTGGCTAATGTCCCTTTTGGTTGATGGCGTTATAGGCGGAGTAGGGGGGGTGATTGTCTTCCTGCCGAATATCTTATTGCTGTTCCTCGCTATTGCCCTTCTTGAGGATTCAGGCTATATGGCAAGGGCCGCCTTCATTATGGACCACGTAATGCACAAGATAGGCCTGCACGGAAAAAGCTTCATACCCATGCTTATCGGTTTCGGATGTTCGGTCCCGGCCATAATGGGAGCACGAATACTCGAAAACAGACGCAACAGGTTTACGACAATAATGGTAATACCCCTGATGAGCTGCGGCGCAAGACTGACGATTTATGCGCTGATAATACCGGCTTTCTTCCCGGAAAAATGGCGAGGGCCAACGCTCTGGTTTATTTATTTGATAGGAATTGTCTTGGCGATTATTTGTATTAAGGTTTTGCGATTGACCGTCTTTAAGGGCGAAACCACGCCGTTCGTTATGGAGCTGCCGCCTTACCGTATGCCCACCCTAAAATCCATCTGTATTCACATGTGGCACAGAGGCTGGATGTATCTGAGAAAGGCCGGCACAATAATCCTTGTCATATCGATTATACTCTGGGCCGCGGGCAGTTTCCCAAAACCGGGCGAACAGTCTTTGACAGGTTTGAGTGCTGAGCAGGCAAGGCAAGCCGGATTGGAGTATTCGGTAATTGGTCGATTAGGACGAACCATAGAGCCTGCGTTAAAACCGCTGGGCTTCGACTGGAAAATCGGAACGGCCCTTATCGGCGCAACCGCTGCCAAAGAGGTGTTTGTATCACAATTAGCAATAGTATATGCCGTCGGTTCGCGCCAAGTGGGGGACTCTGGCAGCGCTGAGCAAAAAACGCAGAGTTTACGGGAAAAATTGCGGGCAAACTATACGCCTTTAACAGGTTTTTGCATTATGTTGTTTTGTCTGATTGCCACCCCGTGTGTAGCGACCATTGCAATGACAAAACATGAAACAAATTCCTGGGGCTGGGCGATGTTCCAATTCTTCGGACTGACGGCTTTAGCTTATGTGATAACGCTCATCGTTTATCAGCTCGGCAGCCTTTTCGGGGGTGGCTAATTTCTCTGGCAACACGGGGTTCCTTACCCTGGAGTTTACCCTCGATGTTAGCTCACTTGCTTTTCTGTCGGGGGAATTATAACATATTTCCTGATACACTCTATTTTAACAAACAAAGCCAAAGTCAAGTACGCGAAAATCAACGTAAACTCTTATCTGATAAGCAAATACGAGCAATTGGACATTTGGTTATTGGGAAAAACAAAGCCAATTCAAACCCAATTAAAGCCAAAACAAACCCAATTCAAAGCCAAACAAAGCCAATTTCAAACGGGGCGTCCACTCATGTACATCAGGAAATACAAATAATATTTGACCTTGTCGGTAGTGTCCGATAAAATCCGATATGACAAAAGTCATTTGTTGTAACCGAAATAATGAGAAAGGGTTGAGAACATGTCTATGAAAAATCCGAAAAAAGTGTCCCTTGCAATAGCGGCTGCCGGTGTTCTGCCGTCGGTAGCTGTTGCCGCCCGGAACAAGGCAGTAAGTAAACTGATGGCCGGGATAAGAGACAATGATGCCAGTGTGCGAACAGAAGCCTGGCAGAGCGCCGGCGAAGTCGGAGCAGCAGCGGTCAAGCCTTTGGCAAGAGTAATGGCTAACGAAGAACTCGAAGTTGCGCGAGCGGCAAAGCGTGGATTATGGAAAATAGTGCGCCACGTCGGTCGCCCGAAGGCCGGCAATAAGAAAAAAGCTGTTATGGGTAAGCTGGTTGAGCTGTTGGGTGATGACCAGCCCGTGCCTGTCCGCCGTGAAGTGCTGTGGATGCTTTCCGAGATAGGCGACAGAAATGCCGTCAAGCCGATAGCTGCCTTGTTGTCAGACAGAGAACTGCGTGAGGATGCTCGAATGGTGCTTCAGCGGATACCGGGTAGAACGGCACTTGCGGCACTAAAAGCCGCCCTGAAAGCTGCGCCTGATGACTTTAAGCTTAATATAGCGCAATCGCTGCGCCAGCGCGGTGAGAAGGTTCCCGGACTTGACTGTGTCAAGCTGATACCAACGAAAGAGACAAACGTTAAATCGCTTAAGTAAGATAGCAACGATTTTTTAGCACTTTATAAAATAGCTGAAATATCAGAGCAGAAAGGTAATAAAACGATGAAACGAATAAAGAAAATCAACAGGCGTGAATTCTTAGCAGCCGCGGGAGCGGCGGTGAGTGTTCCGTATTTGATTCCCTCAAGTGTACTGGCGGCCCCGGGCCGGACAGGAGCAAATGAGAAGTTGACGATGGCCCATATCGGAGTCGGTGGAATGGGTGGATACCACCTGGGAGATATGGTTGCAAGGCGCGACCGAGGCGAGGTAAATATAGCAGCGGTCTGTGACGCGGATGAAAAGCGGCTTGCCGGCGCAGTCAAAACAGTCGGTCATGATGTGGAGGCATATCGTGATTACCGCTATATTCTCCATCGCAATGACATCGATGCGGTTGTTATTGCTACACCGGACCACTGGCACGGAGTTCAGATGGTGCACGCGGCCCAGTGCGGTAAGCACGTTTATGTCGAGAAGCCGGCCTGCTGTACTATCGAGGAAGGCAAGGCCATGGTGGCCGCTGCAAAAGACAACAAAGTATCGGTCCAGGTCGGTTCACAGGGTCGCTCGCAACCGGAAGCCTATCTGGCTCATCGATATCTGGTTAACGGTAATATTGGCCATATTGATAAGGTAAACTGCTTTCACTATAACAGTCCAGAGGACAGCAATCCT
Organism: Sedimentisphaerales bacterium; assembly: GCA_035528395.1. Taxonomy (GTDB): domain Bacteria; phylum Planctomycetota; class Phycisphaerae; order Sedimentisphaerales; family Anaerobacaceae; genus NIOZ-UU13. Next base: position 40,292 of record DATKYR010000261.1, read on the forward strand.
GTTCCGGACAGCGAACCGCCGGCTGAATTAGACTGGGACTTGTGGCTGGGGCCGCTGCGCTGGCGCCCTTACAATCAGAGGTATTGCCACGGTGTTTTCCGATGGCTAATGGAATCCGGCGGAGGCCAGATTCGCGACCGTGGTGCGCACGTTATGAGCTGTGCTATGTGGTGGATGGGTGCTGACGGTACCGGACCTGTTACCGTCGAGGCAACCGGTACATCACCAACTAAGGGCCTATGGGACAGTGCCGTTACTATGGACGTTACTTATACTTTTAAGAATCCTGACTGGGTCCTGACCTGGAATCAGCACACCGGTAATGCGGTACCCGCTGAAGAAAGGACCGGCAATGAGCCGGGCGGAAAAATCAGCCGACCGGGTTACGGAGCCGTCTATCATGGCAGCAAAGGCAAATTTGTGCACTGGGGTGGTGACGGTGGTACCTGGGTCGAGAAAAAGGCCCGTCAATGGGAGCTGCCGGCCGGGGCAAAGGATGTGTATAAGAGTCCGGGTCACAAAGAAGACTGGTTCAATGGAATCAAAACCGGTGCTAAAACCATTATGAACATCGAAGCAGCGGTCGGTGTGGCCAACCTGTGCGTTTTAGGTAATCTTTCCTATATTCTTGGTCGCAAGCTCGAATGGGACCAGGCAAAGCAGGAAATAGTTGGTGACCGGCAGGCACAGCGAATGATGTATAGGCCGCAGCGCCACCCGTATCATTTGTAGGAGTTTAGTGGATAAATCCGAAATTTAGGTTCTCCCTCATGATATTGGTAAAGAAAAACTATAAAAATGGGCATTTGGGGCGTATTTGGCCGATGTATTATCGGACAACTTCTCATTTTTTGCCGGGAGGCCCAATATGCCCAAGCAAAAACAAAGAAAAAGACAGGATAACAATA
>DATKYR010000262.1:0-3716 GCA_035528395.1 Sedimentisphaerales bacterium
GCAGCGCTTTTGCATCAACCGCCACGATGGATTCATAAACGGCGCTTTTGTGGACTATACTGTCAGAAGGGTGGGGCTCAAGGAATTGTTCACGCTCAAGTGGAGCCGTCGATACAACAAAGCCGGGGCCTGGACTACAGCCGGCGGTGTCACGCCAGCCGACTGGAGGAACCATGGGACCGGCTGGTTGGCAAAATTTAAGGACTATTGATAAGAACCACTGCTGCACTAAAACAGACTGCTATATCTTACAGATGGTCGTTAATTGAGTCCCAACCTTTTTGAAAAATGAGGCTGAAATGTTTACGATATAGTACTACCAGTAGGGTCCCATACACCCCCGTCACCCCCCCAAGGCCCCCCTCATAAAATTGATTCACATTTCGGAGAGCATTATGATATTCACGCCCACCGCCCCCTTTGGGGGGTTAAGGCCGCTCTTTACGTTCTAATTTGCATTAAAATCTCCCGTCCCTACCTCAGATACCCTTCGGCTTGAGTTTGGCCATTGTAGAACGATAAAACACTTCTCACAGCCGTCCTGCGGAAAATCCAGAGTTGGTCTAAACTATTATTATCTTAAAACAAACGGGGCCTATACCGAATCAATCAGTATAAGCCCCGAATTTACAAATCTACTGCACTAATTATACTGAACGATCGAACCCCAGTTTACTGTGCTGGTGGATATAAACGAATGTCGTCGAAGTACATCTTACCTGTACCGCCGGTAATCGAGCTAAGGCCAAGAGTAATCGAATTTACATTGGTAAGGTTCACGCCCTGGTCGGCAAAGGCTTGCAGGTCGATATTCCATTCCGTCCAGCTCGTTATCGTTGCTGCATCAGGATCATCATGATCGACCTTTGCGTTACCGTTAAGAGCAACATACATTTGCTCAGCAGCGTTACCCGCTTCGCCTCTGAACCAGATTGTCAGAGTGTTGACACCGTTCACTGTCCAGTCACGATTGGAAGTCAATGTCAAAGTAGCCTCGGATTTGCCGACTGCGTTGTCGTAAGACATCGGCATCGATTGATTGCCACCGTGAACGATAGTTTGCTCGGCAAATGGAGGATTCTCATAACCAACTAAAGAACCATTTGTCGGGTCTTCGTATCCATCTATCCATACATTAAATATCCTGTTGTTATCGGGGTCAGTGGGGTCAAGGTCGTTGTAAGATTCAAAATCGTCCACGATAAGGAAATTGGCTGTGGTAAAACTCCAGAGAGGACCTGTCCACGGACTGTCGGCGTCGGTGTTATTAGCCTCATCAATACGCCAATAGTAGGTAGTATTCCACTCAAGCTGTCCGGATTCAAAGCTCTCTGAGTCGAGGTTTCCGCTGCCTTTATACTCGGGCGAACTTGTATTGGCATTTTTCACAGCTTCAGCGTCGGTGCCGAAATAGACCTCATGTGTATCGGCAAAAACTCCCGGCACCCATGTGAGAACAGGCGTCTGCGTGACGTCCACAGCGCCATTAGCCGGGTCTGGATTCCCGACAGCGCCCTCAGTCGTAAAGCTCCAGACGTTGCCCTTATGCGTTTCGATGGCATCGAACTCATCCACGCGCCAGTAGTAGGTCTTAGCCATTTTAAGTGTGCCGGGACTATAACTCAAAGTTCCCTGAGGAAGACCGCCTGTTGCATTGTCCACTTCTTCAGAATTGTCGCCGAAGTAAACCGTGTGCAGTTTCGCTCCGTAACCTCCTGTCCAGTTAAGTTGCACATCCACATCTACAGAATCGGCACCATCAGCAGGATCGGGAAAGTATGCTGTCTTGGGAGGAATACTAAAGCTCCAGACATCACCTACCCAGGGGCTGTTCGGCTCGGCGTCATTGACCTCATCTACTCGCCAGTAGTAGGTTGTGCCCGGGACAAGGCCGTCCGGAAAGGCAAATCCAGGAAAACCTACAACCATAAAGTTCCCGGCCTGGTTGCCTTGGAATGTGCTCTCGGCTCCGGCGTTCACATCATCAAAATTATCGCCGAAATATACATCGTGTGTGACTGCTTTGGGACCGGGCTTCCAGGAAATATTTACCCACGTATTCGGGTAAAGAGTACCATCAGCCGGAGTTGGTCCCCAAGCTCTTAGTACTACCTTGCCTTCCATGGCGCTGAGTATTTCAGGCACCGACAAGCCATGGTCGTAAATCCTAACGTCGTCAATTGCGCCAATCCAATCGCATCCCCAGCCGTCCGTTCCGATGATAACAGGGGTACCAATGCCGCCAAACTGGCCCATTGGGACAGAGTTGGTTTCTTCTCCATTGAGATAGCATTTCAGGGTCGTGCCATCGTGCGAGCATGCGATATGGCACCACTCATAGCGTTCCAGGTTTTTGCCGACGTGTGCCCAGGCCCTGGGTGACGAATTGAATGTAAACGACATATAGGGCTCAGGAGCGCCTTGGCCCCACCCATATCGAACCTGATAGCTCCAATCCGAACCATCCGTCTTTGCCATTGGCGCTGTCGTTGTGACATTTCCCTCCGGGTCATCTGCGTCAGGTCTTATCCAGAGGGCTATGGAGATGGGACCAGTCATATTTAGGCTGGGGTCACTGCCGCAATCGAAGTAGTCCCCACCGCCACCGGGGACACCCAAGCCATAGAACTCTAAGGCTGATCCTGTGATGCCGGGGATCCATGTGATATCCCATGTTGGATTGTCCACGATGGTCCCGTCGTTGCCGTTGCCGCTGATATCGGTTATCGTTGTGCCGGAACCATCATCAAGGGTCCAGTGACCCACAAGATCAGCGTGTATGCTGCTCGTTACGCTCAGGACAAGAATAAAAGAAAGCAAATAAATCAATTTTCTACACATAATAGTCCTCCTTCAAAAAAAGTTAAAATAACTATGCCTTTACCACACACCAAAACTCTCGTTCCCGCAGAGCCGGGATATGAAATTTTCCTTGAAATGTGAAAACCTCCACTCGTGAAGCTCAAAATCGCCGTGACAACTAACTCTGTGTCTTGCACAATAACTCCTCCTCTATTCAGAAAACCAAAACCCGCAGAAAAGCATCTCTGCTAATATTATCTATACCAAATTATCTACCTTTCCGTCAAGGAAAATCTCTGGATTATGAGTTAATATCTATTCTTGATGTGGTTGTGTTTAAAGCTCCTCACAGGCCATTCAAACGGCGAACTCGTCTTGAGGGGTATCAGACATAGAACGTATTTCCGCAAAGCGCCCTTGACTTCGCTAACAAAAGGTCTATAATTATACTTCTTAGACAAAGCCCCCTCTTTTCACCACCTTCCTCTAAAGGTAACAGGGGCTTTGTCCTAAACAATTAAGGCCCAGATATAACTCAGAGCCTTTCTGTGCGCTTGTGGGGATTGCCAGAGATTTCTTGAGATTTCGTGATTTTTTAGGGCTTTGATTGTTGTAATTGTTATAACCTTAAAGCGTGTCTCATAGCCATAGTGTAGTTGTCTACAAAATGATTTAGTATGTTGGCTTCAGTAGGTTCTGCATCACCATTCCCTTTGAGCCATTCACCTCGTCTGTGAATTGCTTTCCAAGCATTATGTATGCTGTCCCCACGCATCTCGATAGGATACTCAATTTCTCTTGTGCCTTTGTACCAAACTTCGAGCAGTTTTGAAAGGTCACCTGATACAACGAAAGCTTGGCATCCGTGTTTATTAAATATAGTCTCTAATTTTTCGAATGCCGGCCCAACTATT
>DATKYR010000263.1:0-3012 GCA_035528395.1 Sedimentisphaerales bacterium
AGAATTTTCTTGAATTTTAACGTCCTATAATGTAGGATGCTTCTACCTTTGACGCTATGAGGCTAATAGTATGCGGAGATAAGGACATTTCCCAGGTTCAATGCGAATTCGAGCTTCAAGTAAGGAAATCCGAAGAATGACATAGTTCGATGCACAGAAATCCCAGAAAGGTCGCAGATGATTAAGAGATTCATTGGCTTGAAGCTTATCCTTCTGTTCTCCTTGCCGTTTCTTTTGAGCGTAGGTGTAGCTGATTCCTCTAGAACAAGCGAAAAGATAGCGAGAGAAGAAGCGTTGTCCAAGCAAGAGCGTGTATTTGGTCTGGTCACTATCTATCGAGGTGCCAAGCAACATTTTGCCTGGTTTGAGCAAGTTCCCACACTTAACTGGGATAAGGCTTTTATGGAATATCTGCCTCTGGTTGAAAGGGATCAGGGACTCTATGATTACTACCGTTTATTGCAGTCTTTCGTCGCTTTGCTTGAGGATGGTCACACCGATATTCGTCTGCCTTCAAAGATCGAAAAGGAACTTGATGCGTTACCGCTCAAGTTAGATCTGGTTGAAAAGAAATGGGTAGTGATTCAGCGTTATCCGGTTCAAGAGATCCTCGATGAGGATATTCCAGTGGGTACAGTTGTTCTTTCCATTGAAGGCAAGTCGCCATTGAACTACTTCCAAGAAAAGCTATTTCCCTACCTCTCAGGAGGAGATGCGCATCAGAAGCAAAATGCTGTAAATCGGCGACTGTTCCTACGCAATACCTCGTTATCCATGGACATGCGATATCCTGATGGGACGTTCCATAATCGCGTACTCAAAGCCAATCGAGGAACAGTCAAATGGTCTGATGATCTAAGACAAAGGTTCCATTCTCATAGCGAGGTATCTTCACCGTATGAATCGCGTCTATTGCCTGACGGTTTGCTTTATGTTCGCTATAGCCAATGCGAAGACGGGTACGAAAAGGAATTGTCCACACTAATAAAGTCGATGAGTGATAACTGGCCACGTGCAATTATTGTTGACTTGCGAAGCAATCCAGGAGGTAACACACCTTATAAACTCCTCGGGCACCTTATTTCTACGCCGATTGAAGCCGGGATTCGTAAGACCCGTTGTTCGATTTCAGAGCTTGATTCGCAACTCCAGACAGTTCTAGAACGCGACAGTCTTAGTCCGGCAGTGACCGAAGCTCTCAACAGAGCAATCGAAGCGGGCCACTTGCCTAAAGGTTACTCACCGGGATGGATCACATCAGAAGGTTCCATTGAACCTAATCCAATTCACTATGATGGCCCTCTTTACCTCATTGTTGATTCTGGGACGGGAAGTGCTGCAGAAGATTTTGTTGCCATTCTTAAGGGCTGCGGCCGAGCAAAAGTCGTCGGGACTCCAACAGTTGGTAGCACGGGAAACTCGATTCGTTTTAACTTGCCTGGTGGAGGTAGTGTCAGGATATGTGTTGCACAAGCCAAGTTTGCAAATGGAGAAGATTTCATTCCGATGGGGGTCCAACCAGATATTCTGCTACATCGGACCATCAAAGGGATAATTGATAATCGGGACGAGATCTTGGAATTAGCTCTTGACTTCGTGAGAGGAGAATTGCAGTAGAGGAGTGTACGTCTTCAGCAAAGATGAGACAAATTTACCTTTAAATTAGGAGACGATTTCAGTTCCTGTTTCAATGATTTTACAATTAATTCTTTTCCTTTCAAGAATTGTTTTTGCTTTCAACAGTTTTCGCTTTTCCAATATTTCTTCCCGCCTGCCAAAGTAAACATCATCAGGTGTAACATTGCCGATAGCCTCATGATACCTGCGGTTACTCATATCTTATACCCGTCAGAGAGAGAAAAACTCACTTCTCTCGAAATTTTCTTCGGGATCAACTGGGGGATATAGTGGGCTTGACGATGTTGACAACTGTTTCCATGAGCTTCCTACCCATTGCCAGGGCAGCATCCACAAGCGATCTTCGCTCATCGTCAGTAAATCGAATCCGACCTGGGAGTCTCGACTTAAGGATTTTGTTTTCTAAACGGAGATATTCGTTTTGTAGGGTCAACTCCCGGCACAGTAACCGAGCAATCGTGGCAATTACTGGCAAGCTAAGCCATTCGGCCGCTTTCCGATCCGCGTATGAATAAATTTACCCTACGCGGTTAATTTAAGGGCTTTCTTGTTCTTCTATCAATTTGTAATTGTCTGGAATGTTTAGCTTTGGTTGAGCGGATAAAAACGGCATGAATGTTTGCTGAAATTGCCTGAACTCGTCTTCTGTTTCTTTCCATGCAGCTAAATATTCTTGCCTCGACTTCATTTTCTGTACTGATTTTGAATGGGCATTGCGGCTAATCTTCTGAAAAACCTCTTCATTGGGGACAACTTCTGCAATATCCATTACCTGATTGCCTTTGAACTTTTCTAATGATACTAGCCAGATGTAGCCATCACAGTATCTTTCAAATGTTGCGTCAGGGTTATCAATAGCCCACATGAAATCTTTGGGAAGTTTAATATTCGCAAATGGAGATCCGGCAATGTCAAACCCAATCGGTTTATCAAACGCGTTGAGAACTTTATCTAACAAACCATTCAGCGGATAGTCTTCACCCCGTTCTCTATAATACCAAAAATCATGAAGCATAATTTGAAATACTTTGCTCCCATACCGTTGGTACAGATATCCACCTGCTCTTTTCTCTGGTCTGTTCCGTCCGTTTCCCTTTAAACGTGTGACGGCATGGGTAGTTCCACACCAAATCAGCCCCTTGTGTTGGTTTTTTTCGTATTCGTTAATTATTGGCTCAGCATAAAGCTTGTCCGCTTCCATAAAGTTGAGCATGGCGGCCTTCTTTTGTTCTTCATTTCCGTAATGAAAATCATGCCAGTTGTTATCAAAGTGCATGAATACTATGCGAAAGCGATCTGACTTTTCGGCGATGCTTTTATTCAACTCCCATACTGTTTTAAAAGTATCCACGTACTCTTGGTAAGGCCAGATTA
>DATKYR010000264.1:0-93257 GCA_035528395.1 Sedimentisphaerales bacterium
AGCTCGTGTATGCATGCATGGAGTAATAAAAATATTACACGGCCTGGAATATCCGATTTTCTGGCCCCATGGGGCCATGCTTAGAATTGACATGATTAAAGGTCACATTTATAGTAACATTCTTAGTTGAGGCAACAGGGAAGGGAAATTATAATTGACGCTGGTCATTGTTGAAAAGTACAAGTCTCGTATTCTCTTCGGTCTTAGTATTACTTCTACACTAGATAAAAGCAACATAATGACTGTTGTTGAGCCAAATGCTTCATGTAATTCTGATCGTATAGACCTTTTGCATGAGGCTCACAAACGTGGGTTTCGCACCTTTGTCATGTTCTGTCCACTTTTGCCCGGCATTGCTGATTCACTTGCTAAGATAAAAGAATTAATCGGTGTCGCTGTCGATTGTGGCGTTGAGGAAATTTTTGTTGAAGCAGTTAATCCAAGAGGGTGTGGACTCAAACTAACGTAGGAGGCATTGAAATCCAAAGGATATCACTATGAGGCTGCCCACGTTGATAGCATCCGCTACAAAGAAAACTGGTCGAGATATGCGACCCGGTTGATTAAGAATATTCAGAAGAGTGTTAGGCAGCTTTATGATATTCGGAAGCTTAGGTTCCTTTTATATCCAAGTAGACTGGAGTCTCAGGATATTGCTCGAATTAAACAGGATGATGCAGGCGTAATTTGGCTGGGCAAAAGTTGATTGTAGTTTTTGCGTAGAGCCGTGAAGAAAACGACATGAAAAAACGCTTATTAGAAAGCAATGACGGAAAATGGCCGGAAAGGCCCAGGAGCCTTCATGGATTGATGACACCTGTGGTTTTGCCTGATGGTAATGGAGGTTTTACACCTTGTCCAGAGTTGCTGACTGAGGATGAAGCGATTCGTTTTTTGAGGCTTGACACTGTCAATATCAAGGATCGGGCGGCAACGCTGAAAAGATACCGTAAGGATGGTCTATTGCGGGGTGTACAAATTAGTAAGAAGATATTCTATAAACGAACCGAGTTGGAGAACCTTATAGAGCGGTTGATGGAGAAAAATCCCCGATGATGTTTGGCTACGAAATAACCTTGTGGCAAAATTCAATTAGAGCAGGTATATTTATGGTTATGACTGCCAAAACGAAACTGTCAGGTCAGTTAAAGATGGCTATCCGCAGCTCTGGCAAGACCATCTATCGAATTGCCAAGGATTGTGAGATTGCCGAATCACATCTTCACTTCTTCCTAAAAGGTAAGAGGGGTTTAGGCATTGATAAAATTGACCGTCTGGCAGAATACCTACAGCTTGAGCTCCGAAAAAAAGCTTCAAAAAAGCCAAAAAAGACTTGACTTATGCTTACCTGTGAGTTAAGTATAAGTTAGTAAAATTGCGATTCCGGATTTTCTCGGAGATTCAAAGAAATTCTGTATGAGTTAGAAAATTCTTTTAGGAGAAACAAGATGATTAGGATTAGTTTAAGCAAACACAAACGAAAAGCGAAAACTGGAAAAACTTATATGTATTGGTATTTACGCTGGTTTAGCTCTGACGGTACACAACGTGGTCACTCCATTGGTAGGGTAGATGGTTCTAACAAACTCTCAAAACGACAAGCAGAATTGTTCAGCAGCCGCAAGGAGCAAGAACTGAATGAACACCCAGGAAGATGTGATGTTTCTCGTGCACCCGTGCTATCGGAATTCTTGGAAATGTATCTGGCCTCACGGGTATCGGAACTTAGACCTCGTACACTCCTCCTGCACCGACAGACCGCAAAGTATTTATTGGCTTATTTCAAAGATGGCCTTCGCATTGACCAAATCGTGAAGCCAGCAGCACGTGCTTTTAAAAGTGCCCTTGCCAACGGTGAGTTGAAATATGTGAGCAAGCGTCCGAAAGACTTAACGCCTCTGGGAGTCGACCTGCATATACGAAACGCCCGCACAATGTTTAACCGTGCTTTGGAGGATGTTTATATTCTTTACAATCCCTTTGAAAAGCTAAGCCACACTATAAGGGTGAAAAAGGACTGGCAATATGTTGGTATTGAAGAATTTTACCGCCTCTTAGATGCGTGCCCAAATCGGGGCTGGCAAATACTGTTAGCTCTTTGTAGGCTGGCGGGTCTGAGGCAGGCTGAGGCACTGGGTTTGACGTGGCGAGATGTTGATTGGCAGCATAATACTTTGACTATTTGGGCACAAAAGACGGACTATAGTAGGGTAGTTCCTGTTGTCCCTGAGTTGCTCCCATTACTCCGAGGAGTATTTGAAGCAGCACAAGAAGGGGAAACCAATGTTGTGACCGGCATAACCGTGCAGAATCTATGGCGTGATTTTCAGGTTATCCGTAGACGTGCTGGCCTTAAATCTTACAAAAAATGGTGCCATACTCTTCGTAAAAACCGAGAAGATGACTGGAACGAGAAATTTCCGTCTCATGTGGTTGCCGAATGGATGGGACACTCTCCAGAAGTGGCTCACAAACACTACTTGAGAGTTTACGACCGGAATGTCGAGGCTGCTACGGCCACGCCGATAGATGATAAACTTGCACAAAAACTTGCACAAAAACCTGAAAACAAAAGAGTTGACAAAGAGGGGCAAAATCGTATAGACTTATTACAAAAGAAGATACGAGCCTTTTTGCGGGCGTAATTCAGTGGTAGAATGTCAGCTTCCCAAGCTGGACGTCGAGGGTTCGAATCCCTTCGCCCGCTTTTTTCGTATCTTCATTTTTTTCAAGCTCTTATGACAAATCCAATTTTGCTTGTTTCTTTGGCTTCCGCCATTTGCGCCACAATATATTATGGTGTGGGTCATTAGTGGGTCACTCGAGTTACGTTTGACGTTTGCGTAATTGCCTCCATAGCCTTGCGGACATCTTCAACAAATTTGGGATGAATCCTCAGATAATATTGTCGTTTGGTGTGAATATCACTGTGCCCCGCCAACTCCTGAACAACGTGCATGGGCAATACTTCCGCCATATTCGTGCAGCAACTTTTCCGCATATCCTGCAAACTAAACTCCGGCAGATTTGTTGTACCGCAAATAGCTTGAAAATCTCACCAGACTTTATGCTTCTTGAGGCGACCACCTCGAGCGGGACCTTTTCAGTTCACAAACACATACATCTGACCTTCCTCAGCCGCTCTTAAACATTTTCAATGACAGTCGCGTCCTCACCGCCTGATTCTTGTTGGTTCTGTAGTTCGGATAGTGTATAATCATATAGCTACCTTGCCGGTTGTCTGGCAGGCAGAATGAGAGCATGACCGCTCAATGGCGAGTCGCCGCTAAATAAGAAAGGTGTATTTTGCCATAGGTGAAGGAGGCGAGACATGGTTCAGCGAAATGGTTTCACGCTCATCGAGCTGTTGGTCGTTATAGCGATCATTGCCATTCTCATGGCGATATTGATACCTACACTACATAGAGCCAGAGAGCAGGGACAGCGTGCCACGTGCTTGAGCAATGTCAAGCAGCTGACCCTTGCGTGGTTATTGTATGCGTATGAAAATGAGGATAAGATCGTCAACGGAAGCACCTTCTTCTCACGGCCGGGCGAGCCGGCCTGGATTGGCGCGCGTTGGCAGGTTGAAGGGACTGCTGAAGAGCTGCGCGAACACCTAAAAGACGGAATCCTCTACAAATACTGTGAGGAAGTAGATATTTTCAAATGTCCCACGGGGATTCGTGGAGAAGTGCTGACATACGCGATCGTTGATGCGATGAATGGCGCGACGAGCATACCGGGAACCAAGGACTTGATGATCAAGCGGTTAAGTCAGATTCGCAGGCCGGGTGAGCGGTTCGTATTTATCGATGAAGGCAGGATATCGCCCGACAGTTGGACCGTGTTCTACGACCAGGAAAGCTGGTGGGACCAGCCGATGGTTCGGCACGGGGACGGTACGAATTTCTCATTCGCCGACGGACATAGCGACTACTGGAAATGGAAAGACCCACGCACAGTACATCTTGCTAAAATGACAAATCCTCAGGCAAGCGATAGTGTACAACTGGGGAACCCGGATTTGCACGCGGTCCAGAAAGCAGCCTGGGGGAAGCTCGGCTACGAACCCAGCGATTAAGTTGATTACTCGTATGATCCTTACTATCCCGCCCTTACTTGTTTCTTGACACGGGATTATCTATTACGGCTGGGTGGACTTTGTGCTGTATAGTAGATTCAATGTCCTTTGGTTGCTTCAAATAAGTTACATGTATCCAGGCGGTCTTTCAGTCTGCTATATGTGCATAGTGCTCTGTCGCAGGTTTAAGTCTTGTTGCCCCGAGTTTCTATGTTGCTGGAAAACAAAGGGGCCTATACCAAATCACACAGTACAGGCCCCGAATTAATACGAATCTGCTATATCAACCACCATACAGTTCTAATTGCCAATTACATCACACGGCTTAGGGCGCCGGAGGATACAGACGAATATCGTCAAAGTACATCGTACCTGAACCACCGGCTACCGGATTGTTCCTGTTACCAAGGCCAAGGGAAATCGTATTGACATTGGCAAGGTTCACGCCCTGGTCTGCAAACGCCTGCAGGTCGATAGTCCACTCCGTCCAGGTAGTTATCTGTGCTGCATTCGGATTATCGTGATTGACCAACGCGCTGCCATTGAGAGCAACATACAAAGTCTCAGCAGCGTTAGCCGAATCGCCTCTTAACCAAATCGTCAGCGTGGTGACACCTTTCTCGGTCCAGTCACGCGGGTAAGTCAACGTCAAAGTTGCCTCAGAGTAACCAACACTGTTGTCGTAGTAAATTGGCAGCGACTGGTTGCCTCCGTGAACGATAGTTTGCTCGGCAAATGGAGGATTATCATAACCGACTAAAGAACCGTTTGCCGGGTCGTCGTATCCGTCCAACCATGCATTAAATATCCTGTTGCTATCGGCCTCGGCGGGGTCAAGGTCATTGTAAGATTCAAAATCGTCCACGATAAGGAAGTTAGCGGTCGTGAAGCTCCAGAGGATGCCTGTCCACGGACTGTCTGGGTTGGTGTTATTGGCCTCATCAATACGCCAGTAGTAGGTGGTATCCCACTCAAGCTTTCCGGGATCATAGCTCTCAGCACCAAGGTCCCCGGTGCCTTTATACTCCGGCGAACCGGTATCGGCATTGCGTACCGCATCTTTATCTGTGCCGAAATAGACCTCATGCGAAGCGGCATAGACTCCCGGCGACCAGCTAATAATCTGTGTCTGCTTTACATCCACAGCGCCATTAGACGGGTTCGGGTTCCCGACTGCGCCCTCAGTAGTAAAGCTCCAGACGTCGCCTTTATACGTCTCGACGGCATCGAACTCATCGACACGCCAGTAGTAAGTCTGAGCCAATTTAAATGTGTTGGGAGTATAGGTCGTAGCTCCCTGAGGAAGTCCCCCAGCGGCATTGTTGACATCGTCAAAATTGTCACCGAAGTACACGGCGCAGCGTAGCCGCAACCAAAAGTTCGTCTAAACAAAATGTTCTATAACCTATTGTAATTACAGATGATACAATCGCTTAAAACAAAAAACACGCATAAAAAACAAGAAGTTGAAGGATTGTATTACGTAGTTCAATACAGCACCGAAACCTGCCGTCCAGCTAAGAGTTACATCCAGGTCTACCAACTCGGCACTATTAGCAGGGTTTGGTGCATAGGCGGTCTTAGGTGGAATCGAAAAGCTCCAGACATCGCTTTTCCACGGACTATTCGGCTCGGTGTCATTGACCTCATCGATTCGCCAGTAGTAAGTCGTACCGGGGACAAGACCATCCGGATAAGGAAATCCGGGAAAGCCAACAACAAAAAACGTCGAGGTCTGGTTGCCCTGGAACGTGCTCTCTGCGCTGTCACTCACATCGTCGAAATTATCGCCGATATACACATCGTGCGAGACGGCAAGATCTCCCGGGCTCCAGTTCATGCTCACCCAGGTATCCTCAAGGTAGGCACCATCTTTCGGTACGGGGCCAAAGGCATACGGCCACGGCTCACCTGTCATGGCGCCCAGAATCTCGGCTTCAGACAGAGCATGATCGTACAGACGGAAGTCGTCGATCAGACCCGTGTATGGGTTCACACCGTTGTCGCCGGCACCAATGAAGAACCGATCCACTCCCACAATGGCCTGTGTAAAGCCGGTGCCGCTATACCAAAGCACGCCGTCAAGGTAGATCTCCTTGTCACCGGTATCCGCATTCTTTAAGAACGTCCAGTGACGCCACTGCCCCTTGTACTCGTTCTCCGCGGCCGCCTTGTTGATTCTCTCCCAGCCCGACGTTGTGTCAAAATAGACGCTTCCGTCCCAGGGGATATGACACCCTACCAGCCGCCCCGCCGCGTCCCCAGCGTAGAAGCCCCAGTTGTTACCTATCGTATCGCTCCCAAAGGCCCAAAAAGCAATGGTGAACTGCGTACTTATCGACGACCACGGATCCGGTCCAACACTAACGTACCCACCGCCCTCGAACCTCAGGGCCATGCCGTTCATGCCCCCCTCCCCTCCCATCGCCCCGGCATTCTCCAGGGTGCCGTCATTGCCGTTGCCACTGAAGTCATAGGCCGTCGTTCCGGAGCCCTCATCAAACTTCCACCAGCCGACGAGTTCTGCCCTGGCTGTGCCTGTCAGAGCCACACTCAAGACAAAAACAAAAGAAACCAGATAAATCAATTTTTTAGACATAATAATCCTCCTTTAAAAATATGGGTTGTTAATTGAGATGCAAAAACACTCACTTGCGAAACACAAAATTCTTGCCGCAATTATGTGCCTCGCATGATACATAATAACTCCTCCTCTATTCGTAAAATTACAAGAATTATGCCCACAGGAAGACCAGAAACCACAGATGCCCGACTGCACGAGCACAAGCTTCACTAATAATTTATACCAAATCAGCCACTTTCCCGTCAAGGAAAATCCCAGCAATCAAGGGCATGATATGCTCGAATGGCTTCACAGCAATCATTAGCTCTATTGATTATGAAGACATATCTTTCAGGAATTCTCAGACTGGTCTTACCAGCCAATCAGACCCAGTGAGCAGGATTGGCTCACATACGACCGATCTACAGCTTACCGGCTCGTTATCTGCCAATTCGACAAATGTTCATTTCATAACTTATTTGGGATCGGTGAGTTATAGAAAACATATAATTTGTAAACATTTTCAATAACCTATTCACTTGAATTTCATATCAGCGTCGCCTTGTCCACGAAGGCGGCTGAGAATGGTATCAGCTCTGTATATAAAGCCCATGCTTCCGGGGCGAAAAACAAAGAACAGATGAGACTGGCAGACCGCTTTTTCGGCCAGAAACAAGGATCGTGCGAATGGCGAACTATTTGTTCGGGAGTCTCTAACCTTCTCTTTACTTTGCTGCTTTTTATCGATGTTAAAGCCAAGCAGTGACCGGGAGATGGCGAAAGACCTCCTGTTTCTGGGAGGCTTTCCGAGAGTTGGCAATTGTGCGTAAATGATTGTAAATAAACAAGAACAGAATTTTCGTTAGGCACAACTATCGTTTTTTATCCATTAATATGCTATAATAGTAGTATCTATTTGGGGGAAATGAGAAAGAAGGGTAAATAAGAATCATAATGAGGTTTAGGATGAGGATCGGATCAGTACCTTTAGTTGTTGTTTTATTTCTGATGTTATGCTTCGGTCTTAGTGCAACTGTAGCCGAGCTGCGTGCCCAACCATCAGCGAATGCTGGCCTTGACCGGCCTGTTGAAGGCTACCTGTCGTCTCCTGCCGCCGGCCAATTAAACGTGGACGAGGAGGACGAAGTTGTACAGGACGTCGAGTTCAGTGTCGAGCGTGGATTCTATGACGCGGCGTTCCAGTTGACGCTCTCCACACCAACGCCCGCAGCGGGGATACGTTACACCCTGGATGGCTCGACACCGACGTCGACCAGGGATATTGTCTATAAGGGGCCTCTTATTGTCGATGGTACGACTGTCATCCGGGCCGTTGCTTATAAGTCGAACTATCTGAATTCAAATGTTGGTACGAGGACCTATATCTTCGTCAATGACGTTATAAAACAATCACCTAACGGCCAGGCCCCGGGGCCCGGTTGGCCAACACGCAGTGTTAACGGCCAGACCATCGATTACGGCATGGACCGGGATATCGTTAATAATACCCGGTGGGCCGGCCTGGTCAAAGATGCCTTACTCGATATCCCGACAATCTCGTTGGTTACGGATCTGGCAAACCTCTTCAGCCCATCCAAGGGCATCTACGTGAATGCTCGTAACGACGGCCGGGATTGGGAACGGCGCACGTCTGTCGAGTTAATCCATCCGGACGGTACACCGGGATTCGGAGTTGACGCGGGCCTGCGCATCCGCGGGGCATTCAGCCGAAGTGGTGATAACCCCAAGCATGCTTTTCGCCTGTTTTTTCGCACAGAATACGGGGCGGGAAAGCTCCGGTACCCGCTGTTCGGCGGCGAGGGAGTGGACGAGTTCGACAAAATCGATTTGCGTACCAGCCAGAACAACTCATGGTCGTACGAGGGCAGCTCCCAAAACACGCTCATTCGGGACGTCTTCTCCCGCGACGTGCAGCGTGACATGGGCCAGCCGTACACCCGCAGCCGATACTACCATCTTTATCTTAACGGACATTACTGGGGTCTCTACCAGACGCAAGAACGGGCCGATGCCGATTTCGCCGAGTCATACCTGGGCGGGGATAAAGAAGAGTACGATGTGGTCAAGAACGACTCATCGGGCTCACGCGCCCTGCATGCCACTGACGGAACAATAGATGCATATCGACGGCTGTACAACGCTGCGGTCGCCGGCTTCACCTCCGACGCGGCCTACCTTGCCGTGCAGGGTCTTCGCCCTGACGGGACGCCGGATCCAACCGGTGAAAGACTGCTTGAACCCGAGAACCTGATAGACTATATGATCTGCACATACTATACAGGTGACCCCGATGCGCCGGTGAGTTGCTGGGCCCACTTCTCGAACAATGTGTTCGCCATATACAATCGCGTCCGGCCCCAGGGATTCACGTGGTACCGGCACGATGCCGAGCACTCCCTGGGGGCCAATGGCGGGCTCAGCGAAGGACGGCTCTTGACCGATCCTACGGATAGATTGATCGGTCAGCAGTGGCGTCATTTTAATCCGGCCTGGCTCCATTTGCGCCTGACCGCCCATCCGGAATATCTAATGCAGTTCGCCGACCGGGTGAACAAGTATTTCTGGAACGGCGGACCGTTGACAGCGGCGCCGAATATCCAGCGGTGGATGGCCCGTGCAGACCAGATTGATCTGGCGATCATTGCCGAGTCGGCCCGATGGGGCGACGCCAAAAGACATCCCCCGCGCACCAAGGACGATTGGGAGGGTCAGAACAACTACATGATCAACACTTTCTTCCCGGGGCGGACCCAGATCGTCATTGACCAGATGCGCTCAGTGAACATGTTCCCGGATTTGGCACTGGTGTCGTTTAACCAGCACGGCGGAGAGGTGATACCAGGATTCGAATTACTAATGTCACAGAGCAACGGCAAACCAGGAACGATTTATTACACGCTGGACGGATCCGATCCGCGCCTGTGGGGCGGTGAGCTCAATCCGGATGCAGCGATCTTTGAGGATGACACCACCGGCATGACATTAATCAGCCGGGGGTCGAACTGGCTGTACAAGGACGATGGTTCGAACCAGGGCACTGCCTGGCGCTACCTGAACTTCAACGACGACCGTTGGAAGGAGGGACAATCGCAATTAGGTTACGGGGACGGAGACGAGGCCACCATAGTTGGTTATGGACCCAGTTCTAACAACAAATATGCCACAACCTACTTCCGGCACGTTTTCCATGTCGAAGATGCCTCCAACTTTACCGAGCTGACACTCGATATCGTGCGGGACGACGGCGCGATCGTATACATAAACGGTGTGGAGGCCACCCCACGTATCAATATGCCCAGCGGTAATATCAACTATCTGACCCGGGCCGCGGGTACTGGTGTTCCGGTGGGCGGGGCCGACGAGTCCACGTTCTATATGTACGATATTAATCCGGAGATGCTGGTGGATGGTTCCAACATCATCGCCGTTGAAATCCATCAGGTCAGTGGTACCAGCACGGACATAAGCTTCGACCTGGAGCTGGTCGGTAAGATTGCCGGCTCTGCCTCGGCGCCGATAATACTGGACCATACCACTACGGTCAAGGCCCGTGTGCACAATGCCCGCCGGTGGGGCGCCCTGACCGAAGGCCGGTTCACAGTTGGATTAGAGGGATTGGTAATCAATGAATTCATGGCCTCCAATCACATGACACTCGAAGATCCCGATAAGCCCGGTGAATTTCCCGACTGGATCGAGATCTACAACGGTACGTCCGGCACGATCGATCTCGAAGGCATGTACCTAACCGACGATCTGCAAGACCTGACCAAGTGGCAGATTGGCGCGGGAGTAAGCATTGATCCCGGCCAATACCTCATATTCTATGCCGACGACGATGGTACGCAGGGCGTCTTCTATACGAACTACAAACTCAACAGCAGCGGCGATTCCATTATACTGGTCGACAACGACGGTATAACGATCATCGACTCTATCATTTTCGACGCCCAGTTTGAGGACGTGTCCTACGGCCGATTCCCAGACGGAAATGATTCGTGGGGCTTTCAACTGAGCCCTACGCCCGGTTCGCCCAACCAGGCCGGACAAGGCCAATGAACAGATAATCCCGTCCCGTCTGCGACTGGCCGGGGCTTGTCTGGCTTTTCAAGAGTATCCGACTGATGTTTTTGAGTTACTCAACCTGCAGTATGGCCTTGATTTCGCTTAATGAAACTAAACCGGAAGAAGCCAGCTTTATTTTTCCTTCGGGGTCAATAAAGAAACTGCTCGGGATGGCATTTATGGTATTATACGGGCCCGGCAAAGTACCTGGGTCGATTAGGACTGTATAATTGAGCTTCGCCTGAGTGACAAAGCTTTTCACCAGGTCCGGTTCCTCATTTGATATGGCCAGCATTGCCAAATTGTCCTCGCTGACTGTTTTCCGTAGTTCGATTAAATCCGGGATTTCCTTCCGGCAGGGTGGACACCAGGTCGCCCAAAAAACAAGCAGAACCTTCTTGCCCTTGTAATCGCTCAGCTTGTGTTCTTTGCCGTCTAAGTCAGTTAAAGCAAAGTCCGGCGCCTGCTTGCCATACCAGGGTGTAAAAGCTGGGCCCCAGGTCCTTGCGGCCTGGATGATGTCATTAAGACTGGCCTTCGGGGCGGTGGTATGTGTGATGTCTATTGTTGCAGATTCGCTGGTAGTCTGGGCAACAGGCTCCGATGGCGTGGGTTCGGAGTTAGGTTGTTCAGTCTGGGATTGTTCGGCGGGCTGTTTTTTGCATCCCGGCCAGATTACTATTGACGCGAACATAATCGTAGAAACACTAACGCGCAGCCAAAAAGCTTTTTCTTTCTTTTGTTCGAACATTTTATGTTTCTCCTAAAAGTATAGTGGTTCAATAGTAATAATGTACCTTTTTTCTACTGTAACATCAAAACCAAAGTTCAAAAATTTATGATTTTGAGCGGCAAATACGGGTTTTACTTGAGTGGTAATGGTTCTTTGTCCACCTGAGTTTTACGGTCAGCCTGGATGTGAGCGATTTCATCGGCGGCGGCGTGGACCTGGTCTTTGCCAACGTGAAGCGCGAAATCTATTGTGAAAAGACGGCTTTGGTGCGGGGCAAGTTTGGGGACACGGCCGAACCTGCGCTCGATCGCTCTGTTGCGGGGAAAGCCGGTACCCGGCTCGAGGCCTGTTACATACCCGTCCTCGTATGCCACAGGATTTTTCCAGAGTGTGAAGAAAGGTAACTGCTCGATGGAAAAGGCCATTGATACGGCTTTGTCGGCTGCAGCGTTACGAAGTATGACCTTCGTCCGGTCGTTCTTGTCAGCCCAGAGCCGCAGACAGAAAACCTGTTCTGGAAATCCCGGCATCGGGGCACGGTATAGGTTGTAAGAGGAGACATCTGAGGCCGGATATTCGTTAATCGGCGTTACCTGACGCGCCGGAGCGACGAACTTTGCGCCTTTTTCCATCAGGGGTGTGCCGTAATTTGCGTGGTAAAGAATGCCGAACTCCTGCTCGACGGCGCTGCGGTTGGTTATCTTGTCCGCGATTCGGAGAGTATTGGAACCCGGCACAGTTGATACTTCTGACGATAGTTCGAGCTTTGGCCCGTGCATGCAGGTCTCATCGACCCTGCCGAGTATTCGGATACGATATGGTGCCTGGCGTTCAACAATCACTTCCACCTGCGATGCCGGGGTGTTTCCAATCTTGCCGTGCAGTGTTAAATCCATCGTTGCCTTTTGGCCTGTGTTGTCGATAAACTCGTCGGTGCCGGGCCCGCCGAAGAATTCCAGTCCGCACCGAACCATCCATTCGTTAAAGCCTTCCAGCCAGCCCAGACCCTGGCGTGTATGCTGGTTGATGTATTTCGGGTGAACTAAGCCCTTTACCGGCGAATCCCAGCCGAGACGCAAGTCTCCCATCTGCACCTGCTGGATGGACATCCCCCGCGTAGGAACTACCGTAAAGCGGAGCTTGCCGTTGTTGACGTCAATGACCTCGACACCCTCCTGTTTGCCTCCATGAAGAACATACTTGCGAACCGACCAGGAAACTGGACAATCCGGGGTAATATTACGACTTGTGATGTATAAGGTTTCTTTATAAATGTTTTGCTCGACGTCGGTGAGGACCTGACGAAAAGGTTCGACGGCCCGGATTGGTGAAATCCCCAAAGTTAAAAATATAATAGAAGCCCATCTCAACATTTCTGCACCACCTTTCTAAGTGAGTTTATCTGACAGTTCCATTTTGTTTGCCAATAGCGACTCAGGTGCCCCATTGCAAAGCTGCCTTTCAAGTGTAGCACATCGCGTTATTTGTGCAAGGGAGCATTTGCATTTGAAATTGGGTTTGTTTGGGTTTGAATTGGGTTTGTTTTGGCTTTGTTTTTTCATAGCTCTTAGCCGCATTTTCCTTTATAACCCTTTGTAAATACACACTTTGCATCAATTTCACCCTTTTGGCAATTGGGTTTGATTGGGTTTGAATTGGGTTTGTTTTGACCAAGTGTCCAATTGGATTTATTTTCATAATCTCTTGTTGAATAATAGTTTAAGTTCATTTGCAATCCGCCTACGGCGGACAAGATTGGGTTTGTTTTGCATAAAATGAGCTGATTTGTAGAGAGTCCTCGACAGATGTAGAGGGCCGAGGACAGAGGACAGAAGACAGATGACAGAGGACAGATGACAGACTACAGAATACAGGCGATTGATTATAAGTTTTTGTTGCATAAGGAGTTACCTGGTAGTTTGAAATCCGAAATTCTAAGCTCTAAATCCTAAACAAATCTAAATTACACAAATGTAAATGTTCAAAACCTTGTCTGGCTTGACAGATAATGCTTTTTGACGTGCATCTGCTGATACGAAAACGTGCGGTTCTCCACTATATCTACCGCCTGCCGGCGGTTTATGTTAGCCTGCTGGCCCCTAAGGGGCAGGCGAACATGGGAGTATTATACCATATTTATCGTTAAAAATCAAATGAAATCAAAGAAATTGTCCATTAGAGGGCTCTGTTTAGGATTCAAGGAGGGATTCTGAATTTTTCTTGCTTTTTTATGATATGGACGAACATAATTTCGTCAGTAGAAGAAGGATGGACAACATTGAGCAGACGGAAGACAGAATTAGTGGATTAGAGAATTATTTAATTGGAATGAATGGGCCCCGACCACAGGTGTCGGGGCTAAACAGTATTGAGATTGCTTCGGCCTAAAAGGCAGGCCTCGCAATGACATTTTATTTTGGATTCCTGCTCCTTCGACCCATTCGACTGCGCTCAGGGCAGGCTCTGCTCAGGACAAGTTTCGCAGGAATGACAATTGGTGGGGCAGAGCCGCCACCCTACGGCTTTTGAGGTTCAAATCGCATATAAGCCAGATCCCTCCACTTCACCCCCGTGCTTTCTTACGAAAGCAAGAACGGGGGGCTTCGGTCGGGATGACCCTTGACTGTGCAAGTGCCTTTTAGGTCTCTTTATTCAACTTAAGGTTTAACATCAGGAAAGATGCTGGTAAATTTCTCTTGTTTAGTATTTACTGTTCCCGGCAGCTACGCTACTATATGAGAAAGTTTTATTTTGTCCATTTTGTGTATTTAGGAGTCAGAAGATGAATCAAAAGAGAGTGCGTTTTAGCGAAATGATGGTTTTGATTGTTTTTGGAGTTTTGCTGTTAGTAAATGCAGGTGCGGCTTTGGCTGATATAAAGCTGCCTGCGGTAATAAGTGATAATATGGTTCTGCAGCGTAACAAAAAGGTCTCTATCTGGGGCTGGGCAGACCCGGGGGAGGAGGTTATGGTCAGCGTTAGCTGGCATCGTATGAGATGGGCGGTTACGGCAGGCGACAACGGCAAGTGGATGTTTAAGATGAATTCGCCGAAGATGGGCGGGCCTTACGAAATGACTATCAGCGGTAAGAATACTATAACGCTCAAAAATATTATGGTCGGTGAGGTCTGGGTCTGTTCAGGCCAGTCGAATATGCAAATGTCGGTGAAGTCTTCGGCTAATGCTGAGCAGGAGATTGCCGCAGCCGATTATCCTGACATTCGGTTGTTTACGGTTGAACGAAAAGTAGCTGAGCAGCCCCAGTCCGATTGTGTTGGTAACTGGACATTGTGCAGCCCGCAGACGGTCCCTGATTTTTCGGCGGCGGCCTATTATTTCGGCCGGGAGCTGCAAAAAGAACTTGATGTGCCGATTGGTTTAATTCATACATCCTGGGGCGGGACGCCGGCCGAGGCGTGGACAAGACGAGGAATACTCAAAGAAGAGAGTGATTTTGCGCCGATTTTGGAGCGGTATGATGATGCGGTTGCGAAATACCCGCAAGCGATGGAGGAATACGAGCAGAAGGTTGAAGAATGGAAGAAGGCGGCCGAAAAGGACAAGGCTGAAGGTGAGAGAACGGCACGCAGACCGAATGCACCGTTTGGGCCCGGTCATTATCAGTCGCCGTCAGGTTTGTATAATGCTATGATTGCTCCTCTGATTCCGTATGGGATTGGTGGGGCTATATGGTACCAGGGAGAGTCAAATGCCGGCCGGGCCTATCAGTATCGCAAGCTCTTTCCTGCAATGATTCAAAACTGGCGCAAAGATTGGGGGCAGAGTAAATTTCCTTTCCTTTTCGTGCAGCTGGCTAATTTTATGGCTGTAAAACCTGAGCCGGCTGACAGTGCCTGGGCGGAGCTGCGCGAGGCACAGTTGATGACATTGGCTTTGCCGAATACGGGGATGGCGGTGATTATAGACATCGGAGATGCTAACGATATACATCCAAAGAACAAGCAGGGTGTTGGTAAGCGATTGGCATTATGGGCTTTGGCCAGAAGCTACGGAAAAGAATTGGTGTATTCCGGGCCTATCTACAAATCGATGGAAATCGAGGGTGAGAAGATTATCCTGCACTTTGACCATGTTGGTGGAGGTCTTGTTGCCGGGTCAGACGGGCCATTGAAAGGATTCGGCATTGCCGGGGCGGACCGCAAGTTCGTTTGGGCCGATGCGAAGATAGATGGCGATAGCGTTGTGGTCAGCAGCGACGAAGTTTCCACGCCGGTTGCCGTGCGTTACGCCTGGGCGGACAATCCTGTATGCAATCTCTATAATGAGGAGGGGCTGCCGGCTTCTCCGTTCCGAACGGATGATTGGCCCGGTATTACCGTTGATAAAAAATAAGACCTCACAAGTCATTTTTTCCTTGGCTAATATTTATTCATACTTTTCGGAACCGACAGGACACGTTCAAGATTTTTGACCTGCGGCCGGCAAGCAAAATTCGTTTGACAAAACGGATTTTGAGATTAGCATAAGCTTTTTTGTAGCTGCGTCCCGCATTTGCTTTAGGCATATTTTTCGATAAGCACTTTTTAGTTTTTTGCTTTTCAGAGTGCGATAATGAATGAATTATTAGCGAACATTTTGGCACAGAGCGAACATTTCAATATTATACTGCTGATAGGAATTGCCATTTTCGCCGGGACGGTAGGGGCCAGGATAATCCAAAAACTTCACATCCCGCAGATAATCGGCTATATGGCTATTGGTATAATTCTCGGGCCCTTGCTGAAAATTATTTCGCCTCAGACCGTAGAGTCCCTCGAACCGTTCAACCTGTTCGCTCTGGGGATTATCGGCTTTTTAATCGGCGGTGAGCTGAAACGTGACATCTTTGTTAAATATGGCAGGCAGGTTGCCGCCATTTTGCTGTTCGAAGGTGGTGTGGCCTTTCTGCTGGTGGGGCTGGTTAGTTTTCTTACGCTTTGTTACTTCTATCACTGGCAAACTGCATTGGCGGTTGGGGTGGTGTTCGGCGCCATCTGTTCGGCCACAGACCCTGCTTCGACAGTAAACGTATTGTGGGAATATAAGGCGCGGGGGCCGCTTACGACAATGCTCACAGCAATTGTCGCGCTCGATGATGCGCTTGCCCTGATTCTGTACATCACCAGTATTAGTTTGGCGAGTTTTCTTACCGGCCATAAGGAAGCCGGTTTTTTGAGAATGATATTTCATTCGTTTTATGAAGTGATAGGCTCTTTAGGACTGGGGCTGGCGGCGGGGCTGATACTTCGATGGATTATAAGGCGGCTGGACGATGACGAGAAAACCCTGATTTTCACAATCAGCATTATTGTGCTTTCAATTGGTTTGGCGATGACTCTGGAGCTCGATGTTATTCTGTCGTCTATGGCTTGCGGTGTAACCTTAATAAACCTTTCACCTCGTCGAAGTCTAAGAAGTTTTGAGCTTATTCGCAGGTTTTCCCCGCCGATTTACGTTCTTTTTTTCGTTATCATCGGGGCCAGACTGAACGTCCGGATGACCGGGCAAATCTGGCTGCTGGCTGCTGTTTACATTATTTGCAGTATCGTTGGAAAAACAACAGGGTCATACTGGGGTGCCGCTTATTCCAAAGCTGTGCCGACCGTCAGAAAATATCTCGGCTTTTGCCTTTATCAACAGGGCACTATTGCAATCGCTTTATTGATTATGGCGAGCCAGCGATTTGAAGGTGAAATCCGGGATATGATGCTTTCGGTGATAATAGCAGGGTTATTTATTTTGCAGTTCATCGGTCCGGTATTTACCAAAGTCGGCATCAAGAAGGCCGGTGAAGTCGGGATGAATATTACCGAAGATGACCTTATCAGGAAATATAAGGTCAGGGACGTAATGGATACCGATGTGCCGGTCATGGAAGCAGGCCTGCCTTTGAGCGAGGTCATCAGGCTGGTAAGCAATACCGACAGTCTTTACTACTGTCTTGTTGACAACGCAGGCAAACTGACAGGTGCAATTACGCTGGAAGGCATCCGTAATACGTTCTCCACCCAGGAATTGAATGACTGGCTTGTGGCTCTGGATGTTGCGGAGCCTGTAATTGCGAAGGTCACGCCGGAGACGGCGCTGTCGGAGGCATTAGAGACTATCAGGCATCTGGACGTCGAGTTTCTGCCCGTTGTAACCTCCGCTGATAGTGATAAACATGTTGGGATATTGAGACAAAGGTCTGTTCGTCGCCGGCTCAGTGCGGAAGTTCTGGCCAAACAGAAAGAAGCTGATAATCTATAGTGGTTCTTAAAAGCTGGTTTGCTCGCCGGTTTTTTATTGCCGGGAACGAACTTTTAATAACGATGTGCATTATAATTCTAATTTTAAGCAGTGATTAAAGAAACTTTTTATTGAGGAACGGTTTCTTGGGATAAATAACGGGACTTTTCGGATAAATTTGCTCAGGTAGAGACTAAAGTATAGGAAATTCCAGAAAATGAAAATTGCTGATGTTCTAAGAGAAGAGTGTGTGGTTGTAAATGCGAAATTCGTCAAAAAAGCCGAGGTGCTGAGGGAAGTGGCGCGGACGGCCAAGAAGAGCGCGGTGTTGAGCAATGTCAGTGAACAGGAGATTCTCAAAGGTCTTGAGGCCCGTGAGTCATTGGGCTCGACAGGGGTCGGTAAGGGGATCGCTATTCCGCATTGCCGTCTGGAGTCTGTTTCTGACTTTGTTGTCGGATTAATTACGGTGCCTTCAGGCGTTGATTTTAAGGCTTTGGATAAGCAAAAAGTCAATATTATAATCTTTATCATCGCCCCGAAGGCTGATCCGAACAAGCATCTCAGGCTGCTTTCCACCCTGTCGCAGATGCTTCTTATGCCGGGTGTAATCGAGGAAATACTGCAACAGGATACGCCTGAGGGCGTAAGGGAGAGCTTCTTAAAGCATGCGTCATCCGACATAGAGGCCGACGGGGAGGCCGGTAAAAGTCTCTTGCATGTGTTTGTACAGGATGAGAGTATGTTTAAGGAAATTCTTCAGGTTTTAGCGGCAGTTCCATCGGGCTCAATTGCGGTTTTGAGCGCAGAGAATACCGGCGCGTATCTTATGAAGATGCCGCTGTTTGCCGAGTTCTGGAGCGATAAGCCGAGTAAGTTCAGCAGGATTATTATCGCAACCGTCAATAGAGGACTCGTTAATGAGGCTGTCCGGCGGATCGAGAGTATTACCGGCGACCTTAAGGAGAGCGTCGGCGTTATGGTAACCGTCCAGGATGTTTCTTATGCGGCCGGCTCATTGGATACATAAGTTAGGTGAAGCAAAGAATGGCGGTTTTAGCTTTAATAACTGATTTGTCTTTTCTTCATATTTCCGGATTGACCCTTTTAGGGGCGGCAACAATTGTCGCATTTTACGCAGGCAAAGCTGCGCGGCTTATCAAACTTCCGTCCCTGATAGGCTATATGGTTATCGGAGTCATACTCGGCCCGTCGGTACTGCATCTTTTTGACGAGCCTTCAATGGAACGGCTCTCGTTCATCACAGAGATTGCTTTAGGATTTGTCGCCTTCAGCATCGGCTCGGAGCTCAATTTGACCTCACTAAAGCGCCTGGGTCCGGGGATAATCTCGATTATTTTCGCAGAGTCTTTCGGTGCTTTTATTGTAGTTTTATTTGCTTTATACCTGTTGACTCATGATTTACCAATGTCGTTGATTTTCGCATCGATGGCGCCGGCCAGCGCACCGGCGGGCACTGTCGCCGTCATTCAGGAGTGCAGATCAAAAGGAAGTTTGACCACCACTCTCTATGCGGTGGTCGGATTTGACGATGGGCTGGCAATTATCATTTTCGGATTTGCCGCCGCCCTGGCCAAGAACCTTTTAATAAGGGAGGCTTCGGGTGTTTCCGAAGGTATTCTGGGGGCCCTGCTGGCTCCGGCCAAGGAAATCGGATTGAGTTTCATTGTCGGTGGAATTGTTGGATTGTTGTTCTACCATTTGGTTCGCAGATTGCAAAGCTCAAGGGATATTTTGATTGTTGTTTTTGGCTTTATTCTTTTGTGTACGGGGTTGTCGATACGGTGGCATTTGTCGCTGATTTTAACTAATATGGTCGTTGGGTTCGTTCTGGCAAACACGCGACACGAATCATTGCTTCATCGCGTTGCGAATCCACTTCTGGATGTTATGCCGCTGTTGTTCGTATTATTTTTCTGCCTGGCAGGTGCACACCTGAAGCTGTCGGTACTTCCGGCACTCGGTATTATAGGTGTGGTTTACATACTTGGACGGTCGGTGGGTCTGATCGGTGGTGCCCGCATCGGGGCTTCATTCGGCCACATAGAGGACAAGGTTAAAAAATATGTGGGGCTGGGGATACTGTCTCAGGCCGGCGTGGCAATCGGTTTGTCGTTGATTATAAAGCATGAACTTGTTCAGCTCGATGCACGTTACAGTCTGCCGCATGCCCTTGAAATAGGTTCTTCGGTCCTTGCAACCATTACCGCCACGTGCATCTTTTTTGAAATAATCGGGCCGATTCTGACGAAGATAGCGCTAAAAAGAGCAGGTGAAATACCCGACGCCGAATTAAATTAGGTGGGCTTTTCGGGTTGTAAAAAAACCGATAACATAAAATTTTGGTTATCCGGATGAATTTGTTGAACCTGAAAGACGGCATTCATATAATCTTAGCCTCTGGCAATCTAAATACAGAATCTTTTGGTCATTTGAATCCGGCTTTACTCTTTGGAATTATCGTTTTAGTGGGGGCGTTTGGTGCTCGTTTTTTCCAGAAAATTCATATTCCACAGGTTGTAGGGTGTATTATAGCCGGGATACTTCTGGGTGAAGTCCTTGGCGTGATAACTCCAAATACTATCGACAAGCTCAAACCTTTCACGATGTTTGCCTTAGGTATCATTGGCTTTATGATTGGGGCGGAGCTGCGAGGTGAGGTATTCAGGAAGTACGGCAGACAGTTTTTCATCATACTTTTTTGCCAGGGGATGGGTGCCTTTGTATTAGCAACGATTGGCGGGACTGTCGCAGCATGGTTTATAATCGGCAGCGTTCCCGAATCGATTGCGGTGGGACTGGTGCTGGGCGCCATTGCCTCTGCTACTGCACCGGCGGCGACCGTAAACGTATTGTGGGAGTATAAGACCAAAGGAGCTTTGACAACCACCGTGCTGGCTATAGTGGCGCTTGATGATGCACTGGCGCTGCTGCTTTACCGCGGTGCGGCAACAGGAGCAAAGGCACTGATTGGCACCGGCCAGGGTTCCGTCCTGGGCACGACGCTGATATTGTTAGGCGAAATCGCAGGTGCGATAGCCCTGGGAGTTCTGGCGGGTGTACTGTTGTACTTTCTCCTGAAGTTTGTCAAGGCCGACGATAAAATTCTCGACTTTGCACTGGCATCTCTTTTGCTTGTCGTAGGTATTTCAATCATACCTGGAATCGACCCGATTTTGCCCGCGATGACGTTAGGTATCACGGTGGCCAATCTGATGCCTCGCCAGAGCAAGGCCACTTTTGAGCTTGTCGAGAAATTTGCTCCTCCCATCTACATTTCGTTTTTTGTGCTTGCCGGGGCACATATGGAGTTTGGCAAGATAACCTCTTGGATGGTCGTGATGATATTAGTGTATGTTCTCTGCCGGGCGGCGGGGAAAATAGCAGGGGCGTGGTTCGGCGGTAAATGGTCTAAAGCCCCGGCTGTGGTTCGCAAGTACCTGGGGATTTGTCTGCTTCCTCAGGCCGGTGTGGCTATCGGCCTTGCTATCCTTGCCAGCCAGCAATTCGGTTCGGAGCTTGGTCATATCATTGTTATTGTGGTTATGACGGGCACATTTCTGATGGAAATCTTTGGCCCGGTGCTGGTCAAGGTTGGCGTCAAGCGGGCCGGCGAGGTAGGGCTTAACATTACCGAAGATGATCTCATACGGAGTTACAGTGTTGCCGACGTGATGGACACAGAGGTTCCGGTCATCTCAGCGGGTATGTCACTAAGTGAAGTTATCAAAGTAGTCAGCAATACCAATAATTTCTATTACTCAGTTGTGGACGATGAAAACAAGCTAATGGGTGCGGTAACGCTTGATGGAATCAGGAATACTTTTGCCACCCAGGAATTGAATGACTGGCTGGTGGCGCTTGATATTATGGAACCGATTATCGGTAAGGTGACGCCGGATATGGCACTGTCGGATGCGTTGGAGGAGATAAGGAAGCTCAACGTCGAACATGTGCCGGTTGTAGCTTCAACCCGGGACGACAGTTTTATCGGGGTTTTGGGCGATCGTGCGGTCCGCCGGTCGCTCAGTGCGGAAATCTTGTCACGGCAGCAAAAAGCTGATAGTATGGCAAGCGTTTAGTGTGTGCAGTTTGGTTCGATTCCGATAGATGTAATGAACATGACTCATACGTTAGTCAATGCGAGCGCTGAGGTTTTTCCGCCCTGGGTGGATTTGAATTTGGCCTTGTTATTCGGGCTGGTTATCTTTGGCGGTGCATTTGGAGCGCGTCTTTTTCAAAAATTCCACATTCCACAGGTCGTCGGCGCCGTTGTTGTCGGGATACTTCTGGGCAGGGACGTTCTTAATCTGATAACACCCGAAAGAGTCGAAGCTCTCAGGCCCTTTACGATGTTTGCTTTGGGCATTATCGGTTTTATGATTGGGGCCGAGCTTCGTGCTGAGGTATTTAAAAAGTACGGCAGACAGTTTTTCATTATTCTTTTATCACAAGGCTTTGGAGCTTTTGTGCTCGTAGCCCTTGGTACTTCTTTTATGGCCTGGCTCATATCAGGCAGACTATACAGCTCGATTGCAATGGGGCTTGTGCTGGGTGCCATAGCCTCAGCCACGGCGCCGGCATCGACGGTAAACGTTTTGTGGGAGTATAAGACCAGAGGGCCTCTTACGGCGGCAATACTCGCTATCGTTGCGCTCGATGATGCCTTGGCGTTGCTGCTCTATCGCGGCGCAGCTACGGGAGCCAAAGCACTTTTGGGCACAGCAGAAGGCTCTGTTTTCGGCACTACCCTTATATTGTTAGGGGAAATCGTAGGTACAGTGCTGTTAGGCTTTTTAGCTGGCGTGACGTTATATCTTTTGTTAAGATTCGTCAGAGCCGACGATAAAATCCTGGAATTTTCGATAGCTTCTCTTCTGCTTATAGTTGGTGTCTCGATGATAGCAGGAATCGACCCGATTTTGCCTGCTATGGTGTTGGGTATCACTATGGCGAATTTGGCACCACGTCAGAGCGAGCATGTCTTTGAGCTTATCCGCAAATTTTCGCCGCCCGTTTATATTTCATTTTTTGTGCTTGCCGGTGCACATATTGAGCTCGGCAGATTAGCTTCTTCGACAGCAGCTATAACGGCAGTATATATTACAATGCGGGTCGGTGGTAAAGTTGCGGGGGCCTGGTTTGGCGCTAAACAATCGAGGGCACCGGCGGTGGTTCGCAAATACTTAGGGATTTGCCTGCTTCCCCAGGCCGGTGTGGCCATCGGACTTGCAATTCTGTCCAGCCAGTTGTTTAGTGCGGATTTCGGCAAGACCGTTATTGTGGTCGTTATGACTGAGACGTTTATCATAGAGCTGCTTGGGCCGATACTGGTCAAGGTGGGTGTTAAAAAAGCGGGCGAAGTAGGGATGAATGTTACCGAGGAGGACCTGATAAAGACATATACAGTTGCCGATGTTATGGATAAAAGCCCGACAACCATTGCGCAGGATTTGCCGCTGCAGCAGATTCTTGAGGTATTCAGCACTTCTGAGAGCGTGTATTATCCGGTTATTGACGGTCAGTCCCGGATTACGGGGATAATCACTATCCCCGATATCAAAGAGATGTTTGCGAATCAGGATGTGGCTGGGTGGCTGCTGGCCTGTGATGTTGCCGAGCCTGTGCGGGACAAGATGACGCCGGATAAGCCGCTTGAAGAGGTAATAGAGCAGATGAGGCGGTATCATTTGGAAAATGTACCCGTAGTGGCCGGTGAGGATAATGATGAGCTTGTTGGTGTTTTGGATTATTCTAAAGCGTTGCGCAAAATAAGTGCCGAAGTTTTGCACAAACGCGAAATGGCAGATGGTCACAATTAGAGATTAGAGAATTAGAGATTAGAGATTAGAGAATTAGAGATTAGAGATTTGCTAATTCGTTGAAAATGATGAAGCGGTTTTCGTTTCCGAAAGAGAAAAGGCTTGTCAGTAACAGGCAATTCAAGGCTGTTTTAGCTTGTGGTCGGCGTCTGAGCACTCGTCTCGGCGAAGGCCCGAGCCGCAGCCGGGATAGACTGCTTACGCTCTACATGGCCCAAAACGATTGTGGCTACTCGCGACTTGGTATCTCCGTCAGCAAATCCTGCGGTAACGCGGTTGTACGTAATAGGTTGAAACGACTGTTGCGGGAAGTCTTTCGGCAAAGCCAGGATCGGATTCCGGCCGGCTTCGATTATTTGCTTATGATTCACCCCGTGAGAGAAAAACGAAATCTCTCACGGGGTAAACCTCAGTTGCTGAAAAAGTCAGGGACAGGTCCCGCACCAACTGAATTCGAGCCGGGGAGCTGCAAGCCAGATGCAGAGGCAGGCTTTTCGATGAAGGACAATTGGTGCGGGATAAGGCTACCGACATTTGAGCAGGTAAAGGACTCTTTTTTAGCCCTGGTTCAGGAGCTAAAAGTGAGCTAAAGTGACAGTTTTACTGTCACTTTAGGCATTTTCTAATTTTGTTAAGGTGATTTATGACTCCGAAAGAGCGAATTTATGCGATTTTAAAGGGCGGTTCTTACGACCGTCCCGCTGTTACCCCTATCTTAATGGCCTGGTCGGCCAATTTCATCGGGCGTACTTACAGGGATTATTATCTCGATGGTGATGTCCTGGTCCAGGGGCAGCTTGCGGTTATCAGGGCATTTAATCTCGACCAGATAAGCGCGATAAGCGACCCCTGGCGGGAGGCATCCGCCTACGGGATGGAATTTGATTATCCCGCCGATGGAGTCGGAAGGCCGAAAGAGGTGTTGATAAAGACCCACGACGACATATCACGCCTAAGACCATTTGATATTGAAAATGCGGAACGAACAAAACAGCGGATTGAAAGTGTGCGGAAGATGGCTGTCGAAGTCGGACAGACCCACAGCGTCTTAGGCTGGGTGGAAGGTCCGCTGGCAGAGTACGGGGACCTTCGCGGCGTTGAAAATGCGATGCTGGACCTGATAGACAGGCCGGATCTGTTTATCAAAGCAGGTGAAATAATCGTCCGGAATGCAATTGCCTTTGCCGTTGCTCAAATCAAGGCCGGTGCGGACATGATTGGAGTAGGCGATTCGGCCGCCAGTCTGATTGCACCGAGTATGTATGCCGAGCTTGTCTTACCTCTGGAGCAAAAACTGATTACCGCTATTCATGAAGCCGGAGCTGCTGTCAAGCTGCATATTTGCGGTAATATAAAAAACATTGTGCAACACATGGCTAAAAGCGGAACGGATATTATAGACGTTGACTGGATGGTCCCTCTCGAGAAGGCCAGAGAGCTTGCCGGGCCCCAAATTACACTATGCGGGAATTTCAACCCGGCGGGCGTCCTGTTTGAGGGCAGCCCGCAGGAGGTTGCCGATGCCGCCAGGCAGTGTCTCAAAGCGGTGCCTGATAAATTCATTTTAATGCCGGGCTGCGAGGTGCCGCCGCACACGCCCGAGCAGAACATTCGCGCATTCTGTCCCTGTGACGGCTGCCTGATTCGAGAGGAATTAAAGTGCTTAAAGTGAGCTAAAGTGAACTAAAGTTACAGATTTGCTGTCATTCTGAACGCAGCGCAGCGAAATGAAGAATCTCTTTTTCGTTGACCAGATCCTTCGGCTTCGCCTCAGGATGACACTTACGTGTCACTTTAGGCACTTTATACTCTACACTTTAGGCACCTCAATTCAACTGTTTATCAACTGATACACCCTGATGAGCTCTGCTACGCTCCAGGCCTGGGCGATACATCCTCTTGGCTTATGCGGGGCGTCACCATCGAATATTTCTGAAACAGAGCCGAGGCAGCCGTCTTTGGTCATGTGCTCGAGCAGTGGTTGAATAAATTTCGCCGCCTTTTTCCTGCTTTTTCTGCTAAATCCGTTAACCTTCAGGTAACTTTCCACAAACGGCCCTAACAGAAACGCCCAGACGGTGCCCTGGTGATAAGCCTCGTCACGTTGTTGTTGCGGGCCCGTATATACGCCTTTATATCGGCTGTCCTGAACGTTTAAGGTTCGCAGTCCGTAAGGTGTCAACAATTGTTTTTGCACCACGTTTACGACCGATTTTTGCTGGGAGGGCGACAACGCTGAAAATGGGAGTGAAACCGCAAATATTTGATTCGGCCGAAGACTCTCATCGACCAAACCATCGGGCAAAATGCAATCGTTTAAGTGCCCCTTGCTTTCGTTCCAGAATAATTCACAGAAACTTTTCTGAACCTTGTCTGCCATTGATTTGTAATGCTTTGCGTTTTCTGCATCCCGGTCGATATAAAACCGGGCTAAAAGACAAAGAGAATTGTACCACAGGGCGTTGACCTCGACCGCCTTTCCACATCTGGGCGTAAAGGCAATGCTCTCATACTTGGCGTCCATCCAGGTTAGCTGCGTCTGGTTATCACCTGCGGTTATAAGCCCATCGGCGTCAGCGTGAATATCGAACCGAGTGCCCTTATTATAAGCGTCTATAATCCAGCGAATTGCCGGCATAAGGTCCTGCATGAAGGTTTTTGAATGGCTTCGACTGAGCTCATCCGAAAGTCCGCCACTGGCTTTCAGGTATTGAAAAGCTGCGTTGATAAACCAAAGAGAAGCATCGACGCTGTTAAAATAAGTTGTGCCGTTCCTGTCATCGAAACAATTTGGAATCATGCCCTCATCCGCCGCTGCGGCGAACGTGGTCAAGACCGACTTTGCCTCGTCAAACCTGCCGGTTGAAAGTAACAGACCCGGCAAGGATATAAAAGCATCTCTGCCCCAGTCTGCAAACCATGGATAGCCGGCCAAAATGGTGGTTCTTTGAGTATGGTCTGTTTGACGTTTTGCAATAAACGCCTCGGCAGTCAAACATAGGGCCTCGAAATATTTCCGACTTTCAATTTTGACTTTCCGATTCGCCTGTAAGAAGCGAACGTATCTGTTTTTCAATTGCCCCCCGTTGTTGTTTCGTTTGCGAAGCAAAACGGCGGCCGGCAATAGCAAATCATCCCCCTGCCTCTTGCCAGAGGCAAAAAGGGGGACACTTTTGGCTTTAAGTTTTATGCTTTCCTGGTGTCTGACCAAATCTTCGCGTACTGTATCAATATCAAGATTAGTCAGCTCCTCAGGCTTGCAGCGCACCCAAGGCGGACTCAGGTGTGCCCAGAGAACAATTTTGGCAGGTGTTTCTCCGCAAGGAGTCCCTGGGTCTATCCGGCACTTAAAAAAGCCGGGTGTCCACAAGTCTTCGGTAAAATCCTGGCCTCTTTCTCTGTTGTTGCGATATACAAAATTAAACCACCATTGTCGGTCATTCTCGAAGTGCACCCCGTTAGAAAGCACCGGTGTCGTTGCCGGATTCGCCGAAGGTGAATTTCCCCGTGTCTTAAAGGAAATTTTGCTTTTATGTGTTGTCTTGCTCTCGGTAAAATTTCTGACGGGCCGAACAGATTGGCAGCTCAAAAACAGCTTGCAGCTATTCGCTATATCGTGGCGAACCAGCACACCATCGCCGAGACATCTCGAATATAACGGGGCATGGGAATTTTGCAGCGTGTGGAAGTCTCTTAAACCGACGAATGGCCGCAAAACGAACTCCACTGGTTCCTGCACACTTGTAAAATCATAGACCAGGGCAACCGTATCTGTATCACGGAGAAGATATACCGATTTAGTCAGTTTGATTCCCGCTTTCGCGGGAATGACAGCCCCTGCTCGGGACCCGGCCTTGCGGGAACTCGAAGCAGGGGCCAGCTCGTAGTCAAAATGCGCTCCGATATCCCGGCGGAATTGCCTTAGAAACGTAAAACCAGTCGGTGCAAATTTGTCGCTGAATTCAAAGGTTGAAAGGTTAAATGCTTGGCCTTTAACTATCACCATCTCCAGGCAATTGTTTAACGTCATTATCCTGTTGACAGGGGGGTTGAGCGAGCCGATGAGCAGTCCGTGATATCCTCTCGTATTGCATCCTGCAATAGTTGATGATGCGTAGCTGCCGCGTTCGTTGGTCAATAGCCATTCCCTGGTCAATAAATTCTCAATAGGTTGATTGGCGATTGATATTGATATGGCTGCCGGGTTGCCTTTTTGCGACCTATTACAAAACAGGGGCCATCTATTATCGGCTTTTTGCAAAGTTACCACAATCTTGCTCCGAAAAACGTCATCGCTGGAAAATGTCAGGCCCCCTGGAAGTCCTTTTCTTGTATCATATTACTCCATTATAAAGATTCTGATGAAAGAGAAACAAAATTGCTTTAAGCAGCAAAAAGTCAGGAAATCTATTTTGCCGGCTGCAAATCGGGTTGGTTCATATTTTGCGAGCCCACATCAAAAAAGCACTCTGTTGTGTTCTGTTCTGGCGCTGGAAAAGATGGTTCTCCCCTTGCTTTTCTGGAACAACGGCTGTGTAGATTGTCCAGGACATTCATAAAGTTAATATAGGAGTCATAAGGCGAGTCATAGGGATTAAAATATTTATGTACATCGCCGTCAGCAAAATATTTTGTGCACATATAATAAAAATGGTCCGATGCCTGCAGTCTTCGCCAGTCCGCAATGATTTTTTCGTCGTCGGTTTGTTTGATTTTCTTTTCAAGCCGATAAAGCTCGTGAATAGCGTTGGATTGCATAGCGTTTCCGACCCAGGCCGAGAGGTCCCTTTCGATATCAGCCCAGCTTATGATATGCGGCACGTCAACCGTATCAACGGGCTGGTAATGTTGCACTACTTCGCCTGGAGTTTTGAAGTTGTTGTCCGGGTGCTTGAGAATCTCGTGGGGCAGATGCCGCATAAAATCGAATATGCCGGTATCTTCCCATTGGTGTTCGCCGAATGTCTCATAGTCCATAAACAGATTGACCACATTGCCGTTGCCGTTGACATTACTTATCCAGTGGGCGAATTTATCTGCCGTTAAAGGCCACTGGGGCCAGTCACGATTGGAAAATCGAAAGGCAATGTCATCACTCAGCGAATAGTTTTTCAGTAAAAGTTTCAAATTGTTGCAGTCTTTGGGCTGATAGACAAAATTAGGGCTTCGATAGCCTAAGATGTGGTCTGCCCCTTCGGTTATTATCGCGTCAAATTTGCCCGTCGACTCGATAAGAGCGGCCAAGTCATTGTTGTATACCAATTCCGTATTTCTAAATATACGCGGCTTTTGACCAAAAAAACTGTTAATGGTTTCGATGTGTTTGTTTACCTGCTCTACGAATTCATCTTGCGAGTACAAAAAACTGAGACTGTGATAATACGTCTCAGCCAAGAATTCTACACAGCCGGTTTCCGCAAGGGCGTCAAATGTGCTCATAACTTCCGGCGAATATGAGAGGAGCTGCTCTAATAAGACGCCGGTTATGCTGTATGCCACTTTAAACCGCCCCTCGAATTGGCGTATCAAATCAAGAATTAATCGATTCGCGGGAAGATAACATTTATTCGCAACCTTCCGGCATATAGAAGCATTTTTGTAATCGTCAAAATAACGGTCGTTTTTATCAAACACCGTATAGTGTCTTAGCCGCATTGGCTGGTGAACTTGAAAATAGAAACATACCGAAGGCATAATCTCGTATCCGCCTCTTAGAAGCGGATGTCTCCATCTCGTATTGTGTTTATTCTTTGCGTGATGCTGTTAAACCGCAACCAGTGTCTCTTCATAGATTCTCATGCACTTGGCTGCTGCGTCTTTCCATCGTAGTTTTCTGACCTCAAAATTGCCGTGGTTTGCTAACGTCTCCTGCAATGGTGGATATTTCAGTACCGCTAAAATCTTGTTGGCAATCTCGTCGATGTCCCAGAAGTCAACTTTCAGAGCGTGCATCAAAACTTCTGACACACCACTTTGCTTGCTTATTATAACAGGCACATCGTGGTTCAACGCCTCTAACGGCGCGATTCCAAACGGTTCCGATACCGAAGGCATCACGTAGAGGTCAGCCATTTTATATATTTTTTGGACGTCTTCGCCGCGCAAAAAGCCTGTGAACAGGACCTTATGTCCGATGCCGAGTCCTGCCGCCATTTCAATCGAGCGGTGCATCATATCGCCGGAGCCGACCATAACAAACTTGACGTCATCCATCATCTCAAGGACCTTTTTGGCTGCCTGGAGAAAATACTCCGGGCCTTTTTGCATTGTGATTCGGCCCAGGAACAGGACAATTTTCTCATTTTTGTTGATGCCGGTTTCGGCCAAAGACCAGTTTCCGTTGCACTCCACGCCGTTATATACCACATCCACTTTTTCACCGCTAATACCGTATCGGCCGATTATCGTACTGCGGGTAAAATGACTAACAGCGATGACTTTGTCTGCCCGCTCCATACCCTGCCGCTCGATGTCGTAAATCATCTGGTTGACGTGCTCGCCGCTGCGGTCGAATTCCGTCGAATGTACGTGCACAATCAGCGGTTTTTCACTTATAGCTGCTACAGCAATTCCCGCTGGATAGGTCATCCAGTCGTGGGCGTGGATAACGTCAAACTGCTCAGTTTTAGCCAATTCAGCGGCAACCGCGGCATAACGATGGACCTCAGTGTACATATCTCTGCTGTAGTCGTCACCCCCGATGAGCAGGCTGGCTGAGCTGATGGTCCCGCCGTGCTTTTTTTGTTTTTGTCTTAAAGTTTCTTCGATTTGCCGACGGTAAACATCCGGCGTTGAATATGGTTGCAGCGCTGAGTTGATTGCGTGAAATCTTACGTTTTTCATCTCACTGAACATAAAAGATGCGGCGGATGTCCAGGAGTTCGGGCTTAGTAACTTTACATGAGTCGCATAGCTGCTCTCGACCATTCTTGGCAAAACAAAGGTAACATCAATGCCAAGCTGGTCCATCGCTTTGGTAAGCCCGTAACAGGCTGTACCAAGACCACCGCTGATAAACGGCGGAAACTCCCAACCTAACATGAAAACTCTCATGTGCTTCCCTTGGTTTATTTTTGTAATTGTTTATTTAGCAAGAAGTTACAATAGACTTCTTCCTTGACCCTACGTTAACTGCTCGGCTGCTTAGCAAAGCCGTCTACTCTCAGTCAGTAAGGCATTTTTCGGCAAGAAATTACAATATCTTAACCGAAAGCTGGTAAAAATACGGTACTTACTCCGATTCCACCTATTTATAAATCGGAGTTTTCACGGCTGGAGGTTAATAAATTTTCCAAAAAACGTAAATTTTGACGTTGATATGATACATTTTATGGGCCGACGGCCAATCAAAAGTGTGATTACTGCTGTTTGTCCTTTGGCAGGCTTAAATTAATTTGAGGATAATAGGGATTATGATTATTGGGACCAAGATGGTCAATTTGAGTATTAAAAAACGCTGTAAATTGCACATTCAACCACAGGTTTTTTTGCCGAAAGTCTGTTGTTAGGCCTTTTTTGTTCCGATAAAACGAACCGTTCCGTTCTTTCAACAACGGAACGGCTCATTTACATGACGCTGCAACAAACGCAACATATCTCACCAGAAGATATTAGCGCATAACTCATTTTTCCCGTTAGAAGTTAAAAAACAAAGGGCTTCTAACCGGATTTATAAGTCCTGTGCCTTGACTGTGCTGCGACGGTTGGCCTTAGTTCGAGCTATGGCATCATCAAGCATACAATAGACCTTATCACTGATTGCCCCGAGGGCATCGGATGAGGTCATCATATCTTTGCTCTTGATGTAGGCCTTAACTTTGCTGGCTACAATCAATGATTCTTTGTTTTCCATTCTAAAATCCTCCCTGTTAAAAAAGTTAAATTTAAATTACTCCGGCATCAAATCCTTAAGACCGGAACATCACGCTTGTTGGATGCGTGTTTTTCAACATTGAGCGTTGTTATTACATACAATGAGGGGAGTTTGCAACAAAAAAATCCGCTCAAATATTAAATTTTTGAAACAACCGGGCAGATAGCTAAAAGATGCTCGCGAGAGTCAGAGCCCACAAATCAAAGTTTTTCTTAGAAGTTCGTAATTTTTGATAATTTTTGGAGTCTAATTTGACGAAAATACTCGAATGAGAGATTGTTAAAAGCCTATCCATGTACGCTGGGATAGATTAAGAGGGGAAGGCTAAACGCAGAAAGGGCGTTTAGAACAAGAGTTAGTATTGGAGGAATAAAATGGCAAAGCGTTCCAAAAAAGGTCATAGATCGCAGGCTAAAATGCAGGGGTACGTTGTTGTTGCCTTTGCCGAGGATATGGAGCAGGCCAGAGAGTACAAAACTCTCCTGGAAGTTAATGATGTCGCTGCAATAATAAGTGAACAGCAAGAGCAATCATTAGGCTCCAAGGAAATCGCCGTAATGGTTCCCGAGGATTTTCTTGATGAATCGCACGTAATAATCGAGTCGCAGCACGCCTATGATGATTTCTATGATTTCGCAGTGGAAGACGAAGAGGACGGCGATTTCGACGATGAGCTTTTTGAAGAGGACTTTTAGTCTTCTAAGCTCCGGCGAGCTCACAGGGCTGACCGGCATCCTGTCATTGAAGCCGGGGTGGTTATTAACTGCTTTAATATCTGCCAAGCTAACAAATTAAAAACAAAGGTCAAATACAATGGATAAAGAACATATTCCAGAGCGTCGCGGCGGCGATGACCGCAGGCAAAGTGTTGTTGACAGGCGTTTAGGGCTCAACCGCCGCAGAGGGCCCGGAAGACGACTAACCGATGAACGAAAAGCCGCCGAACAAGGCCAGATGTCCGATGAGCAGTTTGAGTTTCTTTTGGCCATCGAGGAATATAAGCAACAAAACGATAAACGTTTTCCAACCTGGACAGAGGTCTTCGAGGTCATACAGGCGCTGGGCTATCGCAAAGTCGCCGAGCCGCAATCACTTAAGCCGTTTATCAAAGACCACGAACCTGAAAAAGTCCCTACAGAAGCCTGATAAGCGGGTTTTCTTGCATCCGAATGTATTGGGTACTGTTTAGCCGTCGTCGGCACGACCACACAATACACAATC
Organism: Sedimentisphaerales bacterium; assembly: GCA_035528395.1. Lineage (GTDB taxonomy): Bacteria > Planctomycetota > Phycisphaerae > Sedimentisphaerales > Anaerobacaceae > NIOZ-UU13. The sequence continues at coordinate 32,633 of DATKYR010000264.1, forward strand.
CACCTCAATACCCGATACGAAATTGTCATTGCGAGGAACGAAGTGCTGAAAGTCCGCCACAGGTGGGACGAAGCTATATCGTTTTGAATTTCTTATTTCGGTCACGCCTGTCAGTCGAAGACCCCTTCCAACAGGGGGAAGCGTGCGTATCTTCATTTGAATTTGTTTCCACCGTTAGATGTCCTGCTGAGAATTTCGTGCTTCGTATTTCGAGTTTATACGAGATACGATATAAGCTAAACGTTATTTGCTATTGTTTTCCAGCCGATTCATCAGCGCTTTGCGGCAAACATCCGAGAAACTTTTGCCACACGAAAACGCCATCCAAAAAACGCGGGAAATAAGGTTGACATTTCCGCGCGATTGTGCCATCATATTTAGAACTGAATTATGGTTATTTAACCTTAGAGGTAGTTCCTGGCAAAACTTCGATACAGCATAACGAATAACGCCGGAACAAACTCGAATTAGAAAGGAGAGTCTATGAAGAACGATAAGCTTTCACGGAGAGATTTCATGCGTAATACTTCTCTTGTGGCTGCGGGGACAATCGCCGGTGCGCTGGCTAATGAAGGACAGGCTGCAGGCAAGTTTGTCCATACATCAAAGATTCTGAATTTCCACCCGAAGATGACCTACCGCCGGTTGGGCAAAACGAACCTGATGGTCTCCGAGGTCAGTCTTGGCGGACACTGGAAGAATCGCAATGCAGGCCGATACTGGGACAGTTTCGCCAACGAGGAAGTACCCGATGACGTCGCCAAGAACCGCACCGACGTTATGAGTGCCTGCATCGATTCCGGCATTAACTATCTGGACATCACCACCGCGGCTGAGTGTTTGTGCTATGGTGTGGCCCTTAAGGGTCGCCGCGATAAGATGTACGTCGGCGCCGATATCCACAACCTCGGCCCGCGCGGGTCCGATCGCTGTAACGTTAAGGACCAGACCTTCAACGTCGAAACATGCCTGCGACTGCTGCAAACAGATTACCTCGACATCTGGCGGCCCCAGGCTAAAATGGCGGGAGAGCTGGGGACCGATCAGCTCAATACCGACCCCGAAGTGGAGTCCTTGATAGAGACCTTCCAGAAGCTGCACAAAGCCGGCAAGGTTCGTCATCTGGGCATGTCCTGTCATTGTCGCCCCTGGTTCGAGAATGTCCTCAACAAGTACCCGGAGTTCGAGATGGTAATTTTCCCCTGCAGCTCAAAGACAAAGGTACAAGGCCAGTCTCCGGTAGGCGGTAATGTTGAAGAGGTCAATCCGGGCCACCGGGCTGACCAGTCGCAGGGTATATTTGATGTTGTTCTTAAGCAGGATGTTGGCGTTGTGACAATTAAGCCATACTTCGGCGGCAGCCTCTTCAAGGACAGCGACGGCAAAGTCAGATTTCCAGTGATGGGCGTAGGCAGCAAGACGGAAAATGACCTGGCCCGGCTGACACTTCAGTGCATCCTTGCGAATGAGGCGATTACGGCAACGGTGCCGGGGCTGTCAACGGTCTATGAGGTTGAGAATGCCGCTCGCGCTTCGTACACGCGTCCGCTTGGAATGTCGGCGGCGGATAAAGAATGGCTGATGGATATTACCGAGCAGCAGTGGGCTAATCTGCCCCGGGAATACGAGTGGCTGCGCGACTGGGAAGTCGTTTAGTTACTTTACGAGTTATCAGAACTTTAATGACTGACAGAATGGCGGTTGCACGCGAGCCTACCTGCCGGTGCGGGATTTAAGCCGGTAGTGGGTGGTGCCCCCGCCGTTTTGCTTCACGCCTGTGCCTGCGTTACCCACCTTCTTGCATTCGCAAGAAAGCAGGGGAATGCAGGCAAAAGCGAAGTAGAGGGGGCGTTTTGATTTGGTCTAATACAAGGAGAAAACCAGTGCGATTGAATACTCGAACCAATTTGTATCTTGCAGGGGGGATACTTGTTTTTGCAGCTTTTGCATGTGTGTTCACCGTTTGTTTCGCAGAAGAATCCCAGGCCGGAAAATTGGATGGAAACAATAAGTGTTACGTCTGTCATCCCGATTTGAAGACCGAGGAGCTTACAACGAGCCACCTGGATATGGATGTTACCTGTGATGAATGTCACGGCCTGTCGACCGAGCACATGCACGATGAGATGTTGATGACCCAGCCTGACCTTTTATTCGGCCGGTCGGAGGTAAATAAGATGTGCTCTAATCCTTCGTGCCACAAGCCGGGCGGAGAACGCAGTGTTTATGGTCGTCAGGACCACACGAATCCTGAGGCGGTGGAGGCCTTTTTAGAGAAATGGCGCGGCCGGATGCGGCCGAACGGCCGGGCTGTTTCACATGATTCAGTCTGCACGGACTGCCACGGCACACATAACATCACCAAACCGATAAACACGTCCGAGGATGAGCAAGCTGTCGAATGGATTGCTGCCTTCAATGGCAGCGACCTTGCCGGCTGGCAACCTTCCGGCAGCGCTTCCTGGACCGTTAAGCGAGGCCGAATCATTGCGAAACCCGGGGCGAACGGCAAAGGCGGCGTTCTTTGGACTAAAAACGAGTATGAGGACTACCTGCTGGCGGTAACGTTCCAGGCTACGTGGCCCATCCACGCCGGAATCTGGCTGCGAGGCACAGGTGCAGAGCAAGGCTCGGAGCGAGGGGGGCGAATTGAGATATTCGACAGCAAGAAGCCTATAGCCTTTACCGGCAGCGTTTGGGTGCAGGGAAAGGGGCTGGCCCTGGTGAACCTGCGCGAAGACCTTGTTGACCGCCAGGGCTGGAATACTCTCTCGGTCAGGGTCGAGGGCGATAGAATCCAGGTCTGGCTGAACGGAGAGGAAATCGGCGTTGTCCGGGTGACTGGGCCGGTAAAAGGAAAAATCGGGCTGTATATCAAGGAGCAACCCACATCCAAATCTTCGGAATTATCTATTCGCGAAGTGCAAATCCAAAAGCTGCGTAAAGCAGAGTGAATGAACACAGAAAATTAAACCGGCGAAATACAGGATACTCGTGAGAGGGTAAAAGGTTATCAGGTTATCAGAAAATCAGGGTGCAGGTTATTAGGACGGCAGGGTATCAGGTAGAAGAACAACAGAAGTAAGACAGAAAGCAGCGACGAGCTACGAAAACAGGCGGGGCTTCGGATTATTCAGGGTAATCTCTGTCGAAGGATACAAAATCTCAGTAGCGGAGTTGTTACAATCTGCTCAACCTGGAGGATGGAAAAACGGCTCATTTCGGATGCTGGCAAATGCCTCTTCCATTGACAGATCGGCAAATACTTCGCACCACTTGCCGGTGTGTCGCATGTACGCCAGATTGAAACGCCCGTTCGCCATGTATGCAAGTCGCGTAAAGCTGTCTTCGAAAAAGGGCGATACTGCATTGGGACCCGGACAGGCGTACTTGGCGCGGAAGAGCAGGCAGTTCTTATGCCACTTCGTATAGATATCGACGATGTAGTTAAACCTCGGCTTCTTGGGCGGCGGCTTTATATATTGCGGCTTAAACACCGTCTGGACGATTTCGTCCGCCTTGGCTGTAATTTCATTCCTTACCGAATCCGGGATGCGTGAAGCAGGTCGTGGGCTGTAAACCCATTGTCGTGGTATTTTTGCCATATTCACATTCTCCATGATTGGTCATCGTTGTTAAGGACGCTCACCGTTTTCTATGTACTATCCACAGCAATTAATAGCTGGCTGTCCTTATTATCCGAAACGAATTGCTATGCGTTATTCTCAATTTCAGTTAGAACATGATTGCGAAGACGATCAATGAAATTATGAATTTGATTTATATCATTTGGTGCATAATATGCAATAAAATAAATTTGTCTATTTGAGAACATCTTCATATTAGCAAGCTTATCGTGATCTATGGGAATGGGGTATCGGGCAGCCCAGGTTGAGCTACGAGATAATCGAAAGAGAAGTTTTTCCTCTGAAACATCAAGTTTGAATTTCGATTCAGATGCTAACTTAACAAGATCATGTTTCTTAAGATATTTTGGAAGTTCAGTAAGAAGCTTACCCTTCAAATACTTACGATCTCGATGAATTAGCAGGACCTTAAAATAATTTTCCAAAGCATATGCGATTAGTAAAGAGTATGCCCCTTGGACGTATTTACGATTAGGAGTGCTGATTATGCGGTTATTTTCGACCTGTATTTCAGACCAGTATTTTACAACCTCTGATTCGAGAATATTAGCAGCAGCAAGCAAATCGTCGGCCATCCTAACCCACAATTTCGCGTTTGTAAGACGTTCTGAAAAATCAATTGCTTGTCTAAGTTGATCAGGTTGAAGCCGATTCTTTGTCATTTATATCTATTTTCAGATTATCAATACTATTATCATTAATCTCAACGGCGCTGCGCATGAGGCGTTCTTGTGCAGCCGTTTTATCCTGCGTAGCCTTGTGCGAAGCAATGATGGTTCGGGCAGTGATTTCGTATATCGTATTGCGTATATTATATGTTGAGTCTTGTTTGGATTCCGCAACCACTCATTCGAGGTTCAATTCTTTTTTTACCTGGTCAAATGAAATAGTATCTGCATCAGCCTCTTTTGATTTTGCTTCACGAAGAGCTTTTAAGGATTCATAATCATCAAGCTCTTCCTGAATTTTTATTTTATCTTCCATCGTTTCAATTGTACCATATTTTCGTACAAATTTTTATTTATTTTCGTCTAAACGGTACAGATCACTGGTCCCGATGTATCGGGATCCAAGTGCAGCCGTTTTATCCTGCGTATCCTTGAGCGAAGCAAGGAGGGTTCAATTTCCGTCTCTCGCGTCTGGTAATGCGTAACGCGCGAACCCTACAATTTGTCACGATTCTAACCAAGGTTGTAAACTATGCACCACAGGAAATCTACACTGAAGGAGTGGGATTTTCAAGGGGAAAAGGGGTGATTTGCGATTTTCAATTGGAGAATTATGGCCAGAGGTGGTTTTCGAGCCAGTTGTCGGCGAGGAGGGTGAAGTCCTTGAAGTCAATCCGGTTGTCGCTGTTCAAATCGGCCGGCAAGAGAAGCGGCAGGTCGAAGATGCCGGTGCCGTTGGTAGCAGCGTAGGCAATCTCGGCTTGTGAGAGGGCATAGTCGTAAATACGGAAGTCGTCGATTAGGCCGTCATAGCCGCCGTACCAGCCTGAGCCGATTTCGAACGAGGTGATACCTGATATAGGTGAGTTTGCATCTGTGCGGCTGTCGTAAAGGAGGCCGTTGAGGAAAATCTGCATTTTCCCGGTTTCGGCGTCCTTAGTGAATGCCCAGTGGTTCCAGCGGCCCGACCATTCGGTTTTGTATTTGTGATTGCCGCTTAGACGGCTGTCGAAAGACCAAGGCGAGCCGCAATCCCAATTATATTTGCCGGGAGACTTCCACGTTCCGAGGTTGATGGCTATCGCAGGGTCATAAGCATTATAAACGTAGTCTGAGCAGAAAAGGGTATCGGTGTGATGGATTGAGTCTGTGCCATGTTGCCAGAACGCAATTGTAATTGCTGTTTTGATTCTTGCAAATAAGAATGGGGCGTCGGTTATCTCCACAGAATCGTTATAGCCATCGAAGCTGATTGCCCGGCCATAGACGCCCTCGACATAAGCTGGGCTGCCGTGTATTTGGCCGTGGGCGCTGCCGGCGCTGTCGTCGGCGCTGCCGTCAAACTTGTACCAGGCGACCGGAGCATTAGGAGCTGCTGCCGGATAAATATTGTATCCTTTATCGAGCCAGCTATATGCCAAATCCTGAAGGTCCTGAAAGTCAACGGCACAGTCGCCGTCGAAATCGGCATCAGGCCTGTTCTCTTGAAGGCATCTGGATGGATAAAGCCTGATATCATCGAAGAATACGGTGCCGATACCAAGACCCGATGATTCAGGTGGGCGGTTACGAAAACCGATAGAGATATGTTCGATGTTACTCAGGTTCACGTCGAGGTTTTTCAGGTCGATTCTCCAGGGCTGCCAGGTTTCGCTGCTGATGTCATTGGTATCGCCATCGTATGGCACGAGGGCATTGGCATTGCCGTCACTTAGAGCGATATACATCTGCGTATTGGTATCGTTATCCGCCTGACCGTGGAAGAACAGCTCCAGAGATGCGACTCCGGCTGAAGCCCAATCCTGCGGAGAACTGAATGTGTAGGCGGCCTCTGAAGAAAAAACGGGGTCGTAGTAGTAGCGAAATGCCATGGACTGCCGGCATTTGTAAACGGGCTCTGGATTTTTTGACAGATAGATGTACGCCTGGTCGATTTGTGTCCATTTATCATATATTGTGGAACTGTCGTAAGACTCAAAATTGTCCACTACAAGATAATCGGCTGTCGTGAATTTCCAGATATCGCCCATCCAGGGGCTGTTGACATCTGCATCATTGAGCTCATCGAGACGCCAATAGTAAGTTTTACCTAATTCGAGGGCAGGAGGAGTGAAGCTGTTGGCATCCTGCGGCTGTAGCGGGTTATTAACGGGGGCTGCACTTTCGTCCACATCGGTAAGGGCGGTTCCGAAATAGACAATGTGTTTTTCTCCTGAACGTCCGGGTGACCATTTCAGGACGGTATCTATTGGGACGTTTTTAGCACCATCAGGGGGGCTTGGATTACAGGCGGTATAGCCGCAATCAGCGTTAATCCGAGCACGCACGTTAGCTAAATCAAAGCCGGGCGAACCTCCTCTAAGGTCTAATCCAACGATACGTATTGTAGATGGTACAAACGGCAGTGACATATCGGCGATATCGAAGCCGATTTCGGTTTGTTCGTAGAAGCCGATATCCGGAACCAAAGCGTAGCCAAGCAAATACTCCCGGTCGGAACCGTCCGTAATAAAAACGAAGGCTTGTTCATCAACGGCGTCCAGTTCAATGAGGAATATGTCGTCCCCCGGGCCGTCGACGAGCTGACCGCGAAACTTTAACTCGACCCAGTGGTCGGTGGGTATTGTGACGCCCGAAAGCTCCGAGGGCGGCTGGCCGATGAGCAACTCTTCCGGGAGTACCGGCACGGGCCAGATTCCATTAATATCCATACCTTTCCAACAATCCTTGCCAGGATTATACACATCGAGCAGATAATATGGATATTCGAACGATGCCTCCTGGGGAAAAGCTACACCACCGAATGTGAGAACTAAATAGATAATTACTGAAGTTAACAAGCAGGCTTTTTTCATTCTTCACCCTCGGAGCCCAACCGCAGAGCCGACCCAGGAAATATCGAGGTTAATAAAGCTAAGATGCCTAAAAAAATTTTATCATTTTTGTGTTCATAATGCAAGAGGAAACCGCATTTAGATTACAGTAAGATAAAAAATGACCGGTCAGCGAGTACGGAGAAAAAACTTGATATGTGAGAAATTATTGGTAAACTTCCGGCGACAGTTCGTTGTGTGTGCCTTCGTCTCGTTCGAAGCCGAGCGTCTGTGTGCAGTATAGCGCAAATGCAGATACGCGATATAGAATATTAGATACGAACAGTAACTATCAGAAGGGATACTTGAAATGGCTAACTATTCAGTAAGTCCTGCAGGAGAAAGATTTGATATCCCTGGAGAGGACCAGTACGCCGCTGAATTCAAACGTATTGAATCGCTGGTAGAAACGGCACGTAACGAGGACAAAGAAATCGTTGTGGTAATGGGTGTCGGCTTTGTAGGCGCGGTTATGGCGGCCATTATTGCTGACAGCGTTGATAAGAAAAGCGGCGAACCGAGCAAGTTCGTCATCGGCTGTCAACGACCCAGCGTCCGCAGTTACTGGAAAGTTCCGCTGCTTAGTCGAGGCATATCACCTGTTAAGGCCGAGGACCCTGAGGTCGAGCCGATGATTGCCCGCTGTGTGCTTGAGAAAAAAACGCTCATCGCCACTTATAACAGTGACTGCCTTAATTTGGCTGACTGTGTGGTTGTGGATGTCCAATGCGATTATACGAAAAACGACCTCGGCAATATGCGAACCGGCAAAGCGGAAATGAGAGCTCTGGAAGCGACGATAAAAACCATCGGTGGGAAAGTGCAGCCGAATTGCCTGACCCTGATTGAAACGACCGTGGCGCCGGGCACAACTGAGTTCGTTGCCTGGCCGATTATGAAAAAAGCCTTTGCCGAGCGCGGTATAGAAACAGAACCGCTGCTGGCACACAGCTTCGAGCGGGTCATGCCCGGCAGGCATTACGTTTCGTCAATACGGGATTTCTGGCGGGTCTGCTCCGGCTGTAATGACCAGGCAAGAAAACGTGTCGAGAAGTTCCTCAAAGAAGTGCTGAACACCGAAGAATTTCCGCTGACAGTTATGGACCGCCCCATTGAGTCGGAGACTACGAAAATCGTCGAGAATTCTTTTCGTGCAACCATACTGGCATTTCTTGATGAGTGGAGTTTGTTCGCAGAGCGCAACGGCGTTGACCTGATTAAGGTCGTCAAGGCGATTAAAGTACGTCCCACCCACAGCAATATGATATTTCCAGGTCCGGGCATCGGCGGATACTGCCTGCCAAAGGACGGCGGACTCGGATACTGGGCATATAAGCATATTCTCGGATTCGATGACGATATATTCAGAATAACAACAGCAGCCATCGACATCAACGACACGCGCGGCCTGCATGCAGCGACATTAACAAAAGAAGCCCTTGAAAATATGGGTCGGCAGGTAGCCGGTGCAGCTGTGCTTCTATGTGGGGCAAGTTATAGGCAGGATGTCGGTGACAGCCGATACAGCGGCTCAGAGATAGTCGTTCGAAAGCTGACCGAGATGGGGGCCGAGATGAGAGTGCACGACCCGTATCTTGAACACTGGTATGAGCTGGAACAACAGGATACTTATCCGGAACCGGGACACTCACGAGCGAGGTTTTTCCGGAACCAGGATAACTTAGTCAATATTCGGGTTCAGCAGGACCTTGCTGCTGCGCTTAAGGGTGCCTTGGCAGTCATATTAGCGGTGCCGCATGAACCTTATCTGGAGCTTGACCCTAAGCAAATAGTAGAGTGGGCGGGTGGGCCGTTGGCGGTGATTGATTGTTTCGGCATACTGGACGACGAGAAAATCCGTCGGTATTTGGAACTCGGCTGTGAAGTAAAAGGTCTGGGTCGGGGACATATCCAGAGAATAAAGGAAGAAGTGAGAAAAGCGTAAATGCGTGAATGAGTGAATGCGTAGATGAGTGAATGAGTAATACATTGACGAGATATGAGTAAGATGGATATTAAAAACAAACGTATAGCTGTTTTGTCGCCGGTGGCCTGGCGGACACCTCCCAGGGCCTATGGTGCCTGGGAAACTGTTGCCAGCAATATCACTGAGGGATTAGTAGCTCGCGGGTGGAAAAACGTAACTTTGTTTGCCACGAAAGAATCTATAACAAACGCGAGACTTGAAGGCTGGGTCGAAAGAGGTTATGAAGAAGATAAAACGCAAATCCCGCTGGTCTCCACGTGTCTGCACATTTCCAAGGTGATGGAGCGGGCGGATGAGTTTGACCTGATTCATAATAATTTCGATTATCTGCCTTTGACCTACCTTCCGTTTATAAAGACACCGATGCTGACCACCATACACGGTTTTTCCGACCAGGATATACTGCGGGTTTATTACGAGCATAAAGACACCTACTATACTTCCATAAGTGATTCCGACAGAGACCCCGGATTGCCTTACCTGGGAACCGTTTACAATGGGATTGACCTTTCCAATCTTACCTTTAGAGAGAAGCCGGGGGACAAGCTCGTCCATTATGGACGAATACACAACGATAAGGGGACACATCTTGCAATTGAGGTTGCAAAAAAATGCGGTATGGATTTGATAATAGCAGGCATAATTCAGGAACAGGCCTACTTCGATAATCTCATCAAGCCACACATCAATAATTCTTCAATTCAATACATTGGCCCCGTTAATCCTGTGCAGCGGGATGCGCTTCTTAAAGAAGCGTACGCGGTTATTCATCTTAATTTGATTCCCGAGCGGTTCGGCCTTGTTATGGCAGAATCTATGGCGGCGGGCGTGCCGGTGATTGCGATGGATTTGGGTTCCTGCCGGGAGGTCATTGCGGATAAGCAGACAGGCTATCTGGTAAATAATGTCGATGAGGCGGTGGATGCCGTCGGCAAAATCGAGCAGATAGACCGCAAAAAGTGCCGGCAGCGAGTGGAAGAGAATTTCACTATCGATAAGATGGTGGAGGGCTACGAAAAAGTCTACGAGGAAATATTCCGCAGAGAAGGAAAAAATTGAAACAATTCTCTATGCGATATAATGAGAAAGTACCTTGTAAAATGTTCAATGCCGGTGTGTGTGCTGCTGACGGTAATTGTTCTTTTGGGTGAGAAGGGTCTCGCAAAGACGGGAGATTATCTATCTCCGATTTCTGTTGTTACCGGTCGCGATGGGAAGGTGCTTTATATTGCCGAGGCCACTGCTAATCAGGTTGCGGTTTTTGATATCGCTTCCGGTAAGGTTAGCAAGGTGATATCCGTTGGGGAGAATCCTGTCGGTCTTGCAATTTCTGCCGACGGGAGCAAGCTTTATGTGACCTCTGCAGTACCTGCAGGTAAGGTGCAGGTAATTGACGTTCGCGGCGGCAGTGTGACCGATAGTATCGCCGTGGGCCATACGCCTGTTGCGGTTGTTGGAAGCCCGGACGGCAAAACGCTTTATGCCTGCAATCAGTTCAACAACAACGTCAGCGTCATCGACCTTGGTTCAAAAAAACAGGTCGCTGCGATTGCCGTAACGCGTGAACCCGTTGCTGCCGCGCTTACGTCGGACGGCAAATTTCTGTTTGTTGCCAATCATCTTCCGGCCGGCGCCGCCAACGCCGATTATTTTGCTTCGGTCGTCTCGGTCGTCGACACGGCTGCAAAGATGGTCTCCGGGAATATCGAACTTCCCGACGGCAGCACGAATGTTCGCGGTATAACCATCTCGCCGGACGGCAGGAACGCTTATGTCACACATGTGCTTGCCCGTTATAAATTTCCGGTGACATACCTCGAAAAGGGCTGGGTTAATACCAATGCGATGACTATCATCGATGTGCCGGGGCGCAAGTTTGTCAATACCGTTCTTGTTGATGACGTTGATCTTGGAGCTGCCAATCCCTATGATGTAGTTTGTACGGCCGACGGCAAGAACATCCTGATAACCCATGCCGGCACATATGAGCTGAGTGTAATTGAGCGCGAAGGGCTCCATTCGCGGTTGCTCCCGGCCCGGACGGCAAGAAGCTTCACGTCTGAAATTCATTCGAGAGCCAGCAGAAAGTTTTCCGATGCCTTGTATTCCGCAGATGATGTGCCGAACGACCTTACATTTCTTGTCGGCATTCGTCGCAGATTGAAACTGGCCGGTATCGGGCCCCGCGGCCTCGCTGTCATCGACACAAAGGTTTATATAGCAGAGTATTTCACAGACAGTATCGGCATAGTCGATATCGGCCCCGATACGCAGCCCGGAGCCAAATCGATACCGCTCGGTAAAGTTAGAGACGTGACAGCAGTTCGCAAGGGGGAGGCCCTCTTTAACGATGCTTCGCTTTCCTTCCAGATGTGGAATAGCTGCACGAGCTGCCATACCGGCGATGGACGTGCGAGCGCGCTGAACTGGGACCTGCTAAACGACGGAGTAGCCAATCCGAAGAATACCAAGAGTCTGCTCCTGGCGCATAAGACTCCGCCTGCAATGATTACCGGCGTTCGTGCAAATGCCGAAGCTGCAGTCCGCAGCGGCATTCAATACATCCAGTTTGCCGAGGCTATTGAGGGGAAAGCACAGTATATCGATGAGTACCTGAAGTCTCTTACGCCTGTTGCCAGTCCGTATCTTGTCGGCGGCGAGCTGAGCGAGGCAGCTAAGAACGGTGAAAAGCTCTTCAAGAAGGCCGGCTGCGCGCTGTGTCATGCGGGGCCGCTTTATACCAACATGGGCAAATACGACGTCGGCACGAGCACGGACGAAGAAGACTATAAGGAGTTTGATACACCCACGCTTGTGGAAGTATGGCGAACGGCACCATATCTTCATGACGGAAGGGCAGTGACAATCAAAGAAGTTTTGACAAAGTTCAACAAGGGCGACCGGCACGGCGAGACCTCGAACCTCAGCGAAAAAGAAATTGCCGACTTGGCCGAATACGTCCTGACACGGTAAAATCTGGTCTGCAGAGAAAGAAAATATTGAAATAATTGTCCACAGGCTATACAATGATAAAAGTATAATAACACCAAATCAAAGTCGGATAAACAGAAATACTCTGCCATACTTGAAATATAAAAGAAATGGAGATGATTATGGGGTCAATTGATGAAATAAAATCTGCTATTGCTCATCTTCCTGAGAAGGAATTTAATTCATTCGTTGATTGGTTTCAGAAATTTGAGGAAGAACGGTGGGATAAAGAGCTTGAGAACGATATTGCCCAGGGGAAGTTAGATAATTTGGCAGATGAAGCTTTGAATGAGTTCGACGCAGGGAAGTGCAGTGAATTATGAAGCATTTTGCAACCTCAAGATTCTGGGATTGTTATAACAAACTCTCACCTGTAACTCAAAGTCTGGCTGATAAGAATTTCGCACTTCTTAGACAAAACCCTCACCATCCTTCCCTAAAACTAAAGAAGATTGGAAAATACTGGTCTGTACGAACAGGGCTGCATTATCGTGCTTTGGGGATTGATACTCCGGATGAAACCGGAATCATTTGGTTCTGGATTGGCTCCCATTCTGAATATAACCGACTCATTGCGAAAAATTATTAGTATATCTTCCGCTTAATATATAATGAGAGAAAAGCTGATAACTCGTTATGAAAATAATCCCATCCTGACAAAGGACGATATCCCTTATCCGGTTCAGACGGTTCACAATGCCGGCGTTACGAAATTTGACGGCCGATATATAATGCTGTTTCGCTCACATCTCGATACCGGCAGGTCTATAATTGGCTTAGCGGAAAGTGATGATGGTTTCAATTTTAAGGCCGGTCCGGAGCCTTTTATGACGCCGAGTAAAGAGCCGATATTTTGTGTGTATGAAGAATTTGGCGTCGAAGACCCGCGAATTACATATCTGGAAAGTGCCTATTATATAACATACAGCGCATATTCGGCAAATGGAGTTCGCACCGGCTTAGCTAAAACAACCGATTTCAAATCGGTCGAAAGAGTGGCCTTTATTACGCAGGCCGATTACAGAAATACCGTGCTTTTCCCGGGAAAAATCAACGGCAGATATGTCAGACTCGACAGGCCTCATTCGGAAATCAGTCCCTGGTCAATATGGATTAGTTTTTCGCTGGACATGCTGCACTGGGGCGATTCAAAACTGGTTATCAAACCTGTTAAATATCACTGGGATGAGATGAAAATCGGCCCCGGTGCCCCGCCGATTCGCACTGACCGAGGCTGGCTGAATATCTATCACGGCGTCTTTCCTACAATGGACGGCCACGTATATCGGCTCGGCGTTGCTTTGCACAAGCTCGATGACCCTGCAGAGATTCTCGGTGTTGGCGACCGCTGGATTTTACAACCCGAAGACCCATGGGAGGTGGTTGGCTACGTGCACAACGTAGTCTTTACCTGCGGTGCTGTGCCGGAAGATGATGGGACATTGAAATTATACTGGGGTGGGGCCGATAAGGTCATGTGCGCCGGCACGGCAGTAATCGACGAGCTTGTAGAACTTTGTCTTACTGATTCAAGGCCTGCTATGTAATAATTCCAGATAAGGGATTTGGTAATAACGATAAGGAACACCGGCTGAAGTATTCCCGGCTCGCCGCGGTCAGTCGAAGGCGTTCGCCGGTTAGTTTCCTATGACTCTTTTGAAATCATACACGCTGTTTCCGATATCTGAGAACGTGAAGCCATCATCCCCGCTCTGAGGTGCGTAGGATGATATCATTATGGAGATGTACAAGCCCTCTTCCCAATTGGTCGAGGCTCTCTGAACCACAACGATATTACCTCGATGTCTGTAAAGCCTGATGGGTTTGAGCCTTTTAATCTCATCTGTCCAGTATTTTTTGGCAATCTCGTCCGATGGCTTTTGTGCACCTGAATTGACCGCCTTGATATATTGAATATGGGTTTGAAGCGCTGCTGTAGCCAAATTGTCCGGTAAGGGGCCGGCATCTCCACCACCCGGCTTCTTTTGGCAACCAAAGACGACGAACAGGCAACCGAACAAACATACAAGACCGACAACCAAATGTAATCTGAACATTACGATATAGCTCCTCATTTCGTGAATCTAACTATGTATTATATGTTTTTCTTATAATAACCTTTTATGCCTTATACATTTATTTTGGTGGAGCAAGCCCCACCTCTTCGCTGCAGATTGACAAAGTTTATCTCACAATAACTAAAAGATAAACGGTCTTAGCAAAACAGTCAACTGATTTGAAGAAAAATGGGAGTAAGAACCCCACGTGAAATCCGACACCGGTCAGGCTTCGACGGACGAGCCCGGGGCTAAATATTTAGCCTGCGGTTTTACCGCAGTTTCGGTCTTTTGGCCATAAGGAGAGTAATTCTGTCGTACTCATCCTTCGGCAGGGCATCTTTTAATATTTTTCGGATTTCACGCATTGGGGTTCGCTGGGTGATATGTGTGATTATAATGTGCTCGTTGTTCATTTTGTCGAGCAGTGTTTTGAATTCATCGATGTGCATGTGTCTGCCGGCCTCGGCCCGGCCGGAATGCTCGCCTTCATAGAATGTGCACTCGGCAATTAAAATCTTACTTTCAGCAATATATTTTAACTGCGAAAAGTCAACGTACTGTGTATCGCCGAGATAAGTAACAATCGGAATCTCAAGGGGATAGTCGATTTCCACGCCCTGTTTTTTTAGCTCGACTATTTGTGGACTTGTAAGGCCGACGTACTCGGGTTTTAGCTTTTTTCGTTTCTCAATTACACTATAACCGACAGAGCCTTTGCTGTGCTTTGTTGGGAATACCCTCGTAATGAGATTGGGCTTTATCTGATATTCGTCGCCGGGTTTTACGCCGACGAGCTTGCCGGGAACTTTATTGCCGTCCAGCCGGGACCAGGCATCGATTATTTCTCTCATCGGCCCTAATAGGTTTTTTGGAGCTAAAATCGTTCCGGGGGATATACCGCAGAAGTTTCGCTGCGACAGATAATATGCGATACCGGCAGCGTGGTCCATGTGGCCGTGCGTCAGTAAAATATGGTTTATGGGAATAATCTGGTCGGGGGCCTTGCCGACGTCGAAACAGACGTCAAGCTGCGGCACTGCGACAACGGTCTCTTCGCCGGCGACCGAATAGCCGATTATTTCCAAATCATCTATCTTTATGCTTGCTAAATTGTGGCTTGGCATTAAACTATCCTAAAACAGCACTTCAGAAAGGTAATAGTAGGGCGGATAGAGGGTTGTGTCAATTTTTTTTGATATAAGGTGTTGATGGGTGCACATTAAACTTTCCGCGGGGTTGGTACAAAATAAGGGACCGTCAACATCTCTCGGTTAATGGGGCAATTTCAATGTTTGCTGAGCAAACTGATCACAAAATAAATGTCGGTAAGAAGGGCCGGTTAAGACGCCTTGTTGGGATAATAGGTTGTTTTATCTTACTAATACTGGTTATTCTTGTCATAGCTAAGGTCTGGCTTGTTCCCGGTATAATCCGGCAGGAAGTGAAGAAGGTATTATCAAAATTCTGCGTAGGGCCGGTTGAAATTGAAAGCGTTGAAGCGAATCTATCCGGGCAGGTCTATCTTAAAGGAATTAATTTTTATGACGAGATAAGTCGTAAGTGGTTGTTTGTTGAGGAAGTAAAGGCCAATCTGGCTGACTGGCCGGGTTTAAGTCCCGTTATAACGGAAATAGAGATTGATGGAGTGGGCCTGCAAATATTAGCGGCTGATGGTAAAATCTTCCTGCCGCCTGTGCGTTTATCTGAGCGATCTGTTAGTCCAAGCAAGAAACCTGACCTCCGTAAACTAACCATTACAAAAGCTGCAATCACAATTATAGATAAACGGGGCTCAAAGACCGTTTACGACAATTTTACTTTGTCGGCTTTCAGGAAGAATGGCATTTACGAATTGTTGTTGAACCGGGCGAGTGCTGAAAGTACAGAACACTTCCTTGTCGAAGGCAGAGTCAACTTTGAGAACCTTAACCTAGATGCTTCCCTGCAAATGAAGCATCGATTTACAAAATCAGAAATGGTTACCGCTTTGACTGCCTTGGATATGCCTGGAGTGTCGGGCGAAGGTAGTGTTGCGGCGGAATTGTCAGTTAAGGGTTGCGTAAAGAAACCGATACTATTGCAACCGACAGGAACAATCCTATTCAGTGACTGGACAATAGAGTCGGAAAATGAAGTAATAAGTAAATTTGATACTACAATCGAAGTAAGTAACCGGGGAATATCGCTTGATAACCTTGCCGTGCGGGACGCGAATGGACTTGAGTGGCTCAGCGCAAAAACATCAAAGCTGACTTTTGAAAACTGGCCTGGCTTAAGGCCGACCTTGAATGAGATAGAAACAGAAGGGCTTGCATTGCAGACCCGCCTGGTTGATGGTAAGCTTCGCCTTCCTGTGGAGTTATCTTCGAACAAATCTGTCGGGTCGAAGAGCGATTACTTCAACTTTAAGAAACTTGTGGTCAGAAATGCGTCTTTTGGTTTAGCCGACCGTCAAGGTTCGAAAATAGATTGTGATTATTTATCGCTGCAGCCTGCCGGGCAGGAGGGCTTCTATGATATTTTACTGACGTGCAAAGGGCCCGAGGAACGGGATAGAATTTCTCTGAAAGGGGCTGTAAATCCGGCGAGTTCGGAGGTCAGTCTTTCATTGGAAATGGATCACACTGCCAAAAAGCAGGAAACGGCCATTGTTTTTGCTGCACTGGGGATGCCTCAGGCCTCAGCTGAGGGCAAACTGGTTGCCGATTTGAGAATAGCAGGCCGTTTGAATGAGCCGTCAGAATTACAGTTGAACGGAAGTGCTAAATTCGATGAGTTTGTTCTGTTTGTTAGAGACAAAGTGCTGGCGAATAACCTGTTCACAATAGCCGAAGTCAAAGACCATCTCCTCAGTTTCAATGAGTTTAATGCGGTTGTGTGTAACGGCCCCGTCGAGGGCTCGATATATATCGAATCTAAACAAAACCGGTTGATAAGATTAAGTGGGCAATTTCTGGGCCGGAAGATGAACTTTGTGGAGTTGACGTCTATCTTAGGTGAGGGCGGCAAAAAAGCAACAAAAGGCTCAGTTACACTAAAATATAATTTTACCGCCGCGGGTAGTGGCTTGAAAAGCCTTAGTGGTTACGGAAGCATTTTTCTTGATGATGCTGATATTACCGTTCTTCCAATAATTCCCTTTATATTCAGTAATATAGGGCTGGCGAAGCTTGACCCTTTGAGGATGGCCGATGTAGAGTGCATATTTAGTATGGCCGGACCTGTCGTGAAGATCCAAAGTGCACATATAGCCAATACTTATGCAGCAGTAGTCGCCGAGCCTGGCGGGACGATAGACCTGCAAACTAAGCAAGTCGAAATGTACGTAAACGCCGTGCCTTTAGAAAAAATTGAGTCTATCATCAGGCAGTTACCAATTTTGGATATATTTTTCAACTTGAAGGACAAGCTCACACGTCTTTATATTAAAGGAAATTGGTCAGATCCTCCGACGAAGCTAATAACAAAAAGGCCGATAGAAGATATCAAAGAAGGTACTGTTGGCTTTCTACAGGATGTGGTAAAAAACGGTGGTCAAATCAGCCAGGCTATGCTGAAGGGATTTGGGGTAATATTTAAAGCTCCAGCAAATAGCAAAAAGTGAGAATCGAGGCGGTTTATAATGCCTGATAAGCGAACTCATAGAGGGCCTCATCCGGCGGATGAAAAGTTGTTTGCCGCCGGTGCAATTTCCAATTTGCGGACGGCGATTGCCGATTTTTCGCTTCTGCTGACGAGAGGTTATGCAGAAAAAGGCACACTAAAATTAGTCGGTGACAGGTTTTCGCTTACGGAAAGGCAAAGATTGGCTATTATGCGCAGCGCCTGCTCCGACCAACAGCTCGCCTCTCGAAACCGGCGCTGCATCGCGCTGGAAAATCTTGCGGGCCAATCAATCGCCATTGACGGTTACAATGTATTGATAACAGTTGAAGCAGCGATGAGCGGCGGTGTGATTTTTAAAGGATGTGACGGCTGCTTTCGGGATTTGGCAAGCGTACACGGAACGTACCGCAAAGTTACCGAAACAATACCGGCTGTGCAGCTTATAGGTCAGTTCCTGCGAGAAGTCGGCGCAGGCAAAGCCCTGTGGCTGCTGGATAGCCCGGTATCCAACAGCGGCCGATTGAAAACACTAATCGGCGAACTGGCCCGCAAAAACAATTGGAACTGGGAGATTGAACTTCTGTTGAGTCCGGATGCCGAGCTGAAAAAAAGCGACTTGATTGTAGCCAGCAGTGACAGTGTTGTGCTCGATGGCTGCAAGAGATGGACCAACCTCGCCGCCGAAATCATCACGCAGAAACTCCCCTCGGCAACCGTGATAGACCTCGCCCCCAACGCCACGTAGCCTTTGAATTCATTGTCCTCTCGCCAAGCCGCCCTGAACGCTAAGTGGCTGGAATGCAATCTCCTTCCGTATTCGAGTAAGGCATCCCCCAACATTTCATACCATTCCTCCTATCATGCTTAACCCAGGGGCTCCGCGGCAAGGTTACGAGTACACTGCAGCCTTTGTTTGGGCGGTATTCAGTGATATCTTTTGTTGCCGTCCTTGTCAGTAATGACAACGCTCCCGTGATCCGAAATAGTCAATCGTTCGGTAATGCCCACAAAAATCCTGTTGAAAAAACTGATTGCAAAGTTCTCCGGAGTTGAATCCGGTCCTTACTGAACGTGGACGATATTGTTGGCTTCTGCTACCTTCCCTGCCCCATCTTGCAGTGGTAAAGGCGAAACGATTATTCCACCCGATGCACTGGTATCAATAATTCGGTATGCAAGACCACCAACCGCTTCCTGATTGAGTCGCTTTGACCGGTGTTGTCGGCACTCAATCAGCATAATTGCGCTGTTGTTACCTTCACGCAAGCCTTTTGCGTCAATTTCCCAAGACGTTCCACTACTGCCAGTGATTTTCTGCTTTGGATCAACGCGCTCAAGGCCAAATTCTTGTCGAAAGAGATTGAGAAAATAGCGAGCTATGTCTTCGTAACTTTTCCAAGACTGCTGAGTACTCACAGAACTCTCTCAAGATAAATTCCAGGATGCCCAACTATGTCATATATGGTTTCCGTCTATGACTGCTGGTTCCAACAGTTGTCAGCCTGAGACGACAGATCCAATCTCCACGCAAAGCCTTTCTTGCGACGGAGATGCGGATATCTACTGCTTATTGACGTGGTCATATATTTTTTCCGCATAAGATACCTGCCTCAACGATTCTGGAGCAAACTTTTAAATTGCTGGTGCTTTGCTTATATCATCCGTCTCGTGCATTCCCGACATCCAGGTCTCCTTCGATAACAACAAAGATAATAGTATGACACACCGGTCAAGTCAACCATGGCGGCAGATTAGTTATCTGCCGGATTCAATGGCCTATTCACTTCCATTTCATTTAATAATCGAATCTTGTGTTGCTGACAAAAGCAATTTTCTTACTATCCGGTGACCAGCTTGGCACATTGATCGTTCCTTGGCCTCCATATACGTAGCCAATCACTTTAGGCTCACCACCGGCAGTCGGCATTAACCGAAGATAAACCTGTTTATAAAACGGATGGTCTGCTGAATCGGTTTCTTTTGCATAGGATAAAAATACAATCCATCGCCCATCCGGCGAAATGTGCGGGAACCAGTCATTATACTCGTCGAAGGTGATTTGTTCCGGTTCAGTTCCATCGGGCTTCATTCGCCAAATCTGCATTGTGCCGGTACGGTTTGAGTTGAAATAAATATATTCCCCGTCCGGGGTATATTCTGAACCATCATCCAGTCCCTTATTATTAGTGAGCTGGATCTCTGTACCGTTAAATCGGGATATCTTATAAATATCATACTGACCGTTGCGTCCTCCGGTGTAGACCAGCTCATTCCCGTCCGGAGACCAACCGTGCAAATAGGATGGGCCGAGTAGAGTGACTCGTTTCGGTTTCCCCCCTCCGATGGGAAGCGTATAAATAATAGAATGATCGTTATCCTCACTGCTATGATGGCAGATCCCGAGATACTTGCCATCGAATGAGATAACATGGTCATTATTATTACGGTTTGCAAAATCAGTGTCTATGACTACCGGTGTTTTCGTAACAAGGTTGAAGTTGTAAAGTAGTCCTTCGCTATTGTAGATCAATGATTTCCCATCCAACGTCCAATTTGGTGCCTGGATAGACTTGGGATATGTATAAACGATCTTGCGATGACCGTCTTCGATCTCCATAACCTCCAATCGGCTGCCAATATAATCCCGATAGGGCTGAAAATTATCGGGAGCAGGTACTATGATTCTTACATTACGAAAGATGGCTTTTTCTGATACTTTCGGATTGTGTGAACAAATGTATAGCCCAATATATACCTCGTCTTTGAGTTGAAAATCGAAAACTTGCTCTGTCATAAATGGTTTATCGAGTGTCGCCGTTGACATAATGTAAGTGCTGCCCCGCCGTTCGAGTTGAATGATGTCCGGTGCTGTGGCTTTTGACTTAATTTCTTCTGTTTGACCATCTTTTGTTCGACGAAATTGAAGAGATGTCAGGCCATCGCCATGAACGCACGCATTGACGTGAGCAGAATTGTATTCAAGAGTATTCCTGATCATCCAACCCATTTTTCGATGAGGTTCAACACCTTCTCCGATAAATCGCATTCTCGCCCGGAGGATAAAATCTCCCTTCAACCGTTTCCACAGGAAATGAAATTCATCTTGGTTAGACCACATGTTTGTTCCAGACCCTTCAATGGTGTATTCCTGGCTTTCAGAGCGATATTGACTCGACCCTGGCCTTGCTACATTACCAACATCGTTGTCGTTTTCAAATTCGCCCAGCCTTGAATCTTTAGACAAAGCTTGATGAGCACACATGAATGTCACGAACAGCAAAGCGATAATCCTTCTTGATGACATGAGCCTTCTCCACTGACCATGTAGATGGTTTATCAATAATCCGCTGATACTGCGGCTGTACGAAGTAGCCCGGATTCTTGTTGCCCAGAATCCCCCGCTTGGAAAACGATGAGACGGTTCGCCGGAAATTACCGCTCACCCGATAACCGGCCTTGGCGGCAAGGTGTTCCAGCTTTAGAGTCTCGTTGCCTAATGCCTTGATGATATTTCTTTCAGTTGTACTCAATTCGGTCATACACACATTTGTTTATCAAATTAGCCGGTTGAAGTCAAGACATGAATAATCTTGTAAGTCTGTTCAACAGAAAAATGAGTGACATTGCAGGCAAATTCCGGTACCTGCAGCTAAAGAAATTGGTGAAGTTGCAGCAGAACGAACGCTCAGTTTTCCTGGTGCAAAGAATATCAGGACTGGGATCTTGTCCGTTAATGGCTCCTTTTTCATGAATTGAAGCCTACAACCTTCCCACAACTCAAAAGCTCGTTATCTGCCAATTCAACAAAAATGTTCAATTTCATAAATCCTGTAGTCTCAGTGAGTAATAAAAAACATGAAATTTGTAAACATTTTCAATGCCCGTTCCGATCTCTTACGGTGTCTATTATAATTGTTTCGTGAAGCCGAAAAGCTGTTCAGATAAGCTGTGAGCGCTGGCTGAAATGTCGTAACGAGGATGCCTCAAAGAAAATTTTTGTGGCGACAGAGATTTTAGTATTTGACTTTGAACTCTTCATAGGTGACCGATTTCAAAAGGGGTATCTGTTAAAAACAGTTGTTAACCAAAAATACCACTCAGTGACTGGTTGTAAGGAAACCATATTACTTCTAATCGACTTCTAACTGGTCGATAGTGTCTCGAACTGCCAACCGCCGTTAAGTACGAAAGAGCCTTTTCGTAAATACTCTGATGTAACTTTGTCTCATTTCAGGATATATCAGTACGAATTTGCTATCCACGGAGGATTATCAAAGAATACCCAAATATTGGAACGAGTGTGTTCGTGGAGGGAAATCGGTGCCCTTATTCAGTGGACAACAAACCTGCCGTGACCACAGACCCAAACAACGGCAACATCCATAATGGTGCTACTCGTGTCTCAGAGCAACGATTGGGTCCACATTGGCCGCACGAACGGCCGGATACAGACCAAAGAGGATGCCTATCGTCATGCTGATTAGAAGCGGCAGTAGAATTCCTTTCAAGGTTATCACCGTGATCATCCCGGAAAAGTACGTTATTAAGAACGGGATAAGAACGCCTATTCCCAATCCAATGATACCCCCCATAGTCGAGAGAACTACGGTCTCAATAAGGAACTGATAGACAATCTGCTTCCGCTTTGCACCGATGGCGCGCCGGATTCCTATTTCACGGGTGCGTTCGGTAACGGAGGCCAGCATGATATTCATAATCCCGATTCCGCCTACAAGCAAGCTGATACCGGCGATTGAGCCCAGGACGATATTAAACGTTCGCTTCGTCGCCTCGGCCTGCTTGAGTAACGCCAGAGGAACGCTCACTACATAATCCTTTTTCTTATGAAACCGCTCCAGCATCCTTTCGATTCCTGCCGCTACGGACTCAACTTTTTTGGGATCATCCACCTGGACAATGACCTGGTGCAGCTCTACCATTTCCCGTTCGTCCCCGCCCGAAGTTCGTTTCGTAAATACGTCGCCGAAGTATATGCGCGCCACCTCGATTGGAATGTAAACATCTACTTGCTGGTCTGGAATCTGGATGTTTCCAGCCAGTCCGCTTTCGCTTTTGATGATTCCGACAATCTCGAACTGGTCGCCCCCTATGCTGATGGTCTGGCCTATGGTATGCTCTGTAGCTAAAATTTTTCGGGCGCCGAATTCGGTAAGAACAGCCACGGGGGCTTGTTTGGCCTCATCGGATAGTAAAAGCACACGCCCTGCAATGACCTCGCGGGGCACAAGCTTGAACCATTCAGGTGTCGTTCCCACGACCCGTAGTTCCATCGCTCTTTCGCGTAAACGTGAGTCCTTTCGCATCAGCTTCACAGGCGCCGTCTGTTGAATGTTGTGGAAACTCTCGGAGACTCTGGTATAATCGTCGTATGTGAGCCCGTAAATGCTCATGTGGGAATGCTGGGTGCTGGCCTGTTCCTCTTCTGCGGATTTGACCGATGAGATGATGATATTATTACTGCCGAGCTTCCGTATCTGCTCAAGTGCCTCTTTGCTGGCTCCCTCTCCAACAGATAACATAGCCACTACGCTGCCCACACCGAAAACAACACCCAGCATAGTCAAAAACGAGCGCAGCTTGTGAAGCAGCAGATTCTCGATACCGAGCAATATATTTCGTGTGATTTTAGTTTGTCCCATCACAATCCCCTTCAATTCTGTCGATATTTCCATCAATCATGTGCAGTCGATTTTGGGCACGCTCCGCGATGGCCGGTTCATGCGTCACGATAATGATCGTTTTACCGAACTCGTTCAACTTGACCAGGAGCTCCAAAATCTGCTCACCCGTTGTCGAATCCAAATTCCCGGTGGGTTCGTCTGCAAAAATGACATGGGGATCATTCGCCAGAGCTCTGGCAATGGCGACTCTCTGCATTTGGCCGCCGGAAAGCTCCGTAGGACGATGACCTACTCTGTCTCCGAGCCCAACTTGCTCTGCAAGCTCCTTTGCACGCGCCGCACTTTGCAACGCGTCCCATCCCAGATAGTAAAGCGGCAATTCGATATTTCTCTGGACAGTCAGTTGGGGTATCAGGTTGAAACTCTGAAATATGAAGCCCAGGTACCTGAGCCGAAACTCGCTGAGCGAATCATCGTCGAGCTGACTTACGTCCCGACCGTCAAGATAATAGGAGCCGGAAGTCAAGCGGTCGAGACATCCGAGGATATTCATCATGGTGCTTTTACCTGAGCCGCTGGGCCCCATGATTGCCCAGAAGCTGCCCTTATTGAACGAAACGTTAACTCCGGCGAGCGCACTGACCTGCTCTGTCCCCATGTGGTAGATCTTCTGCGCGTTCTCGAGCCTGACGATTTCCTCGTGATTATTGGACAAAGCTTGTTCACCCATCTATTGGTTCCTTTCCGGGCCCCGAGGTCTCTGGCTTTCACCCTGCCTCTGGCCCGCTCCTTGCCCCGTGCCCGTGCCCTGAAAACGCTGCCGTATCTTTTCTCGCTCCTCCGGCGACATGTTTTCCATCTGTTCTGATGAGGGTATCTGAGAGCTTTCTCCGCTCGTTTGTTCCCGTCCGAATTCACCTCTTCCGGGTCCCATCGGCCGCTCTTGTTCTTGCTGTGGTGGACCTCCAATATTATCCGAAGGCATGCCGAATCCGGTTCCATTGGTCTCTTTAAGTTTTTCATTTATCCTTTGCTTCAAGGTATCTGAGGTATCTGTGGAACTAAGTGACTCAGAGACCTTCACCTGTGAACCAGACTCAAGGGTTGCGGCTTTAAGCGGAGGGGTAAGTAAGACGACTTCCCTTTCCTCAAGACCGCTTAGGATTCTGATCATCCTGTTATCGTCCAGGCCGATCTCAACCTTTCGCCCCTCGTAGGACCCGTCCTTGACAACGTAAACCGTAGGCTGTCCTCCGACGCGCAATACCGCCTGAACCGGCACATACACCACATTCGCATACTGCTCAACGATAATCTCAGCCTTGCAGCTCATTCCCGTACGTAGAGCGCTGTCGTTGTCTTCCATGAATATGTCCATGGGATAGATTTTAAGGTCCGGATTCATCCACATGCTTCGGGCGTCCGGCAAGGGCGCGATAGAGCCCACGTGGCCCAGGAACTTCTTGCCCGGCAGCGCATCAACCGTGATGACTGCGGGAAGCCCCACCCGGACTTTTTCAAGGCTCGTCTCATGAATATTCACCTGAGCTTTCATCAATGTGGCGGTAGGCAGGTTTATCAAGTCCTGCCGCTCGGTGACCTCGACACCGATTTCCATCGGCTCTCGACGGTCGAAGGGGCCATGTCCTCCGGAACTGGTTGCATAAACCACCATTCCGTCCATTGGGGCATAGATTTTCGTCTTTTCGAGCTGATCCACGATTTTCGTTAACTTCTCTGCCTGACGCCTATACTCAAGCTCTTTGGCCTTAAGGTCCGCCTCCACCTGTATAACATCGGCTTTGGCCTTACGCTCCGTCCTCTCGAGCGCCATCTTAGCCTGGTGGACGTCGCTTTCGAGCTGTGCTATATTTCGATGGTAGGTGAAATTCTCCAACAACTTCTTGCTGTTCTCTGCCAGCACCAGGTTGTTATTACTGCGGGTTACAGCCAGCTTGTCAGCCTGCCATTCAGTCTGTGAGATGTACTTCTCCTCGTACAGCTTTTGCGACCACGTGAGAGTCTCTTCGGCACGCGTAAGCTCCTCTTGTCTCAGGGTTATTTCGTTTTCAGCAGCCGTCTTTTCGTTGGGATACAGCCCCTCTTTATATTGCTGCAGATCCTGCTGAGCGAATTCCTGAGTCAACTTGGATACTTCGACATCACTCTGAGCCTGATTCTTTACAACGGCGAGGGTCTCCTGAGCATTGATGTAAGCGGCCTCGGCCCTCTGGACCTGAATGTCCTGGTCAATCATCGAGTCCTTGAGGGTACTGTCGTCCAGTTCGACCAGCAGATCTCCGGCCTTGACCATTGTGCCGTCCGAAACGAGGCTCAAGATAGACGTTCTTCCCTCGACCTCGTTCCTCAGAGTGATCTGCTCCTGCGGCTGAATGGTGCCGGACTCCAATACGCTGATGGTCAGAGGTCCCCGCTTGGCAACGAAGGTAGCAAGGCCGCTCGTTGGGTTCTCACCACTCCGGACCACTTTGAGCAACACTATGATCAGGCAGATTAAGACAACTGCTACAATTGCGCCAATTACTTTCGGAGATTTGAGTCTACTACGATTGTTTTTTGCATTATTTTTTAACATTATCGGTCACCTCCGGCGAGAATTCTCGCCACATTCCGTTTTCATCTACTTGGAGTAATCCCATATCCTGCTGGAGCTCCAGCTCAGTAGTTCGATAAGTTATTACCGCTTGAGTCAGTGAGTTCTGTGCCACAAGCAGCGCATCCTGTGCCTCACGCAAGTCACGCATGTTTGCCATTCCTGCCTCGAGAAACATAGTGCTGCTCTTGACCTGCTTTTGTGCGACAAATACCGAACGAGCCTGAATCTTGAGGCTTTCGCGGGACTCGATCAAGCTACGCAGCTCACTGCGAATAAAAAGCTTTACCTGGTCTTCCAGGGTTTGTACATTCCTTGTAGCTCGCTCCAAATCAATAAAACTCTTTCTATAGGCGTTGCGTTCAGCGGTTCTTTCCAGAGGCAAATCAAGGGTAAGCAACGTCGAATAACGGGCCTTGTCAAAACTAAGCTGTGCATCATCCGCAGTCGCTGACACAATGCTTCTACCCTCACCCAGATTAGCAGAACCCAGCAACGTAAGGCCTGCTCCGAGAGCATCGGCCCAGACTACGACCTGCCTCTGAGCATCATAAACTTCACCAATCGCCACCCGCAAATCAAGTCGGTTCTCAAGAGCCAATTGTATTGCCAAGGATTCGTCAATCTCGAGGGGACCGGCATCTTCATCGCTGGGGGGCACAAGCTCAACGGGTGCATCAGCTGGTGGAGTCTCTCTGACCACGCCAGTATCCTCTTCTTGCAGGATTTTCTTGACCAGCTCCTCTGCAGGGCGGCGGAGCAGCTCCAGATCGCTTCTGTCCAGCTCAATTTGGGCATCCGGAGGCAGCCCAAGTGACGTTTTAAACGCGTCGAGACGATTCCGGTATTGTTCCTGCGCGGATATCCAACCATTGCGCGCCCCCAATTCGCTTTGTACCGCCTGGTCTACCTCTATCTCACTCCGCCTGCCTGCATCGGCCAACCGACGAATCCACCGGGCTGATTCAATACGACTACGATAGCTCCGCTCCGCGTTTTCCACTTGATCAGTCTGCCGCAAAACGACGAGGTACTCCCGGGCCACATTAACCGCGAAGGTCCGTTTGAAACGCTCGAAATTGTAAATTGCGTACACTACATTTCGTTCCGCCTGTGTTAAGGGCTCAGTAATGATGTGTCTTCCGGAGCCCCTAAGCAGCGGAATAGAAACCGTCGCATCCCCCCTCAGACCCAGAGATGATGCGCCTCCCTGCGTAAGTAGATTCGCCAGGTCAATCGCCAGCGTTGTGCTTAAATCCACGCCGCTCTTTAGTGCTCGGCTCACCCCCACCGTCGCACTGTTCTCGGTACCGCTCACCGTACTGTTACCGGTGCTGTCTGTATTGAGCAAGCTCTCGACCTGCCCAACGAAGGTATTGCGAAAGGCATGACGCTCCAAATCGAGGTCCAATGCCGCCCGGAAAACGTCTTCTTTGCTGGACTGATACTCCGGACTATTCCGCGCCCCGATCTGTAATGCTTCGACCAAAGATATCTTCAGCGGAGTATTTGAGTCGATAGGGATATTGGCGTCCGGAGAGGAACGGGTCTGAGGATACTCATCTTCCGGCCAGTGCTCGATGGGATCGAGCTTATCTGTACCCAGTGAAACCTTACCGGAATAGAGCAATTGCTGTTCAGTCAGGAGGCGACGCCGCAGAATATCGCTCGGCCGTTCAATCGTAAATTCCTCCACGTTTCCTATCGCCTCACGCTGCTTCTGCTCGATTATATGATACGCTTTATTGTCTGCTTCTTGCCGATACTCTGCAGGTGATTTGCAACCGGCCTGACCCAACAGTACAATGCACACCAGTACGAGTGCCGCCGACACAGCCGACCTTGAGCCGACAGAACACATAAACAATCTGCCATTTCTTCTAACAGCCATATTTCTTTGTTCAATCTGCACAAACACCTCTATAAACGCTGATTTTTCATATTTGCCAAAACTACCACTGTACTATTTTACGGGCAAAAGGTCAATCCCTATTTGCCCCTATTTTCACTTCGATAAACTGAGTCTGTAATAATATAGACGGATTCAGAAGGGTCTTTTATTGCAGCTATTAACCGGGATTTCCCATATAAACTTCACTGAAACACTTTTGCAGGCTTCAAGTCTCATAATAACGTAATTTCATCTCAATTTAAACAATATTCAGGCAGGTTCAACATGCCATGCCGCAAAAAAACACCAAAAAAGCCAGGCACTTGCGTCAAGGACCCGTTTTTTCCTGCTATTTTGGCACACCGCCACCGTTGCCCTCCATTCAGGAACCCGTTCTTCAGCAATGCCAGTCGCCTCAGAAAATTGCCGAGGCTGTAAGCCAGGGCAAATAGTGTCAAACTCGATGACTCTGGATTTCCGTGGGGCAAACTCGGGCTCTGTCTCTAACCATCCTCCAAGTTCAACTTTGCATCCATGAAGCCTGGAGGATAGCATAAATCTATGATTTGGCAAGGCTTAATTCGGAAGACTGCCGGCTCGGATGAATAAATCTACCCTACGCGTTATATATTGCTCCTGGCAGTCCCTGGGAAAATGGTTATATTGAGTCCTTCAGCAGCAGGTTTAGAGATGAATTGCTCAATAGAGAGATGTTTCTGAGTATTGAAGAGTTGAGATATGTTGCAGATCGATGGCGAACGGATTATAATCACTATCGTCCGCACAGCAGCCTGGACTATATGGCTCCAGCAGCTTTTGCGATGATGTCTCTTGAGCAAGGCTCCGCTACGCTTCGCCTTACTCAAGATAGAGAGAATAGTTGTGAAGTACTCTCATAAGAGATGGACCAAAAAACGGGGGCAGCTCACTAAGACAGACTGCAGCCAGACTTTACGAAAAGGGATTTTGATGCCATGAGAATGAAGAATAAATTTCAGAAGATCCGGCCTCTGACTACGCTTGGACTTTGTCTCCTTGTTGCGGGCGTTTGCGTAGAAACCTCAATGTTAATAGGTGCAGAAGCGTCCTCTCAATCCGGTCGAATAGTACTGAACTTCAATCGTCACTGGAAGTTTGCCAAGGGTGATATGAATGGGGCCGAGAGGCCGGATTTCGATGACTCGTCGTGGAAGGCGGTTCGTTTGCCGCACGATTGGGCTATAACCGGGCCATTCAATCCCACGGAGAACGGCTATGCCGGAAAACTACCCTGGAAAAGAGTGGGCTGGTATAGAAAGACATTCACGCTCAACGGTATAGATAGCGGCCAGCGAGTTTACTTTGATTTCGATGGAGTGATGGCCTTCCCCAAGGTCTATATCAACGGTGAATTGGCGGGGCAGTGGGACTACGGCTACATGTCGTTCCGCGTCGACGCCACAGCCCACGTGAAGATAGGCAAAAACGTCATTGCGGTTCGTTCCGATACGACCCGTCATGGAACTCGATGGTATCCAGGTGCAGGTATTTATCGTAAGGTAATGATGACGATCTGCAGGCCGGCGCACGTTGCCCACTGGGGCACTTACGTCACGACACCGGAAGTACAAGATAACTCGACAACAGTTCGCGTGCATTCGACTATCGAGAACTACCTTGACACCCAAACAGATGTCAACGTGGAGATCGTGCTGCTTGACCCTGCCGGTCAAATGGTGGCCTCGAGCAAGAGAAAGCGAGTCGATATCGTTCCAGCCGGAGGCTCGTGTGAGATTGAGCGATCCTTTACAGTGGCAAATCCGCAGCGATGGGACATCACATCTCCTATACTATATGCCGCTAAGATAATCGTTCGCATGGGCGATAGAGTTGTGGACACAGACACCGTCCAATTTGGCATCCGGACCTTTCATTTCACGGCCGATGACGGGTTCCATCTCAACGGCCGACGAGTGCAGCTCCGCGGTGTGAATCTGCACCATGACCACGGCCCCCTCGGCGCAGCTTTTTATCCGCGCGCGATGGAGCGGCAGTTGGAAATAATGCGGGACATGGGTGTCAACGCCATCCGCACCAGTCACAATCCTCCGGCGCCGGAGTTGCTTGACTTGTGTGACCGGATGGGCTTCGTTGTATGGGATGAGGTTTTTGACAAATGGGATGACAAGGCCGATCGCATTGATGGAGAGCCCCCGCTGGAGCAGCACGGTGAGAGGCAGATTCGCAACTTAGTGATGCGCGACCGAAATCACCCCTGTGTCGTCATCTGGTCCATCGGCAACGAGATTGGTAACCAGCCTTATGATAGAGAAGGCAAATCGCCCGAGCGGGTGAAGTACATGGGTGATTTCGTACGAAAATACGATCCGACGCGCCCCGTGGGAATCTCCTGTCATATCCCCGGCACGGCTGACCAGCCCATCCTTGATTCGATGGATCTTACTGGCTGGAATTACGCCCGAAGGTACGGCCGGTACAGGCAGCGCTATCCCGACAAACCCATTATTTACAGCGAATCGGCTTCGACGCTGAGCACACGTGGTTTCTACGAACTGTCGCTTCCGAATGAAAAAACGCAGTTTTCCAAACAGTTCCAAGTAAGCTCCTATGATCTGAATTCCGCGGCATGGTCTGACATACCAGATGTGGAGTTCCAGCTGATGGAGGACGACAGCTTTGTCGCCGGGGAATTTGTCTGGACGGGATTTGACTACCTGGGTGAGCCGACGCCGTTTGCACAGGAAGCGCGGAGTTCGTACTTCGGCATTGTCGATTTGTGCGGCATCCCCAAAGATCGGTTCTACCTGTACCGCAGTTACTGGCGGCCCGACACCACGACCGTGCATATCCTGCCCCACTGGAATTGGCCCGACCACATCGGCAAGAAAGTTCCAGTGTTTGTCTACACCAACGGCGATTCGGCAGAACTACTGCTGAATGGCAAATCGCTCGGCCGGCGGACAAAGGGCCGATTGCCTGAAAAGCCGGCCAACTTCGCTCTCGCTAAAGCTGCGGCCGCCAGTTCGGCTGAGACGGACAAAGGCAATGTCGCTGCCAACGCCAATGACGCCGACAACTCCACGAGCTGGTGCGCCGCCTCCGCGGGCTCCGGTCAATGGTGGCAGGTTGATCTCGGGGAGGTCATGCCTGTTGGCTATTTGGCGATCGAGTTCGAAGAAGAGGCAAAGAATTACGGGTATGAGATCAAGGCCTCAACCGATGCGTCAGATTGGACGACTCTTGTGACCAAAAATACAAGCAGAACTCCAAGGTGGGGTGGGCCAAGACATGTGTTTCATAGCGTGGACGCGCAGGCAAGATTCTTACGCGTTGAGTTCACCGCCACGCGAGAAGGCACATTGGCCGGCATTCGCGAGTTCGGTGCCTACCCGGAGAAAGTGGAATCGACGTACTACGATGTGACCTACAAGTACAGGCTGCGCTGGAACGACGTGATCTATGAGCCAGGCGAACTCAAGGCAATTGCCTATAAGAATGATAACATGATTGGTCAGGCAATCATGCGCACAGCGGGTGAACCTGCAGGTCTTCGCTTGACCCCCGATCGAAAGGAACTCTCTGCAACTGGAGAAGACCTTTGCTATATCCTG
Organism: Sedimentisphaerales bacterium; assembly: GCA_035528395.1. Taxonomy (GTDB): domain Bacteria; phylum Planctomycetota; class Phycisphaerae; order Sedimentisphaerales; family Anaerobacaceae; genus NIOZ-UU13. The sequence goes on from DATKYR010000264.1 coordinate 64,223, forward strand.
GTTGAAGCTCAGGACAAGAAAGGCACGTTCTGCCCTTTGGCAGATAATCTTGTTCACTTCAGGATTGATGGCCCGGCAGAGATTGTCGCTGTCGGCAATGGCAATCCCCTTTCATTGGAACCTTTCCAGGCAGACTATCGGAAGCTGTTCTATGGCAAGGCCATATTGATTGTGCGAACGAGAGAGGGGCAGGGTGGCCAAATAGAAGTGAGTGCCGAGGGTGTTGGCCTGCGCGCAACGGACATTATTCTCCAGTCTTCCAAATAGGCCTGCTTGACCGTTTCCGGGTATAGCGGCGCCACTCTGGAATCACCTTTTTAGCACGGGCCGGACTCCTTTGTCACTAGCGCACTCTCCATTTTGACACCATTTTGCATGCCGATTACCACCGTCGGGCCTGTGGAGGACTTTTGTCTCTATGTAAGTGTGCCCTGCAGGGCACACAAAACAACCGGGGCCTATGCAACAAAGCATAGGCCCCGAATCGATGCAACATCTTCGGTCCGAATGTTCAGACCTGACAAATGTGTAGTTAGTTTACGGCCAGAGCTGCTCTTCAAGCCACTGACCCACCAACGTCGTTTAGTCAAGCTTGGAAATCACTATAGCATCCAGCAGCAGACCGTCCTCCCTGTAGGCGAACTCCAGGGTATACGTCCCGGGAGCCATCGTGAATTCCACTGTTTCATTGCCGTCATCGCTGCTGTGGACCTCATCCCAATGCCAGTTTTGTCCCAATTCAATATCATTCCATCGCACCCAGCCGCTACTGTGGTTGGTCGTCTGGGTGGTTGCTCCCTGGATGCGGAACCAGCAGGAGTCATCGCCGGTGTCGAGGTTGTACGTGATCACCCGGCCAAGAATCTTGTAGGTCCCTCCCTCGACCGTAAAAACGTAGGTTGCCACACCTTCGACAGGCGGTTCGTTGGCACTTTCGTTGCCGGTCACTACCGTAATGTACTCACCGCCGGACGTACCGAGAACATCAGACATAATCAGCAGAGGTGAGCTAATCGCCTCAGCCGCCTCTGCCTCGATCCATATTTCTTCCGAAGGTACCGCAGGAGCCGAACGGGACAGAAGAATATCGTCGATGAACACCATACCTGAGCCACCGATTCCACCTGTCCTCTCAAATCCAATACTCATCTGGGTTACATTGCTCAGATCGATGCCCAAAGCCGCAAGGTCAATATTCCACTGCTTCCAAATGGACCTGGTTATATCAGCGGCATCGCCGGGATAGACCACCTTGACGCCGTTAACCTTCACGTACATCTGCTCAGTGGGAGCATTATCCGAACCACCATGGAACGATAAGACCAGCGTCTGTGGTGAGCCTATGCTCCAGTCACTGCCAATCGGAAGGTCAACAGGATTAACTGAAACCTCTGAATAACCGGCAGTGGTATTGTCATATCGGAATGGCACTGACTGCTCACCACCATGCACAATCTCGGTCTCCATAGTAGGCTGGAACGGTACAACATAACCTATTGTTGAGCCGTTTGTTGACGGATCATCAAAGCCGTCTGTCCACGTCGCATAGACCGGATTACTGCCTTCTTCCTCGGCAGGAAGGTCATTGTAGGACTCGAAATCATCCACTACAAGAAACTCCTGTGTCGATAAGCTCCAGAGTTCACCCTGCCAGGTTGTAGGAGTTTCGGCATTATTGACCTCATCAACCCGCCAGTAGTATGTATTTTCCAGAATCAGTGATTCTGAAGGACTATAGCTGGCATCGGTCACAGTAGCGACAGGCGCGGTACCGTCTATCACAGCCTGCTCGTCAGTACTCAGGTACACGTTATGTTCCACCGCCTCTCTGCCTGCTCTCCAACCAAGGGTCACATCCACGTCTACATCTGTTACTCCTGAATCCGGATTGGGCTCTCGTGCATTGACAGGAATATAGAGGAAGCGGACCTCGCTCAGACCATACTGTGTATACATAGCACCACCCCAGTTGCTATTGGCGGTAATTTTGACGGACTGTGCCGCTGCACCTTTAAAATCAACAGTGGTATTGTATTCGTAACCATCTTTACCCGGTGCCTGTGCAAATTCATTTGCCTCGGGCAGTACAGTCCAGGTTTGGCCGTCTTCTGAATACTCAATTGTAACGTCTTTTAAGCTATATCCGGTAAGAATAGACGATCCATTATAGTTCCATACCAGCATCTTGTTCAGCTTATAGAGTTTGTCGAAATCATATTGGATCCAGGCCGACCCGGGATCGCCGGCTTCGCTGAACCACATTGTTTTAGTATCAATCGAGTGCAGGTCCGGATTATTAACGTCCAGCCCGGAGCCATTCGTAGTATTATCAGGTCCATAACCTTCCATGAAACTTGAGGCTGTAGGTGTTATATTCTCAGCGGGGATCGGGTATGCAAAAGGTTCGACGGTGAAACTCCAGACTTTGCCCTTATATATTGTGGAATCCGGTGGTGCGTTGACCTCATCAATCCGCCAAAAGTATGTCTGGCCGAATTCCAGAATGCCGGGATCATACATATTAACACCCTGGTCCTGGCTGACTAATACATCCTGCGGGTTGTCCCTGTCGGCGTTTTCTACATCCTCTAATACTGTCCCAAAGTACACATCGTGCGTTTGTGCATACCTTCCTGGCGTCCAGCTTGTTACAACATCCCTCGGCACGTCTATTGCTCCCTTTGCAGGTTTTGGTTCAGTGCATAAGCCGATCTCACCACGGACAGCCAGGATGCTGACCGGGTCGATACCCGGTGCCGTAATAAGAATACCATAGATTGGTATATCCGAAGTGAGGACCGCACCGAAGGTATTCTGATGAGTGCTCATAAACGAGGCAAGGTAACCTGTATTGGTCCAGTACGTAGAGCCGCCTGTAAACGTTATGGCGTCTCCTGCAGGATTGCCGCCTGCGTCCAGGGCCTGTATAGTGCCTGAATCATTTCCATTTTTCTCGAGTATGAAGATTATACTGACCGGTTGATTGAAAACAGTCCTCATCCAGTCCTGGCCGTCGGCGCATGCTGCCGTATAGAGAGTGAAGTCGTCGGCTGCGGGCGCAAGCTCACTCCCCGATTGCCCTGGAGGGGTGGCAAACTCCGACGTCCCGGGGATTAGACCACCCGCAGGGTAACCGTTAAGCGACAGTATGTCACCAAAGTCGCCGGTTATGTCCCAGGTAGAGAGCGGCACCATTGTAAGGTCGCCTCTCGCTGCCGCCAGACAAAATCCAAATACAAAAAATAAATAAACAAATCTTTTACACATAATAGTCCTCCTTCAAAAAAAAATTACTATAACCAAGTTTTAGCCGCGCAATATATTGTCATTTTAATTGGCTTATGGCTAAGGAGCCGGCACATACAGCCCGATGTCGTCAAAGTACAATGTGCCACCGGCATCATTGCCGTCAATCCCAATAGTCAGCGTCGTAACGTTCTGCAGTTCTGCGCCTAACGATGCAAGGTCGATATTCCACCTGTTCCACTGTTCTTGCTCTATATCAGCCACATTACCGTCATAGGCCACCTTCGAGCCGTTGACCTTCACATACAACTGCCCGGTGTTCTCCGCGGTTCCGTGGAAGAACAGCACCAGTGTCTGAACGCCGGCTTTAGTCCAGTCTTGCGGTAGAGCAAAAGTGCGTTCGGCCTCTGAATATATTGCGCCGTCGGTATTGCTGTAAAACAGCGGCATTGACTGCTTGCCGCCATGAACGATTGTTTCCTCGGTATAAGAAGGAGTAGTGTCCCAGCCCACGGCTGAGCCGGTCCCATTACCGGCGGAGTATGGTGGATTCTCCGGCGTACCATAACCAAGCCCGTCTTTCCAGGCATACCATATCTGGTTGTCACCGGTGTCATAGTCCTCAAAATCGTCCACGACAAGATACTCACTTGTCGAGAAGCTCCAGATATCGCCTTCCAGCGTTGTGGGGGTCTCGGCCATATTGACCTCGTTAATCTTCCAATAGTAAGTCTTACCCAAATCGAGTGACAATGGACTATAGCTGGTATCGGTCACTGTCTCGACAGGGGCGGTACCGTCTATCACAGCCTGCTCGTCGTCGCTTAGGTACACATCGTGCTCGACCGCCTCTCTTCCCGGCCGCCAGCGAAGTCTCACATCCAGGTCTGCATCTGTTGCTCCTGAATCCGGATTGGGCTCTCGTGCATTGACAGGGATATAGAGGAAGCGCACCTCGCTCAGACCATACTGGCTAAAAATTGGGCCGCCCCAGTTGCTGTTGGCGGTAATCCTGACAGACTTTGCCACCACACCGTTAAAATCAACAGTGGTATTGTACTGGTAACCATCTGTACCCGGCGCCTGTGCAAATTCATTTGCATCGGGCAGTACAGTCCAGGTGGCGCCGTCAGTAGAATATTCAATAGTGGCATCCCTGATGCTGAACCCGGTAAGAAGAAATGGTCCGTTATAGTTCCATACCAGCATTTCGTGCAGTTTATAGAGCTTATCGAAATCGTATTGTATCCAGGCCGACCCGGGGTCGCCGGTATCACTGAGCCACATATTTGTAGTATCAATCGAGTGCAGGTCATTAACCAGTCCCGAGCCGTCTATAGTTTTTCCCGGCTCCGTATCTGCGTCCTGAAAGCTGGAGGCTGTGGCTCTTATCTTATCAGCAGGGATCGGGTACCCGATTGTTTCGGTCGTGAATCTCCAGATGTCACCTGTATGGATTGTGGAGTCCACAGCGTTAATATCATCGATTCGCCAAAAGTAGGTCTGCCCGAAATCGAGAAGGCTGGTAGGGACATACGTATTAGCGACTTGGTTTTGGCTGACCAGCACGCCCAGCGGATTGTTCCCCTCGGCGTTACCGACATCCTCAAACACTTCTCCGAAATACACATCGTGTGTCTGTGCATAGATTCCAGGTGTCCAGCCAAGGGCCGCATCACGAGGCACATCGACCTGCTCATCTTCCGGGCGGGGAGCAAACGCTATCTCGGATGGCGGCCACTTCCCGAGCATAGCATCCCTAAGCTCATTTTCCGTCAGCACATGGTTGTAAACACGAACGTCATCCATAACACCTATAAACTGACCCAACCCGGGGATCTGGGGGTCACGACCTATCACAAATGTCCCCGGCGAAGGGTCCATCACAATTGTAGTGACCAGTTCTGCATCGAATGCGCCATTGACGTATGTCGTGATAATGCCCCCGTCAGCAGTTTGAGAATAGGTAGCCGCGAGGAAATACCAGGTGCCCGTTTGTAACACTGTTCCGCCGCCGGGTCGGCTGGGCGGAGCGGAGGTGCCTGCACTGCTCCTGACTTCGAGCTCGACCATGTCGTTGCTGTATATGCCCATCATGTAGCCGCCGCCATTTGCCCCGGTGGTGATATTTCCGCCGATTTTATGGTCGCGAAGCGTGGCACCAGGTTTGACCCACGCCGTGAACGTAAGTTCTCCTACAATATCCAGACTCGGTTCGTACACGCCTCGGTCGAGACAATCGTCCGAACCGTCAAACTCCAGGCCGCCGTTATAGTATCCCGCCACCCACTGCGGTTCGCCGTTGAAGAAGACATCGTTGTTGTAGCGGCTGGAGTCTTGGGCAATAGTACCGGAGCCTTCGTCGAACTTCCACCAGCCCACAATCTCAGCACTTGCCGTGCTCGTCAAAGCCGGGCCCAGCACCAGAATGAGACAAGTCAAATAAATCAATTTCGTGTGCATTATGTATCCCTTCCTGCAAATAGACTTGAAATAATTATGCTTTCGCCAGGTGTATAGAAAGTGTTTTTTCGTTTACCTTCCTCCTATCTTCTTTCGCACCCTACTGCATAGGGTCATAAAAGCCCAGGACCCTGCAGGTGAAACAGAAACAATGAAATTGGGTAACGAACCTATTATCATTCTACCGAGCATATCTGCCGGTGTCAATGGTTTTTTTCACCATTGTTCCCGTTGGGTGTCCGTCAAGTTTGTAGGTGGATTTTTCATGCTGCCAACGGCTTTTGTCACCATAGCTCATACCATCTTTTATTCAGCTAAGTTATCCGCAAGGCCAATGTTGATGACGAGACCGCAAACGGCGTCAGTCTAAACGACAAATCCCTAGATTTGAGTGAATGTATCTTCTTGAAAAAATTTGATTTTTCTTGTAAATCTGACTTCTGCAGTATATATTTCCAGTAGCGGCTGCACCCTGACATTCCGACCCAAGAGCGAAGGTTCTCTGGCGCGCTCCCTTTGCGAACGCCGACGGGGACGGAGTCTAAATCCGCTGCGCGGGGCCGCATTGGAACTGCTTTGAAGTGGTCAGTTGCCAGCGATCAGCTTTCAGATATTTGGAATTGTCTTAATATTGCATGAACTCAATGTTGCTAACCGCCTCTTCGCCTGGTGGCTGAGTGTTGAAATTGGCTCGGTGATTCGTCGCTGTTAATCCGATGTGAGAACTCAGAAATCCAACGGGCTTTTACTCTCCTTGATCGTGCGGCTTTGGACGGTGTGGGTATAGATCATTGTCGTTCTTACATCGCTATGTCCCAGTAGGTTACTGTAGTTCTTAAGCAAATCTGACGGTACACTACGCACTTGAATGTTGTCGCGATTTACTGATAATACTCATATTCCGGTGTTATCGAGATAGTGATCATTCTATTTTTCCACTTTTTTGTTGTCAATGGCCAATTTCAAGAATATCTTATCCGGTGTTCTCAGTAAAAACATATATAACATGTTAGCAACCAATTATGAATAAGCACAAAACCAATTGGTTAAGCAGATTCACATTTGTACTGCTGTTGCTATTGTATTCCATCCAGTCCGCGACAATATTTCACCATCAAGATGGAGTAGCTCGTTATGTGACATTGGGATTCATTGTCGTAGGTACACTTGGGTTAAACTATACCATCATCAAGAGTATCTTCTCCATATTCAAGTCTAGACAACCCATCAAGCAACTCTACAAAGAATATCTATGGGTGTTTGGTATTGCATTGCTGAATATCTGCATGTTTGCATCTTTTTATCAGATGTTTGGGATATGCTCAGATGGTGAGAGGATCAAGGGGGATTGGTACAACAGTCTCTATTTCTCGATTGTCACCTGGACTACGTTAGGATACGGAGATTTTTCGCCCGTGGCTTGTCTTAGGTTCGTAGCAGCACTTGAAGCTGTAATGGGTTATATTTATATGGCTCTTCTTGTTGGGCTGCTATTGAATCTATCTCATCATTCAATGGATTAATGCTAACAAGCGGCTAGAAGTGGACGGGCTGGCGCCCGCCCATCAGCCGCATCGTTAGCCGTCCAGGTTTGACAAAATAAGGAGAAACAAAAATGCATAGTCCAGGAGAATATGGCTTCTTTTTCTGCTATTTAAAGGAAGATACTGCCAGGCAGGATTTCCATTCTTTCTGTGAGATTGCTCGAAATAGCACAGACCGGCCATGCAATTTCTTCTTGAGTCTCGCACAGTGGTCTAGGGCCTTTCCATATGTGATCGCACTCATTTTGCCCGAGGAGTACGAGCATGCAGTAGGTAGGTGGCTTTCACAGAATAATATCATCTTCGGTGATACTGTCGATGGAACACGAAACGTAGCCGACTTCTACAGCAATGCAACCAAATTAGAAGAAAGTGAGAACTTTTCACGGTCATAGGAAAGTGAAGTTAGAGACAGCTGACCTTGCTGCTTCAAGGGACGTCGTTTTACTCGGCCCCTGAGAAGGCCGTTAGCTCTACACGCGTCGTCGCGGAATCGTTGGTCTTGTCGCATCAACGTCGGGAGAAGGTATGTGAATGAACATCTTCCTTAGTCATTCAAGCAAAGACAAAGACGCTGTGCGGAAGCTTGCTAAGGATCTTAGTAAGTTTGGTCTCGATGTCTGTCTAGACGAGTGGGAAATCCGTGTGGGTGATCCCATTACCCAAAGAATACAGAGAGGATTGGAAGACTCAGACTATGTTGCTGTCTGGTTGACACGAGATTCTGTTGGGTCGGGTTGGGTCGAGAGGGAATGGCAGTCAAAATACAAGGAAGAGGTGGCGACGGGCGAGATCAAAATTCTGCCTCTCCTCGGCGAGGTCTGTACAGTACCTCCCTTGTTGGCCGACAAGCGATACGCTAACTTCTCAGATGACTATGTGCAAGGTCTTGAGGAGCTTCTGTCCGTCCTGCTCGGTCCAGCGCAGACATTTACGAGGGACAACCTGATCACTCGGGCAAGGGATCAGTTTAAAGTGGGACACTCTTCATATAGCGAACTGGTTGTCAACCTCACATCGCTACTCAGGCAGCATGGCACAGTAGGTATAGCAACGGCAATACGGATAGTGGAAGAGTACGTGAACGAACTTCCAGAACGCGTAGTGAATGCAACTGCCATTAATCCTTTTAGTCTACCATGTGGATTCCATCCGTGTATTCATTTGACGTCGGCTCTAATCCTAATTCGTGAGGGTGCTGACGATGCCTCTCTCGATGAACGAACCCGAAGAACGGTTCTGGAAAGACTATTCGCTTGCACCGAATTCTGGATTGTTTACCTCAAAAAGGAGCCCGAGCGACTGCATGCCCCTCAGGAGCGTCTAATCATGGAGTTACTGCTATGTGCAGCGGCGGTGAAGCAGACCCTTTCTCATTTCAACATTCCCAGCTTTCTTGAGGATGTCATTAGCGGGCGATTAACTCTGCCGACGTTTCATACGGACTACAAAGTGACGGGCCATGGTTTTAATGGATCAGGACAGAGGTTCAGAAAAGTGTGGCCCAAAACGCAGCAAGGTGGCGCAATGAACCTTTCATCAATGGCCATTTACCTCTTTGGATATCCAGACGAGAATGAGGCGTAGCTAACCAAAGAACAGCTAACAAGGCTAATGCAGCCGACGCAAAAAGCCGCGCGGCTGATTAGCAGCGTTAGAAGTTTCGTAATTGAACCCTCAAGAGATGAGAACGGTCTTTTGAGGGTTTCTTTCTTTGAAAATGTTTGTGTGGTATGAACGTTCTGTCCGAACCGTACAACATCCTTTTTGTCTTTTTTCCAATTAACTAATATCGCAGTCGAAGATCTGGCGTCGTTTGACGGAATCCGCCGTCTTATGGCGGAACCAATTAACCAATTAACTAACACTATCTTCTTTCTTCCATCCTGTAGTTTACCCAAGAGTTTATCCCCGGGAGCCACCCCACTGACTCGCAGCAGGGGAGTGCAGGCTTCTCTGTTTCTCTGCCGGGGGCCCTCCGTCGTCTCGCATCCAGCATCAAGCATCGAGTATCGAGTATCGAGAATCCAGTATCGAGTATCGAGTATCGAGTATCGAGTATCGAGTATCGAGTATCGAGTATCGAGTATCGAGTATCGAGTATCGAGTATCGAGTATCGAGTATCCAGCAATTAGTGCCGTGTCTCGGACATTTTTCCATAAAAATGCGGATTTCACTTGTTTTTTGGACTATCTATCGTATAATACATATCTAACTAATGGATTAGGGTCACAATAAATATCGAAGATCCGCTGTCTTTTGGCGGAATCAATAGTCAATCATAAATCCGGAGGGGTTCCTAATGCCCATCGAAACCCAAATTTTATCCCGCTTGTCGCGGCGTAGCCTTCGGCGAAGCCGGGTCCTCTCTCGGCCCTCTACATCTGTCGAGAACCCTCTACAAATCAGCCCTTTTTATGCAAAACAAACCCAATCTTGTCCGCCGTAGGCGGATTGCAAATGGACGTAAATCGATATAATACAAGAGATTATAAAAATAAATCCAATTGGACACTTGGTCAAAACAAACCCAATTCAAACCCAATCAAACCCAATTGCCGAAAGGGTAAAATTGATGCAAAGTGTGTATTTACAAAGGATTATTAAGAAAAATGCGGATATGGGCTATGAAAAAGCAAACCCAAACAAACCCAATTTCAAGGCATTCTGTAAGAAAGGAGGCCTATGGCCATGAAAGATTGTACCCGTCGTACTTTTATGAAGACTTCATTGGCTGCTGTTGGTAGTGTCTCGTTGGCATCCAGCGCATGGTCCCGGATCAGGGGCTCCAACGACGACATTCGCATAGCCATCGTGGGTGTTCGAAAGAAGGGTAAGGAACACATCCAGGACTTCCGGAAGCTCTCAGGTGTTCGCGTGGTCGCCATATGCGATGCCGATACGCAATTCCTGGATATCGAAGTTGCGAAGTTCAAAGAGCGCAACATTAAGGTTGACACCTGCGTTGACTACCGAAAGTTGCTGGAGAACAAGAACATCGACGCGGTTGTGCTCTGCGTGCCCGATCATTTGCATGCCCTGATGACGGTATGGGCCTGCCAGGCAGGCAAGGACGTGTATGTTGAAAAACCGGCTTCGCACAACATTTGGGAAGGCCGGAAAATGGTGGAGGCGGCGCGTAAGTACAAACGCATCGTCGGAGTTGGCTCACAGGACCGCTCGGACGTAGGATTGCTGCCCCTCGCCGAGCACATCAAACAGGGTGGCCTGGGCAAAATTCTGCGTGTCCACGCTATCACCTACAATGCCCGCCTGAGTATTGGCAAGGTTAGTGGTCCCCAGCTGATCCCGGCGACCTGCGACTACAATCTTTTCCAGGGGCCGGCCCCGTTGACACCGCTGATGCGTACGAACCTGCATTATGACTGGCACTGGTGCTGGCCCACCGGTACCGGCGAAATGGGCAATCTTGGCGGCCACGTGTTGGACGACTGCCGCTGGACAACCGGCGTGGCCACAATGGCGCCGCGCGTGGTGAGCCTCGGTGGGCGGTTCAGCTTCGACGACGACGGCCAAACGCCCAATACAATCATATCGTTGTTTGACTACGACGCCTTTCCCATCATCTATGAAATCCGTGCCCTGCCGCGCTCCAAAAGTGAAAAAGTCGATACCTATCAAGGGATTACCTCGCGAGGGATGGACCGCTATCGGGGTATCAACTTCGGCATGGTGATTCAGTGCGAGCATGGCTACTTTACCGGCGGTCGCGGCGGAGGCTGGACCTACGACAACGATGGTAAGAAGATAAAGCAGTTCGGGGGCGACGGCGGCTGGGGACACATGACGAATTTCCTCAATACTATGCGCAGCCGCCGGGTCAGCGACCTGAAGGCAGACGTGCTCGAGGGGCATATCACGGCCTGTATGATTCACGCGGCCGATATTTCCTATCGCCTGGGGCAACGAAGGTCCGTTGACGAGATAAGGCAGACTATCGCAGGCAATGACCTGCTTATGGAGTCTTTTGATCGCCTTCAACAGCATCTACGGGCGAACGAAGTTGATCTTGACCGGACACCCGTGGCCCTCGGCCCGATGCTGACGTTTAACACAGAGCGCGAGAGGTTCGTGGGTGACCACAGCGACTACGCGAATATGTTCGTAACACGGAACTACCGTCCCCCATTTGTTATACCTGAGGCCGTGTGACGGAAATCGACGGTAAAAAAGCGTTGATGTGTAATACGATGATCATCCTGCTCACAGCTATCACGCCGATGAGAAGGATAATGAGTGGATTAGCAATCTCAGGTCTCCATTCTCCGTAGTACTACGAAGGATGAATCCATTTGATTGATGTGTGTCGTTAGAGATTCAAATGCTCGATTGCGTATGCGATGCACTTCTTTATGTTTTGCTCTTCGAGCTTTATCTGCTCGTCGAGAGGCAGATGGCTTGTGTGTGGCAGTGCGTCTTTTTCACTTGCGTTGGTCCGCACGTATCGCAGCGTGCGGGCCAGATCAGTCCCAGGGACATTGGCAAACGTCGCCCAGTATTTCTCTTTCAAACAGGGTACCTTGAGCGGATCACGGGTTGCCATTTCCACGCTGAATTGTGTCTCGGGCTTGGCCTTTCGCAGAATCCGGACCATTTCGGGCAGGTCGAGTAAGCCTTCGCCCAGCGGCACATCCGCGAGCAGAAAGCCGTCTTCGTATTCGGCTACGGCCATGTCCTTAAGATGGGTCGAAAAACACCAGGGCGCGTATGCCTTGACAACATCCATAGAATCTTCCAATAGTGCAAAGCTATTGCCAGTATCAACGCATACGCCGACGTACTCACTGCTAATGTGTTCCAGTATGCTCAGCATATCGGGTATGCGCCAGTCCTTATGGTTTTCAATTGCCAGGCGGATACCGTGCTTGGCTGCTACCGGCTCAGCTAACCGTAGTGACTTCCATGACCGGTCTGCGAAGGCCTTATATTGTTCGGCTCTATCGAACTGTTCGTACCGCCGCCCACCGAAAAAGATACGGATTACCTTTACCCCCGCATCTTTTGCCGTTAGTACAACCTTCTCAAACCTTTCGACATCGGACCGGCTGCGAGGCAGGCCTTCTGAGCCCTCGATAAACATCTTGTATTTTTCCGCATTGCTGCGAAGTTTACGAATGTAAACCCCGTCTCTGATTCCGATTTCCATGTGGGCGCCACCGGCGCCAATTTGATGGCAGTGTTCGAGGAAGTTCAGCGGGTCCCCAAGCTGCCGATCGGTCCTGAATCGAATGTTGTATGAGAACGTATCGATACCTATTTTTGACTTCTTAGCAGTTGATGCGCCTGCCCCCAGAACGGAATGTCCCAGCATTGATGCCGCTATGCCACCGGCTATTGAATAAAGTGCTTCTCTTCTGTTCATCCCGTCCCGTTTTCGATGGGCGGGATTCATCACTATTTTCCTGAATTCAGTATGATTAGTGTGATAACCTCTGCTGCTTGCCTTTTCGTTAGATTCTGACCACCTCATTTTAGGGTGTCCTTCCTCTGGTTAACTTCCCGTAGGGATTCGATATCGTGACTTAACGTTCAGGCCCGTTCAGCCGGCCGCCAAGTCTGAACGCTGCTATTTTAATCGGCTCACTAAGAAACGCAAGGCTTTGAGGAAAATTCTATCGCTATCGACCGGCCGTGGCTGCTGAAATTTTCGGATAAGATTCTTCTTAAAAAATCTCTCTGTCGCCGGCTTGCAGATTGTTGATATTCGAATGAGAGTTTGATGTAATAATGGAATTGAAAACCAGACAGGTCTTCTGAAGTGTTCAATGGGAAATTTCGGTTTGATACTTTGTCAGGATATCAAGCGTACCATCCGTAGAACGGCCATCGACAACAATTTATTCAATATCCTTATAGTCCAGGCTCAGGATACTCCTTATAGTATCTTCAATTGTCTCCACACTATTCAGACAAACTGTTACTATAGAAAGCTTCATTGTATCTCAGAAATTGTCTGTTTAGACATTTTCGATTTCGTCTATTGCTTCTATTACATCTTCTACTTGAATTGCTTTCATACAGGCATTGTTAAGATCACAGAACCGTTTTTGACAGGGACGACAAGCAAAATCGCCTTTGATGACCTTTCCGATTTTCCCGCTGCCTCGAGGGCAGGCTATGGAGGGCGGCTGCGGACCAAACAATATAATGACATTTTTCCCAAGGGCGGCTGCTATATGACCAATGCCACTGTCCAGCCCTATGAAAGCCTCACCACAGGCCAGATAAGCTGCTATTTCGCTTAACCGTACCGATAATACAGGAAGAGTTATGCGGCAATTATTCTTGATAGATTCGACAATAGATTTGTCATTTGGTGGGGATAGCAGTACCGGCGAATAGCCTTTGTTATCTAAGTATTCCACAATCCGGGCGAATCGCTCGGGCGGCCAAAGTCTTTTAGGCTGGCTTGCTCCGGGATGTAAAAATACTATATTACGCAAACCTTGGTTGTCGAAGTATTTTTTTGCAGCTTGTATCTTTGCCTCCGGAACGTGAAGGCTGGGAACATCCTCATCGTTTTCAGCTCCTAAGTATCTTACTACATTTAAATTCCTCTCAATCAGATGCCATTTTCCAGGAGCAGGTACGATATCGGTTAACCAGTATGCCCCGCCGGTAAAATCATAACCGACTCTTCTTCTTGCCCCGATTAATAGCAACAAAAATATGTTTCTTATGTCGCCGCGAAAATCCAGAGCTATATCAATGTTTAATCTTCTTAATTGTCTGATTTGAGAGAATAATCTCCTTAAGTTTGAAAGCGAATAATCGTATGTTGACCATGGAATGCGAGTGATAAAAAATTTATCAAATACTTCTTGATCTTCTAACAGGTCCTTTCCCCACCGGTTCCCCCAGAAAATCACTTCTGCATCAGGAAACCTCTGGCGGATTGCCCTGTAGGCAGGTAATCCCATTATCACATCACCTATTAGATGCGATTCAAAAATCAGAATTTTTTTGTACTGTGTAAAATCACGACTGATAAAACGTGAATGTTTAAACGAATATAGAAAAGACAGGGACCTATCGAGAAGACTCACAAACACAAGACGTTTCTTATTAAAATATATCTCAAGTGTTGTCCGTTTGTTAATATTTGTGTTTCTCAATTTTCTATTCGCACATCAGAGGTATGCACGACTATTTGCTTGTGGAATAACAATAATACAATATTCATAAGGTACCATAGGATTTTACAGAGAGGACCAGATATTATCGGAAATACTGAAAAGCCCATTTCATTTGACAGCAAGACAAAACCAACAAAATTTCTGTATTTTAAAAAATACCGGTAGAAAAGCGATGACAAGTAATCTCTTATAAAACCAATTAGGTATCACGAGTTTTTGGAGCTATGATTACATCTTTTGTTGAACTTATGCCATCGTAATCAAATCTTTCGTATCCATTATCAAACAACCATTCAAAAACTGCCACCTCTTGATCCCAAAAGGGATGGTTACCTTTCCCCCATCCGACTTCCAAAAGAATATAGGGTTTTTTGTCTAATCTCTCAAGTGTCTCTTTCATCCCCTTCAAAACTGAGAACTCTGCTCCTTCAACATCTATTTTAATCAAATGTATCTTATCTAATCCGTTTCTCGCGTACTCGTCGAAAGTTATTTCCTTGATCCCTAATGGCTTCATTCCTCTTGTTGTTTTTTCCTTGATAACAGTGTTCCAACCAAGGTTGGTCTTATCCAGGTATATCGTTGCATTGCCTTTCTTATCTGATAAGGCGTAATTCTCCACTATAACATTCCCGAACCCTGAGAAGTTCCTCCTGCAAAAGTCATAATATTTAGGGACTGGTTCAAAAAGATATGCTTTACAATTTGGGAATCTCTCCAATATGATTTGAGTAAATGACCCGACATTAGCACCGACGTCGATTATAACATCGCCATCTTGAATAAGATGGCTAATAACGGTTGAAAAATCTGTCCTGATTATCCTTACAAGTCTTCTCCGCCAAATTCTTAACTGCAACTCTTCCGGCAATATCGACACTGTTATATAGCGAATGCTTACAAGAATTCTCCTTAGCAACTTTTTACAAATAAGCCAACCTACAACCATGCTCGTCCTATCCGCCCCGCAATACGGAGCCTCTTATTTACTTAACTGACATTTCCCATTTCAACTGCAATTAACAACGTTGACGGACTACAAGTGCTGATTCTCAACTCTGGTCGTTCTTGATGCTCGTTTTTGCACAAGTTAGCTTCACGCCGAACATCGCCATTAACAGACTAACCCACCATTCAGGACCTCTAAAACTGGGCACTACTATGCAGGTCGCAATACTAAAAATTAGGGCGAATAAAGCAACCAAAATATATGGATTTGATTTGTACCAAGCCTTTAGGTGTATTACTGTTGTGAAGAAACCGAAGACAAAGAAAAACAAAATGCAAAATATACCAAAGTCCTGATATACATAAGCAGTCAAATACCTCGCAGGATTCCACACCCATGCCGCTTTGTCAGGAGTGAAAAGAGCGTCGGCCAGTCCAATGTACTCCAGCGGAAATCTCACTACATAAAAAAAATTGCGACCCAGCGTATGGTCAAAATTAGACTCGAACAGGATAGACAAATTTGCCAGTCCTAACGAAGAATATTGTGCAAGCACATCTTTGAAACTTCTTGCTTGACGAATCAAGCTGATAACATGCAAAAAGGCAGCAAAAATGGTCAAAATAGCCAGACTCCGAAGCGGCTTTTTCCTCAGATTATGTCCTATTCTCTTATACTCTTTGGAATTGAGGATGACGTAATATATCAGTATCACAAAAAGACCCGCGACGACAACTCTGTCCAGTGTAAATATGGATCGGACAAATATGGTTACGAGAATCACAAGTATGTATCTTTTGCTTTTTGAGCTTGGTGGAATACGTCGTCCCACACTTGTCTTGTCCCTGATTCTCTCACAAGCCAGGACCATATACAATGCTGATAAAGGTAGGTAGGAAAACATCTTTATTATCCCTGGAAGTCCACCGGCTTCCCTTGTTCGCAAAAAGTATTTACGAATCGCATTGGAATCGTCTTGAACCGTAGTATAAGTGACCAATTCTCGCAAATAATCTGTCAGAGATACAGACGTACTGATCTGCCAAAGAACGACGCCGATACCGAGTAAACAATAGGAATATATTAAGGCAGAAAAGAGTTTCTGCCGCGTCACATAAAACTTCTTCCTAATTCCGTAAAAGTGATAGCTATACATTGCTGCATGGGCACCTAGAAGAAAAGCAGCTGCAGTTATGAAATGGAATATTACTCCGTAAATACTAATATGCTCTCGCAGCTTAGAAATAGTTTCGGATTCGCTTGGTGTGATTGTGAATACGTACATAAGTACGTAGAACAAGATGAACACAAAAGCCGGGCTCGTCAGCAAAAAGGACCACTTATTTTGTATCACAGGTTTCAACACACCAACGTTTCAGATATCTAATTGACGCTGTACTTATTCTCGTTTAGCAAATCGCAGCAAATAATAATACTCTCTGTGCAACATATACAAAAATGTTGTGAGCAAAGGACCGTACCTGAACTTCAGGTCGGTCGATAGAATGTCCCGGTGTTTTTTTAGCATATACCACGTATTGTACATAGCCCAGAATTCGACTAACAGACGATTTGTCCTCTGTCCCCCTTTTTTACTCATTGCTCCTCTTATATGGTAGCAGGAAGTATCGGGCGTAAAAAAGATTTTTGCGCCAATTTCACGGGCTGACAGAAAAAAATCCGTTTCCTCACGGAATCCGTTTCCCGAATACCAAGGGTCAAAAGACACCTCGTTGAATAGCTTCCTTTTTACCAGTGCGATGGCGTGCGTAAAAGGAACAGCTAATGGTTTACCTGATCCAAACAATTCTTCGGGTATTCGAAAAGGGCTCAGGTCTTGCGGCCAACCAGGCCGTTCATTATTGCTGTTTATGTATCTTTCGATCTGACAATCCGAATCAATTTCAATAGGAACCAAGTTTCCTGAAATAATGTCACATGAAAAACTATTGAGTTGTTCGTGAAGGATATTAGTATAGTCCGGTGCCAAATAGACATCATCTTCACCTAAGAGAATATATTCTGTATCTGCTTCTGAAATACCGATCATGCGGGCTTTCTGCGCGCCAGTTTTATCCTTAATCTTAATTTCTTTAACAAAATCACTGTCTTTTTGGAAGGAAGCGATCACGTCAGAGGTTTCATCTACTGAGCCATTATTAACTATCAATATTTTCTTAATCCACTTATTCTCTATATAGCTTGGAAGGGTTAATTGCAATTCTTTTGCACGGTTGTATGTAGGAATTATTACTGTAATGTCATTCCTTTTCATATTTCTTGCCACGTTCCTTAATGTCGCTCGCGCCTCGCGGACAAGCTTTAAGCAGATCGACTAATATCTGGCCGGCATTTAGCGCGCTTTGTTGCACTTCAGGCACAGTCTTTCTTAACTGTTCCCCAATCTCATCTTTTCTTTGAAGCGTTTCTTTTACCGCCCGAACCACACTATTTTCATTTATATTGTTGGACTTTATCAGAAATTCGGTGTGGCCAAAAAGCTGTTTGTTAATTCCCTCTGCCTTTGCGCTGTACGCTAGGCTTACAGTCGGAACACAGGAAGAAAGAGCTGCTATGGCGGCATGGGTCCTGGCGGCAATCATGCATTTCATCTGAGAAATTACCCACTTGGTTTGTGCCGACGTAAAATCATTCGAGAGCAAAAAGATATTTCGACGGTCAGAACCAATATGCTGTAAAACTTCACGCATAAATTTGTGGTCGTCGCTTCCTGGTGCGGTTACGTGAGGGATCAATACAATAGGTCTGCCTAGTTTTTGCCTTAATCCAAAAAGAATCTTCGAAATTTTTAGTCGCCATGCTTCAGTATTTCCGGCAGTAACAAATCCGGCCATAAGCGGACTAACGTTCACGCCGAGTGCGTCACGAGGCAGGGAAAATCCCATTCTGTCTTCGGATACACTTTCTGCCTCCATCACAAATGCAGGGTCTCCCATTAGTATAACATTTTTCGATACACCGTGTTCTGCCAAGTAGTTACGGGACGATTCTTCACGTACAAAAATTGCAGTTACATCGGATTTTAAATGCTCATGCATGCGACCGGAAAATCTGGGCAAGCTATCAAATGGGCCTATTGATGCTCCCCAAATAATCAGCGGCCGGCCCAAGTTCCTACTGTATAAATCCAGTGCTAAAAAGGGGTGTGGAACGCCATAATCAAGTGTGTAATTGTCGCCACCAATCGATAGAACTGCCGCACTCGCCATAATATCGTTTTTGATGGAACTATACAAAATGTGTTGCTCTAACCTTGGCATCGTAAACCGGAAAATGTGCTTTGCTATCCACTTCGGACCCCATCGTTTAAGTGCTTGAATTGGCTTGTGAACAATATCAGAATCCGATTCTTTTGGCAGAAAAACAGACCTTGAATAGTCAAAAGGAGCATGGACAAAAAGTGGCTTGTCGAATGACTTCCTCAGGATTTTAACTGTTCCACGAACGATTGCTTCACAGCCGCGATTTAAATAAGAACCATTCCCGGCTAAAACAAATATGGGTCTTTTAGTTAACAAAATGACACCCTACGCATTTTTCTAAAAACAGCAGCCGGCATCTGTAAATACCTGTCAATATATCTTAGTTTTTCAACCTTTGATACAATAGAAGTAAATTCTTCTTCGAAACATTGTAGGCTTTTACCAGATTCGGACCATTTGTTAGAGCTTTCCTGAGAAATCTTCCAGGTCAATTTGATAAGTAGTTTCCTGACGGGGGATAATCGGGGCTTGCAAAGGTAAAATCTTTTTTGAGGTGTTGCTTGCCCTTCGTTCTCTGCCAAATATCGTCTTTCCAACAGGTCTCCTCTCTTGGCATCCAGTACTCCTTGTTGACTGCGGATTACCTCTGCGATATTTATGTATGTCCTTTCAATTGCACCGTTATCTGCCGCGCGACTAAAGATATTAGATAGCTCTTTATTCCGTACGGTAACAATATTATAACCTTTTGAATCTCTAAAATAATTGGGAAGCCAAGCATCCATAAAGCACACATCGGCTAATTCCGCAAATACGTCATCGCAGAAGTTGCAAGCCTTAGGCGTAAAGTAGCGGTCAGACCAAATTCGATTCATGCCCTCTGTCCAGAAAACTACACCTTCGCTAAATCGATTTGCCCTGTCTCTACAGGCCCATTTCATTCCAAAGTCTGAAGCCGGTCGGTTTGAATCCTTAATACGAAAAGTTATTCTGTTGAGCGAGTATGGATCCCCACCACCCAGTGCACAAACATATTCGGCGAAAAATTTACTCTTCGTTTGTCCGCATACCAGACCGAGTATGAACTTTACTCTACGTTGAAGTTTTGGAATTAGCTGCATTGCTAAACGAACGGCTTTACACATACATGGTAACGCGATAATACCGTATCGCCCTTTGTGTGATAAAATATGCTTAATAACCTCGCTTGTTTCGACAGGATAATAACAGGAACGGGAACATTCGCGAACTTCCTCTGGGGTGTTACATATCTTAAACTTAAATAATTTTTCCGGGTTATCGTTTGGAGATACACAAGCCACATGGTCAACAAGGTTATCAGTAAGTAATTTTTCCAATGTCCATGTTGCCAAACCGCCAGATGCCCCGTTTTCACGGTGACTCTTAATATTAGAATATCCAACAAAGGAATCTATATAATAGCCAGTTTCCGGTGTATGTTTAATTCCAGGCGTCTCAGCAAAGAGCTTCTTACCCAATGTGTCCTCGTTATCTTTGTTGTTAAAGAATGGACACACCTTTAAGCATAGATTACATTTTTCCCCGCAGCTATTACCGATTTCAAGAGCATTATACTCACCGAATCTGTTAAATTCGATTTTTAGGTTTTCGCGTGGGCATACAATGGCACAAATCCCACAACCAATACAGAGATTCTTAGAAACAACTTCAGTGCATACATTTTTATGGTCTATAATATTATCCTTGATTTCGGACATGCAGAATCATTGCGACCCAGTATAATCCCATAGATATGCCATGTGCAATTAGAAGCGATATCGCTGCGCCTATCCCACCTAATTTCGGAATCAAAAAAAGGCAGAATAAGACACTCAGAATACCACCTACAATAACACTGGCAAAATAGGTTTTTTCCATTCGGGCCGAGACAATATACTGTGAGGCAACAATACCAAGAGGAAAACACATTATGTATATTCCGAGAATTCGCAAGGTTCCTGCCTCGGAAGCATACTCAGGACGGAATAGAGTTTTCAGGATTAGTCCCGGGCAAAACAAGGCACTAATGGCTATTGGAGAAGCGACAGCAAACATCACAGCGGAATATTTCACCAAGAACCTTCTCCTTGTATTCCTGTCCGTTCCTTCTCGGGTGATCCTGGCAATTGCTGGTTTGCCAATCCTTGCTATCTGGTCCAATAAGAGCGTTGCAATTGCAACTATTTGCCAGGCCGCTGCATATCCGCCAAGTTCGGCAGTTCCCCTGAAATATTTTAACACAAGCTGATTTAAGACACCAAAGGACAGACAACCTATAGCAGCCGCCCCTACCAAAAGATTGGCGAATCCAAGCTTGATAGCTGTCTTTGCCAGAGACTCTTTTGCTTTATAAAATTCGATTCGCCTAAACGCCCACCGTTGCTGCATAAACAGATACAGACCCGCAGATAATATAGTCCCCACACCAATCAGACCAATGCTCAGTTTATCCGGAACGAACAATACCACAATCCAGATTAGTGCATAATAACAGCATCTCTGTATGAGGTTATAAATTGCGTCGCGCGACATTTTATGCCAGCTATCATACACGGCACGCAAGTCCAACGCCATAAGGGAGGTACCAAGTACTACAGCAATCACACCCCAGCTAAGCTCATTGTTCCCGAAAAGCAGCTTCCACATTATCAGCGCGAGTGTTATCAGGATTAGAAGAAAACCTCGCAAAACAAGACTTCCTGCAACTAACTGGGCAAAGCGGCTGGGATAATGGACGAGGTCACGCACAAAAGTACGGTCCAGGCCAAAACGGACTACGACTGCTCCATAGCATCCCAATGCCAAGGCATATGCGAATAGACCAAAACCTTCCCTTCCTAAAGTATTTGCAATTTTTACTCTCGTTAAAAAACCAAGACCAGCGATAAGAAAATTCACAAAAACCAAAACAGAGAGGTTCTGGACGTGTTTCTTTTGAGAAATGACAACCTTCCACAATCTGCCAGACAAATCCGGTTTCAATAGTGGACGTTTAATTTGTTGAAAATCATAAATTTTCTTTAACTCCGTCCCCGCGGGTTGCAATCATCCGCTGATTATGCCGATTTTTTCATTTGTTTAGCCAGGTAACTTCTACACAGTATGATCCTGGCTTTTTTTAAGACCTTCTAACAAGAAGGCTACAAACATCGATAAAATTAACGCTATCGCAAATACAATAGCACTCTTCTTGACTGTTCCTTTTGAAATAGTATGGATGCTCGGATTTTCTGTAACCGGAACATTTGCGGCTATCCGGTTCTCAATTCTTTTAGTATACGAGCTTAAATAATCCTTCAACTCCTCAGCTTCATAACTGCCAATTAGCTCAGTCAAAAATGAGTGGAATTGTTGGATTGTATAATACGAGGAAATATTGTTTTTCAACTCGGCGGACAGCTTTTCGTTCAAGGCCTGCAGATTCTTATAATACTTGTACTTCTCCTCATTTTCCTTAATAGTTTCCTCAAGTTGTATTATTCTCGATTCAGCAGTTTGTATTTGGTACTCAATAGGCAAATACTCGCTTCTGCCGCCGACATCAAACTGTAGTATGATATCACTTTCGATTTTATCTGGAGTTTGGGTTTTTATGCTCTTAAGTTTTTCTAAAGTAGATTTATTTTTTTTAAAGGTAAGCTCCAAACTAAATTTGTTACTTTCAATATCGGCCATCATAGTTTTGTATGTTCGTATATTAGCAGACAACCGCTCCTGAATCATATATGCAGGAATCACATTTTCAAGATTGCTCCTTATTACAGAAGCTATTTTGAGAAGATCTTCTTTAGGTTTACCAACTATAGTCATATTTAGTAGTTGAGCTGTTAGTTTTTGGATTTGCTCTAATTGTTCTGGATCCGTTACTTTTATCTCGGAAAGGTCGGTATAGGAAGGCACTGGTTCAAACTTTAATAAATTCTTTAAAGCATCAATACCATTTCCGGCATTGCGTATTAGTTCAGCATATTCATTGAGGCCGTTTTCTCGTAGTTTATTTATAATCTTATTTAAATTTTCTTCACTGTAGAATCTGTTAATGAGGATATTGTAATTCTTTTCGTTAAGATTCCAATTGCTTACATCATCTCTTATGTCACCTCTTACATCACCTCTTACGTCATCTCTTACGTCATCTCTTACGTCATCTCTTACGTCATAGACATAAATAACTTTATAATTTCTTGGAGAAAAGAAAAAAACCAATCCGACTATCAACGCTGGCAAAACTGAGCCGAGCAGAATAAGGTACTTACGTTTCCAGAAAACCCGGAAATAATCTATCAGATTAATTTCGTCTTTGTAGATATTCGTTTCTTGCTGAACATTTGTTGGAACCAGTTGGCTCTTCGAATTGTCGTTTTGCGAATCCGGCATATTATCATTCTCCCGATATAGCTATAAAGAAAAGCATGAATGTTTTAAATGCTAAACAGTGCAAATTATAACACTGCTGTCAATTTAGACTCCGTCCCCGTGGGTTGCAGCTAAGCATTTTTAAGAACTACCTTGCTTAAAATGGTTGCAGCCCTCGTGTACTGGTTCAAAGTGAATCGGACGAGCTTACTTTACGGTTAAGAGAAACCTTGCCTTCGGCAAGGAGGTTTTTTAGGCATGAGGGAGTTCTGGATTACCATTATAAGAAAGTGTGCTGGGTAGCCAATTTGAAAGCGGCCACCCATACGATAATCCATCATACCCAGTTAGCTATCCCTGGTAAGTTGCACCCCTGCAGAGCTTACTTCCGTTTCACCAACTGATGGTATTGTTATCATCTCTTCAATTATTGTCAAGTTGTTATTTGTCACGATGCTTTCCTTTTGGCTTTGCGTGCTTCTCTGGCGGCAGCGAGTCTGACTTCACGCCAGGTCAGGATCGTTTCCGCTCGGCCTTGAAGTTTATCCTTCGGCGTACCGGAATCTTCGAAGATGGTGTAGATGAGCCTAACCCGCCCGTAACTGACCGATTACAGATTACACTTTTTTTGAAAAAATTTTGTTTGACAAAGTAAACATTTTCAAGTATTTATAAGGTGATAGAGGATAAAAGCAGCATGGTTATCACCATTTACCTGTGAGGATAGAGTCGTATTTCATTAATCACGCAGGTGTTATTTTTACATATCCTCGACCGCCTTGATGTCCTCAAGTTTTAATATGCGCTCGTAGTCTTCGGGATGAAATCGAAGCATCGCTTTTTCGAAGATGTCCTCAATGTCTTCACCGGTTCTTTCAGATCTGTACGTTAATCTTCCGGGTGCGATGACAACAGCACCTATGAAGCCGGGCCGGGCTTCCATGCGGATCAGAGCCCCCGGACCGAACTCCATGGAAATCTCGCCAAACGCAATGTGTAGGTTGCTGAACTTATAGACCTGTTTCGGATGCAGACGAAAGTCATATTGACTGCGATTGCTGAGCATCTTTGGCCTGGCAAGGCGCACTTATACAGACCAAAAGACACAAACCGGTTTTCCTTAAAGCGTTAATCATAATGTTTCCTTTTGCAGTCACTGCTGGGCCTCGAATTGCTTTGCGTCCTGGTCATGATTCTTGCTCCATGAGAATCTGAGATTTCGCATCCGCCTTCGCGAAGTGACGTAGCCGCTTCCACCCTTCGTAGCGGGGCTACTGCGGAGGACGAGTCGGCGGAGTCTGCTTTGGAATCTTTGGGAACATACCGTTTGCATGATGGTTGTTGGTTCAAAAGGTTCGTATCCATCGTCCCTAATTAAGTCCACTCGGCAAATTCAGACGATGAGGATTTACAAAAATCTGGGGTGGAGTGCGGCTTTTCTTTCTGTTGTTTTCTTTACAGATGCCTTCTTTGCTTCCACTATTTCTATTGCTGATTTTGGACATGCTGATTTTGGACATTCACCGGTCCAGCAATAGAGACATAGCTTCTTTTTCGGCCGCCCGATGGCCTCGACCATATCATCCACAATCTGATATCTAAGTGTTGAGACTCCTAAATCCTTGGCAATCCATTCCACCATTTGTTTGTATTTTTTAGAATTATGGTCTATATATTCCGACACATCCATTAGGTCGTGACCTTCGAGACCGCGAATGGCTTTACGGGCAGCAAGCTCGTTGATGGAGCGAGTGGAAAGATTGAACCTGCACGGAAACATCAGCGGTGGGCAGGCCGGTCTTATGTGTATCTCTCTGGCGCCGCAATCCCAGAGTTTTTTTACTGTAAAATTCTTGAGCTGGGTTCCCCTCACTATAGAATCCTCACATACAACAATGCTGTTACCTTCAATTACCTCCTTAATGGGAATGAGCTTCATCTTTGCAATGAGGTCGCGTGTCTGTTGCAAAAGTGGGGTATAACTTCTACCATAACCGGGTGTGTATTTAACAAGTGGGCGTCTGAAAGGTTTCCCTGACTCCATCGCATATCCTAATCCATGGGCAAATCCGGAGTCAGGAACGCCGGAAACCAGGTCAATATCAATATCCTTATCGCGTTTTGCAAGGTAGCGTCCACATCTTTCTCTGACTACCTCTACATTTATTCCTTCATAGGTCGATGCAGGAAAACCGGTGTATATCCAGAGAAATGCGCAAATCTGGTTCACGCTTCGGCCGCCCGGCCTTCTTTGCACAATGCCATCTTCATTTATCAGAATTATCTCTCCCGGTTCGATGTTTTTTATTATCTCGAATCCATTATTTGGAAAAGCGCTGGTCTCACTCGTTACCGCCCATGCATCTTCGCGCTTGCCGATAATAAGTGGTGTATATCCGAATCTGTCTCTTGCTGCATATATACCCGCTTTATTGAGTAACAAGAGTGAGCAAGAGCCTTCTATAGCGCTAAACATCTTCTCTATGCCGTCTATTAAGTCGTTTCCCCGGTTGATCAATTTTGCTATTAACTCTGTGGGATTAACTACTTTCTTGCTTACCTCGCTAAAAGATATTCCTTTCTTTAACAGCTTTTCTGCCAGCTCTTCGGTGTTTTCTACAATTCCGTTCGTAGCTATACAAAATGGCCCAAACTTTGAGTTTAGATAAATAGGCTGTTCATCGGATGCGCTGATAACCCCGATACCTTTATTGCCGTTCATAGACTTATAAGCATCGTAGAATTTTGACTTAAACTGGCTCTGGCTTATGTCATGGATCTGACGGGAAAAATCTTCTCCAAGGACTGCCAGGCCGCCGAATTCTGTTCCAAGGTGTGAATGATAATCCGTGCCATAGAAGAGAGTTTCCACGCAATTCCCCTTCGAGGCTACTCCAAAAATGCCGCTCATATTCTATCTCCTTTATGATAGGGCTGAGGACAGATTCTGATTTTTGACTTCTATTTTCTGTCCTCTGTTTTCCGTCCTCTGTTTTTTTCTCGGAACAGCATGTGGCGCGTCAGGATTGCTTGAGCCGGCCATCGCGGATCGGCATGGAACGGATGCGCACACCCGTAGCAGCAAAGACAGCGTTGGCAATGGCAGGTGCAATCACAATAATGGGTGTTTCACCACCTCCGGCCGAGGGTATGTCAGTTTTGTTAATCAGATGTACATCGATTTTGGGAACATCCTTGAACCGTGGTACAAGATACCCTGCGAAGCTGGCATTCAGGATTTTGCCGTCTTCGAACTGCATCTCTTCCCGCAGTGCACCGCCCAGGCCCATGATGATGCAGCCTTGTACCTGAGAAAGCAGGTTGGCGGGATTCTGGATGGGGCCGCATTCAAAGGCTTCACAAACCTGATGCACTTTTATTTCGCCTTTTTTGCGGTCAATACCCACCTCCACACAGGCCGCAACCACGGAATTCTTTTCCGTCCCGCAGGCCAGCCCCACGCCTAATTCAGGAGTAACCTTTTTTCTGCGTTCGGGCCAATTGAATTGCTTGGCAACGGTCTCCAGCACGGTTCGTATGCGCGGGTTGTCGAGATGGACAAGTCTAAAGGCAAGTGGGTCAGCTCCTGCCGCTGCGGCAAGCTCGTCCATAAAGGACTCTCGGGCAAAGTTGTTGGCCGTTGCAGCAAGGCACCGGTATGCGCCCTGTCGTAAAGGAGAATCGGAACTGGCCGACAGGATTTTTGTGTTGGCTATATTATATGGTGTATCAATTGCTGCACCACCGGCGTTGATGTTAGTGAAGTCCCAGGCAATAAGCGAGCCATTCGCATCGAGGCCACCCTTGCACTCGATTACTGCTGCCGGCCGGAAATAGGCCCAGGTGAACTCCTCGGCGCGTGTCCAGTGTACGGCCACCGGGCGTCCGATGGCCTTGGCCAATCGCGCTGCTTCTTCCGCCGCTTCACCGGTGTGTTTGCCTCCGAATCCACTACCCATATCGGGCACAATAACACGGACCTGCTCGGCTGGAATTCGAAAAGTCCGGGCCAGGTCACCTTGCACTGCATGGGGACCATCGACGCCTGACCAAACAGTCAGCTTGCCGTCTTTCCACTCTGCCGCCGCCGCCCTTGGTTCCATCGGGGTATGCTGAACGTAGGCCACTTCGTAAGTTTCGCTGAGGACCTTTCTCGCCTCGGCAAGGCCTTTCTCAATTGAACCCCTCGTTCTTGCACGTGACCTTCCGCCTGTCCGAGCATTCTTCTTAAGATGGGAAAAAATTTCCTTGCTCGATGGATGAGAAACGGTTTTCCAGGATGCAGTTTTTGCAAGGACCTCCAGAGCCTGGGTCGCACGAAACGACGATGGCGCAGCGCATCCGACGAACTGACCATCCCGGAAAACGACCACGTCTTTCATAGCTTTTGCTTCGGAAAGATCTATTGATTCAAGCGTGGCTCCATAAGATGGTGGACGCAGGATTTTACCGTAAAGCATATTGGGCAGCACTATATCCGAAGGATAATGGTGTGCTCCGGTAACTATGTCCCGGCTGTTCGGCCTGGGTACTGATTTGCCGAGCACTTGCCATTGGCTTACTGGTATAAGAGCGACCTCGGGAGGGATGCTTTGTTTGAAAGCTTCGGCAACATCTTTTGATTTGGCCAAATCCGCATAGGTGATAGTTTGTCTCGTTGTCCGGTTCGTGATAGTGCCATTGTTCACGTTTAAGGTGCTTCTGTCCACCTTCCATTGCTCGGCTGCAAGACCCCTCAGCAGCTCGCGGGCGGTTGCGGCGCCTCGACGAACGGCGGGTACAGTGGAAGGAGTCGTCCGGCTGCCGGCCGTTCTCCCATCATCAGGGACCAGAGCCGTGTCGGCCATTACCAGGCGAATCTGGTCAGCCGCAACCCGCAGCTCTTCCGCCGCTGCCTGCGTTAGTTGTGCTCGGGGACCCTGGCCTTCCTCGACCTTACCGGTCATGACGGTGATTGTGCCGTCCCGGTTAAGGTGGACTCGCGCGGCAACGGTTATGGACCCTCCGCTCCGGCTGCTTCGCTGACCGAGAGAGACGCCCTGCGTCACCGTTATAAGAAGCCCCGTGCCTAACATTTGCACAAAGGTGCGCCGGCTCAGTTGGATTTCGGAGATCAGCTCCTCAACAGACTCAGAACGCTGGGATTCAAGCATTTCTTTGGCAAAGGTTTCTTCTATCATGGTATTTTCACCTCCGCTATTTGCGCCGCGGCACGGCGAACGGCCTTTAGTATTTTTGTATAGCCGTTGCACCGGCATAGGTTGCCATTCATCCACTCGGCTATCTGTTCATCCGTAGGTTGTGGGCTATTTTTAAGAAGTGCCACGGTGCTCAATATCATGCCGGGCGTACAATAGCCACACTGAATGGCGCCCTCGTCGAGGAACGCCTGCTGAACGGGATGAAGGGAATCGCCGTCAGCAAGTCCTTCGATTGTTGTGACCGTTTTCTTATCAGCCATAGCGACCGGGGTAACGCAGGAGAGGGTTCGTCTGCCGTCCATCAGCACAGTGCACGCACCACACCGGCCCTCGCCGCAGCCGTACTTGGCACCGGTCAGATGCAGAACTTCTCTTAGAACATCAAGCAAAGACCGTTCCGGGTCGGTAACGACGGTTCTTTCTTTGCCGTTAATGGTCAGAGTAATTGTGACATCCATAACTATCCTCCACTAAGAAACTATCTCGAAACTGTCACCCTGAGCGAAAAAAGCCTGCCCTGAGCGCAGCCGAAGGGTCGAAGGGGAAGGGTCTGGTCGGCAACAAACAAAAGATTCTTCGTTGCACTCAGAATGACAAATTGTGTTTTGAGATAGTTCCTAAACCTAAATTTCCCAGACCCAATCCAGCCGGCAAACTGCCGGCTTTACCGAATCACATTATAAGCAACTTAGTGGATTGAGAACAGTCCTTTTCACTAAATTTTTTTCTGCCCTTAGGACTGGTAAAGAAATTAGGTTTCGTTTTGGCTCCAGCGAGGACAAGGCTGGCAAGGAAGCAAAACGCAGGCCTACTGGTTGGTAGTCCGAGTTTTGCTGACACCGCCAGCCGAAGCCGCAGCCAGCCAAAAATGGA
>DATKYR010000265.1:0-37997 GCA_035528395.1 Sedimentisphaerales bacterium
GTCGGCTGTAGAACCCGGCGCCCAGATCAGGCGCGCCCATGTATCCCGAATTATAGCACCATTAGCCGGGTCAGGGCTCGAAGCGATTAGACCCATCTCTAATAGTTCAACTTCGGAGATCTGCATACTATTCGCACTTCCGGGATTTCGAACAGCCGTGAATAGAACTTGATAGTGATCGTATGCCACATCATTATCAAACAAAACCGGCGTTTCGTTCATTGTGAAGCGAGGCCACGCCGTCGTTTGGCTGAAATCGACTATATCGCCACTGGCAATCAATGTGTACGGACCATTTATGCTCACATTAGAACCATAGAGTTCAAATCCAACCGGATCACGCTCTGATGCGTCATTTGCTGTCGTGAAAGTCACCCCAACAACAATAGTCTGGCTGGCTGATGGTGTGACCTGGAAACCAGTGGTTTCAATTTCTCCTTTGAAATGCAGATACTTCGTCAAGGTGTCATCATCGATCGCCAAGGCAGGATGTTCATGACCAGGCCAGCCGAAGTTTCCGTTGCCATCAGTTACTCCATCGTTCGGAACACCCCGGATGGTATCCCCTGGTGCCGTGATATCAAGCCCAGCCGCCTGTGTCATTACACAAAAAAGCAACGTGCACACGACCACAACTATAAGTGACAGTTTCCTGTATATAATAATCCTTTTTCAAAAAATAAATTTAGAGTGATAATTGAAATGTAAAATATTTTCACTGTGAAGCACCAAATGTTCCACTACAGCTTCACACACCACACATAATAGCTCCTCCTTTAATCGTCTTCCACCTCGTTTTCTGTGCACTGTCCGCAAGCCATTACTGAGCAGCATAAATCTAAGATGTCTTGCATCGTCACTTGCTAATTACAAATCTACACGATTGAAGCGGGATTGTCAAGAGAAAAACAGAAACTGAAGACAGTTGTTGGTTGTGCAGAGCCGAGGAATAAAATTACGCCAGCCAACACTACGATTAAAACGATAATTGCGGGATAGCGATTCATAGCAACCTCTTTTCAAAAATTTGATGCTGTAAACGAGTCAAGTACAGCGGTCATCCAACGCTTTCGTGTCTTTTTCACCGGCGTATTAGAGTATCGGGAGCAATCCTCAAGACTTGAGGACCCCGGCAGCTTCTTCTACGCTTGCTCCTTCGTGGACCATTTTGCTGAGGGCCTGGACCATTTTAGTCGGGTCTTTGTGCTGGAAAGCGTTTCGGCCGATAGATACGCCCGCAGCGCCGGCCTTTAGCGCACCGTCCACCATTTTGAAAATGTCTTCGTCACTGTCCATCTTCGCTCCGCCTGCAATAACGACCGGCACCGGGCAACCCTGAACTACTTCGGTGAAACTTTCAACGCTGCCGGTATAGACTACCTTAACGATATCTGCGCCAAGCTCGGCCCCGACCCTTGCGGCGTGCTTGACGTTATTGACGTCGTATTCGTCTTTGATTTTCGTGCCGCGAGTGTACATCATCGTAACGAGGGGCATCTGCCAGACCATACATCGCTCGCTGACCTGGCCCAACTGGCGCAGCATTTCTTTGTCGGTCTCGGCACCAAGATTTATGTGGACAGAAACGGCGTCGGCACCGAGCTTGATTGCCTCTTCAACAGTGCAGACCAGCTCCTTTGCATTCGGGTCGGGACTTAGTGACGTGCCGCCGGAAAGGTGAATAATCAGTCCGACGTCCTTGCCAGCGCCTCTGTGACCTGCACGAACAACTCCTTTGTGCATTAGAATAGCATTTGCGCCGCCAGCTACGACCTTACTGATGGCTGTCCGCATGTCCGCGAGGCCCTCAATAGGGCCGACCGTGACGCCGTGGTCCATCGGAATGATTACCGTCCTGCGGGAATTACGGTCGATTATTCTTTCGAGTCTTATCTTCTTGCCTATCATTGTCAAATCTCCAAATTATAACCTTCTCATAAAATCTATCTAAAGAAGTACAAAAGGCAAGAAAAAAAACGACAGGAGGAATATTCAATCCCCGTTTTTACGAGGACAGGTATCGAACCCCGACCGATACCTTATGGACAAGTAAGGAATTGCGAAGTTGAAATTGGCACGTTGAGGATTGCATCGTCCCTTCGGCTGCGCTCAGGGCAAGCGTGCCGACGACGGCTAAACAACCGCTCAATCAGTTGGTGGAAAACAATATAATCCCTACTCCTGGGTTTCGCGCATTTGCTCGTAAAACTCGGCGAATTTGTCCCTGTCGTCGGTTTTTCGATATACTATCGCAGAGCGAGGATGCTCGTTTAATATTCCTGTGACCATATAGGGAATTATATAGCCCCACTCGATTTCCTGACGCATTGGTATCATGTAGTCCTGTATGACCTTTAGAATCGGCGTCAGATTTAATTTCGGATTTTTCAGGAAGCCAATTAAGAGTTCGAGGCAGCAATTGCCGGGGCCTCTTCCGATGCCGAACAATGAGCCGTCCACAAAATTGGCGCCGTGGATGATACCTTCAATAGTGTTGGCATACGCGAGCTGCTGCTGGTTGTGGCAGTGTACGCCGATTTCTTTTCCGGGGAGGTGCTCTTTATAAAGTTTAACGAGATATTCTATCTGCTCGCAGTACAATGCGCCAAAACTATCGACAACATAAACCACATCGACAGGTGTTTTTGCTAATTGGTCGAGGGATTCGACGAGGTCCGGCTCTATTTCTTTGGAGACCGCCATAATGTTGCAGGTCGTTTCGTAGCCGAGGTCGTGACATTTATTTATAAGCTCTATGGCGCTGTCGATATATTTAACATAGGTCGCCGCTCGAATCAGATCTATGGGGCTTTCGTCGGCAGGGGCAAACTCCTGCTCTTTGACGCGGTATGAGTCAACCATTACACTGATTTTTAGATTTGGTTCAATGTCAGCAGTGTCGATAACTTTTTTTATTTTATCGTCATCACAGTATTTCCACGCTCCATAATCTTCGGGCGGATAAAGCTCTCTACTGCTTCGATAGCCGAACTCCATATAGTCGATGCCGCTTTTGGTAAGGGCCCTATACACAGAGCTGACAAACTCGTCGGTGAAGTAATGGTTGTTAATGAGTCCGCCATCCCTGATTGTGCAATCGAGCACCTTTATTTGTTCTCTGTACATATTCCGGCCTTTAACTAATTTTCTCTAAAGCATTTTCAATATTTTTTCCACCAGCTCAGGAGCGACCTCGACAGCGTATTGTCCATCCGGACAATAAACCTGACCTATGTCACTAATGAGCACGAACCGCGGCCATTTGTTAATTGCCTTTTTGTCGTGCTTTATAAGGTCTATCAGGTCTTTTTCGGCTAAATCCTTTGGTAATTTTACCGGAACATCCAGTTTTTCGAGAATTTGCCGGACTCTTTCGAGTCTGTCGTGTTGGGCTAATTCCAATTCAATCTCGATTAAGCCTGCTGCGATAATACCAATAGCGACTGCTTCGCCGTGCAGCAATTCAAACCCGCTGGCAGCCTCGACGGCATGTCCGATAGTATGGCCGTAATTTAGAATTCTTCTTTTGTTTTGCTCCTGCGGGTCGGTCTCGACAACGTCACCTTTTATTTTGCAGTTAAAATGAGCTACTTTTTCCAGCACATCAGTCTTTCGTTCAAGGATTGAATCGAGATTTTTTTCGAGGAAATCAAAGTACCGACTGTCGGCAATAAGTGCGTGCTTTACGGACTCAACGAATCCGGCCCTGAATTGTCTATCGTCCAGCGTTGTTAAAGTTGCGACGTCGATATAAACAGCCGACGGGTGCCAGAACGCACCGAAAGCGTTCTTGCTTAGGCTGGAATCAACTCCGGTTTTGCCGCCTACAGCGGAATCGGCCTGGGCGACTGTGGTCGTGGGTATCTGAAGGACAGGGACACCTCTTTTGAAAACGGCAGCAGCAAATCCTGCAATGTCACCGACAGTCCCGCCGCCAAGAGCAATAACAAGGGTATCTCTGCCGAGATAGGCCTTTTCCATCATCTCGATTATCGAAATTAGCGTATCTATATTTTTTGAGGTCTCACCGGCCGGGCTTATTACAAAAGCAGGAACATCTCTTTGGCCCAAAAGCCTTTTCAAATGGCCGGCAGAAACCAAATTTTCATCGGTAACAACAAATTTGTTATACTCGCTGAAATCAGCTTCTATCCTGGGCCATAACGAGCCAAGGATACCGGCGCCGATTTCTATCCTGTAACCCGCTGCCGGTGAGGCCGGAATTTTAATCTCATGCTCTAACATTACACGAAAACCATAAGTTATTTATAATTAAACATCAAGGACACCAAAATCAGGTTGAGTGTACAACCTGAGATTCTATCAAATATGCAAGTTGGGCAATATAACCTATTTACGTCAGGGACGCAACACTTTAAGCAATGTTCCATTCAATTTCTGCTGAGGTGTGCGATACTTGTGTTTTTACTCTTGCTTTTGGTGTTTTTCGCTGCTATATGTTTGGATTATGGAGACGAAATTAGCCGTTCCCATAGCAGCGAAGGATTTAGATACGGCCAGGCAGCAAGTCACAGCGGCTCTGTGTGCCGGTGCCGAGATGCTCGAACTGCGGACAGATTATCTCGAAAACCTCGGTGTCGAGATGGTCAAAAATTTGATTGCCTGTGTAAAAAATGCCGGCGATAAACAACTGCCAATAATTGTAACCTGTCGTGACAAGCGGCAGGGGGGGGTGATGGATTATCCGCAACAGTTGCGAATTGATGTGCTCACAAGCGCGCTAAGAGCAGGGGCAGAATTTATTGACTTTGAATATGACAACTACCTCTCCATTGAGATTCAGGAAAAAATAAGACTGGCGCTGTCGCAAAGCTCAAAGGGCCGGCTGATTCTGTCGGCCCATAATTTCGAAACCAGATTTGCGAATATCGGCAAGCTATATCGTGACATCTTGGCCATATGTCCGGAGGCGATACCCAAGCTTGTCTATACGGCAAGTCACATTAACGATTGCTTTGAGGCATTCGATTTGCTGCATCAAACAAGCGGCGAACGAATTGTGTTCTGTATGGGCGAGGCGGGGCTTGTCAGCAGAATTATAGCGAAAAAGCTGGGCGGCTTTGTCACTTTTGCAAGTATAGATGACCAAAGCGCGACCGCACCGGGGCAGTTGACAATTGAGCAGTTTAAGAAATTGTACCGATACGATGATATAAAATCCGATACCGAGCTTTTCGGTGTGATAGCTGAGCCGGTTGGCCATTCGCTAAGCCCTGCAATTCATAATACCTGTTTTGCCGAAAAACGTTTGAACAAATTATATCTGCCGTTATTGGTAGAAGGAGGGCAGCAGGAATTCGATTCGTTTTTGCATAAAGCGCTTTTTAGAAAGTGGCTGAACTTCGGCGGCTTTAGCGTGACAATCCCGCATAAGCAAAATGCGCTAAATTTTGTCCGTGCAAATCAGGGCTTTATCGAGCCGCTGGCTGAAAAGATCGGGGCGGTCAATACCCTGGTTATAAGCAGAGGTGGTAAAGTCAGTGCTTACAATACCGATTATTCAGCGGCTCTGGATGCAATTACTTCGACGCTGGGTATTAGCAGGGTCGATTTGAAAGATATGACGGTTGTGGTTATCGGCGCGGGCGGTGTTGCAAGGGCGATAGTGGCCGGTTTAGCTGATGCAGGGGCCAAGGTCAAAATTTACAATCGTACTGTCACGAGGGGGGAAAAACTTGCAGCCGAATTTGATTGTGATTTTGCGCCACTGGATGATTTGCCAAGCATTGATGCAAAATTACTGATAAACTGCACGAGTATCGGGATGTATCCAAACGTTGATGCAATGCCTGTTCCTCAGGAATACCTGAAAAAAGGTATGGCCGTTTTCGATACGGTCTATAATCCTGCCAAGACCTTACTGCTGAAAGAAGCAAAGAAGAAGAGAGCAAAAACAATTGATGGTATTTCGATGTTCGTCAATCAGGGTATGGCTCAATTCAGACTCTTTACCAACACCGATGGCGATGCTGAACTTATGCGAGAAACCATTTGCTATAAACTCAACCATTGACGACGTAGAAATCGCAAAGAAAATTCATTTTTTAAAAACGCATGTGGCAAGGTTCTGTTATATTTCATTGAGAAGGGAAATTTAATGCGGCGAAAAGATAAAGAAATAAGAGATATTGCCACTATAGAAAACATAATCCGGAAGGCAAGTGTGTGCCGATTGGGTTTATGCGATAACGGAAGGCCGTACATAGTCCCCCTTTGCTTTGGTTATAAAGATAAAACATTGTATTTTCATTGCGCCAGCGAAGGTAAAAAGTTAGATATACTCAGAAAGAACAATAATGTCTGTTTCGAGATCGATATAGACTATGAGCTTATCAAGGCGAAAGAAGCATGCAAATGCAGTATTAAATATCAAAGCGTTATCGGATTTGGCAAGGCTGCATTCATAGAAGATATTGAATCAAAACGTAAAGCATTTGATATTATCATGCGGAATTATTCTGATGGTTCTTTTGAATATCCGGTAGAAGCCATTAAGAACACGGTAATCATAAAGGTTGAAGTAGAAAGTATGACAGGTAAAAAGTCGGGGTATTAGAAATCGCCATAAGCTCGGTCGTACAAGGCAGGCTTTGCCCTGCGCGATATTGCCTTTACCCAATTTAATTGTTGCTCGGAGGTGGTGGTTGTTGGTATATTAGAAGCGGTAGGGAGAAAGAAAAGCTAAAGTAATGAGATTGCTTCGCTTAGCTCGCAATGACAAGCAGAAGCGACATTTGATGATAGTGAAAGTGTTTCGCAATGGTGACGATGACACAGATAGAAGAATTGGTCAGGAGGATTGGGCAGAAGTTCCATCCTGAGCGGATTGTGCTTTTTGGCTCTTATGCTTGCGGTCAGGCCACGGAGGATTCGGATGTTGACCTGCTTGTGGTTGCCGAGACTTCTCTGCCTCCGCGTGAACGTTATGCTGCAGTGAGGCGTTTAGCCGCCGATTTTCCTGCCTCGTTTGACATTATTGTGAAGACGCCGGATGAATACGCACGACGGCGGTCAGTTGTCAATCATGTCGTCTATTTCGCAGATAAATATGGGAGAGTTCTCTATGAACGATGAGACTCGTGAAGCTGTGCGGCAGTGGCGGGCAAAAGCCCAGAGCGACCGGACAGCAATAGAGATTCTGACGAGCAGTGAACAATGCCCGGCTGATGCGGTTTGTTTTCACTGCCAGCAGTTCGTTGAGAAACTGCTGAAGGCAATTCTCACCAAGCAGGGTATTGAAGCGCCAAAAACACACGATTTACGAAGATTGATACAGTTATCTGAGCCGTTCGTGCCTGAACTTTCAGGGTTGACTGATGAATCGGACGTACTGACTATTCATGGGGTTGAGTCGAGATATCCCGACGACTGGCGGCAGATAGGACCGTCGGAAATGAATCACGCAGTTGAACTGTCAAAGCAGTTTGGTGACATATTGCTTCCAAAACTGGAACAATGAATAACAGCCACGTAGGATTGTGATTTTGCTATGTGGTTTGACACTGCATAATTTCATTGTTTCGTTGTTCGTTGAGTTAAAATCCTTTCTTTTCTTAATGCTTTTAATTGTGTTGGCCAGCAATAGCCGATATAATGCGGGTTTCAATATCCCGATATTTGGGGGTAAATGTAATTTTTATTCTGACCTAATTATATTAAGGATAAATTAAATGGCTAAGGGTAAAAGTAAAGCTGAAAAAGTGGTACTGGCATATAGCGGGGGGTTGGATACGAGTGTGATTCTGCCGTGGCTTAAGGAAACCTACGGCTATGATGTAATAGCGTTTGCGGCTGAATTAGGGCAGGGCGATGAGTTAGCGGGTATCAAACGTAAGGCATTAGCGAGCGGGGCGGTCAAGTGTGTAGTTAAAGACCTGCGCAAAGAGTTTGTCGAAGATTATCTCTGGCCGATGCTCAAAGCAGGTGCGGTTTATGAAAAAGAGTATCTTTTGGGGACGAGTGTCGCCCGGCCTTTGATTGCCAAGCATCAGGTCGAAGTTGCACACGATGAAGGCGCGACGGCGGTAGCCCACGGGGCAACAGGCAAGGGCAACGACCAGGTGCGATTCGAAGTCACCTATATGGCACTGGACCCTTCGCTGAAAATTGTCGCTCCCTGGAAAGACCCTAAGTTTGAACTAACTTCTCGCGAGGCGGCGGTTGATTACGCCAAAAAACACAAAATCCCCATCGAGCAGACAAAGAAAAAAATCTACTCCTGCGACCGGAATCTCTGGCACATCAGCCACGAGGGGGCGGATCTTGAAGACCCAGCCAACGAGCCAAAGGACGATGTGTATGTTATCTCCAAGCCAATATCGAAAACGCCAGATAAGCCGGAGTATGTAACGATTGGTTTTTATGAAGGAATCCCAATAAAACTTAACGGCAAGCTAACAAGCGGCGTGAGGTTTATTGAAGCGTTGAATGAGCTGGGCGGCAAACACGGTATCGGGCAGGTGGACCTTGTTGAAAATCGGCTGGTCGGTATAAAGTCGCGGGGCGTTTATGAGACGCCTGGTGGAACTATTCTCGTTACGGCCCATAATGCTCTTGAGAGCCTGACACTTGACAGGGAAACTATGCACTATAAACAACAGCTCGCTCTGAAATATGCCGAGCTTGTTTATTACGGCCTGTGGTTTTGTCAACTGCGTGAGGCGCTTGATGCGTTTGTCGATGTTACGCAGCGGAATGTCACCGGTGAAGTTAAAATGAAATTGTTCAAAGGACGGTGTACACCGGCCGGTATAAAAAGCCCGAACAGTTTGTACAAGACCGACTTGGCGAGCTTTAAGATGGGTGCCGAATACGACCCAACCGATGCAACCGGCTTTATACGTTTGTTCGGTTTGCCTGCGAAAGTGGCGGCGTTGGTCAACAAGACAAAGAAAAGTGTAAAGTGAGCTAAAGTGCCTAAAGTGAGCTAAGGATTCAGGTTATCAGCGTATCAGGATACCAGGTAGTGGACATCAGGCTATCAGAACATCAGGCAGTTTTTTCCTGATACTCTGATATACTGGTAATCTACATCCTGATTTCCTGGTCCGCGGATATCCATAACTTTAGGCACTCGAAACTTTAGGCACTTTAGAATAGGAGATATTGTGGCAGTACCGGATTGGATTTGGTTTGTCTTTATCTTTGCTTTCGGCTGTTGTATAGGCAGCTTTCTGAACGTTGTCATCTATCGCTTACCTCGTGATAAGTCTTTGGTAACACCTCCTTCAGCTTGTCCGGCTTGTGGTAAGCACATTCGTTTTTACGACAATATACCACTGGTTTCGTGGCTGCTTTTGGGGCGGAAGTGTCGGTACTGCAGAGCACCGATTTCGCCGCGTTATTTTCTTATTGAACTACTGACCGGTTTAATTTTCTTAGGCCTTTTCGTTTTATATTTTCAGGCCAATTTGCGAGATGGCCTCAGGTCATTTGTGGGCGGAGGCTGGCTCATCTATCTTCTTCACATCATTATGTTGGGAGCTTTTATTGCCGCCTCAGCGATTGATTTAGAGTACTGGATTATTCCACTGTCTATTTGCTGGTTTGTTACCGCAGCCGGGTTTATCGGCTCAGCGGTCGGAGTTTATATAATTGACCCTACCCTGATTCGTGCGTATTCACTTTTGCCGAGTGCATCGGCACATACTGGTGCGCTGGCCGTCGGGGCAACGGTAGGGCTGGTTATATCCCTGGTGCTGCTTGCAAGTGGTTTGATTAAAAGAAGTTACGAATCGGAGGACGGAGGACAGACGACAGAGGACAGAGGACAGAAAGTAGAAAACCCAAGTGAGCAAAAGTATGATCCTCTTAAAAGTAAGTCATCAGAGGCCACTGCTACAGAACCGGACTGGACTTCTAACGAGTTTAACCATCGTCTGGAGGTGTGCAGAGAAATCATCTTCTTGCTGCCGATAATAGTATGCTCGGTGGCAGGGCTTTGGATTGTCAGAGAAGTTACACCAGTAGGGACCTGGTGGGAGAATTTTTCGCAACATCCTGTCGTTGCGGGACTTCTGGGCAGTGTATGGGGTTATTTCGTGGGCTGCGGTATTGTCTGGGGCATCCGTATCTTTGGTACCTTGGCCTTCGGAAAAGAAGCAATGGGTCTCGGTGATGTTCATCTAATGGGCGCTGCAGGGGCGGTAATAGGGCCGCTTTACGTTTTTGTGGCATTTTTTGTGGCACCATTTTTTGGCTTGGGATGGGCGGGCTTTCAGATGTTTTTTAAAAAAATTCGACAAATTCCCTACGGTCCGTTCTTGTCTTTGGGTATATTTGTTGTTATGATTCTACATGATTGGATTCGTGATTATCTGAGCTTTGTGTTTTATCGTTGAAACAGAAGGTCTAAATTTCAAAATTATAAGGAGATATCAAATGCGGGCTACCAACAAAAAAACAATCGCTTTGCTGATTTGTCTTGTAGTGTTTGCTCTTTTGCCGGGCTGTACCAACTGGGAGAAAAAATATCAAGCTCTAAGCGTAGAGCATGAGAATATAAAGGGTCTGCTCGACCGCGAAAGGTCTGAAAAGGGTCAGCTTGCCGACCGGATATCGCAAGACCAGATGACAATCGAAGAGCTCCAAAGGCAAATTGAAGAAAGCAGTAAAACACCAGCCGACGTAACCGGTTTTGGAGAGGGCTACGATGTCGCCTTCGACCCATCTAAAGGAACGATTACAGTAACGCTGCCGAATGCGATATTGTTTGATTCGGGAAAGGCCGAGTTAAAAAGAGCAACCAGTACTGAGCTTGACCATATTCGTTCGGTATTGCGGGATAAATATCCCGGCAAACAAATAGATGTTGTAGGCCATACCGACACGGACCCAATCAAAAAATCAAAATGGAAAGACAACTGGGAACTTTCCGCTCAACGTGCTCTTTCCGTACTTAGATACTTAGTCAAACGCGGAATCTCCGAAAAAGATATTCAAGCAGTAGGATGTGGAGAAAGCCAGCCTATCGCATCCAATTCAACCAACAGCGGTAAAGCGAAAAACCGGAGAGTCGAAATCGTGGTGCATTTGAGGTGACGTTCCTCATTGCGTATTGGGTAAAAACAATTTTTGCACAATACCACAGATAGACAACGTATGATTCTCATTTGGGTTTGCAAACTACGCAAGACCAACAGCTAACTACGGGACAAATGTTTTAATTTCCATCACACCGTCACTGCTTATATAGACAGAAACGGCACCGTGTTTAGGCGTATAGAACGACCTGACGCTGGTTTTTCCTTTAATCATCTGTTGTTTTCTTTCGTATTGGGTTCGGTCGCAACTGTATATCAAAATATCCGCATTGAGTTTTTCCAAAAAATTTGCCTCTAACGTATTGACCGAGCCGTGATGAGGAACAACGACAATGTCGGCTTTTAGGTCAGGATACAGACGGAGCAACTCTCTTTGTGCAAAATTTTCAATGTCGGAGCATAAAAGTATTTCGGTGCCGGCAAATTCTATCAATGAAACTAATGATTTGTCGTTGTCGCCTAAGTCTTCATTTTGGAATATCTGTTCAATCGGCCAGAGTATTTTTATATTGGCGCTGCCGCTTAGAATCAAATCCGTGTCCAGGGGTTGTATTTTAATACCCTTCTGGATTAAGCAGTCATTGAGAAATTTCGCTGCACTCCATTGGTCGGCCTTATCAAAAAAGACTTTATTGGCGTAAACTCCACTGACTTTGCAATGTTCGGCAATCCGGGGTATTCCATTTACATGGTCTATATCGTTATGGCTTATGATAATGGCGTCGATTTTATTTATTCCGGTGCGATCTAAAAACGGTGCGATAACTCGTCCGCCGATGTCGCTTTTGTGCAGCGAGCCCGCGTCAAACAAGACGTTTGCTTTTCCGGGAAGCTGAGCGAATATTGCCTGACCATTGCCGACATCAAGACAGGTGATGACTAAATTGTCCCGATATGTCCTCTGCCATTTCGCGGCGCCCAAAAAAACAATCAATATTAAAAACAACACCGTGCAGATTGCTTTTTTTATCAGTGGACGCTTAAAATAAACAAAACCGGTAAAAAGAACAAAGCAGTAATATAAAATTATCAGTGCAAGCGGTACCTGACCTATCAGTATTTCTGAAATATCCAGATGGGCGATAAGCTTTACAATCCAAATAAGAGAGCTTGACAAGAGGGCAACAATAATTCCTAAAATAGCACTCAACGTCGGCAACAGGAAAAATAGAATTATCTTCAAGAACCCTAATACCAGGATTGCGCTAACCAGTGGAAAGACCAGCACAGTCCAAATGCTCGCTAATGGCGTGATTGTGTAAAAGTGGTACAGCAATATGCCGGCGCCGCCCAGCCAGGCTGCCATGCCTATAGAAAACAATCTCAATAAATATGGTCCCGGCTTTGAGAGTATGCGCAAAAACAGTTTTGTCTTTGGCCTTTCCTTACGCCAAGGCAAACTCGTTACTTTTTCGTATAGAAAGAAGTGGATTCGGTTCGCAAAAAGTAGAATTCCGAGAACTGTTCCGAAGGAGAGCTGCCAGCCGGCCTCGAATAACTGGGTCGGCCTTATCAGTAGAAGAATTATTGCCGCTAATGATAATGTGTTGATGGGATTGGAATATCGGTGAAAGAAAAATGATACGCAGAAGACTAAACATATAATAGCCGCCCTTAGCGTAGGTGCTCTCGGCGGGACAATTAACAGAAATATACTAATCGCAATTATACAAATAACCGCGCGGGCAGGTTTCATTAAACCTGCTGTTTTGCACAGCCACCAAATTATTCCTACCAGAATGCCAAGGTGCATTCCGGACAGGCTGATAAAGTGCAGCAGGCCCGTTCTGCGAAATGCCCTGTATGTGCTGCTGTCGATATTTCCTCTATAGCCCAACAACAATGCCTCCAGTAAGCCCCGGCTTGGCTCTTCCGGTGACACATTACCTAATAATGCCTGCGCGGCCGATTGCCTGAGCATTCTTTTTAGTTTTGTGAAAACAGCAGGGGGGGTGCTTTGCAGTAATTCAATGCCATCCCGTGATTTTACAGATGCGGCGATAAAGACATTTTTCCGTGCCAGGTACTTGGCCACATCAAACTGGCCGGGATTGGTAGGGGGGCTGAATCTGTCCAGACGGCAGTACGCCTGTATGTAATCACCGGTTTTTAAATCCAGGACCGGCTCATCAACCTGTACTCGAACGGTGCCGGTCGCCTTTGCCCAGCCATGAGTAGTTTCTACTTCGTTGAGCTTAAGGTAGAAACTGGTTACCGGGTCGGTAAACTTGAATCTGGCGAATTCCCAGTTTCGGTTTTTGTTAACATACGGCTCGGTAACAATCAGGCCTCGAATCGTTGCCAGTTTCTGCTCATCGGTGACAAGATT
Organism: Sedimentisphaerales bacterium; assembly: GCA_035528395.1. Classification (GTDB taxonomy): domain Bacteria; phylum Planctomycetota; class Phycisphaerae; order Sedimentisphaerales; family Anaerobacaceae; genus NIOZ-UU13. The sequence goes on from DATKYR010000265.1 coordinate 13,393, forward strand.
GCTGATGTCGTTTGGCTTTGGCTGATGAAAACTTATCATCCGAATCGCACCAAGGCATACGAAGCAGGCCAGGGCCAAGTACGCTGTGGCGTATTGCTGAGTTGTGAGTAGTGAGTTGTGAGTGGTGAGCTGTGAGTGGTGATTAGAAGAAGATTGTTGGATGATAAAGAAGAAAACAGTTGCTGCTGTAAGCTGAGAAAGCAGTATTAGCCAGAGCCAGAGGAACCGTGTTCCGAGCAATGTGCTTTGTATCAGAATCCCTGCTATAAGACCTACAGCAATAAAAACAAGAGGGCAGGTGCTTATAATTTGCCTGTGGAGATTTCTGCCGGCCAACTGCTGGTCAATCAGGGCTAATTTCCGCTGGATATCATCCATACCGAAACAGGCTACAACCTCAAGACCAAAGACTCAAGCGTAATTTTGACCAAATTCAAGAGGCAAGACTCAAGTTATAAATCCGCCACCAACTTAAAATTATTCCTTTTCCTTAGCAGGAAAAATAGTCCAGGGCTCGGCAGGTATATCTTTTAAGTATCCCCGGAGCCAGTCATATTGAGTGTGTTTTTCTAAAAACTCCCCGGCATTAAAACCAATATCGCAGGAGCTTCCCCATTTTGCCCAAAACTGCCAGTTCATTGCCATATCCGAGTCAACCACTTTTCCATCAAGCGCTCCTCCTGAAACATAAGCACCCCAACCACCAGGAATACTTCCATCATCCAATTCAGCGTGGCCACATATTGTTCTGGAACATGGATTTTCTTTTTCTAAATACATATCATAATGGTCAGCCAGCATTCGTTTTGCAATTTCAGCATCAATTTTTCCATAGTGTTCTTTCATAAGCTTTTTCCAGCGTTCCCGGCGAGCTACACGGCCATTTCTTATATCATCGTAAGGAGCAGTGGTCTCCTCTCTCAAAATTTCTATATTATCCGTAACATTTGAGCCTGAAATGTATCCGGTTGTTTTTTTCTCAAAACTGTGATGTTTTAAACCGAGCTCAAGACGGGCAATTTCGCCGTTGTTAATGTCCCCCAAAAGCCATGAATTAGCATAGGCGCCGTTATTGTTTTTAATCATTATATCCGCCCACTCATCAATGTTGTTCGCATATTGCATTGCTTTCCTGGCCCTTTCAAAAACAGGAGTTCCCTTTCGATTGAATCCTCTAAAACCTCCAATAGTAGTTTCAGTACCGACCAAACCTGCTGAAGTGATAAAAAAATCCGTACCGCTATATATCAAAGGGCCCCAGGATTGCATCAGGATTCGATGACCATTGTCGGGGGCAATGTCCACGATAATATTACAAAATTGAGCGTCTGCATAGCCTGACCATGTATTATGGGCCATAACTATTTTACCATCTGTGGTCGCCTCTCCGGTTGCAATAAACGCACTGCAGCCGGGGCCCATCGACTCTTTCTTGTGCGGCCACCAATACCAGCAGATATCGATAAATCCGTTCAGAAAAAGCATTTGGTCAAAGGTTATCTTTTTACCCGCTTTTTCCATCCCCGCCACCATCCCTTTCATTTCTTCGGTATATTCTTTGGATACTTTTCCCTTGAAAAGTTTAGCGGCTGCTTCAACAAAAAAATCAAGGTCTTTGGCGGTCTCAAATTTTAGAATATGCGCCAAGGTTCTCAAGTGCTCATCAATTTCATTAGCGGTTAGAAAGCCTCGCTGGAATCCTCTTTCAAAAGGGCCTCCTTCAATATGCAGAAATATCCAGCCGTTCTTGTCGTCTCTATAAGCCTTTGCCAGCCACTCTTTTTGCTCTACTGTAATGTAGCTTTCACCAACCGGAACAGCAGTTTCGGGAGCACATCCGGCGATAAGAAGTATGATAGAAATACTGCAAATAAGTTTTAAACGTTTCATTTTTCGATCTCCTAAAAACAGCCTCGCAACATCTGCACCCAATACATTACAGACTCAGGAGACAAGACTCAAGATTAATTTTGTCCAGAAAATTTCACAGAGAAAAACTGTTAATAATTTATAAATAAGAAGGAGGTAAAAAGATAATTCAGAAACGAAGTGTGACGCTTATACGATTTTGAGCAAGAATTACATTTTCTGTCTGACTGCAAGGATGTGTTTGTATCGTTTCCATATCAGCATTATGGGAATGGTACATAACGTTATATTTATGAGCAAGATGCCGGTTTGGACCAAAAAACCCGGGGCAGATTTATTAGACAATACATGAGCACAGAATCCAAGCATACTGTACAGATACACTTCCTTATTATCCAGGATGCCTGATAAAATCAAAGGCAAGAATAAATACACGATGGTAATGAAGCTTAACAGAAGTCCTATTTTGTCAGACACCGGCTTATAAACCACATAGAGCTCCAGCAAAAACATAAGAAACAGGTAAAAAGAAAATAGAATGACAATATAGTACAGATTGTATAACAGCCCCTGTCCGGTCATCAAGGCCGTTACGATAGAACCCACTGTCCAGATTGTAAACAGGACGAGAACAGGGAGTAAATTCGAGTACCGAAGAAAAGCGGACACCAAATTTTTATTACCGGCCGATTTGCTTTGAATCAGGCCGCTGTGCTCAAGGTACCTGTCGAAGCTGCGAAGCGACCAGATGGGAACGAGCAGGACCGGCAAGAAAGAAATCAGCCAATAAAGATAATTTGTTCTTTGCGCCCCCTCATTTAAGTATTCGTAAAAGAGGCCGAAGAGGACAAACTCAAAGCCAAGCATAAATATATATGCGCCAATTCTAGTGAATAAAGGTTCATCCTCACGGGTGAATCTGCGTAATATACCCTTGACAGCCCAACAGCTAAAATAGAGCGCAACCAGACTGATTAATATAAGGACGGGGAGTTCGATTGTATAAAACTTCTCTGTCACGTTCTCAAAAATATTAATTCTTCTGATTGCTATACCAATGGAAGAGATTACGAAAGGTGCGAAGATAAAACCCAGAACGATGAAAAGTACTATATTGTTTTTCTTTTTGGCTTTAGCCGGATTAATGGACGACAACAAAGCCACTGAATTGGTAAGAACGGCTACCGATATCACTGCCAAAAAATACCGGCCCAGCAGAACGCTGTCCATCCGCCCTAACATGCCTAAAATTATAAGAAGCAGAAAATTGACACCTGCCAGCAGCAGCACAACGAGATTCTTTCCAACGAGAATACCGGCAGCCTTTTTCCCGGCGGAAATTGGGAGCATTCTGAAGAAATCATAAGATTTTCCGTTAACCTCGTCCTTTATAGCAGAGCTGGAATTAATCATGGCCAATATGCAAAGAACTATTACCTGCAGAATCAAAAACTGGTAATAAAGACCCTTAAAGAAGCGAATTTGATTTCCAAACCATTCCTGGTATTGATAGGCGGTGTAGTTGATAAATAAAATTAACGCAATTACGGCTATATAAATAGTAATGTAAATCCAGAGCTGGCGCGGACGCATCAGGCTGTAACGATAACGTCTTATCAATGGATTATTCAGTATCACTTTGCCTGTCCTGTTAAAAAATCCTGTTATTCGCTGTCTGAAATCTTCATAAACAAGTCTTCAAGGTCGGTCTTTTCTTCGCCGAAGCTGTAAACTTTTATACCTTTTGCAACCAGGTGCGAATTCAGAGCGGCCAGCTCGGATTCGTCCGCACTAATCTCAACGATTATTTCATTATCCCGAGCGGTTTCTATCTTAGTTTTCGTAAATCCTTCTATCAGCCGAACCGCCTCCTCACAATCGTCCAAAACTGAGACACGTAATTTTCTTGTATCAAAAACCTTTCGCTGGATCTCATCCACAGCGCCGTGTAAAACAACGTTGCCCTCGTTCATTAGTGCGATATGAGAGCAAAACCCGGACAGCTCGGTCAATATATGAGAGGATATGATAATAGTCTTTCCTTCACCGCTGAGTTTTTTCAAAACCGCACGTAGTTGAATTCTCGCTTTCGGGTCCAGGCCGCTGGCCGGCTCATCGAGCAAAAAAACATCGGGGTCGTGTACTAAAAGTACCCCAACACCCATTCGCTGAACCATGCCCCGCGAAAGATGTCGAATGAAGTCGTCTCTCTTGCTCTGGAGTTCAATGTAATCGAGCACCTCATCCACCCGCTGTGGTATCAGTTTCTTTTCAACCTTGTACGCTTTTGCAAAGAACTCGAGACACTCCCGAAGGGTAAGGTCGTTATAAAGATTGAAGAAATCCGGCAGGTATCCGATATGCCTGCGGATTTTAAGATATTCCTTTGCCAAATCGAAGCCCAGCAATCGGACAGAGCCGCTCGTAGGACGGAGCAAGGTAGCCAGCATCCTTAGAAGCGTGGTCTTTCCCGCACCGTTGGGCCCGATGAGTCCCCAGACCTGTCCCTTCTCCACGGAAAGACTGATATTATTGACGGCTACTAATGTGCCGAATTCCTTTCTGAGGTTGTCTACTTCCAAGATTTCCATTTTGCCAATCAATAGTAGATGCCAGAGGTGCAAGATGTCACCCTGGTGCTATTTTAATTTTGTGCAATCCTGCTTATTGTCTAAGTATCCCAACAAAAGGATTATAACCTTACTCCATAAAGCGTCAAAGCTTATATTTTGTTATAACAACAAAAAAGATTTATCTCAGGTTTTTTCTTTTTTCAGGAGGTTTCAAGAAAATCATTATTGTTCAAAGCCGGATATACTGTTTGGGGTCGAAGTTTGTTTCCATCGTCCAGGTTACGGCCCTGGCGTTGTTAAGGCGATAGCATATCATTACTTCGTAGCCCTGGCTTTCCACCCAGGGTTTTAAGAAGGAGAAGGCTTCGACAATCTTCTTCTTCAGTTCCAAATCGTCGAGCATCTCAACGGTGCCTTCGATTCGTACCTGGAGGCCCTGCTCGGCGTTATAAAAGCAAAGCTCGGCAGCCGGATTGGCTTGCAGTTGCTTGTGAACGGCTTTGTCCCGACCGGTACAGAAAATAATTCCATTTTCGTCGGCTTTATACAACATTATTGTACGAACGCGAGGTTGATTGCCGTCAATCGTAGCAAGACTGAAGACGGGATTTTTTGTTACGAATTCGAGAATCTTTTCTTTGGTCATAATCAAGTTCCTTATGTCATGAATGTTTATTGATTGTTTCTTTGCCGTTCATATATGGGCGGAGGATTTTTGGTATTGTTATTGAGCCGTCGGCGTGCTGGTAAAGCTCTAAAATCGGTATCAGAATTCTCGGTGAGGCGATGACAGTGTTGTTAAGCGTGTGGCAGAAGTGGTTCTTCTTTGTGGCCGGGTCTTTGTAGCGGAGGTTCATTCTTCTGGCCTGGAATTCGTAGAATTTGCTTGCGCTGTGGGTTTCGCAATAGTTGCCGCGCGAGGGCATCCAGGCCTCTATGTCGAATTTTTTCACTTGGCCTCTGCCGAGGTCGCCGGTGCAGACATTTGCAACCCGGTAGGGCAGCTCCAGGGCCTGCATTACCGCCTCGGCGTTGGTTAAAATCTCTCTGTGGAACTTATTGCTTTCTTCTATGCTGTTTTCACAGATTACCACCTGCTCGACCTTGTCGAACTGGTGGATTCTGTAAAGGCCGTAGGTGTCTTTGCCTGCGGCGCCGGCTTCGCGTCTAAAACAGCTTGAAAGTGCCACGTACTTTAACGGCAGCTCTTCGGCGCTTAATATCTCGCCCATATGGTAGGCCGTCAGCGGGACTTCGGCGGTCCCTGCCAGATTGAGCTGGTCCTTTTCCATTCGGTAAGTCTGGTCTTCGGAGCCCGGGAAAAAACCAGTGCCTATCATCGTCTGGTCTTTCATAAGAAGCGGCACCGACATTGGGACATATCCTTTATCGACCATGAAGTCCATTGCGAACCGCAGAACGGCCCAGTGCAATAGCGCTCCATTACCTTTGAGGATGTAGTTTCTTGTCCCTGCTAATTTCACGCCTCGCTCGATGTCTATAATACCCAGGGCCAATCCCAACTGTACGTGGTCTTTGGGCTCGAAATCGAACTTCCGAATCTCTCCTTCCTTTCTTATTTCAACATTTTCGGTATCGTCCTTACCTATTGGCACATCATCATCGGCCGGCTGGGCCACTAAATGCATAAGCGCATCCAATTCCGGTTGGAGTTCTTTGATTTTCTCTTGAAGTTTTATTTCTTTCTTTTTATGTATACTCAGCTTTCCTATGGCATTGGTCTTCTCGTCCCCAGATAGTTTAGGGATCGATTTGCCGAGTTTATTTTTTTCAGTCGCGATATATTGCAAATTATTTTTGTTGTCCAGAAGATCAGCATCCATTTGAAGCAGCGTGTCGATATCGACGTCGAAGTTTTTATCCTTTGCGGCTTTCTTAAACTTTTCAGGATTGTCTCTTATTTGTTTAATGTCAATCATAGTGTTTATTAGGTTATTAGTATATCAGGTTATCACGTTGTGGGTATCCGGTGTCCTGATTACTTGATAACCAGATTTCCTGATTCGCTTAACGGCTATTGTTCCAGGCGTGTTGAGCCTACAATGAGCCAGGCCTCTTCTTCTTTCTGAAGTTTGTATTCGAGCGTGAACGTGCCTCTATCGGAAATGAACTCAACAGGACCGAATACAGCCTTTTCGCCTTCAATCATTATTTCAGCGTTTTCGATATTGATCTCGACGTTGTCCATAAAGTCACTTTCGAAGGCTTTGGTCATAAACTCGCGCATCGAGTCCCTACCGGTTCCTCTGGTGGAGACGTAGTTCATAGAATAGACAGCCATTAGCTTATCCAAATCCTCGGCTATCAGAGATGCTTTCCAATCGGCCATCGTTGTGTTGACGAGCTGCTCGTCGGAAGGCCCCACGGTCTGGCAGCCGCAGACCAGGATTGCTACAAGAACAGCCAGACTCAGGTTTAGAATAACTGACTTTTTCATATTATCTCTCCTTTTTATTTTGTTGTTGCCCCGCTGGTTACCAAGCCGGAACGTCCATTTGTCACATTTTACGAAGTGTACCGTGCCATCGAACTGACGTCAATCATAATTCGTCGCTCGTAACTCGTATCTCAATACCCCGGGTCATGGGTTATGAGAAACGTTTAATAATTACGACGTTATTCTGTCCTCCGAATCCGAAGGACTCATTCATTGCCACATCAACCTGACATTTCCGCGGCTTATTGGGCACATAATCCAAATCAAGCTCGGGGTCGGGGTCTATCAGATTCATTGTTGGCGGTAGTATATTGTCTCGAATGGCCAGGACACAGGTAATCAACTCGGCTGCACCGGCTGCACCGATTAGATGACCAAGCATACTCTTGACACTGCTGGCAGGGGTGTTTTTTGCTTCTTCCCTGAAAACGGCTTTAATGGCTTTGGTCTCTATTGAGTCGTTTTCTGTTGTGCTTGTACCGTGCGTGTTTATGTAGTCAACGTCTTTATAACTAATGCCGGCATCAGTAAGTGCCGCAGTCATCGCCTGTATTGCGCCTCTGCCTTGTTCGTGCATATCGGTAACTCTAAATGCGTCGGAGCTGCTGCCGTAGCCGATGACCTCAGCTAATATTTCAACTCCTCTTGTTTTCGCTGAGCTCAAGGATTCGAGGATAAGAATCGCGGCCCCTTCTCCAAGAACAAAACCGTCTCTGGAAGCTGTGAAGGGCCTTGATGCCGTTTCGGGACTGTCGTTTCTCGTCGACAGGGCGGTAAGACGATTAAAGCCCATAAGGCCCAGCGGATGTATCATCGAATGGGCGCCGCCTGCAATTATTATGTCTGCATCGCCCCGGCGGATTAGCATTGTCGCTTCGCCGATTGCCTGAGTGCTGGCTGCGCAGGCTGTAAGGCAGCTTCTTGTCGGCCCGCGAGCGCCCGTGAGCATTGCCATATGGGCTGCGGGCATGTTGGGCTCCTGCTCAAGCTCGCGCATCGGGTCCATTCTTCCGAAAGCGACCTGCGCCCACCGGCCCCAGTCCATTTCGTTTTTGTCCGCATCCCATCCCTCAACGATTGCAGCGAAAAATACGTCATTGTCAACGGAGCCTTCGCCTGCACCAAGGTAAATGCCAAATCTGCTTCGGTCTATTCCGTCTGTCGGCTCGGTGGTTTCAACATCAATCTTAGCTTGCCTGCAGGCCTGATTCGCTGCGCCGACGACGAAGCCGGAGCCGCGATTGCTGTGTTTGTGCAACTGCGGATTTTTTGTGTATTCTGCAAAGTCGTAATCTTTTACCTCGGCATCGAATGTGGTTGGGAACGTCGAGGCATCGAAGATGGTTGTTTTGGCCACGCCGCTCTTGCCCGCTAATATTGCCTGCCAGAGTGATTCGACATCGTGGCCTAAAGGACAAACAATGCCCATTCCGGTTATTACGACTCTTTCAGCCATTTATTAGATCCTTGAGATACCTTTCATATCCTATTTTGAATAATGAATATTCAATCTGGTTGTTTAAGCACCAGTGCTGCTGTTTGTCCGCCGTATGTGTAGCTGCAGGACAGTGCATAGCGAATCTCTTTTTCCTGCGGCTGATTAGCAATATTCAAGCTGCAGCCTTCAGCTTTTCTGTCGCAGTTTTTCGCAGCGGGAATCCTGCCGTCGGTCATTGCACAAACTGCGGCGATGACATCAAGCGCTCCGCTTGCAGCGCCTGTGTTACTTAGCATACTTTTGGTCGGCCAAACGGGCGTGTTTGCTGCCGCTTCGCCGAGAGCCGCCTGGATTGCTTTTGCCTCAGCCAAATCATCGGCGGATATTCCCGTGCCGTGCGGGATTATCAGGTCTAAATCTTCCGGCTCTATCTGAGCATCGTCCATCGCTTTTTTTATTGCAATTTCAATTCCCTTACCATCCGGTTCAAGCTGTTCGTATGTGGGATTTATACTATTACTGTGACCGATTCCCACTACTTCGGCGTAAATCTGTGCACCTCGGCTTTCGGCATTTTGCAGATTTTCCAGTATCACCACGCCGGCGGCCTCACCGAAGACCGAGCCCTTGGCATCGGCGTCAAAAGGCCTGCAGGCGGAAGCAGGCTCATCATTATTTTTATCGGTGGCTCTTTTAAGCAGGCACTGTCGAATCATAACAATGGGATTGACTTTTGCCTCAGCGCCGCCGGCCAGAGCGAAGTCACTGCCGCCGCGGGCGATAATCTGCGCTGCTTCAGCTATCGACAAATGAGCAGAGGTTTCGGCACAGGTTATAGTATTGCTCGGTCCCTGGATGTCGTGAATAATTCCTATATGACAGGCGAGCATGTTGGGGAGGTATTTCAACAGCCATAAAGGCGTGACAAGCTCAAGGCCGTCTTTGCCCCATTTATGAATGTCAAACTTGCCGTTAGTAATGCTTGCCGCCACCGCGGGGGCCAGCTCAACGAGGTCGCAGCTTATAAGACCAGCACCCAGATTGATTGCCATACGCTCAGGGTTGATGTTGACATTTTCCGGGTCGATACCCCTTGTAATAAGGCCGGCATGGACAAGGGCTTCGTTAGCGGCTATGACCGCCAGCTCGATGTCCCTGGACATCAGCTTGACGGCTTTGCGATATCTCTTCAGCACATATTTTTGTATTTTATAATCGGGGACCTGGCCCGCTAATTTACAGCTAAAGCCCACAGGGTCAAATGCTGTAATTTTATCTATCCCGCACGTACCGGCGCAGAGGCCTTCCCATGTTTCATTTACGGTCAATCCGAGTGGGGTTACCGCACCCAGGCCGGTTATTACTACGCGGGCTGAATTCATCGGTCTTGCTCCGAATCGGCGACCCCGGCACCGGTGCCGGATGAACTAACATCTCGTAGAAGTGATTCGAATACCGAGGTGTCGGAACTGAACACGAAGTTCTCCTCGGGGAATTCCTTACCTCCCAGATTCTGGTCTATATGGCTGAACATCAAATCTATCTCGGCGATTAACTTGTCCGCACAGGTTATTTTGCCGCTTGTGCTTGCCGCTTCGGGGGCGATGGATTCAATTTCTGCATGTAATTTTATCGTGTCGCCCGGTTTTACGTAGTCGAAGAAGACGGCTTTTTTGATCTTTGCGAGGATGACTTTTTCCTTAAAGTTTTTTGCCTCGCCGACGAGTATGCCTGACGTCTGCGCCATCGCTTCAATCATTAAGCATTCGGGCATAACGGGAAAGCCGGGAAAATGGTCGTGCAAGTGCTCTTCAGCGAGCGTTACATTCTTGAGCGCCACGGCACGCTTTCCGCTTTGAAATTCAACAAACTTGTCTATCCAAATCCAACGCATTTATTTCCTATATTAAAGTTAGCGGCAGATTGACTTTGAGAGCCATCCTGCCGCTAATACATTCAGGAACTTTACATTATTAAGCAGCATCGAGCTTACCTTCAACGTAATTCACAATCGCATTGACAGTGAACAGGTCGCCTAACTTGTTAATGTCAGGGTCGCTTTCGAAGGTCGTTATGTCGGTATGCGGCATCTTCTCCCGCAGTTCGGCCAGTCCTTTTTCGGTCAATTTGCCGTTATGGACAAATTCGGAATCGTTCATCAGATTCTCAGCAGGAAAGAGCTCTTCTCGCGGGATTTTTATTCCGAACGCCTTCTCAAGTCGAAAGACAATGTCCAAAAAGTCGATGCTTTCGGCACCCAAATCTCCCATCAATGTCGCTTCGGCTATGACCTCATCGTCGTCAACGCCCAGGGCTTCGATGAGAACTTCCTGAACCTGCTGAAAAATTTCGTCCCGACTCATTGCCATATTTTTTTACCTCCTGTATTTAATTTCGTATTGCGTATATCGTATTGCGCATTGTGTTTTAAGTAATATTCCTGTTACCGTACAAAGCAGGGATTTATCCGCTGCTCAATATATTCCATCGTTTTTTCATATTTTCGATTATCTGAGCATCAATGGCGGCCATTGCTGAATTTTGGTCGGCCAGGTTAAAATGCCTTAAGCCGAACCGTGCCTCAACAATCTTCTGGCCCTCAGATAAGCCAAAGCCGGCAAAGCTGCTGATGTTCTCTTCGATAGTTTTGGCCTGAACCGTGTATTCTATCTGGGAACCTGGCGCCAGAAAACTTTTATATTTTACATTTCTTGCCTGCTCAAGCAATATCATACTGTGGGCAAAATTTTCCGTCCTGCGCACCAGCCACGATGCCGACTCGATTAGCCCTTCCAGCATCAACACGCCGGGCAGTACTGGAAACGTTGGAAAATGATCGGCTAAGTATTCCTCAGCCAGAGAAACACTCTTGACGGCCTTTATTTCCCTGCCGCTGTCCAGCGAAACAATTTTGTCAATAAGTATAAATCTCATCCACAGACTTCTTAACCACAGATTTCACAGATTATATAACTGCATATTTAACAGATTTTGCTATTCGCGATACGATATACGAAATGCAATTGTTTTTCCAGCCTTTTTTGGCTTTTTTACACTTGCCGCTTTTTGTCCTGAGAGAATTGGGATTGACATTACAAAATCTCATACGATTTGGTTAAACTTTCTTTCATAGTTAATAGTTTATAGATTCCTTCTCGCACTTGAATGACAATAAAATAAGCTGAATGCTTTTGCTGATGAATATACGCAAGGCATAAACCTACAATTCACTTTCCCGACCAGAAGGCCGTGAGAATGTCAGCCACGAGCTTTTTTGTTGGAAGATTAGGGAAAATCTGATACAATTTGTTCAGCTGATAAGCTGGATATTATTATAGATTGCCAGAGCAGGAGATACCAGAATGCTTAAAATAACCGGATATATCGAAAAAGACGCAGAGACCGGCCTATATGTGGCTATTGTTCCGGGAATTCCAGGAGCTCACACTCAGGCGGAAACTCTGGATGAGCTTCGAAAAAATCTCAAAGAAGTAGTCGAATTGTGCCTTATTGACGACCACAACAATCGTATCAAAAAGCTATAGAAACAAGCTCTCCAAAATCAACATCCAATTTCTCTTTGTTTCTTTGTGTCTTAGCTGCTATACTTCTTATCTATGAATGTACGTGGTGCGAAAATTTCGGATGTTAAGGGAATTCATGCTTTGATTAGTTCTTACGCTGAGCGGGACAGGATGCTGTTTCGCTCGATGGCTGATATTTATGAGAACCTTCAGACCTTTACTGTGGCTGAGGCCGATGGCAGCGTGGTCGGCTGCTGTGCGCTGGAGATTATCTGGTCGGACCTGGCGGAAATAAAATCGTTAGCGGTCGATGGAGCAAACAAGGAAAAGGGAATCGGCAAGATGCTGGTAACCGCCTCCCTTGAACTGGCCGAACAGCTTGGTGTGCCGAGGATTTTCGCGCTTACCTTAGAGCCGGACTTTTTTGAAAAATTGGGCTTCGAGGTGGTCAAAAAAGAGATGCTTCCTATGAAGGTCTGGAGCGATTGTGCGAGATGCCCAAAACAGGAACATTGCGATGAGATAGCGGTCGTAAAAAGTGAGCTAAAGTGAGCTAAAATTAAAAAAAATAAATAACTTTAGATACTTTAGGCACTTCAAATTTTAAGCACTTTTCATCCTACCTGTCGGCGCTGGAAGAGGGCGATGGCCAATGCGAGTATGGCTGCTGTGTAGCACAAGGCATAAGAAGCAGTTATCACGATATATTTTACAGGGACCTGGCTGCCTTCGTAAATGGCATCGCTGATCCAGAAAATCTGTAGATTCGGGACCAGAAACCTGGCTATTTTGGCCCACAAATGGGTTTCGGCAAACCTGCCGAATGTGTAATCGCTTACAAGACCCAGCAAAAAAATCCCGATACAGGCCGAGAGCGTTACCACAATGTTGAACCTGGCTGACAGTGCCACCGCCAAAGCCACAATTATTATTGCCGCCAACAGCAGTAATACCGAGCCATAGATATCCACGGCGTTCAAGCCGTTATCCTTGGGATTAAACTGCCAGTTGCGGTCAATAAAAGTTAGGAACACGATGCCAAATGTAGCAAATATGCCGGTTAAAACGATAGCTGTCGATGAGAATTTCCACTCATAAGCGTAGTTGAAAAAAGCACTTAGTATGAATGCTGCAAGAACGACGGCCGCTGCTGTGCCGATAACCGTCCAGTCGTGCAGGTCATTTACGGTTTCAAGGACGCCGTGTCTAATCGCCATCAGCAGGGCGATGGTGCAAATATAATGTGCCAGAACGACGGCGGCAGCTACACCGAAAAATTTCGCAATAATGAATATCGGACGCTGGACAGGTTTGCTCAGGACGGTGGTTATAGTCTTATTCTCCATTTCCTGGGCCACAGCCCCGGAAGCGGAAAATATTGCAATGAACAAGCTGGTCAAAAACAGCGTAGATAACCCTATCTCGCGCAAGAGCTTGTTGTCGTCGCTCATTGTGTACATCGTCAAAGAAGGACTTATAAATAATAAAAACAAGGCGGCGACAATGATAATTGCATAGACGGGTTGTCTCAGGATTTCTATGAAAGTATTTTTTGCTATTGTAAATAACTTATTCATTTTCCACTACCAACTCGCGCCGGCTGTGCTGTCCGCAAAGGCATCACGATTCTGGCTTTAAATAAGAACTTAATTTTTTTTTGCAATTGTCACTATACCAGAATAATATTAATTGTTATATTACACAACTTGTAACTTGTAAAGAACTTATACATATATTGAATAAATACTGTGTTTGAGGTTTTTTGTTCGGAGTATATAACCGGGATAAAAAATGACAGTATCATCCAAACGCCCTGAACATATAGCGCTAGTGTCTTTGATTTTGAGCGTGGTCTTTTTCGGCATTGCCTTTTTCTTAGGCCGATGGAGCGGTTTTTTTGCGGTCTCTGCGATTAGCTGGCTGATTCTCTCGTCCGCCTTTATTTGGCTGGTCTTATGCGTACAGTTCCATCAGCGTGCCTTGGCCGAGCAGGAAAAACTAGATATGAGCCAATTAGGCAAGGACGAAAAGGCCTCGGCAATCTTTCAGGCCAGTGGCGAACGTGCCGGTTTATTTGCCGCCGCTCAGCGACACCTGCAGATACTCGAAAAATTGTTCATTCCCATATTCTCAGCACTCATAGCCGCTTATCAAATAGCTCTCGGACTGTACTTACTCAAGACGATAATGTCCGGGATCGAGGTTGAGCCGAAACAACCGCTGCTTTGTGCAATCGGTATGACGGCCATAGCGTTCGTCAGCTTTTTAATGTCCCGCTATGCCACCGGCATGTCGGCACAGCCGCAGTGGAAGCCGTTACGGGCGGGGGGCAGCTCTCTGTTGGGTATAGCTGTTTTGTGTTTTGCTCTGGCAATAGGCCTGGCATTGTCACAATTCAAATATACCAAAGTTATATATGTAATCGACCGGCTTATTCCTGTCCTGCTTTTCGTTCTTGGTGTTGAGATCGCTTGGAATATTATCTTAGACATATTCCGTCCGAGAATAAAAGGCCGATACAGCAGAAGCGCTTTCGACAGCAGATTGTTAGGTATAATAAATGAGCCGGGCGGGATATTGCGGAGCGCCGCAAGTGCAATTGATTATCAGTTCGGCTTTAAGGTCTCTCAAACCTGGTTTTATAAACTGCTTGAAAAATGGACGGCACCTCTTGTTTTATTTGCCGTGATTACGCTGTATTTGTTAAGCTGCATTGTCGTGGTAGCACCGAATGAGGAGGCGATAATAGAGCGATTCGGCAATCCCGTAAACAATGAGAACGACGTAAGACTCGTCGGACCCGGACTTGCTTTCAAATGGCCCTGGCCGATAGACATTACATACAAGTATCCGACGCAGAAAGTAATGGAGCTTAACATTGGTTTTGTGCCCAGTGCAAAAAAGGAAACCGATAAAGTTGGCCATGGTCCGTTACTTTGGGGGACGCAGCATTATGAAGAAGAATACCATTTTCTGGTTGCCAGCAAAGAAACAGTTGCCAGCTCCGATGAGTCGGCAGTGCCCGTGAGCCTTGTTATAGCGGCAGTTCCGGTTCAATACAGGGTAAAGGATTTATATTCCTTTATCTATAACCATAACGAACCGAAAAAACGGCTTGAGGCAATCTGTTATCGGGAACTGACAAAATTTGCAGCCGGCGCCAAGATTGAAGTTGATGATGAGGCCGATCTTGCGAATAGTCTGCTTGGAGCAGGGCGATCAGAGGCCAAGAACATTTTGATGCGTGAAATCCAGCAGGCAGCGGACGAAGCGGGGCTGGGTGTTGAAATCGTATTTCTGGGTCTTCAGGGCATTCATCCACCGCCCGAAGTAGCATCGAATTATCAGGAAGTTGTCAGCGCCGTTCAAAAGAAACACGCACTAATTCTCGAAGCTCAGTCGGAGAGGAACAAGAGTCTGAGCAGACTTGTAGGTTCCGTGGAAACCGCCGACGAGCTTTATGAGCTTGCGGCTAAATATGAGCTTGCCGAAAAGGCCAACAACCTGGCGGATGTTGAAAAGCTCGGGAGGGAGCTGGATAAAGCCCTTGAAGAAGCCAGAGGCGATATCATCAAGACCCTGAAAGAATCTCAGAGTTATGCCTTTGAGAAAGCCACTCTTGCGAAAGCAGCTGGGGAACGCTTTGCCGGCCAGCTCAAGGCGTACAGGGCGGCAAAAGATATTTATAAATGCCAGCTCAGATTAACGACCCTTGAAGAGGGCTTGAAGAACATACGAAAATATGTTGTTGTTGCCGATGCGAATGATAAGCAGGTCATTATAATCGATGTTGAGGAGCAGCAAATTCCAAGCATATACGACATTGCCAATATAGAGGAGAGCAGCGAAAAATGAAAAATATAGCCATTACGATTTTTATTGCCTTAGTAGTCATAATTATCGGTTTGTATCTTGTTACGTTTCAGGTAAGGGAGACCGAATCAGCCCTTGTAACAAGATTCGGCAAAACAGTTCGTGAAATTACAGAACCAAATTTATGTTTCAAATGGCCCGCACCGATAGAACGTGTACACAGGTTTGACTCCCGGATGCAGGTTTTCGAGGCAGACCTCGGTGAGACAACTACCAGAGGCGCCGTTCCGATTATCATAAATACTTATGTTGTATGGAGAATTGCCGAGCCCAAGAAATTCCTGAATGCCGTCGGGACTATCAAGGAAGCCGAAGAGAAACTGTACAGTCAGATTACGGACACTCAAAACAGGGTCATCGGTCAGCATTCCTTCGGCGAATTTGTAAACAGCGACCGGTCGAAAATAAAATTCAAGGACATCGAAGACGAGATGCTCGGGGACCTTAAACAAACCGTAAGTGATGAATACGGGATTGAAGTGAAGACCCTTGGCATAAAGCAGCTCAAGCTCAGCAAGGACGTCACGGTGAAAGTTTTTGAGCGGATGAAAGCAGCGAGAAGTCTTAAGACCGAGGCCACCATTTCAGAGGGTGAAGGCCAGGCAACGAAGATAAGGGGCGACGCCAATTTCAAGAGGTCGGTGCTTCTTACGGCAACGGAAGCAAGGGCCCAGAGGATACGCGGCGAGGGCGACGCCGAAGCTGCGAAACATTATAAAATGCTGGAAGAAGACCCTGAACTGGCGATGTTTTTGCGGAATATCGAGAGCTTGGAAAAGATATTAAAGGAAAATACGACTATCGTTATACCTGCTGATACGGAGCCTTTTAATCTTTTGAAGAAATTGCCGTCTTTGAAATCGGAATAGTCACAAAAAGGACACGAGGCGTATTTTGCCAAAAGAAATAAAGTTTGCGGAAGATTATGGCAGAAGAAAACAAACAAAGCGATAAAGAGTTAAAACCACAGGGCTCGGATAAATCCGGTATCGAAGACCTTGACGCCGCCGGCAAGTCGCTATCGGAAGCTCTTAGAATAAGCTTCATTATTCTGAAAGTAATAATGGCAGTTCTTATTCTTGCTTTTCTGGCTTCCGGGTTTAAGACGGTTGATACCGACGAGAACGCTCTTGTATTACGATTCGGGAAGATACGCGGTGTAGGCGAAGAAATGGTTCTCAAACCGAAGACCCGCCCATACTGGATAATCCCATATCCGGTCGAGACGATGGTAAAAATCCGTGTGGAGAAAAAGGTGGATTTAATTGTGAGGTCGTTTTGGTACTACCAGTCGCAGGAACGGAGGCTCAGCGAGTCTTCTATCGAAAAGACCCGGATACTGCCCGAACTGGACCCGATAAAAGACGGTTATTGTATTACACGAAGTGAAAGACAAGATGAGATGATATCGGGCGCGAGCGGAAATGACTACAACATTGTTCACTGCAAGTGGAAGCTGACCTATCAGATAAACGACCCGGTAAGCTTCTTTAAGAATGCTTATGTCAAAGACGTAAAGCCGGGAGAGGATTACTTTGATGTAATAACAGAGAGCATAAAGCCGCTTTTGCAGAACCTGTTTGATGATGCGATTGTAACTGCTACGGTGAATTACACTATCGACGACATTATGTACGAACAAGTCGCAGGGCTGACATACGATGTGACAAAATTACTACAGGAAAAGCTCGACACGATAGAAAGCGGCATAAAAGTTGTGCAAATACAGCTAACAGACAAGACATGGCCGCTGCAGGTGGACGCGGCGTTTAACGCCCTGGTTACGGCGAGCCAGGACCGTCAAACAAAGATAGATCAGGCCCGGACCTATGCTGAAAGCACCCTGAATGCAGTTGCCGGTCCGGTTGCCGAGGCATTATTTGCGGCTCTACAGGATGAAAACACCAGTGAAGAGACAAGAGAGCTGCTGTGGTCTCAACTGGCAGGTACAGCTCAGGAGAAAATCGCCGAGGCACGCGCCTATCGAGCGAAAGTAGTATCAGACGCCAGGGCTAGGGTAGAATATCTCCGGCAATTACTGCCGGAATATCAAAAACGTCCGGATCTCGTTATTCATAAGATTTACACGGACGCCATAGAACGTATCTTCCAGAACGTGGATGAAAAATTTGTCATCCCAAAAGGAGCAGAATGGCGAATTCACTTAAACAGAGACCCATCGTTAAAACCAAAAACCGGTAAGGAGCAAACAACACAGGGGAAATAAGGATTAACCGAACCTTATATGCGATAAGACACGAAAGCAAGATACGAAATTATGGCTCACGAACATTTACATTTTAAGGATGACATCGCCGGCGAGCACACTCACGGCAAGCAGATTCGCGTAAGTATGGCCCTGATAGGGACTTTGGCAGGGGGAATGCTGCTGCTGACCTGGATTGTGGCGAGATCGAGTTTTCTCTACGGGAGCGACAGTTTTCAAGTGGAGTTGCTCGCGATGGTCGCCGCCTTACTGCTTGGTGCACCTATCGTCCTGCATGCGATTAAAAGCATCATCAAAAGAGAAATGCATATGGACGAGCTGGTTGCTCTGGCCATAATCGCCGCATTCGCAACCGGAAAATACGTCGAAGCGGGTATTGTTGCGTTCTTTATGCTGCTGAGCGAGCTTATTGAAACTCGCACCGCCCTGGGGGCCCGCGCCTCAATCGAATCGCTGATAAAGCTCACACCAACAAAGGCGAACCTCATCGACAGTGAGGGTGGTGAAAGAGAAGTTAAAGTCAGCAGTCTAAAGACCGGCGACTTCATTCGTGCCCGTCCCGGTGATAACATACCGGCAGACGGCGAAGTCGTAAAAGGACTCAGCTCGGTCAATGAGGCAACAATAACAGGAGAATCACTGCCCGTCGATAAGGTTCCGGGTATGCAGGTCTTCGCCGGAACGAACAACCTTACAGGCGTGCTCGATATTACGGTAACCAAAGCCGGCAAAGATACAACTCTCGGCAAGGTCCAGTCGCTGATTATACAGGCCGAGCAGACAAAGATACCGATTATGCGGATAATCGACCGTTATGTTAAGTGGTACACGCCGACCATTCTGATGATTGCCGGTATAGTTTTGTTTTTCACACGCGATGTCGACAGGGCCATTACGATACTGGTTGTATCGTGTCCGTGTGCGTTGATTCTGGCGACGCCGACGGCAATGGTTGCGGCGATTTCGGCCTCTGCCCGCCTTGGTATCCTGATAAAGAACGTCGCCGACCTTGAGATTGCCGGTAAGATGACAGCGATGGTATTCGACAAAACGGGGACGGTAACGACTGGACGGCTGTATGTCACGAAATTGACGCCCGCCGAGGGTGTCGAGCCGGCTGATTTATTGGCCGTGGCAGCATCCGCCGAGCAGATGAGTAAACACCCGGCCGCAAGGGCACTGCAGGAAGTGGCAAAGGAGGCACACCTCTCTTTACCTGCAACGGACAACTTCCAGGAAACGCCGGGTAAAGGTGTAACCGCCCTGATCGATTCAGCAACAATTTATGTCGGAAGAGATACCTTCCTCAAGGAAAACAATGTAGATATAAGTAACATTTCCGACCCAGCTCTGCATGAGGAGCAGGGCTTTAGCACCCTTTATGTGGCGAAAGACTCGAAGTGCATGGGCTGGATTGGTTTGCAGGATAAAACCAGACCCGAAGCCCAACATGCCGTTAAGGAATTGCTCGATCTTGGCATAAAACGAGTAACTATGCTCACGGGCGACAGGAAAGAAGTAGCCAGCCGTGTTGCTGCTGAGCTGGGCTGTACAGATTTCAAGGCACATTGTTTACCTCAGGACAAATTAGCGATTGTCGAGCAGATAAGAAAAGACGGCCATACCGTGGTAGTTGTCGGTGACGGTATAAACGATGCCCCCGCTTTAGCGGCAGGTGATTTAGGTATCGCTATGGGTGCGGCCGGCAGTGACGTGGCCATAAATTCTGCGTCGATTGCCCTGATGAGCAACGACTTGAAGCGGCTGCCTTTCCTTGTCCGGCTTTCCCGAAAAACAAGAGGAGTTATTACTCAGAATCTCGGCTTTGGAATATTATTTGTCATTCTCGGCGATACGGCAGGAGCGGCGGGGTGGCTGCCGGCGATTTACGCCGCGGCCTTGCATTTTGCCGGCTCACTGATTGTCGTCTTCAACAGTGCTCGACTCGTCCGCTACGGTGAGGAACTCGACCACGAACTATAATGACAAAAACCCTGATATGAGCAACAATACAACAGACATGGAATACGCCGTTGAAACTTTCTCTTTGACCAAGATTTTTTCCGACTGGTGGGGACGGGCTAAGGTTTACGCTGTGGACGACCTGAATTTACAGGTTCGTTACAATGAGGTCTTCGGCCTTTTAGGCCCCAACGGCTCTGGCAAAACAACCACCCTGAAAATGCTGTTGGGATTACTTCATCCGACAAAGGGAAGGGCGTTAATTCTTGGTGGTGATGGAACAGACTCTAAAATCAACTCCAGAATCGGTTTTTTGCCCGAGGAGTCCTATCTTTACAGGTACCTGAACGCCCGCGAAACTCTGGATTTCTACGGCAGATTATTTGGCTTACCACCTAAAGTGCGAAAAATGCGTATCGAGGCTCTGCTCGATATGGTCGGGTTAATGGCCGTCGCAAACAGACCCGTTGGGACGTTTTCGAAAGGTATGGCACGCAGAATCGGTCTGGCACAGGCCCTGATAAACGACCCTGACTTACTTATATTGGATGAGCCGACAACCGGACTCGACCCTATCGGAACAAGGCAGATAAAGGATTTAATTTTGAAGCTTGCAGAACGCGGCAAGACGGTTTTACTTTGCAGCCACCTGCTTGCGGACGTCGAAGACGTATGCGATAGAATCGCAATTCTCTACGGCGGCAAAATCCAGAGCCAGGGCCAGGTCAGAGACCTCTTACAGCAGACAAATAAGAGGCAAATTACTACCGATGCCATAAGCGATACCGCCATTGAGAAGATAAAGCAGATCATTCAGGACGAAGATGCCGACTGCGTAGTAACTTCTCCGATGGAGAAACTGGAGACATTTTTCATCAAAACCGTGGCAGCCGCCCAACAACAGGTTCAGACCATAAGCGGAGCAGTCAGCACTACTAAAATCGGCGATTTTCTCACACGGCAAACCGCTGCGGAAGATATACTTGATAAACTTGTCTCTGCGCCGGTATCGCAAGAGAGTTTGCCGGAACCTCCAACAACAGAGAAGGTTGTCCCCGTTGAAAGTCCCACGCCCGAACCCGATGAACAGCTGCTAAGTAAACTAACAGGCTCGGCAGAACCGTTACAGCCCGAACCCGTTGTTATAGACGAGAAAGTTACCACACAACCGGTCGAATCCGAAGCCCCACAGGCCGAGCTGGAGCAAATCAACAAAAGCATTTTAGAGAAGCTCACAGGGCGCTCAAGGCCTCAAGGCGAGGACGAAGAGCAAACCGACAAATCACAGGCAGGAGACACAGGCGATGGGTAGTATCTGGGCTGTCGCCATAAATACTATAAAGCAGGCCTTGCGGTTGAAAGTCGCCGCCGTTTTTCTAATCCTGCTGCTCGTTCTGCTTCCTGTTATGGGCTTTTCAGCAACAGGCGACGGGACCTTGAAAGGCAGGTTGCAGACCTTCGTAAGCTACGGTCTTTCGCTGACCAGTATTTTGCTCTGTTTGCTCACAATTATAATCTCAATTTATTCTGTAACCAGTGACATTGAACAAAGACAGATATATACAGTTATCACAAAACCCATTCGCCGGTTTCAGTTTCTTTTAGGCAAACTGCTCGGCGTAGTATTATTAGATGTGATTTTGCTTAGTTTGTTTTCAGCTATAATATATACGATTACTATTTACACGCCGCAATTTTTCAACGCACCCGAGACTGAGCGTATCCAGGCCAACAACGAGTTTTTCACGGCGCGGGCCGCTTTACTCGTCCCGGCGGTCGATGTCTCCCAGGAGGTAAAAGATAGATACGAGCAACTTGAAAGAAGCCGCGAATTGCCCGAAGATATCTCGTACGAAGGAATTATCGCCAGGCTTACGATGCAACAACAACTTGCGAAACGAGCCGCTGATGTCGGTCAGGTGCTGGTCTGGGAATTTAATAACGTTGAGCCTCTTGGCCAAAGTATGTTTATAAGATTCAAATACGATGTTGCGGTAAATCCGCCCGATATGCAGGTCTACGGCAGATGGTTTGCAGGCGACTATCAATACATCAAGTACGGCACGGAAAGCAAAACGCCGGTTTATGACCATATCCATAAACATTCGGTTAGCAATTTTCACGAAATAGAAATCCCCGCCGAGGTGGTACCCGAACATGGCCATCTGGCTGTCGCATTCCAGAACGCCCCTTTAAACAACACGGTCATAATCTTTCCGCCGGACGGTATAGAGGTGCTCTATAAAGCCGATACCTTCACCGGTAATTTCGTAAGGTCTGTTCTTCTAATACTGTCTCGTTTGATTTTCTTAGCGTGCCTGGGCATATTAGCTTCGACTTTCCTCTCGTTCCCCGTGGCTATACTACTTTGTCTTTTTCTTTTTTCCACGGCAAGCTTCAGCGGTTTTGTTATCGAATCCTTCAGCTACCTGAGTGAAAACATTGGTATAATTTACTTTTACACCATTAAGTGGATAATCCAGCTTTTGCCGCAGTTTGATAAATATAATCCAACGAAATTTCTGGTTCCTGCGCGATTATTGAGCTGGTCTTTATTGGCCAGATGCGTTGCTGTTATGGTTTGTGTTAAAGCATTTTTGCTGTTGGTTGTTGCCCTGGTTATTTTCAGTTATCGGGAAATTGCGAAAATTATAGTATAAAATCGAACATCGAGCATGATTGGTGAGTTGTTAATTGGTTAATTGGTGAGTTGAATACTCACCACTTAAACGAGTATCGAGAATGCGTTTGCGTGACAGAATAATCTTGTTTGTTTGCATAGTTCTTGCGGTTGGTTTGCTTATCGGCGCGGGTATGCAGCTTGATTCCATAAATCGCCGGCGTGTGGATATGGATCTGATAATCGACAAGCCGGAGAATATTCCTCCTTCACTGGCATTTGCAACGGTCGCAACGGGCGCTTTTCGCGGCCTGGTCGTAGATATCTTATGGATGCGGGCGGACAAGCTCAAAGAGGAAGGCCAGTTCTTTGACGCAAGGCAGCTTGCAGAATGGATAACCATCCTGCAGCCTCGATTCGCATCGGTCTGGGAGTTCCATGCCTGGAATATGGCTTATAACATCTCGGTGGCTATACCCGCAACTCAACCGGACCAAAGATGGCAATGGGTCAAAAATGGTTATGAGCTGCTTCGCGATGAGGCCATCGATAAATACAAACTCAAAAACCTGACCCTTTACCGCGAACTCGGCAGAATATTCCAGCACAAAATAGGCGGTGTCTCAGACGACGTACACAAATATTACAAGCTTCAATTGGCATTAGCGATGGAACCGTTACTTGGCCCTGCAGACAACGCATATTTCGATTTACTTGCCGAAGCGCCCCTCGGCTGGCGGGAAATCAACAAAGACCCGAATATGGCTCCGCTAATCAAGGCCTTGAAATCAGCCGACGAGGCGTTTTCCAACGACGATGAGTTTGTGAGCAATTATTTGTCCCTGAGGCAAGACTCCCGCAGGTTCAATCCTGCTGCCGGTAGGACAATAGATGATTTCAGAGGAACAAAGGCCCTCGACAAGTTTGATATTTTCGCCAAGGCCTGGCAGTTACGAAAAGCCTGGAAACTTGACCCTGTTTTAATGCGAGAGATAAATAGAACCTATGGTCCTATCGATTGGAGCGACCCGAATACACATTTGCCTATGGATTGGCGGCACGCTGACAGCCACGCAATTTACTGGGCCATCAAAGGTCTGCAAATAGCTGCGAAAGAGGAGAACAGTGAAATTGAGATGAATGAGGTCAACACCGACCGTATCGTAGCTCATAGTTTGCAGAACCTCTTCCGCAACGGCAAAATATTCATTTATGAGGTATCACTTCAAGCACCCTCGCAGGATATCTCTCAGGAACCTCAGACGCGGATATTCAAGGAGGTATTTTTACGACCGGATTTGAGGTTTTTCGAGCCATATAACAACTCAGTGCTTGCAATTCTCAAAAAATATAAAGATGCGGGAGATGAGGGCCGCAATCAAACCCTTCAGAACGGCCACCGTAATATGCTCATAAATGCCTTACTTTCCTTCTACCAGGCGGGGCACAAGCGCAAGGCACAAAATATTTATAGTCAACTAAGAAAACTATATCCCCTTGAGGAGTTCAAGGTCGGACTTGAGGAATATGCGAAAAAACGCTTTATTGAAGAACTCCAAACCATAGGCATAAATGATGCAAAAGAGCAGATAATCTTACTTCTGAGGGAAAGTTACTACCTGTATACAATCCGCGATGACAATGCGGCAACCGGTAGAGAAAAAATGGCGGAAGAGATTTATAACTACTACCAGTCGAAATATAGCGATGAAAACAGGATTGACCTGCCCGACTTTAAGCTGTTAAGATACTTTGCGCTAATAGACTTCCTTAACGACCAGCAATATCCTCCTTACTTAAGGCAGAGTTTGCTCGGGCGGATAAAAATTGAAAGGCCCGATCTTTTCAGGCAATTAGAGGCCGAGGAGGAAAGACTCAGGAAACAATCAGAACAAGCAAAATGACCCGGCACCCTTTGAGCTTAGGACTGGTAAAGAAATTAGGTTTCGTTTTGGCTCCAGCGAGGACAAGGCTGGCAAGGAAGCAAAACGCAGGCCTACTGGTTGGTAGTCCGAGTTTTGCTGACACCGCCAGCCGAAGCCGCAGCCAGCCAAAAATGGA
>DATKYR010000266.1:0-15253 GCA_035528395.1 Sedimentisphaerales bacterium
TAAAGGCACAATCATTAATTACTCTGAAAACCCGACGACAGTAATGGGCAACGCCACATTGAATTTTGACCGGTCAGACAATATCAAGGTCCCTGCCGGTTTTGATACTCACCGCATACTAACATACAATCCGGCTTCTTATGAAGAGTTTGCTAACTAATTCCTGTTGCGGATAGAGTATTTGTCAGAACCGCGGAAGCGGGTATCCAGTTTCTCGCTCTGGACCCCTGCTTTCGCAGGGGTGACATCGTCGATTTTTGTTTTCCGTAACAGATGCTAACTAATATTTTCCGGTTGTTTAGATTATACGCTTAGCAGAATTCGCCGGAGTAAGTTTCATCAGCATAGGTCCCCCTCGGCCGCCGCAAAGCTACTATCCCGCCTTCGAGAGGGGCAATCCTATCTGGTTGCCCTGTTTTTTTCTGGTTTTTACCTTTTAGTTTTTAGCTTCAATCGTGTATCATCTAATTATTAAGAAACAAAAACTCGTAAAAACAATATGGCAAGCGACCTTAAAAACTTGTTACCTATCGGCGGCAATTGGCTGATTGAAGTGATTGGAGAAGACCCCGTAAATCTTGAGCCGTATCTGTACAACGAAGATGGCCAATTGCGTGAGAACGACAACAAATTTAAACTGCCTGATGTAATCGGCATCCTGCCGATTCGAAACGCCGTGGCCTACCCCGGGACGATAACACCGTTGGCGATAGGTCGCCCCAGAAGCAAAGCCTTGCTCGCCGACACCACGCCGAACGAATCTATCATAGGACTCCTCACGCAGCGCAGTCCTGACACCGATAAGCCGAATTTCGACAACCTCTACTCAGTCGGAACCGCCGCCTCGGTGCTCAAGGTCATAAAACTGCCCCAGGGCTCAATGCACGTTGTGGTCCACGGTATAACCCGCTTCAAGGTAATAAAAAAGGTAGCTACAAAATCATACTTGAGGGCCAAAGTCCAGCCGCTCAACGTCAAAGTAAAAATGACAAAAAATCTTAAGGCACTTATCGTCGGCGTCCGCCAGGCGGCCAACCGCGTCATCGAACTAAGTCCTCACGTGCCTGAAGAAGCATCGGTGTTGCTGGAAAATATCGAAAATCCCTCCGCGTTAGCTGATTTTTTGGCGGCCAATCTTAGTATCAACATCGCAACGAAACAGCAACTGCTCGAAGAGCTTGACGCAACCAAACGCCTTGAACAAATATCAGTCATCTTAGCCAATCAATTGGAAGTTCTTGAGTTAAGCTACAAAATCCAGGGCCGTGTCAGAGAATCGATAGACAAAAATCAGCGGGAGTATTTCCTGCAGGAACAGCTAAAAGCCATTCAGACCGAGCTTGGCCAAAAAGACCTCAGAACTGAAGAGCTAAAGCAAACCAACAAAAATATCGCAAAAGCCAAAATGCCAAAAAAGGTCGAACAAGAGGCCCTTCGCGAATTAGACAGATTGAGTAAAATACCTCCTGCCTCACCGGAATATAGTGTCATCCGCACCTATCTGGATTGGGTCTGCGAATTACCCTGGTCAATTCAAACCAAAGACCAGCTCGACATCAACAAGGCCCAGCGAATACTAAACACCGACCACTATGACCTGCGCAAGGTAAAAAAACGCATCCTCGAATTCTTAGCTGTCCGCAAACTCAATCCAACGGGCAAAAGCCCAATACTTTGTTTCGTCGGCCCGCCCGGCGTAGGCAAAACTTCGCTCGGCAAATCCATCGCACGAGCTATGGGAAGAAAATTCGTTCGTATATCACTCGGCGGAATTAGAGACGAGGCCGACATCAGGGGACATCGTAGAACTTACATCGGTGCTCTGCCCGGCAGAATATTACAGGAGCTGAGAAAGTGCGGCAGCAAAAATCCCGTATTTATGCTCGATGAATTAGATAAAGTCGGAAGTGATTTCAGAGGCGACCCCGCAAGTGCACTGCTGGAAGTTCTTGACCCCGAACAAAACTTCAGCTTCACCGACCATTACCTCGATCAGCCTTTTAATCTATCGACCGTAATGTTCATTGGTACTGCAAATTATACCGAGCCTGTCCCGCCGGCACTGCGTGACAGAATGGAAGTCATCGAGCTGCCCGGCTACACAGAAACTGAAAAACTCAACATCGCAAAAAAATATCTGGTTCCCCGCCAGATTAAAGAGCACGGCTTAAGCAAAAACATCTGCGCTATAAAAGACGACGCAATACTTTCGATAATCCAGGGCTATACACGCGAGGCGGGGGTACGAAACCTCGAAAGAAATATCGCAGCTATCTGCAGGGCCGTCGCTACGGAAATCGCCAAAGTCAAAAAGAGACGAGCAACCATCGGCAAAAAGGACCTTGCGAAAATCTTAGGACCTGTGCAATTCGAATCGGAGCTGGCCCTGCGAACAGGAATACCCGGCGTTGCAACCGCCCTGGCCTATACACCCGTCGGCGGTGAGCTGCTTTTTATTGAATCCGCCTCTATGCCCGGCAAAGGCAATTTGCAACTGACAGGCCAAATCGGAGACGTTATGAAGGAAAGCGCACAGACCGCGTTCTCCATCGTAAAGGCAAACGCCAAAAAACTAAAAATTGACCCTGACCAATTCAGGAAATTCGATTATCACATCCACGTCCCCGCAGGGGCGATTCCCAAAGACGGCCCAAGCGCAGGCGCAGCAATGTTCACATCGCTGGTTAGTCTGCTTATTGGCAAACCGACTCGGCCGGATGTAGCGATGACAGGTGAAATAACTTTACGTGGCCTTGTCTTACCCATTGGCGGCTTGAAGGAAAAAATCTTAGCTGCCAAACAGGCTGGAATAAAAACCGTCATCCTTCCCGCTCGAAACAAAAAAGACCTCCCCGACGTGCCCAAAGAAGCCAAAAAGGACCTGCAATTCAAATTCGTCAAGAACACCGACGAAACTCTAAAAATCGCACTCAATACGGACTAAAA
This sequence comes from Sedimentisphaerales bacterium, assembly GCA_035528395.1. Classification (GTDB taxonomy): domain Bacteria; phylum Planctomycetota; class Phycisphaerae; order Sedimentisphaerales; family Anaerobacaceae; genus NIOZ-UU13. The sequence goes on from DATKYR010000266.1 coordinate 2,947, forward strand.
CCGATTTACGAGTCACTTTTTAGTTGTCTTCATAATGGGGTTATGGTATTATTGTATGCAGGATAGGCTATTTAACTTCTTACTTATCATAGGAGCGATTTAAATGGCGTTGAGTACGAAAGAAAAATCGGCTCTCAAGAGCTTTAAAATCCTTCTTAAGAAAATTCTGGGCAAACAGCTAATCGAGTTGAAACTATTCGGCTCGAAGGCTCGTGGTGATGACCGGCATAATTCCGACTTGGACGTGCTGATTATCGTAGCAACTGATGATTGGCATATTCGTGATACAGTCTATGATGTTGCCACAGATATGTTGCTGCAAATGGACGTTTGCATATCACCTAAAGTTATCAGTAAAAATAGGTTTGACCAACTGCGCGGAGAAGGTACCTCTTTTATACACAATGTCAGCAAGGATGCAATCACAGTATGAATGACATATCGCAAAAAGAGCTAATTCGCGCTAAAAAAGCCCTTCTGGCAGCAAAAACTCTTTTGGAAAATCAGCTTTACGAAGACTGCGTTTCCAGGTCATATTATGCAGTTCTGCATGCTGCCAAAGCAGCCCTGGCTATGGTAAATATCGAGTCGGAATCACATTATGCTGTCCGGCGGATGTTCGGATTACATCTTGTCAAGACAGGAAAAACGAAAAGGAATTTGCAAGAATTCTCACAGCGGAGCAAGAAAATAGGGAAATCGGTGATTACGACATTCACATCGAAATCGAGCAGGATACAGCCCTTAAAAGAGTTCGCGACGCAGAAAAGTTCGTTGAGAGAATCGAAAAGTATCTTCAAACTTAAAAATCTTATATTCATCCATCGGTTTCACCGGTGGTTTTTATTTGTTTAGCAGTTGATAGTGTTAATTACATTCACCACATCAACCATCTCAGCTACATCGTGGACCCGGACGATTGAAACGCCTGCTGCTGCACAAAGGGCAACCGTTGCAGCGGTGCCAAATATCCTATCAGCAGGTTTTTCTCTGCCGGTGAGTTTACCGATAAAGCTTTTTCGGCTTGTCCCTACCAGCACTCGATAATCGGCAGCAACGAATTTATTTATATTTCTCAAAAGCAGAAGATTGTGCTCTAACGTCTTGCCAAACCCGATTCCTGGGTCAATAAAAATCTTCTTTCTGTCGATGCCGGCACCTTCGGCTCGCCTGGCCCGTTCTAAAAGAAACTGCAAAACCTCGCCAACCACATCCTTATATTTCGGCTCTATCTGCATTGTTGCGGGCGTGCCTTGTATATGCATCAAAACAACCGGCACATCGTGCTCAGCCGCCGATTCGGTCATCCGTTCATCACTCAAAGCAGTGATATCATTTATCATACCCGCTCCTGCTTCCAAAGCAGCTTTGGCAACTTCAGGCTTATATGTATCAATGCTAATCGGCACATCTATCTTTTTGCAAAGCGCCTTTATCACAGGAACGACACGTCCTATCTGCTCATCAGCAGAAACCGATGCAGAACCAGGCCGAGTCGATTCACCGCCGACATCTATTATCGCAGCACCGTCGGCGGCCATTTGCAGACCGCATTCAACTGCCCTTTCGACCTCAAAGAACTGACCACCGTCGCTGAAGGAGTCCGGCGTAACATTCAGCACTCCCATCACAACACAGCCCGTCGAGAAATCCAGCCGCCCCATCGGCCACTCAACAACATTTTCGTATGTCATATCTCGCATATAGTATGTCGCGTCTTTGTCACTATTGATTAAAAAACACCTTTCAAGGACGACAGACTCCCCCGGCTATCATCCAGATTCCCTTGGCGTGGTAAACCGTAGGTTCGAATCCTGCCTCGTCAAGCAGCTCTTTGAATTCCTCTTCACGGAAATAGTGAATTCCCCAGAACTTCTCATCAAGGGATGCTTTAAGCCTGTTGAAAGCATTCGAGCTTCGCAGGCATAGCGCCGCTGAAAAACGCCCATTAGGTTTTATCACTCGGTTAAGTTCACTTAGTACCTGTCGTATATCTTTGAAAATATGCAAAGCACCACAGCAGTTGGCAACATCTATCGATGAATCTTTGAGCGGAAGATTATGGGCATCGCCGTGCATGAATGCAATGTTTTCAATCCCACATCTCTTGACCTTCGCGGTTGCATATCTTAACATCGGCCAGGAAAGGTCAAAGCCAATGACTTCCCGGTCAGCACTTTCTACGGCAAAAGGCCGAGTAAACACACCGGGGCCGCAGGCAAGGTCAAGCACCCTATCTGCTGGGCCGGTCTTTGCGATTTTTTTGATAAGTGCAATCTCATCATCCAGGCTGATTTTCAAATATAGTTTAAATAGTTTACACCCCCTCCACCATTTACTCTCATATATCTCCACCATTTTCTCGGATTCCATAAGCCTCTGCCCGCGTCCTTTCTCTACGCTGTTGGAGGGCAAGAAATCCACCACACCATCCACAATGGGATATTTCAGACTGCATTCAACACACATATAATATTCAGCGTGAGCCTGCAAATTCCTTTTACACTTCGGACAGCAAACAAACTCTTGGAGTCTCATTACGCAAACCTCCGAATCTTAGGTACTGTTGCAGAGTTTTTCGACAATCGTACCACTCTGTCATTCCCGCGAAAGCGGGAATCCAGGAATAAAATAGGCTTCAGGCGAAGCCTCAAACAAACTATTATCTAAAAACTTATTCAAGGTAGCTTTGCACTCAAATATTACATTTTTGATGAATTTTATTCTCTATATTCTAAATCTTGAATCCGATTCCTGCTAACTTATCAGCAATAGATTTGCAGGAACTCTCTAAAACTATCCGCGTATTTTGAAACTCCCTGCGGATGGGATAATTCTTCCGCAGGCTGTCAAAAAATTCGCCTCTTTTTTCCACCAACTTTTCCAAAATCCCCCGTAGCCGGACATCATCTTCTCTGATATTGTAAATCTTCTGAACAGCATCAGCCAGCGCATCCTGTTCATTATTTGTGCTCGTCTCTATTCTCAACTGGCGGACAGCAGGTTCAGGCAAAAAATCCTCGATATCAAGCTTGGCGCCAAGTCCAAAATATTCACAGACCGCCTTATAAATCATAATCATACCTGTAATTTTGCCGTCCAGCGAATAGCCGGCAATATGTGGCGTGCCGATATCAACCATTTCCAAAAGTTCCATATCGATATTCGGCTCGTTTTCCCAAACATCAAGCACGACAGCTCTCAATCGCCCCGACCGTATTGCTCTTTTCAATGCCTCGCTGTCAACCACACCGCCGCGAGAAGCATTAACAAATACGCACCTTTCTTTAAGTGATTTGAAAAACTTCTCGTCGGCCAAATGATACGTCTTGTCAACACCCTCAAACGTCAACGGCGTATGAAATGTTATAAAATCGCAATCAAAAAGCTCTTTTAGCGGCAGATATTTCCCCTCGCCGGTTTCTCTCTGCAAAGGCGGGTCGTTCAGATAAATCTGCATCCCTAAAGCCGCGCACTTCTTAGCTACCCTGCTTCCGACATTACCTGCACCTATAATGCCTATCGATTTGTCTTCCAGGTCAATATCATACTTTCGCCCCATTTCGAGCAGCCCGGCAATAACATATTCCGCTGCAGAGTTGGCATTCGACCCAGGCGCCGATGCAAAACCGATATTATTCCGCAGCAGAAAGTCAACATCGATATGGTCAAAACCGATAGTGGCTGTAGCTACAAAACGCACCTTGCTGCCGGTGAGCAAATCGGCACCTACCGGCGTGATACTACGAACCAAAAGAACATCGGCATCACTAACAATACCGGGTGTTATCTCTCTGCCGCCAATAACTTTAACCTCGCCGATGGAAGAAAAGCACTCTGCCACAAACGGTATATTCGCATCCGCGATTATCTTCATTTATTCATTTCACCCCAATACGGGTCTTTTATTTAACTTCTTTTACCGGAAAGTCTTATGGACAAGTATATTGAATTCGACCCGGATAGCAAGAAAACTGTAATATCTGGGTTGCTCTTTAAATATTTTGGAAATTTTCCCTTGACGGGAAGGCAACTTTTCTGGTATAAATATAATGGTTAAATTCTATTGTTTTTGGCTTCCAAAGTGTGAAATATTTGTGGTTTTTCGATAGAGGAGGAGTTATTGCGTATTACGCAAGGCGCAAAGTTTTAACAGATTTGTGCCCTGCAAATGAGTATTTTTGCATCTCAAGTAATGACTAAATACTGGGTTTCAAAAGGAAGGAGGTAGTGGCATTCCGTAAGAAATTTTTGATTTGCATTTCTCGCAGGTGCGTTTTCTTGATGCTTTTTGAAGAAAACGGATGTTTTGGTGTGTGGCCGAAGCATAATCCATATTTATTTTAACTCTTTTTGAAGGAGGACTATTATGTCTAAGAAATTAATTTATTTAACTTCTTTTATTTTTGTGTTGGGTCTGGTTAACACAGGCATCGTTAGAGGCGTCGATCTTGACACTGACCCGGCTCTCGTTGGCTGGTGGACGTTCGATGAGGGTAGTGGTAACATTGCCGCTGATTCTTCGGGTAATGGGAACGATGGTACCCTTAATGGCCCTGTAGAGTGGACGACAGAAGGGAGTATCGGCGGGGCACTCAAATTCACCGGCCCATATAATTACGTGCTTGTCCAGGACAGCCCTTCGTTGGACATGACCAATGCCATTACCATCGCCGCCTGGATAAATCCGAGCTGGACGGGCAATAACAGGATAATGCAAAAAAGCTCGGGAGGAGGAGATAACCAGTATCGTCTCCTCAAAGAATGGGGTGATAATTTGGTTTTCCATTTACCCGGGCTTTCTCCTGATAGGCTTGAATTTCCTGGCCTTCCTCCGATAGGTAAGTGGACTCACCTTGCGGCTACATATGATGGCTCATCAATGAAAGTTTATTATGATGGAGTTGTGGTCGGTGAACAAGACTCCAGTGGTCAATTGGGTACCTCTGATGGGACTCTTTGTATTGGAACCAAACATGAAACGGCACCAGGTGGTGACGAGTACAATGGCATGCTGGACGATATCCGCATCTACAATCGAGCACTGACACAAAGCGAGATAAAACGGCTTGGAGGAAATCCAAAAGCCTCCGGCCCGGCTCCGGAGGATCGTGCCATACATGAGAATACATGGGCAAACCTTGCCTGGACGACGGGAGCTTTTGCAACCTCGCACGATGTCTACTTCGGCGAAAAGCTTGATGACGTCAAGGTTGGAACCGCTGATACCTTACTTGGCAATCAGACCGAAAGCTTCCTTATTGTCGGCTTTCCAGGATTTGCCTATCCGGACGGCCTTGTTACAGGCACGACTTATTACTGGAGAGTCGACGAGGTCAATGAAGCCAGTTCGGACAGTCCCTGGACAGGCGAAGTCTGGAGATTTACGGTTCCCCCGCTGACTGCCTGGAAGCCCACTCCGCCTGAAAACGCCAGACTCGTGGACCCGGAAACAGACCTTAGCTGGAGCCCTGGTTGGGGTGCCAAAATGCACACCGTCTATTTCGGCGACAATTTCGATGATGTAAACAATGCCACCGGTGGTGTGGCCCAGATGCCTGCAACCTATGCACTTGACCCACTTGAAATGGGCAAGACCTACTACTGGAGGGTCGATGAGTTTGATGCCAAGGACACGTATAAAGGCAACATCTGGAGCTTTACTACCGGAGACGCCAGCATTGGAGGTATAAAAGGAGAATACTTCAATAACCTGACTTTGTCCGGTACGCCAATTCTTACTCGAATAGAACCTGGGATTGACTATATCTGGGGCGGCGAAGCACCGGGTCCGGGCGTCGATGCTCCTTTATACTCGGTTAGATGGACAGGCGTGCTAAACGTGCCATACACTGAGACCTACATATTCGACGCGAATGTATTTTCAGCAGTACGCCTGTGGGTTAATGACCAACCAGTCATCGAAAACTGGATGCCGCATCATATGGCTATCGAGTACCGGGGCGAGATTGACCTTGAGGTTGGAACTGTTCCGATAGTGATGGAAATATCTAATATTTCAGGTGGAGGATATGGAGGCGGCGGCAACATGCGGGCAAATCTGTTCTGGTCCAATCCCTCCTTAGAGAAGGAAATCATTCCGCAGACAGCATTGTTGCTGCCTGTCTGGGCCGCCCGCTCGAATCCACCTAACGGTGCCGTGGATGTAAAGCAGACATCGATTCTTAGCTGGTCGCCGGGTGACTATGCCGCTTCGCACCAGGTCTATTTCGGAACTGACGAAAATGCTGTACTCAATGCTGCTACAGGCTCGCCTGAGGACATAGGCACTAAGGACCTTGGCTCTGAGAGCTATGACCCCGGACAGCTTGACTGGGATACTACTTATTACTGGCGTGTTGATGAGGTCAATGACACCAATCCCGGCAGTCCGTGGGCAGGCGACGTCTGGAGCTTTAAGACCGCCAACTTCCCTGTCATAGATGATTTTGAGTACTACAATGACCTTGAGCCTGACAACCCAGAGAGCAACAACATCTTTTACACGTGGTTAGATGGATTCGAGGACCCGGCAAACGGTTCTCTCGTTGGTTATGAATTTCCTCCTTTTACCGAGCGAATTATCGTTCACGGTGGTAAACAGTCGATGCCGTTATACTACGACAACAGTGTTACGCATTCTGAGGTGGCCATGACATTGAATTATCCAACTGACTGGACCGAGGGAGGTGTTACAGCACTGACGATTTGGTTCTATGGCAACCCGGCCAATGCTGCTGAGACATTGTATGTTGCTCTCAATGGCACAGCGATTGTTACTCACGATAATCCTGATGCAGCACAGATAGCCACGTGGATCGAATGGATTATCGACCTGCAGGCCTTTGCAGACCAGGGCGTTGACCTGACCAATGTCAATACGATTGCCCTTGGTTTAGGCGACAAGAACAATCCGCAGCCTGGTGGCACAGGTACGATGTACTTTGATGATATTGCTCTACATTAGCCTTCATCAGCACAATAAGCCGAAATTTGGCTGGCAATTAGGTGTGTGGTTAATATAGCAGTTTTGCATCAATTTGGGGCCTATAGTGATTGATTCGCTATAGGCCCTTTTTAATATCCTATTCGGGGAATGGGAGAAAATCCCTCGCCATCAGGCGACGACCTTAGTATTATAAACTCTAAATTCGAATCCTTCGGCCTTGCTCAGGACAGGTATCGAAATGCGAAACAATATTGTTAATTGGTGAGAAGTTAATTGGTTAATTTGTCATACTTTACTCACCACTCACTAATTAACCACTCACCATTTCGTGCTTCGGATTTTAACGTAAAAACCAGATTTCCTCGACCAAGTGGCGCTGTAACGTTAATTATTGATTTGTATCTCTTTTTCTCGTGGATAGAAGTATCAAGTTCCTTAATCCCTGAGTGTCCCTGGCGGTGAGCCATCGCTGCTCGAAGTGCTTTTCCTGGGCAATCTGAGCTATGGCCATTAGGACCCGCAGGTGGTAATTACGCTCGTCTTTGCTGCCGGCCAGAACGAACATTATCCTGACAGGGTCCGGAGCATGCGGGAAGTTGATGCCGTCACGGGCACGGACAAGCAGAATATCGAATTTGTTTTCTCCTTCCACTACTATGTGCGGTATAGCAAAGCCCGGCTGAATCACCGTGCCGCCCTCAGCTTCACGATGAAGAAATTTCTCGAAAAGTACGTACTCATCTGTTCCCAACCTCTCGGCTAAAATGGTTGAGACCTGCCGAAAGATTTTTTCGGCGTTTTCTTCGCCCTGAATATCAAGGACTTCACATTCTCTTATAAGCTCATCGAATCTGTCTTCGATTATATCGTCCCGTTCGAGCAGAATATCCCGAAGCTCATTCTCAAGGGTAACGGTTTTAAGCTCTCTGTCGGTAACTCGTTCTACCACGTGCATAACCGCCGAGGCCCTGCTGACACGCCTGTAAACATAGAGCCAAAACCAGGCGGCGCTCAAACCGACAAAGCCCGCTGTAATCAGTAACGGCACCAGTCCCATATCTATTATCAAGGCACTATAAGAGATGATGGCAAAGATATGAATATATGGATATAACGGCGACTTGAACTTCGGCCGATAGCTTTGTATTTTGCTCTCACGCATTATAATCACGCTGGCGTTGACAAGGATGAAAAGTATTATCATTAAGGTCGAGGCAGTTTTTACAAGCACTTCAATATCAAGAAAGACAATGGCCGCAATCATAAATCCACCGGTGAGCAATATGCTGACATGCGGCGTCTTAAAGCGGCTGCTTATATCCGCCAAAAGCGGCGGCAGTAGCCGGTCTCTGCTCATAGCCATAGGATAACGGGACGCAGCGAGTATTCCGCCATTTGCAGTGGTTATAAAAGCTGCTATAGCGGCCAAACCAAGAAGTGCAAAACCCGCTGAACCCATAAACTTACTCGCCGCCAGCGATATTGGCATAAGACTGACAGCTAACTCCTGCCCATCTACAACACCGACTACGATTATGATTACTCCAAGATAAAACACGGTTACAACAAACCAGGCCAGTATCATCCCTAACGGAAGATTTTTGCCGGGATACTTGACCTCCTCTGCAATGCTGGCGACCTTAGTCAGGCCCCCGAAGCTTATGAATACCAAACCAGAAGTTGCCAATATGGCCAACCAACCATTCTGCAGAAAGTCTTTGTATCTGACAGCTTCGATTCTTCCGAAACCGATAAACGTAAACAGTGCAAGTATCGCCAATAATATCCCCACCAGCAGAACCTGAAATCTACTTGTGTGCTTGACGCTTACGATATTCAGGACAGTAAAAGCCAAACAGCACAGTACCGCTATCGTTTTGAAGTGCCATTGGCTTAACTGTACAGGAAAAATCATCTGCAGTACGACCTCAATCAAAAGCGCCATACCGACCACAGCAAATGCGCTTTTCAGCGCCACGGAAAACCAATTCGCCAATCCGCCGAACAAACCCCAAACCGGGCCTAAACTCCGTTCCACATAAAAATATGTTCCACCCGCCCTCGGCATTGCAGTTGACAGCTCGGCCTTACTGAGGACACTGGGTATTATAATAATCGACGCAAAAAGATAGGACAAGATTACGGCGGGGCCGGCCTTTGTAAAAGCTATAGCAGGCAAAACAAACAGGCCTGAGCTTATCATTGCCCCTGCTGCTATGGCAAATACCTCAAGGGCACCAAGCTGTTTCTTGAGTTGAGCCACTTTACAACATCCCTGTTACTGCTCTCATCTCATTTAAATAACGCATAAGTTATAAGAACAGAAAGAACTTATGTTCTTATCTCGTATTATACCAGCGCGGCGGAGTTTTCAACAGAAATACTAATTAATTAGACAAAGCCTTTCACTTTTTCTATTATAACCCGAAAATTCGATTTATAGTATAGTTTCAATTTATTGATTAAATGTATTAAAAGCAAAATAAACTCTTTCCTATGAGTTGATAGTCCATACAAAGACGCACGAAAGGAACCAAAATGAAAAGGCATACAAGGAGAGAATTTCCCGAAAGACACGGGGAGGGACCCCGCTTCGCGGGAACCCAAACAGACATCCGGCTAAATCGCCGGAGTTTTCTGAAAAAAATCGGTTTTATGGCGGGCTCCGCCTCAGCGCTGTCGATATTGCCAAGCTGTGATAGCTTCGGTCAAATAGTAGGGACTGAAAGAAAAAGGCCGAACATCATATTTATTATGACGGACGACCACGCCTCGCACGCGATGAGCTGTTACGGAAGCAAAATCAATAAAACACCGAACCTCGACCGGATTGCAAAAGAGGGCATGCTCTTCAAAAACAGCTTTTGTACTAATTCAATCTGTGCCCCCTGCCGAGCGGTAATTCTGACCGGCAAATACAGCCATATCAACGGCGTTACCGATAATCGGCTGAAGTTCGATGGCAGCCAGCAGACCTTCCCTAAACTGCTGCAAAATGTTGGTTACGAAACCGCTATGATCGGCAAATGGCACCTCAAGACCGACCCGACCGGCTTTGACTACTGGAACGTCCTGCCCGGACAGGGAACATACTACAATCCGATTATGAAAGAGACGGGCCAGCGGAAAAAATATACCGGGTACACTACTGACATTATTACCTACCACGCCCTCAAGTGGCTCAAAGAACGCACCGGCGAAAAACCATTCTGTTTGATGTACCATCACAAGGCCCCCCACCGCTCGTGGGAGCCGGGTCCAAAATATTTAACAATGTATGATGATGTTACTATGCCGGAGCCGGAAAACCTGTTCGACGATTACTCCAACCGCGGAAGAGCCGCTAAGGAACAGGATATGAGTATCGAAAAGACGATGAACGATAGAGACCTGAAACTCGTGCCCCCCAAAAACCTTACGCCGGAGCAGAAAAAGCTTTGGGATGCTGCATACGAACCTAAAAATGAAGCCTTCCGCAAGGCGAACCTCAAGGGCAAAGACCTTGTCCGCTGGAAATATCAAAGATACATCAAAGACTACCTGCGGTGTATTGCCTCGGTTGACGAAAATGTCGGTCGGCTGCTGGATTATCTCGATGAATCCGGCCTGGCTGAGAATACCGTCGTGGTCTATACTTCCGACCAGGGCTTTTACCTGGGCGACCACGGCTGGTTCGACAAGCGCTTTATGTACGAGGAATCTCTGCGTATGCCGCTGCTCGTGCGGTATCCGAAGGAAGTCAAAGCCGGCTTGACAAGCAACGACATCGTCCTGAACCTGGATTTTGGCGTGACGTTTTTGGACTTCGCAAGTGTACCAAAGCCGCCCGATATGCAGGGCCGTTCCATTCGCAAGATACTCCAGGGCAAAACGCCTAATGATTGGCGCACGTCAATGTACTACCACTACTACGAGTACCCAGCCGTGCACAGCGTTAAACGGCACTATGGTGTACGGAACAAACGTTACAAGCTGATACATTTCTACCATGACATCGACGAGTGGGAGCTGTATGACCTGGAAGAAGACCCGAAAGAAATGAAGAACGTCTATAATGACCCGGCATATGCCGATGTTGTCAAGAAGCTAAAAGCCGAACTAAAACGGCTGCGCAAAGAATATAAAGACACTACCGGCACACCGGTATAAAAACGAACCATTGGCTCTCAGCAAAGGAAACTAACCGGCGAATTATATATATGTATAGCACGAAGGAACGGCTAAAACTGCCGCAAGAATTTATACCAAATGCATTTAATTACTGCGCTCCTTGTGTTTAGCACAAAAGGGTGGCAGCCTCAAGCGCAGCTTGGGGATGGCTCGCTGCTCTTTATATAAAGCGCATCTTTTAATTACAATTGGTATTACTCTTCCAGCAGTTCACCGGTCGCCTTGTTCCACCGTATAGTCCGGACATTCATACGATGTTCCTTGCCGTGGCAGTCTGTGCAGTATTTCATTTGACCGGTGGATTCGTCAGTGTCCTTATCAAAGATAGTCTCAGCTCCGGCCAAAAGAGATGCGTGGAGGCTCACATGCTTGATTTTACCTCTCGGATGGCACATCATACAGGTCGGATTGATTTTTGCCTTGGGGTACATAATTTCAGGCGGCGTGATATTATCTTCATCGCTGCGATGGCGCTCCGACTCGCCGTGACACCTTTCACATCCGATGCCCACTCGTTCATGGTTAAGGGCGAGCTCTTCATCGCCGAAAGCGTAGTGACACGCACTGCAAAACAAATTAGCGACGAAGGTTTTTTCTTCGGCCTGCTCCTCAGCAGGCTCTTCTTTGACCTGCTGCTCAACTGAGACCTCTTCAGTTCCTTCCTCGGCTGGTTTCTCTTTGGCCTGTTGCCCAATTGAGATTTCTTCGACCTTTTTCAGGCTGGTCTCGTCGGTGGTCTTTCTTTCAAACGAGCAGTTTGCCGCAAAAATAAGCAGCAAACTGCTCATAGCAAATACAACCACTGTCACGACCTGCGGTTTCGTGACTTTCATATTTTACATCCTTGCTTGTTAGAGCTTATCCGAATAACCGGGTCGTTATGAGGCCGAGCGAAAAGTTCGAGGCCAAGGCGGCAGGCCAAAAATGCTCGGAGGCGTGGTTTTCTCCACGTTGAGAACATTTTTGGCTGACAACGCAAGCATCGGGCTTTGCAGTCGGCCGCAATAGAGCGGGTTATTTGGATAAGCTCTTATCCTCGGTTGTTCTCTTAGGACTGGTAAAGAAATTAGGTTTCGTTTTGGCTCCAGCGAGGACAAGGCTGGCAAGGAAGCAAAACGCAGGCCTACTGGTTGGTAGTCCGAGTTTTGCTGACACCGCCAGCCGAAGCCGCAGCCAGCCAAAAATGGA
>DATKYR010000267.1:0-25659 GCA_035528395.1 Sedimentisphaerales bacterium
GCATTGCCGTGGAACTCATCTACCAGCGGCGCCATTGGTGTGGCACTTCGCCGCGTGAGCGATGGGCGATACCTTGGTTTCTATGCGCGATCGGAAAGTGGCAGCCAGTTTTGGGAGACTATTACGTTAGGAGAAGATGAGTTTTCCGGCCTCGTCTCTGGCGATGAGATGTATACCTTGGACTTCATTGATTACCACAATGGTGGATGGGGTTGGGGCGCCATTGACAGCGTGGTAATCATTGAGGGAACGATGCCTAGGCAGGTGTCATCGGCGATTGGCATAGACTTTGACTCAAATTGATACTAACCTCGGCGGCACCATGGTATTCGAAGGCAACGAGATCGACGCGTCTGTTCTTGATGGATTCACAATCACCGGAGGTGCAAGTTCGCGGACCTGGGTTCCTCCTGATGCTGAGTTCGCCAGGGCTGGTGGGGCATCTACTTCCATGCTGCTTCCGAGAACCATTTTATTAATAGTTTGAATGATAGGAGCCGGATGAGCTGAGAGGTTCATGTCCGGTTTTAGGAGGGGCTGAGGGTGAAATTCCCTCGGTCTACTCACCCCCGAAAATCAGGGTGTTTTTTAGCTTCTGAAAGAGGTGACTTTTCGAAGAATTCTGGTATTTTACAACTATCGAAAATGGGATCATATTCCCAAGGATGATGGACAAAGTTTATATTTGACCGCGATGTTTCATAAACAGGAAAAACAGAGAAATCCTTGCAATACATCAAGGAATAAAACAGGGCGTCTGATACAAATATCAAATGCACCGGTAAACCAAAGCCGATAGTGCCCTAAGTCATTCGACCTTGATCTACGGTTCAGTCAGTGAATTATCTTTCAGCCAGTCTTCCTGTAATATGGCCAAATCCAGATCATCGACTTTGCAGTCACCATTGAGGTCCCCGGGAAACGGCACGTAATCGGGCAGTGACTGGGCTGCCTCACAACCATCGTTATATACATTGATTATGACCGTGTCCGAACCGGTGTATTCACCATCGAAAGCCTCCAACTGCAAGACATAATCGCCCACGGCTGACAGAGTAATACTCGTATCCTTGGCGCTCGGATCAGTAATCATCGCGTCAGAGCTGTTGGGGTCATTTGGTTCACTAATCACCGTCCAATGCACCGTATAAGGACTTACGAGACTATCATCGGTGACAGTGGCGTCAAGAATCTTTGTCCTGAGACCATCATCGCCCAGCCAGGTCAATATATCGACACCGGCGTCCACTTGGGGGGGCATATTATCCGAAACAAAACTGAAAATAGGACCATAAACTGGGTCATTATCACTTCCGATGTAAGAATCGATGGCCCAGTAATACTGCTTTTTTGGTTCCGTCTGAACAACAACCGAACTCACGCTCTGGTTGCTGACAATCCTCATAGCATCCGGATCCGTAAATTGTGTCAATGCTCGCAGGTCGTCGGTAAAGTAAACATCAACTGATACCGCCTGACCCGGTACACAAGGATCGGCCAAAACCCAGCTCAATTCCATCTCGCCGGATGATACCAAACTACCGTCAGCCGGATTCGGATTAAGGAAGTGGGTAGCAGACAACGTAGTTCTGCCTTTATTGGTGACGTCATAATCCAACTGTAGCGTGCCATTGCCGTCATAGGCACTAATCCAACCGCTGTCGATATATTCCTGGATTGCAGTGACATTATCGCCGTTTATTATCAGCGTACCCGCGGCTCTAACATCCATCGTGCCGACAGCTCCAACGTTCCCTCTCATATCAAAAGTACTGGTGTTTATAATTCCACTATCCAGATTCACATGACCTATAGATGTAGGATGATGTCCAATCCGGAAGAGGCCATTGACTGTAATAGTACCACCGGTCATATTGAGGGTGCCCGAACCTCTGTCCCCCACAAGTATATGCCCGGCAGTTATGTTTCCGCTAATCATGTCACATGTGGCTTCACAACCGTTGGACAAGCCCAGTTGAAAGTACGTTATTATTTCAAGGGTTCCGCCATCCAATTTCATGGTAGTGACGGAACCACCACCAAATCCAAGACCTAATAAACTAGCCACGGCACCTTCATTCGCGATAGTCGGGCCGATGAGCGAGGCAATCCTGGGATAATCGGCAGAGGTGGGTACTGTACCGGTGTCCCAGTTTTGTGCCGTGCTCCAGAGGTGATCGCCAGTGGTATCGGACCAGGTCATGTCAACAGCTTGAACATCACTAACCAGAGACAACAACAGAACAAAACAAACCAAATAAATCATTTTTCTAAACATAATAATTCTCCTCACAAAAGGTTGCATAAACATGCCTTGGCTGCACACCAAAATACAGTTGTCTTTAATCAACACCACTTTTCAGGTCTTGACTTTACCTCCTTCCTTCCGGAATCTGAATTGAAATGTAAAAATCTTGATTCTCCAAATTCTCCAAGAGAAGCCCAAAAGAGCTACGGCCGAAAACTCACGCTTTTGCCCTGACCCTAAGGCCGCATAACTCCTCCTTTTAGGGAAAACTGCAAAATACCATCGACTCAGAAAGCCAAAATATTAGATTTTTCCTAATAACTTTCCTTATTTACTTATACCAAATCAGCTATATCCTCGTCAAGGTAAATTAGAACTGGTAATCATCCCCGCGATAGTGTGAGAATTTTTGTATTGTAGTAGTGTCTCGCCCTAGAATTTCCTTGGACACACAATTAGGGGATAGGTTCAACATGCCTGCCAAAGACATATTTACTTTTGAGGTAGAAGCAAATTGAACTACAATCCACAAAGGTAACATTTGGAATTTTACAGTTACACCTTAGATTTACTTTGTATTTATCTTGAAGGCGAGAGAGTATCGATGAATTAAAAAAGCTGACAGCTTGAAAGAGTTGTCAGCTCATTTTTATTCCAAAAAAGAATCGAATTGTTGATACAGAATGTGTCTCACCGTTTACTTAATCCGATAGAAATAAAAATATTCTGAGAAATATTGAAATTTTCGTAAAAAATTGGTATTTTTTAGGACTCGACATAGGCAAAATCAACATTTGTGGTGTCAAAATGGTGTCATAATGTCACCTGAAAATCAGGGTGTTTTGCAGCTGCTGAAAGAGGTGGCTTTTCGAAGAATTCTAGACATTCTGGAGACACGAATTTATCGAAGAATACTGATATTTTGCGGCTCAATGTGAAGCTGTTTATCACACACTAATACTTTAACCCGGTCCCGTAGAGAAGCAGTGTCCCCTACTGGTCTCTCACGAAAGCTGTGCCAAAGAAAAGGGCTGCATGTCTGAAACACGCAGCCCTTCAGTAGTGTACCTAACTAGGCATCGACCCAACAACTAGGGCTCGTACACAATCTCGATGCTGTCCACATCAATCGTGCCCTGGGCCTCACTCTGGCCCTCGGAGCTGCCGATGACCATACCGGTCACCTCAGTCAGGCCCTCGAAGGTCTGAGGATTGCCGCCCCAGCCCGGGATGATGTTCTCGGGCAGGATCTCCACCGTGCTCCACTCTCCATCGGTCAGCAGGTCGACATCTGTGGCCCAGGGCTGACCGCCTTCCACGGTGTTACCGATGGGGGCGTACCCGTTGGGATACCAGTTGCTGTCGCTTTTCACGATCCAGGCCTCACCCGACAGGAAACTGGGGTCATTGGCCGTGCCGCCCTGATAGAATTTCGCATAGAGCAATCCCACACGATCACTGCCCGGACGACGGCGCAGCGACAGACGGAGCTTGAAGCTCTCACCATAGGAAGCAAAATCGATAGGAGCGTCGAATATCATCACGCTTTCGCTGTTGTCCATCTTGGGAGGACCGTCGCCGTACGAATGGTAGTCCCATTGCATGTACTGGCTGTTCTCCATCCCGCCGCTGCTTACCAGGGTACGGCTCACCTCACCATTGAGGGCCTGGTGATCCACCCAAACCGCATCCAGCTCGGTCTGGTCACCATAGGTGTCGAAGTCCTCAATGACGCGGACCTCCGTCGTCGGAGCCGAGTGGCTGCTGTCGTAGATACGGATATCGTCGTACAGCATCACGCCGGCACCCTCCGGATCGGCATCGGCCTCCGGGCCCACGCCCAGCGTCAGACGCGTGATCTTGGTCAGATCAAGGGCCGCGTTCTGGGCCGCGAACTCAGACAGCGAAATAGGCCATTCGGTCCACTCCGGGATGTTCGTGGGCGAAACGGCCGGGTCCTTCGGAACATACTCCACCTTGGCCTGGTTGCCCGCTTCGTCCTTGACCGCAATATACAGAGGCGCAGGGGTGTTGAACGGTACGCCGATCTCCTTGTATTCCACGTCCGCCAGAGTCAGCGGAGTGCCGTCGATCGTCACGTTGGAAAATACCGTGGTGTTGACCTCGCTGCTGGTGTGGGAGGTCATGGCCAGACCCATATAGGGCGGAGCATCAAAGAAAAGCACCGTACTATACAACTCCTGCCATTCATTGCCATCCTCGCGCTGCCAGCACGTGATGGCACCTGTGCCAGTATACTGGATGCGCACCCAGTGCGGGGCATTTGCATCCTGTATCTGAGCAACAAGGCCGCTTTGATTACCACCATCAGATCCGCGCATTTCTACGACAACACCGTTCTCAGGTGTGACAAAGCAGAATATGTAGGCCGAGTCGTCATCCAGGCCCGAGCGGACCATCACGCCCGCCTTGGCCCAACCATTGGTGGCCTCCTGCTCATCGACCCTGGCAATCAGGTCAGCGTTTCCGACGCTCTGGTATGCGAATACAAATTCGTCGTGCGTGCCGCCTATATCACTGCCCGATACCTCCAGCGTAAACTTTCCGTCTGCGTAAGTCACGTTAGACGTAGGCGGCTGGCGACCCTTGAACCACACGCCCAGGATTGCACCGTCGTCCTCGGTGAAGTCCTTGGGCGGGTCGAACCAGCGCGTGCCCTCGGAGTAGTCGACCACATCATTATGATCGTACGCCAGCGGCAGGGATTGCCCTGATCCTCCGTGGACATCCGCGGTCTCCACGTACGGGGCGTACAATGTACCAAGCTGAGCGCCTGAACCGTTGCCCTCAGCCAATTCGACCCACTCGTTATCTACGACGTCCTGCAGGCCCCACTTGTCCTGCCACTTCGAGAACACCAAATAGGGCGATTTGGCACCGTAGGTCTCGAAGTCATCCAGTACCACGAACGGCGCGGTGGTGAAGCTCCAGACGTCCCCGGCCCACGGGCTCTCCGGATCAAGGTCGTTCACCTCGTCGATACGCCAGTGGTACATCTGGCCCCGTTCGGCCTGGGGTGTGAACGTGGTCTCGTCAACCAGACCCATATCAACACTGGGATCACCGGCTGCCACAGCATCGCGATCTTGGCCGAAGTACACCTGGTGCTTGGCGGCCTTGTGACCCGCAGACCACATCAGGGTCAGGTCCTCGACGGCTACGTCAACCGCACCATCCGCAGGACGCGGACTGCTGGCCTTGGGTGGGGCGGACAGCGCTTGAATGGGAATGGTCTGCAGAGGTATGCTTTCGGTGCTCCAGAGCAGCTCTATCTGGGCGTTGTACCCTACATCGAAGTACTCCACTACGATCTCGTGCTTGCCCGCCTCAAGCTCGACAAATCCCTTGACCTCGGAAATGCCCCAAGAGGCCAGCATGTCGTAGAAGATCACCTCACCATCGATCCAGCAGGCAGCCCCATCGTCCTTGCGGGCCATGATCATGTACGTATCCGTAATCGGCACCTCCAGGAGGCCTTCCCACCGGGCGGAGAATTCATCTTCTGCCACCACATCGGGCTCCGGTGACGCGTTTTGCCATTCGAAAGCAAGCGGGCCCTCAACTCGTGTCAGGACCGGATTACCCTGCAGGTTCTGGTTATTGAAGTAACTGCCCAGCAGGCCGCCTACGTCGGGACCCTTGGTGGTGAAGCTCCACACATCGCCCTGGATTATCTTGTCCGGAGTCTGGGAATCCACACGCCAGTAGTAGGTGGTCTGCGGATTCAGCAGGCCGGGGTCGTACTCGTTGCCCGCGACCATCGTGGCACCCTGGCCGCTGACCACGTCGTCCCGGTTCTCGCTGAAGTAGACTATGGCCATCGTGGCGTCCACGCCGGGTTCCCAGATCAACGTGTTGTTGGGATCCACCCACTTCATGCCGTCCGGCGGATTGGGTGCCGAGGCCTTGCTCTTCTTGAGCTCGAAGTTCCACACGTCACCGGCCACGGTACCATCCGGATTCACGGTTTCCACCCGCCAATAGTACACCTTGCCGGGTTCCAGCGACTGGTCCTGGCTCAAGGTGTTCCCATCCGGGGAGCCGAGCAGGGTTCCTGCCGCGCCGGTGGTCACGTCCGCCAGGTTCTCGCCGAAATACACGTTGTGCGAAGTGGCCCTTTCACTAGGCGTCCAGGACAGGACCGGCGGGGCCTCGTCGAGCACGCTCTCGTGACGCGGATCCGGCCGGGTGGCCTTGTCGAAACCCAGGGTGAACAGATAGAGCATCTCGTCGCCGGTAAGCAGGCGATTGTACATACGCACATCACTCAGCAAGCCGTCCATGGCAGTGCCCACATAGGGTTGCCCTTCGGGCTGCGGGCAGCCGCACTTCTTGAACCGACGGTTGTCCTCGTCACCGGTCGTGCCCCAATCCTCATTGACGCGCGCACCAAGCGTCACTTCACAGTCGCTGTCAATGCGCCGGCCGGGAGCATCGGGATCGTAGTTGGTGTCACCCGGGTTCGTCACTACATCGACCCAGTCGGTCCTCGTGCCCGCCAGCTCACCATTGACCCAGATGCTGGCGTACTCCTGGTCGTTGTCCCACATGCCCGCTATATGGTTCCACACATTGTCCGACGCATCACCTGCAGCATAGCCGCCCGCGGGGGTGCGGGGATAGGCCCAGTGGACCAGGGTTCTGGCGAAGAGCATCTGCAGCTTGTATGCGCGTTCACCCTTGCCCACGAACGTAGCCCAGTTATTGGAATTGATTTCCTTGACCCACGTGGCGATAGTAAAGGACTCGCCATCGAAGTCGGCCCACGTGGGGGGATCCGTGCAAGAGCTCAGGTCATTCGGATCCGCATGCGGTCCCGGATTCTTGCCCCCTCCACATCTCACATAATCCGTCCCATCGAAACGAAGAGACATGCCGCCCTCGTGGTCAACGACCCACTTCGGATCATCGGACGCGGGATGGCCCGTTACCGAGGGGAATTTGCCGTGACGGCCATTACCGCTGGAGTCGGTGACAGTGGTGCTGCCCGGGCCGTCGTCGAGCTTCCACCATGCCACCAAGTTGTCCATTCCAGGATCCGTGCCCTCAGCAGCGGTTACCGGGGCCGCGGTCAGATACAGGCACAGCCAGGAAAAACACAAAAGAACACATCTCCTACACATAGCTTTACCTCCTTCTTTAAACATTTTAGATCTTATTTTTTATACATTAACATCAACCACAGATTTTGGGACAGCTACCTGATAGGTACAGGTCTCGTTCAGAAGCATGGCTGCAGACCCGCGAAGTCCACTCCAGATAGTAAGGATAAACGTGTAGATCTCGCCCCGACAGGCAACGAAGAGTCTGGAGAACTGCTTGGTCCTTGAATCGTTGAGACTACAATTGACATTAGCCATACGTACAGGCCCTCCTGCCATACCAATTCTGCTGCGGGGGCTGGATTGCATCAAAGCCGAAATCAGGCAGCCTGCAGATAATTATACAACTCTGCTACTGGTAACACAAGTGTTTTTCCCGCGTCCGAAAAATCGTCTCCTCCAGCAGGATTAGCCCCAAAGGATACCGTGCCGATGTCTTGGTTCTTTTTTTGGTAGTATCAGTCCAGGTCAAGCCGCTGTATTCGACAGAAGCGGGTTGCGATTACGATGCGTCCTTCAGAGCCTTCTAAAGGCGGCGATTCGGTTCCGGTCAATGGCATGCGTACCTCCAGTTGCTCTAAGTAGTTCTCGACCAGACCCACATCCAAGTTGAATTCACCCCCACCTACATAAGAACACGACAGAAACGGCACATCCACCAAGCGGCTGTCTGGGATCCTCCTAGGTACAGGTGAACCCACGAAGACTACAACAGCCACGGCACCCACTGACCTCTGCTCCACGCTCTCCAGCTGGTAGATCTTTTCGAACCTGTGAGTTCCCAGCCGGTCCATGTCCATCCCGGGCGCCTTAAGGGTGACCTGCTGCACGCCCCGCCACCGTCCGCCTACGGCCAAAGGTCCGACGTCCGGCCCGGGCAGGCTGAAGGATCCATGACGCGCGAAGATAGCCGGCGGGCTTACCAGGTCTAGGGCAACGGCATGGGCCGGGGTAGGACCCCGCACAGCTAGTCGCGCCGTACGGAGATTGAATACCCCAGGCACATAGCCCAAGGGACTGATTTCGATTGTGTAGGTCTGGCTGATCAGCTTGGCAAAGGGACTATTCTGGTCCGCGGATTCCTGGTTGTCGAACACCAGATCGGGTTGCCTGGAGGACGTGCGAACATATCTGACCTGTTCGATCGTTACAAGAGCTACAACCGTGTTCGTGTCTTCAGGCACCGGCCCCAAGATCTCCTGGGTGAAGACCACTTCGCTCGATTCGGACACCTTCGAGAAGGGGGTTGTCGAGGCTTTGTCCTTGAACGCGGTCTCCGGATTTTCCATGGCCGTAACGGCCTCGGAGGTCACACGGTAACGGGTCTTCGTCCCGGGTTCGAACTCCAGGGAAAAGGTGATCTTCTCCGACTGAGCAGCAGCTTTGTTCGGTTCGGCGAGGACCACCGTTGGCTCGGGACCCGCGCTTTGCTTGGGCAGCGGTGAACACCCGAACAGCCCGATTCCCAGAATCACTCCTACAAGTACATGCCACCGGTTTCGGTGACCTCTGAGATATGTCATGTTCGCACCTCTGCTAATACCAACACCCCATGCGGTACCATGTGCCGGGGCTTCGGGCCTTACCGCATACTACGGCAAGGCATATGCTACCAAATCGCATGGCTCATCGTCAAGTGATACGATCCACCGGATGCTTATCTTACAGCCAATCACCAACCGGTATTTTATTTACTGCATGACGCAAGACAGGATCAACATTCGTATACACTTTATTGGTCAAATCTGGCGAAAAATGTTCCAGCAGTTTCTGTGTGATGACAGTGGATATTCCACATTGGAATTACATGATTGATATATTTATTTGTCTCCGTATACATCTTCCTGACATATGTCTCACCGGTAGTATGTGTTATGATGAGCGAAAAATATACTGTCAGGAAGGAGCCCTTTATGGGAGTACGAAACAAGAAACGAGAAACACTTAGTTTGAGCCAATGCCAGCCCTTCTTTATTTCAAAAAGGATTATATGATTGATACATTTCATTCCCACCGTATACTTAATTAATTACGAGTTTTTGTGTCGCGTAGCCGATACAAATGCTCTATTGGACTGAACCGCTGACGCGTTATTTGGAATTTTAATAAGCAAACGAATTCCGTCTCATAGGTGAGCAGCGGACAGATTGGCGTGATTATATCTTGCTCGTGGGGAGATTGGTTGGTCTATTGGGAACAACCTGTGGCTTATCAGGCATAACCGGCGGTTAATTTGGGTCATTTTTTCAACGGATAGACAGAGCGGTATTGTCATGTACCCTGAAGGGTCATGTTTCGGATTAAACTTACTCGTCGATGAGATTAAGGTAAGCTCTCTCACGGCGGTGCCCTCCCTTGCCTCCCTTGTCGAAACAGACGCCCTATCCAGACGAGTGTTCCCTTCTGGCAATGGGGACATAGTCTGGATTCTGACGGATGAGATATCTCCTCATCAATATCTTCTTCTGATCGTTCTTGCTGATCATCTCCGGATTGAGGCAAGGTTTGTTGTAACTTTAACAGTTTCTTGCGATTCGATGGACTCCACAGGCCATAATAGCGAACTTTGTGAACACCTATCGGCAGCGCATGCTGTAGAAAACGCCGGATGAACTCCTCGGCGCTGACGGTCATGGTTTTGATATAAGCACCGCGTTTGGAATCCTTATACCGAAAAGTCACATTACCATTGTCGACAGAAAGGATTCGACTGTTGACGATGGCGACACGGTGAATGTAGCGGGCCAGATAATTAAGGACTGTACGAGTGCCATGGACGGCCGGTTTACAGTGGACGACCCAGTCTTTTTGCCATATGGATTTCGGAAGGTGAATCTCTTCGAATTGCTTGCGAATACGAGCAAGAAAGATACCGCGAAACAGCTTCGATAAGGCATTGACAGGTACCAGATAGTCGTCTCTTGCAGATATCCACGTATACCCATCTGACGACAAGCCTCCGCCGGTGACCAGGCAATGTACGTGAAGATGGTACGAAAGATTTGAGCCCCACGTATGCAGAACCGCCATCACGCCCACCAGACCACCTACGTAATGGGGATCGGCAGCCAGCTTGATGACAGAATCAGCAGCGGACTTAATAAGCAGGCCATA
The DNA here is from genome assembly GCA_035528395.1 of Sedimentisphaerales bacterium. Classification (GTDB taxonomy): domain Bacteria; phylum Planctomycetota; class Phycisphaerae; order Sedimentisphaerales; family Anaerobacaceae; genus NIOZ-UU13. Next base: position 10,486 of record DATKYR010000267.1, read on the forward strand.
GACTTCTTGCTGATGGAGGCGCGCAAATGCCCTGAGCTCATGCGGCAACGTAAGGATAACGTGATAATACGGTACCGGCAAGAGTTCCTTCTCTCGCGCCCGGAGCCATGCCTGAGTGTCGCTCTTGTGGCATTTCGGACAACTGCGGTTACGACAGGAGTGATACGCATACTGCAGCTGGCCGCAGTGATTACATTCAAATACATGGCCCCCCATGGCGGGTGTACGGCATCTGAGTATGTCCTTGAACGCGCGTCGATGACCGGGCGGCATCTTTTCGCCGAACTTCTGCAAATACTCGGTGCCGTAGCGTCTAAAGACGTCTGCCACTTCGATCACGGTGGTTGATGCTCCTTCCTTAGAGACGATCATTCTTCATACCCACCGTAGGGTTATCTTAGAAGAATCATAAGATAAAAATTGTCCGGGGCAACAGATAAAATCAAAGCTTACGCATTAAAAATAGATCAAAGGCAACACTACCGCGAAGCGGTTTAGTCCAATCCGATATCACACTAAATATTCTTAAGAAATATTCATATTTTTGTAAAAATCGACATTTATTCGGACTTGATATAGGCAAAATCAACATCTGTGGTGACATTATGGAGACACAATGTCACCTGAAAATCAGAGTGTTTTCCAGTTCTTGAAAGAGGTGACTTTTCACTGATCTACAGTCTCCGTTTGCGGCAGTTTTACTCGCCACTCTTTGGCCTTTACTTCTTCACGATCGCGGCAACCCAGCCACCCTTGTACGGCGCGGAGATCGTCACAACACCATCGCCCTCAATAGTCTTCTTCATAAGGCGGTAGCCCCCAGCGGCCGACGTCCGAGTGCGTACGCCCATGGACACACTAATCCATGTCACATCGAAGGAGCCTATTGCGCCGGACAGATCAAGCCCCACGGACCCGCCATTCGTGAAATAGAGTGCGTAGCGTTCTCCGGGTTTCGCTGCCAAGTAGGCCTCGTTGCTCTCGCGGTCCGAAAGCAACCCCATCTGCGGCGTGATATCCCAGAACTTGATCAAGCTCTCCAGAATGCGCGCTGCCTTGATGCTCCCTTTGGCGAGGGCGTTGAGCCCGTTGCCGGAGTCCGGACGGTGGAATCTGGCGCTCGCCGAGCCGCCGAGGATGTTTCGCCAGAATCGCTCAACACCATCCTCAGGCCCGCCCGTCCCAAAGCTCTTGTAACCGCTACCATAGATCTTGGTGTGATTGCTGGGGCGCGGATGCGTGTTGATCTGCCGTAGAAGCCACTGCAGCCTTTCCCAGTGCGTCTCATCGTAGCTCCGGCTGTTCACCTGCGAGATGTCGGCAAACATGTAGTGCTCGATGTCGTTGAAGATGATCAGTGTATGTTCTGCTTTTTTGGCCTTGAAGGCATCGTCGAACATGTCGGTCGTGCAGACCGTCACGCCCTTTTCGGCGGCCTTCGCCTTGATGAACTGAATCCAGTGCTGCCCCCATTCCGCCGAGGTGGACGTCTCGTTGTCCATGCAGTAGAGGACATGCCCATAGTCCAGGCTGTAGGACAACATCTTGGCGACGAATGCCTCCTGGTGCATCCGAATGACATCGAGCTTCTTGCTATATTGCGCCATGCCTTTGATCGAGTGAAAGAAAGGCTGCAGGTCTCGAGCGGAATGCTGGGGGTACTTGGAAGCAAAGCCTGTTTGCTCGTAGGTGTAGTTCGCATTATTACCGGGATTCCAAGGACTGACCTCCCAGTTCAGTGTCGAATAGTCGAAGCGGTCCCAGACCTCGATCTGCACAATGATTTCCCGCTCAGCGGTCCACTTCAGCATGTTCTGAAATCGCTTCCAGTACTCCTGGTTCCATTGATCGAGATCGAATTTTCCGTCCGGCAGCAGCTTGTGCGGCTTGAGGTTCTTGCCTTCCCGCTGGCTCATAGTATTGCGTACGTAGTTGGCCCCGACCGCTTGTATTTCATCGAGATGTGTTTTGAGGTCATCGAGCAAAAAGATATGGTCGGTCTTACTTCCACCCAACAGCATCACAGGCTTACCATTGTACTGCCAGTGACGTGGATTCTCCACATACGGCTTTATGCGATCAGCATTCTTGTCGTTGGCTACCGATGGAACAACAAGAGAGAAAACGATACCGGTCAAAGTAACGAACCTCACCCAACAGTCGATACGAGAGGTATTAGACATAATGTTACCCTTTCTAATGAGGAGGAATTTATTTGTTTGGCGGGGCAGGGACACGGTGGTCTGCCGTCTTTGTAATCACAGCCGCCCAGCCGCCGGTAGTGCTGCCGGGCGTAGTGATAGTGACGGTGTTGCCCGCAGTCAACGTCTGCTCGGCGCCGGTATAACCGCCCTTGGCAATGTCAATCCATCGCAACCGAAACGTGCCAGACACACCGCCGAGTTTCAGTCCGACTGAACCAGTATCCACAAAGTACAAGCCGTAGACTTCGCCGGCCTTTGCTCGTAGGTAGGCTTCGTCACTGGCACGATTCGTCAGGAGATCCTGCCGAGGTAAGGTTTCCCACGGCACGACGACATCAGTGAAGACCCGCATTGCCTTTATGTCGTTCTTCGCGTCTTGTTCAAGACCGAGTCCACCATGAAGGTAGGTGTTGCTTGCGTGGTTGTCATCGCCGGAATTAGGACCACCTGCCGTGTAAGTACCGTTAGTTGTCCGGTGATGGCTCAGGGTGGCAAACCCGGCCATGAGCGGTCGCCACAAGCGTTCCTGGGCGTGCTTCTCTATCTTCTGTGTCCGGATTTTCACCGCATTGACGGGACGGACCTGCTTTGCATTAGCGGCGTTGATCAAGCCAACGGCCACGTCATACTGGGTGTAGCCCTTCTCTGTCCATCGCGAGCCGACTTTGCTGCCTTCCACATACGTATAGGTGCCGGGATTGTTGATCACAGGATCCCAGTCCTTTTTGTCGAACATTGTTGTCGTGTAGATGGTCTTTCCGGCGACTGAAGCCTTGCTCCTGATGAATTCACACCACCATTGATCCCATTTTTCTTGGCTGGGATTACCTTCGTTAGCCATGTTATACAGGACATTGTTGTGTTTCAGTGAGATTGAGATCATCTTGCCGATCAGCTTCTTCTGGAAATCCAGAACCACGGCGTTGTTCTGCATCGTGGGAACGGTCTTCATAAACGGATTGGTATCTTTCCAAGGGTGTGTTGGGTATGAACTGGCCAAACCGGATTCACTGCTGGTGTAGTTAACGTTGTTCTTCGGATTCCAGGGGCTGACCTCCCATTCCTCCCTGTAGAAGTCGAAGCGGTCCCACAGTGTGATCTGTACGATGATGTCCCGATCCTGGCACATCCGCAGGCCGCTGCTGAAGCGGCTCCAATAATCGTCACTCCATTGATTCAGGTCATACTTCCCCTTGCTCAGTTTCCTGAACGGGAAGATCCTGACCAGCTTTGTCACCTGGCCGCTATCATCCTGACGTTGTTTCAGGATATACCGCAGGTAATTTCCTCCTGCTGCCTGCAAGTTATCATAGACGGATTTCTGGTCCTGTATAAAGAAAGGCGCGTCCCATTTGTTGCCGCCAAGCAACATCATGGGCTTGCCTTCGTATTGCCAGTAACACGGGTTTTTCGTATAGGGCTGAATTGAGTTCTTTGATACTGGCTGTCCGTAAACTGGAGAGGCCATGATAGTCACACTTATACAGACTAAGCGAACTGCCAGTTGGCGGGCATTCCCGCAATAAAGATCCATTGTTTTACTCCTTATTCATGGCTCTGATTCAACCTGCTGTAGCACACCGACAATATCCTACTCGACTACTTACATTTATTCCGGAATAATTTCAATCAAGATGTAGATGACTTATCATTCTGAGCGCAGCGAAGAATCTCTGTTGCATACACCTCTGGCCTACCGTTCGTGGGAGAGATCCTTCGCTATACGCTCAGGATGACAGCGAAAAGTCAGTCAAATTGAACTACTGACTTTATTGGTGACTAGGTCATCGAGCCAGAGGGATCCACACTGTCATTCTAGAGTGACCTCGGTTTGCCCAAGCATAATAGGGAATTAGAGCAACCTTGATGGTGTTCTCTTCCATGTGTTTCAGCGATCGTGGCTGGAACGGCCTGTATAGCAGGTCGTGCCAATCGGCCGCTTCCGGTTCCAGGGTATTGGGTATGTCTGTGATAAATCTCTTTCGGCCTTTTTCTGTCAGGGCTTTGCCCTTCAGAACCGTTACACCGCCCAAGAATTCTCGACGATGTTCAGGTGTCAACTCGATATTTTCCGGAAGAAATACGCCATCTCTCCAGATCTCCGCACCGCCTTCCTGATTCAGTACTTCCAGACAATAGACAAGGGGACCGCGCATAACAGCAACCTTGTTGTGCAGTTCTTTGGCCTTCGGGTTTGCCTCCATCAGACGTATCGGCATTGGGAAGTTTAGCGCGATTGTATCGCCCGCTTTCCATACGCGCTGGATCGTCGCATATGTTCCCGGTGCAGTTGCACCAGAAAAGGAGCCACCGTTCAGCTTGAGTCTGGCATGTTCGGCCCAGTTGGGAATGCGCATTCTGATCGCGAAAGCCCTTTTACCTGCCTTATTCACAGTGAGCTTGATTTTACCATCCCACGGGTAATTCGTCTCCTGGGTCAGTTTTATGGTTGAGCCGTCAGCCAAAGTCGTTGATAACTTGTTACCGCCGTAGAGGTGGACCCAAAGCCCATCCTCGGTTGTACTGTAGACCCAGTTGTGCAGTTTGGCGGTGGTACGGGCCACACTGGGCGGGCAGCAGTAACAGTTATTGGTTCGCCAACGTAGTCCCGTGTGATGGTGTTTGTGGTGGTATTCCTCCACGGTACCATTCCAACTCAGGGGGTTGCAGTAGAACCAGTTCTCACCCTTGAGGTCTACGGAGGCATTAAGGCAGTTATAGGCAACCTTCTCCATCACGTCTGCATGTTCTGCATGCCCGCTCAACGAGAGCATACGCCAGTTGAACATGCCGTTGCCGATGTTGGCGCAGGTCTCGTTGTATAGATTAGGCAGAGCGTAATCATACCCAAAGGCCTCATGGACAGGGTCGCCCCGAATGGACTTCCCATTACCCATGGCAACAGAGCCTGTGATATCCATTTTCCTGAGTGTCACGCTGTCCCAGATTCGCTCAAGCGCGGCATAGATTTCTCCATCACCAGTTTCAGCATAAAGATCCGCGGCTCCGCAATAGAGATACATGGCAGTGACCGCATGGCCCACAGCTTCGCTTTCCCGTCTCAGTGGCATCCGATCCTGGGTTTGGTCGGTGCCACCGTTTTTGTGATTCCCACCAGGTTGGGATCCGCGATTATTGATCATGATTTCCGCCAGTTCCAGTTGCCGGCAGTCACCTGTGGTCCTATACATCTCGACCAAACCCATGTGTACGGAGGGATTCCAGGGAAAGTGCACCAGCTGTGGCGGATTGGTTTTGAATTCACGGTACAGGTACTCGGCCAATTTCTGCGCGATGTCCAGAAAGCTTCTCTTGCCGGTGGCCCGGTGATGGATGCAGGCGGCAGTGAATAGGTGTCCCATATTGTACAGTTCGTGTAGATAAGGCATTTGTAGACGTTTGTCTTTATCGTGTCCGATATTGGTGGAGATGTAACCATCCTCGTCTTGGGCCTTGGCGATTATGGTTATCCATTCATCCATCAGCCTATCCAGTTCACGATCCTCTTTTGCTGCGTAGACATGGGCCATGGTCTCGATCCACTTGTAGCAATCACCATCGGCCCAGTTCACCCCCTTGGGATTATGTTCCAGCAAGCCGGCGGTGAATTTAATCCGATTTAACTGCGCGGAACATTTCGGATCGAGCAAGGTGCTATGCAAAGTAGGAAGCATGGCCTTGTGGCAAAGCTCGAACCGATCAGCCCAGAAACCTGTCGTCCACGTGACAGCGTTCATGGGGAGGTTACGCAACAGCACATGAGGGCTCTTGGAGACGTCGACGATAGGCGTACCACCCGCAAATGTGGCATGAACAAACACGGCAATGATAGTAATAACCACCAATAGCTCGATTAAGGTAAAGCCATTGCGTTTGGCCATTTTAATTCTCCTTCAGATGTGACTGATAAGAAACTGATAGGTATGATTATGCTCCTACTCAAAAATTCGAACTTGTTTAATTCAAACGGTTTATTTAAGCTCCCTGAATAACGATTATGGATTAATTCTAAAGGAATATTCGAGAGGAAACAACCTTGAATCATGTTGAGCTCAACATAATTCATGTTATGTGAAGCTCCGCGTTATGTGGAGTTGAGTGTCTTCTATCGATATTATCTTTATTTGATCTTTTTTTTAGTCACGGTTCTGCCAATAGGAGACTAAAAGAAACAGAACAACTAAAAATTTCAAGAGGCTGACAGCTTGAGATACCGTCAACTCTTTTTTTATTCCAAAAAGAGTTACATGATTGATACAATTCTTTTCATCCGTCTACTTAATCCGACAGAAGTAAGAAATTTCTGAGAAATATTTAATTTTTTGCAAAAAATTGGCATTATTTCGGACTCGATATAAGCAAAATTAACATTTGTGGTGACAAAATGGAGTCATGGTGTCACCTGGAAATCAGGGTGTTTTCCAGCTCGTGAAAGAGATAAGTTTTCGAAGAATTTTGGTATTTTACAGCTCAAGAAAATGAGGCTATTTGGAACAATCTGAATATTCATATGTTACTTCTTGGCCTTTTTCCCTATGTAATAAGTAGAAGACGTCAAAAGCTGATAAGGGAAAAGACAAGGTGTCAGAAAGTCTAAATAATAAGAGAGGAATCACGGTCATATATATACATATAGAATCAATTCTTGAGCCAACGAGCTTTGAGGAGTACAATATTATGCGAGGTTGATTTGCCGAAAACAAAAATAAACGGAAAGTGTCAGGCAATATTCACATGAATTCTACTTCATCGGGTACCAGTCGTTTCACTACCACACACTGGAGTGTGGTCTTGGCAGCTAGTAGCTCCTCATCACCTCACTATGAAGAGGCACTGAGTAGCCTATGTCAAACCTATTGGTTCCCGCTATATGCCTATTTGAGGAAAAGGGGCTGTGACATCCATCTAGCCGAAGATTACGTTCAGGCATTTTTTCTGCGAATATTAGAGAAACACTATCTAAGCAAAGTCGAGCAGAATCGTGGCAAGTTTCGCTCGTTTTTGATAGTGGCACTTAAACGTTTTGTAGCAGACCAACATGATCTCGCTCAGGCCTTAAAACGTGGTGGTGGTCACAAGAGGCTATCTATTGATCTTGAGTTTGCAGAAGGTAAGTATGCCCTTGAGCCAGTATCTGATTTGTCTCCAGAAAGGATCTTTGAGAAATCGTGGGCACTAGCAGTATTAGAACAAACTATGACTCAGTTGGAAGCTGAATTTGCCGGTATGAATAAACAAAAGCTGTTTGCCTGTCTGAAGGTTTACATTGGGGGGGATGAAAATTCGGTTCCATACCGCAATATGGCTGCTGACTTGAATATGACAGAAGACGCGGTCAAGGCTGCAGTATATCGTTTACGCAGGCGATATAGGCAACAGCTACGAGATATAATTGCTCAAACGGTAACTACTCATGAGCAGATAAGTGAAGAGATTCAAGATCTATTTGTTGCCATAGCCAATTAGGATTTTCTCACACAAGAGTATACGCAGTTCTGTTTCATATAGTGAATGGATAACCAGAAAGTCAGTTCTGTGGTGGATTCTTGCATCACATCGATATATTAGTCACATATTATTAGAAAAAACTGATTTATTTATGCGTTACCTTTTGACTATTTTCCCTATGTAATAAATAGAAGAAGCCAGGAATAATAAAGGAAACAACATTATGGTAGAACAAAATAAATGCCCCCACTGTGGTAGTCAGCTACCAGCAAATGCCCCCAGTGGAGTTTGTCCACAATGCCTACTGAAGGCGGGTCTGGTGAATGATCCTGATATTACTGTCGATAGTTCTTCTGTCATAGAAGGTCCAGGTACACAGATCGGACGATATGAGCTTTTGGAGCTGATTGGCGAAGGCGGGATGGGTCTGGTGTATTTAGCACAGCAGAGCGAACCGGTCAAACGAAAAGTTGCGCTGAAGATTGTCAAACTTGGGATGGACACCAAACAGGTTGTTGTTCGTTTCGAGGCCGAGCGTCAAACTTTAGCTGTGCTGGAGCATCCCAATATTGCCCATGTATTCGACGCGGGTACGACCGAGGCCGGGAGGCCATATTTCGTTATGGAATACGTGGAGGGAATGTCCATAACAAAGTACTGCGATGAGCGGAAACGGAACGTTGAGGAAAGACTTGAATTGTTTAAACAAGTTTGTGAGGGCGTTCATCACGCTCATCAGAAAGGAATCATTCATCGGGATATCAAGCCGTCGAACATTCTGGTATCTATCCGCGATAACAAGGCTATTCCGAAGATTATCGATTTCGGCATAGCGAAAGCCATCACGCAGCCATTGACCGGGCAGACTTCCTTTACGAAGCACGGCCAGCTACTTGGTACGCCAGAGTACATGAGCCCTGAACAGGCTGAGATGGCATACCATGACGTGGATACCCGTTCGGACATATACTCGCTGGGTGTTCTACTTTATGAGTTGCTGACTGGTGCGACGCCGTTTGATGCCAAGAGGCTTCGCGAAGGTGGGATTAACAACATTCAACAGGTAATATGTAAAGAGGAGCCAAGAACACCAAGCGCTCGACTGACAAGCTTAGGCGATAAAGCCAAAACAGTAGCGGAAAGCCGCAGAACACAGATCATCACATTAACCAGACGTCTTGAAAGAGAATTGGAGTGGATACCTATGAAAGCGATGCGAAAAGACAGAACGAGAAGATACCGGTCGGCCTCTGAATTGGCCGACGATGTTCAGAACTACCTTACCGGAACTCCTTTAATTGCCGGGCCTGAGTCCAATGTGTATAGGGCCAGAAAGTTTGTGCACAAACACGCGGGTTCGGTAGCCTCGGCGGTGCTGGTTGCAGTGGTGATCGTCTTGGGCTTTATCACCAGCACTGCGTTCTCTTTCAGGGCTGAGAAAGCCCGTGGCGAAGAGGCTGCTGCGCGTACACAGGCTGAGCAGGCTCGCGATAAAGAGATTACTCTGCGAAAACAGCTTGAACAGGCCCTGATACGTGTAGAGAAAGCCGAAGCGATCGCAAAAGAACAGGCCGAGGCTAATCGGCAGGCTCTCTATTTCAATCGTATTGCCCATGCGAAGGCCATCACAGAATACGCATCTCCGGCTGCACTTCGTGACATTCTAAAGTCATGCTCTGAGGACCTCAGGGGGTGGGAATGGCATTATCTCTGGCATATTTCAGATCAGGCGATCCTAACCACAAAAGGGCATAGTGGACACATTTATGATATAGCATGGAGCCCTTGTGGGCGATATTTCGCTTCGGCAGGTGGTAGTGATAAGACTGCAAGAGTGTGGGATGCGGAAACCGCGACTGAAATATTGACCTTACGTGAACGTGAAGGATACGTTGTAGAGGTGTCGTTCAGTAAGGATGGTAGTTTGCTTGCTGTAGTGGGTGGAAGCGACAAATTTGTAAGAATATATGAAATCCCAAGTGGTACAGAAATTCACAGGCTTCAGGGACATGATAAGGGGATTGGCAGCGTTGCCTTTTCTCCATCCGGGAAGGAGCTAGTGTCAGGAGGTGTCGATGGAGTCATCAAGATTTGGGACGCATCTACTGGAGCCAATAAGGTGACACTCAAAGGTCCTGATGAGCTTGTCACTTCTGTGGCATTTCGTCCTGGGAGTAATCAGATTGTGTCAAGTAGTGGGAAAGAAGTTCGGGTGTGGGATGTGGCTACTCAGACTCAAGTAATGACTTTGGAGGGACACACTGACTACCTCCGTTCTGTGGCAGTCACTCCGGATGGCAAGCGGATTGTGTCAGCAGGACAAGACTCAATGATCAAGGTTTGGGACGCACTCGACGGCAGAGAGCTTATGACCCTTCGTGGCCACACGGCCACGATTCATACCGTCTCAATAAGCCCAGATGGTACCCGGCTCGTTTCTGCAGGTGTGGACGATAAAATGATCAAGGTATGGGACCTGGATAGTGGCCTAGAGCTTCTGACATACCGGTGCGACACTTGGCCGGATTGCGCAGCCTTCAGCCCTGATGGCGAGCTAATTGTCTCTGGCAGTGCGTATGGTGAGATCAGGATGTGGGATGCCATGAGAGACCCGTTAGGTACAACGCTCGAAGGTCACAACGGCAACGTCTATCCCCTGGCTTTCAGCCCTGACGGAAAATCAATTGTATCCTGCAGTATAGGTGGTGCAATCAAGCTTTGGGATGTGGCCAGTGGTGCAGAGATAAGCACTTGGGGTGAGTTTATGTCCGATACCATCTCTGTGGCGTTCCACCCGAATGGTGAAGAAATTGCATTAGGCAAAGATGATGGCCGGATAGTGATCTGGGACACGGTTAGAAACAGGAAGATCAGAACAATATCGGGTCATGAAGATGGAGTTACTTACTTAGCTTTCAGCAGCGATGGCCGGCGCCTGGTCACAGGAAGCCTGGAGAAGACAGTGAAGGTATGGAATTCTATAACAGGAAACTGCGAACTGACTCTTGAGGGACATAAAGATCGCGTTCGGGTAGTCGCTTTCAGCCCGGATGGTAAGCGTATTGCCTCAGGTGGGGACGACGATTTTGTCAGGGTGTGGGATGCGAGTAGTGGTGCTGAAATAATGGTATTCAAGGGACACAAGTCGGATGTGATTTTAGTCACCTTTACTCCGGATGGCAGACGTATTATATCGGGAAGCAAATACGGACCCGTAACAGTGTGGGATGTGCAAACCGGAGCAGAATTGATGGTTTTGGAGGGGCATAACCTTTCAACTCGAGCTATGGCAGTGAGCCCTGATGGCAGACGGATCGCATACATAAATCCGGAGGGCAACACAGTGGTGGTTCTGGATACGGCCACAGGGATGCAAGCGTTGACGATTCCCATTCCAGGAAAGAAACTTAACAGATTGGTTTTCAGTCCAAATGGAAGGATAATTGCCCTAGCCTATGACAAAGGTATCCTACTGTTAGAGTCCGAGGTCCCGGTGGAGGGATACAAGGCGCGACGAGAGGTCAGGAAGGGACGAGAATTGGTGGAGCGACTTTATTCAGAGCACCACTCCTACTCAGAAGTCGCCGATCTTTTGGGAGCTGATGCAAATTACGAAAAGTCAGTGCGTGAAAAGACCTTGCAGATATGCCTGTCCCGTGAGTGGCAAGACCATGACAGGGCAGTCGACGAGAGTTTCGAAATATCTCGCATAGCTGGGAACGACATTGCAGCGTATCAACGCGCCCTGCAACAAGCTGAATTGGCCAATAATTCACAATCTGATGACCCGTTTGGGCTGCTTACGCTGGGAATGGCTCAATACAGGGTAGGAGCCTATGAAGAGGCCCGCAAATCCTTGCTCAGAGCGAACGAAATTTGGATGTCGTTTCACAAGGATGCGCATCTCTTGAGCCCTGTTTTTCTTGCAATGACTCAATATCAACTAGGCCAGGTTGACGAGGGAAGGTCTGCCGTAAATGCATTCAGGGACAGCCTCGAAAAGATTAGGTTTGCGGATATCACATCCGGCAAGCTCTCTGGTTGGATCGAAGCAGAGAAAGTTTTCGCAGGGACACATGAGCAACTCCTGGCCATTTGGGACCTTATCAGCACAAAGAAATTAGACCAGGCCGTAGCAATGTTTGCAGAAATCAGGCCATCTCTGGAAGAGGCGGACAGCGATTTTGCTTTCAGCTTGGAAGGGATATCCAAGTATCTCAGCAGAGCATGCTATACCCGGGGAAAGAGCCGTCTTCTGGACAAGGACCAGGGCTATATCGACAGAGCTTCCGACTACGAGGCAGCCGTTAGCGTTGACCCGAACTACGTCTCCGCTCTGAAGGACCTTGCTTGGCTACGAGTCGCTTGCACCGTTGAAGAAGTGAGGACTCCCACAAGAGCCGTGGAACTGGCCGTCCAAGTATGTGAACTAACCGATTGGAAGAATCATGAATGTCTAAGTGTGCTTGCAGGCGCATACTCGGAGAGTGAAAGATTTTCAGATGCTGTTAAATGGCAGCAAGAAGCGATCGCTTTGTTGTCTGAAGAGGATCAGACAAAATGGAAAGGCAATTATGCTGAACGTCTGCGTCTCTACCAATCGAGCATGCCTTACAGTGCCGGCGGGCGGTGGAGTTTTACTAACGGCAAGATCGTTGCCGCCTGGGATTTTGAAGACATCAAAGACGGTGTGGTTAAAAATCACGTAGTCGGTGGACCGAAGGGCAAGCTAGTAGATGGGGCTGAAATTGTCCCCGATGTTGAGCGAGGCAACGTCCTTGACTTACATGGTAAGGGTGGGATGGAATGTCCCCAGGATGCTGCTTTTGACATAAGTGGGGCCATGTCGGTCGGAGCGTGGATCAAAGTACGAACGTCAGCGGAAGGGGAAGGTTGGCATGTAATAGTCTCCAAAGATAACCGGAGCTGGGCTATGTCCTATGACTCTGACGATGACTGCGTCCTTATGAGTATTAACATTTTGAAGAACGAAGAGTATTTGCAGGGTCTCACCAAGAATCCTATCCAGTACAATACAGTGAGTAAAGATGTGGATTTAAGGGATGAGCGCTGGCACCATGTTGCCGGAACCTATGATGGAGAAAAAGTGTGCCTCTATATAGATGGAAAACTGGGCAATTCCAAACGTATACGTGGCAATATCGCAACGAACACCAGCACCGTTGTTGTTGGTGACAATCTTGAGTGGTCGGGGCCGGGATACAGATGGAATTGGAACGGTCTCATCGACGATGTACGCATTTACAGCTATGCCTGGAGTGCCGAAGAAGTCAAAGGCCTTTATGAAGGGAGAGAGCCTCCTCGCAAAAGAATGCCGGATCGAACGGAATAGCCTATTTGCAATGATGAATCATAATGACCGACTCATATTTTCGTTAACAATGATAAAAGAACTTAGGATTGAAGATGACAGATTACAGACCCCGTTAAGGGTTTCCCTAAGGTATGGGACGTCGCCACAGGTGCTGAATTGATGACTCTCCTAGCAGAGGATGGAATTTTTAGCATTGCGTTCAGTTCGGATGGCAAGACCATCGCTAGTTCAGGTCACCAAAACATCACGTTGTGGGAGTCCGGTCCTCGCCCCGCCATAGGTATCTCAAACTAAAGTGGAGAATCCATGCAAAATAGTTCACTGTGATCGTACGATATATTCGATATTGCTTTAGTAAATCTTGTGGCCGCAAGTTAAAGAAAAAACAAAACACTCGGAGTTCACACAGGGCTGGCAGATCAAGAGAGTCGCCAGCTCTTTTTTACTTCTCATAGAATCATGTTTTTGATAAATTTCTTTTCATCCGTATACTTAATCCGATATTAGTGAAAAATTTTCGAAAAATATTTGTATTTTCCCAAAAAATCGACATTTATTCGGACTCGATATAGGCAAAATTAACATTCGTGGAGACATTCTGGAGACAACATGTCACCTAGAAATCAGGGTGTTTTTTAGCTGCTGAAAGAGGAAACTCAGCCGGAGATTGCAAGAGAAGATTGGACCGACAGTGGATCGGTTGTTATTCGCCAAATCAATTACCATTTATCTTGACTGGAAAGTGGGTATTATGGTATAAATAGTATTGTTTTTGACCCGTAAATTTCGGCATCTACTGCTTTGAGTTCTTCTGGCGGGTGCAATTTCTGTATTTTTTTGAATAGAGGAGGAGTTTTTATGTGCGACATAGAGTTGTAATTAAGACTTTATGCTTCGCTCTGTAGAAATTTTACATTTCAATTAGCTACCTATAATTTTTTTGAAGGAGAAGTATTATGTATAAAAGATTGATTTGCCTTATTGCTTTTGTTTTGGCTTTATCTCTGGTGTGTAATGTTCAGGCTCAAGACTCGACCTGGACGGATGCCACCGGTGACCACAATTGGTTCACATCGGAGAACTGGTCCGAGTTCCCCACTGATGCCCACTGGGCCAAAGTCAGAAATAGCCTCCCCGGCCCGACTATCACCAGCGAAGGAGCTGTGGCTCGGAGGGTGCACATTGGATATGCAGAAGGGGGAGCCCTGACTGTCGATGGAGGAACCCTTGTGATTAGCGCGGATGACCTGCTATTAGGCAAGAACGATGGGGCCGGGACACTTAATATGATCAGTGGCACCATAAGTGTTGCCCGAGACTTTGAGGTGGGAGGTGGCAATCCGGGTTTTGTCAATATGACCGGTGGTACTATTATCGTTGGGGATGATTTCATGATTCCGGAGTTGACTGCAAGTATAGCTGAAGTGAACCTGGATGGTGGAACTATTATCATCAATGGCGATTTAACCATGAGAGCTGATGGCGGCACGATGAACGGCACGTTGAACATCACAGCCGGGACGCTGATAATAGACGCCGACGCACTCTCAACCGTTCAGGGATATATCGACAACGGCTGGATTACCGCATATGGCGGGAACGGCACGGTGGCGTTGGATTATGACGTCACGAATGAAGGCCAAACCACGTTGAAGGCTGTCCACAAGCTTAATCCATATCCGGTCAACGGTGGAATTGCGGAACCCGGGGCGGTCGAGTTGAGCTGGACTTTGGCTGATCCGTGTACGCCCGGTGAGTCGGTCCCAGTTGACGTTTACTTCACTGATGATCTGAACAAACTTTTGCAATTTACCGATCCGGCATCCATTCAGGTTGTCAGCAACCAGAGTTTGTCTTCCGTTGTCGTTCAAACTCAACCAAATACGCAGTACTATTGGGCTATCGATTCTTATGTCGGCGATCCCAATGATCCAATTTATGGGCCAATTTTTAGTTTTGTTGCAGATACTCTTCCTCCAGAAGTTGATGCAGGTAAGGACGTTGTTACCTGGCTGGCTGACGGCGTAAGGGTCGGGAGTCTGGACGCGACCGTCATTTATGACAAAGCTTATACAGTGCAGTGGACGGTGGTTAGCGAACCCGATGATCCCAATAACCCTGATGCCGTGATTACCGATCCGAGCGCCGAGGATACGAGTATTACCCTGTCAGCCGTGGGCGAGTATG
>DATKYR010000268.1:0-4836 GCA_035528395.1 Sedimentisphaerales bacterium
TGGGCTATCAGCAATTGTGGATCTTGGAAGCTGCCCTCAATGAACTTAATGAAGAAAAATCTGTTGCCATGAAAGTAAAAGTTGCGTAAGATCTCAGTCAGGGGTAGCCATCGAACCTTCAACTGAGTTCGGGATAAGTCCCAACAACATATACAATGCCCATACCGCCTGACAAAATATTATTGATCCTGTATGTTCCGAGGGAACACTGAATTGTATCTCCGACATTATATTTTCCCATTGATAAATCTCCAGCAATCTGTCAGTCAATGTAACGTGCCCGAACCGCATGGGCAGGAAACCTGCCCATCCTACAGAGTTATTCAGAGGAATCCCAGCCGCTGTTGTACTCTCATAAAATACAAAAAATTCTGTTCTTTCAAGATTAAAATGATAAAAAAAGGCTCTTTCTTCTCGCTTAATCCAGTGATTTGTCTTGGGCGATGGTCAAAGCAACCGTTTTTTTATGATGTAAGCCGGTACAGATAATGTAGTTAGCAAATTCTCACTTAGGTTTTTATATAGGTTGTGTTTCTACATATGAAAAGGGCTTTTTTTCTCAGCACAATTTATGAACCAATCAAATGAATAAAACCCCCAACAATACTTCTCATAAGTTCCCATAGTCTTTTTGCTTGGTCAGGTGCCAGAGCCAACCCCATTGACATTGTTACAATTACTCCTATTGAAGTATGCACCCAATCAATACTTCTCTGTCGTTTGGCAGCGTCAGCTAAATAATTTAGTTTATTATGGACAAACTGGTTCTGTTCATCTGTGAGTTCAAACTGCTCTTTGATTTTGTCAGCAAGTTGTTTTAGTTTATTAGCAATCTCGTCTACTTCATAGACAGGTATAGGCTCATTTAATATCTGTTCGGGCAGAGCTAACGAAACAGAGGTCTTATACTTCTCCATCTCGGCCCACAGGTCTGGAGCCTCGATTTCTCTTTTAAGGCATCGTGCCCATTTATCTACGTAGTATAGTTGCCCGCCGAAACTTTCTGACGTAGACCCTGCTTCGTGTTGGACTGCCTTTTTAACACCAGGTGAAAATGTACAGGAATATTTCTCAAACCTGAAGTAATTTTCTCCATCAATATAATTCAACCTGGGGACTTGTATAATTTTGCGGATGCTTGTATCAGGTATTTGCTGGGTCGTCCAAAAGAAGTTGGCTGATTCTAAACCTGCTCTGTAAATAATTTTAAGGACCTGATTCTTTTGAGTTTTCAATAATTTGTGATCTTCTTCCATTGTCTATACCTAAGCCAACAAAATAACCAAAATCACCCTTCTTGTCAACCAGTATATCTTTGTACTCAACCGTTATCCTGCTCTGCGAAGCTGCGCAGAGTGAAGCAGAGTAATCCTTGGCCCATCACTTAATTTTGGGCAATTCGAAAAACTAATTGCATCTAAGTTGCTTATCTCTGGCCGGTAAGCCCCAGAAACCAATCTCTAATCTCTAATCCACTGGAGTTTACCCCCGGAAGTACTCACTTGGTATCCTGCCGGGGGTCTTGTGTCTTGAGTCTGTAGTCTTTTGTCTCTCTTATTAAGTGCCGTGTCTCGGACATTTATTTTAAATCTACTTGAAATCAAACTCAAAATTTGGTATAATACGCCTAAGTTAGCCAGCAGGCTAACATAAACCGCCAGTAGGCGCCAGATAGAGCGGAGAACCGCACGTTTTCGTATCAGCAGATACACGCCAAAAAACATCGTTCGTAAATATCGAAGATCCGTTCTTCCTTGGACGGAACCATTTAACCAAATTAACCATATTAACTAAATTAACCAATTACCAATCATGAGCATCGAGAATCCAACTTTAGCTCACTTTAGGCACTTTAGCTCACTCTTCACTAACTTGTCTGCCTATAAGGCAGCAGATATTTACGTGCCTATAAGGCACTACATCTGTAGAGAATCCTCTACAAATCAACCCTTTTTATGCAAAACAAACCCAATCTTGTCCGCCGTAGGCAGATTGCAAATGAACGTAAGTATCTATAATACAATGGATTATGAAAATATAAGCGATTGGACACTTGGTCAAAACAAACCCAATTCAAACCCAAACAAACCCAATTCCCAAAAAGCCAAAATGATTGTAATCTCAACTTTAACAAAGGATTACAGAAAAAAAGATGATTTTATAGTCCGAATAAACAAACCCAATTTCGTTAAAGGCCCAAAATGAACGTAAACGCTTTTTTACAAAAGGATTATGAAAATGAACCACCTTCAGGCTCCAAAAAAACAAACCCAAAACAAACCCAATCTTGTCCGCCGTAGGCGGATTACAAATGAACCTAAACGGTTTCTTTCAGTTGCCTCTATGAACTACACAACACGAATTTCCTATATGAGCTCGTGCAAAACAATAAGTGATTTGATAGAATACCGAGCAGAG
Organism: Sedimentisphaerales bacterium; assembly: GCA_035528395.1. Lineage (GTDB taxonomy): Bacteria > Planctomycetota > Phycisphaerae > Sedimentisphaerales > Anaerobacaceae > NIOZ-UU13. Next base: position 2,419 of record DATKYR010000268.1, read on the forward strand.
GTGATGGAAAAATCATTTCTGCGCCTTCTCAGCTCGGATCAAGGAATTCATAAACTCGTCACGATGTACCAGTATCACCTCACTAAAGCCGGCGTCAGTAAGATCCTGTCGGTATTCATCGAAAGTGTAAGTTCCGCCCCTTTCGGATGCAACCAGCATATTGACGGCGAACAAAGCCCCACCTTCGGGGCTTGTGTGGGATGGGTCCATGACCACGTCGCGTATGACTACAGCGCCGCCGTCCTTCAGGGCCTTGTGAACCTTGGCAAAAAGCGTACGGTTTTGCTCTCTGGAGTTCTGGTGGCAAATTGCCCCAAGCCAGGCTATATCCGCGCCATCAGGCAGTTCATCGGTATAGAAATCGCCTGCTACAAGGGTCACTCTGTTACCCAGTCCGGCCTCGGCGAAACGCTGCTCGGCCATGGATATAACGGCTGGTAAATCGAACAGCGTCGCCTTAGCTTCGGGGACGGCGCGAAGAAACGCGATAGTCCATGTACCTGAGGCCCCGCCGATATCGAGCAAATGGTCGAAGTTCAAAGGCAGCAGTCTCTTTACGACCCCATCGGCTATGGACTCAGAGATATTATGCATACCGGCTATAAAGTCGGTCTGGTCGGCGGCCTCCCCGCGAATGCTCGAACCGCACTCGGCGGGTTTCCCGGTTTGCGTCACCTCAGATAGCCGGGCCCAGCGACGAAGGCAATTAGCTAAGTGGCGAACCATAGGCAGGACATTGTTATCTGATTTCTCAGTCAGTAATTTAGCAATATTATCAGGAACGCTGTAACTGCTTTCCTGCTTGGTCAGAAATTCCAACGCTACAAGTGCATCGAGTAGAATGGCTGTTGCCCGCGGGTCGGTGCCAAGTTCGCAAGCCAGGGCCTGTGCCGTCATTGGTTTTTCGTGCAGCGGACTAAAAACGTCCAAAGCCGCCGCCGCAGTCAGCACGCAGGCCGGCTGAAATGACCGGGCAACTTCTAAAACTTCTTGTGCAGTCCATTGTTTTGCCATCAGTACGTTCCCCTCAACTAAGATTTCCTACTTACCGAAGCAGAAGGGCAAAAGGAGAGTGCTTCAATTCATGGCATAGACACATCGTAGTTGGGCCGAAAGTGTTGGTGCCATTTTAGTGTCCACAATTCTTCAAGGTAAACTCTTTCTACGCTGCTGTCCACAAATCCAATATTAATCGCTTTTTTATGGCGATCGATACAGAATCGCCCCATAAAATACCCTTCGCCATGGGGATACCCTGGATATCCAATTTCGCCAGTCAGGTCATCGGGCACCAAATCGTTAGAGAAAGGCCACGAGCCGACCCACATCGAATCACCTAATAGCGGAACATTCGATTTAGTGTCCGAGTATTTCTTGTAGAAATTACCCGCCGGAAAATCTGGAGCGTAAATTGGGTCGTCGGGCAGCAGCCATAAATTCAGCCCGTAGCTGCCTTCACCGCCCATGAAGCGCCACGAGCTGTACGCCGAACCGTAGAACGATTCCTCCGTCCGGTCCTGGCGTTTTGCCATCGGACAAAATGTCACTTTCATCACTCCCTCTATGTGCTCGGCCGGATTGTCCTTATAATCTTTAGCACTCAAATATGGCGCCAATTGATGGAACCAGTACTCGCCGGACTGATGAGAGAAGGGCATAGTTAAATCATCGTGGTCAAGTGCGTAAAGATTCATAGCTAAGCTCAACTGCCGGAGATTACTCTGACAAGCACTTGAACGTGCCTGCTTGCGTACATAACTAAGCGCCGGCATTAAAATCGCCATCAGCAATGCGATAATGGCAATCACCACCAGAAGTTCTATTAGGGTAAATCCCGGCCCGTTAGAGAAATTTTTTCTAACCGGGCCTCTTAGTAATCTTTCCCTTTCCCAATTGGGAGTTTCTATTTCTAACGGCGTAAATGCCCTTCGCTTATCCATAATAGCACCACAGTATTTCATGCACAGGCTCGTGAACCAAAAATGAGTGTACGCTTTTGCAAACTAAAAATCAAGAGAAATGTCCACTGTTTTCCACAATCCTTATCGTGAACAGAGAGAACAAAGCGCAGAAAAAAAGGAGACGAAGGCAATTTGTCTTGAACGAATTGTGGCCTGTCTCCTTATTGCGATGTGCCATGATGCACTTTACCGCGGACAGTGCTCTCAGACCAACTGATCTCTGTCTGCACTCGCAACGAAGCTATTATAGCAGAGACAGCCGCACGAATCAAGTAAAATTGTGGTTGTCAACTCAGCAAGTGATGCATAATTAGAAAGATTTTTCTTGACGGAACAGTAACTAATTTGTTATAAGTGAATATGGAATAGTCTATGCCCTAAAAGGCGTTTTTGGGTTTTTTAGCCTTTAGGCAGGTGAAATTTCTATGATTTTTTGCAAAAAAGGAAGGAGGTAGTC